>NZ_VIWW01000002.1:0-600000 GCF_007829885.1 Streptomyces brevispora
ATGCCCAGCTGCGCCGCGGCGAGCAGTGCCGAGACATGTTCGAGTCCCCAGATGACGCTGCGTGCGCGCCGGTTCCCGTTCTCCGCCTGCGGTTCGATCTGGCTGCGCCGTACGGAGATCAGAGCGAACTCCGCACCGACGAAGAAGGCGTTCACGACCAGTGTCATCAGGCCGATGAAGAGCTGTACGGCGGTCATCGCTCGTCCTCCGGCAACTCGTCGGAGCCAGGCAGCGGCGCGTGCAGCAGTGCCCGCGCGGCACGGCGCCCGGAGGCGTCCACCACGTCGAGCCGCCAGCCGGCGAACTCGACCGAGTCGCCCACCACGGGGATCCGGCCCATCTCCGAGGCGATCAGCCCGGCAAGCGTCTCGTACGGTCCGTCCGGCACTCTCAGTCCGATCCTCTCCAGCTGGTCGGTCCGGGCCGCGCCGTCGGCCGACCACAGGGTGCGGCCGTCGGCGTCCTCACCGGCCGGTGCGAGGTCCGGCGTCTCGTGCGGGTCGTGCTCGTCTCGCACCTCGCCGACGACCTCCTCGACGATGTCCTCCAGCGTCACGACGCCCGCCGTGCCGCCGTACTCGTCGATGACGACGGCCATGGCGAGCTTGCCGGAGAGCCGGTCCAGCAACCGGTCCACGGTCAGTGTCTCCGGTACGAGCAGTGGCTCGCGCAGCAGGTCGGCGACCCGCTTACGGGGCCGCAGTTCGGCGGGGATCGCCAGCACGTCCTTGATGTGGGCGACGCCGACGACGGTGTCGAGGCTGCCCCGGTACACGGGGAACCGGGACAGTCCCGTCGCCCGCGTGGCGTTGGCGACGTCCTCCGCGGTGGCCCGTATCTCCAGTGCCGTGACCTGGACCCGCGGGGTCATCACGTTCTCCGCGGTGAGCTCCGACAGATTGAGTGTGCGAACGAAGAGTTCGGCGGTGTCCGCCTCCAGGGCGCCCACCTTGGCGGAGTGCCGGGCCAGCGCCACCAGCTCCTGAGGACTGCGGGCCGACGCCAGCTCCTCGGCGGGTTCGAGCCCGAAACGGCGCACGATCCGGTTGGCCGTGTTGTTGAGGTGGCTGATGAAGGGCCGGAAGAGGGCCGTGAAGGCCCGCTGCGGGGTAGCCACGGTCTTCGCCACCGCGAGCGGCGATGAGATCGCCCAGTTCTTCGGGACGAGCTCGCCGACGACCATCAGGAACACGGTGGACAGCGCCGTACCGATGACGAGGGCCACGGACGACGCCACGCTGGGCGACAGCCCGAGGGCCTCGATCGGTCCGCGGATCAGTTTCGCGATGGAGGATTCGGAGAGCATGCCGACCACCAGATTGGTGACGGTGATGCCCAGCTGGGCCCCGGAGAGCTGGAAGGTGAGGCTGCGTACCGCCTTCATGGCGCTCGCGGCGCCACGTTCCCCCTGCTCCACGGCCCGTTCGAGCTGGCCGCGTTCGACTGTGGTCAGGGAGAACTCCGCTGCGACGAAGGCGCCGCAGGCAAGCGACAGCAGCACCGCCACGAGCAGCAGAAGCACTTCGATCATCGGTTCACCTCCGTCCCATGATCGAGCAGGGACAGGGGGATCGCTCGGTGTCGGCGATATCGGCTACTGGGAGGCTCGCCCATGGGCGGACGCTCACACCTTTCGTCAGGATCGGCAGGGGGAACACCTATGGTAAAGGATCAGCAAAGTCACTCGCAGCTCCACCCGCCGGTACCCCTATTCCCCGGCTATTTCATCAGGCGTACGCGGGCCGCAGGGGCCGGAGCCGTCATCGGCGGCTGCCGCGCGTCACTCGCCCTCGCCTCTGACCCCTCACCCCCGCAGCGGCTTCACCCAGCGCCGCCAGTGGTCCTCGCGGTGGTAGCCGGACGCGGCCCAGGTGTGGTGCGCGCGCTCGTTGGCCTCCAGGACCATGGCATCGGCGCGTCGTCCGCCGAGCGCGGTGAACCGCTGTTCCGCCGCTTCCATCAGCGCGGTGGCGATGCCTTGCCGGCGGCACCCCGGGGCAACGGCCAGTCGGTAGGCGGAGCACCGCCACCCGTCGAAACCGGCGATGACGGTGCCGACCATTACCCCGTCACGCTCCGCGAGGAGCAGGGCTTCCGGGTCGCGTGCGACGAGCCGTCCCACCCCGTCGCGGTCGTCACTGATGCTTGTACCTTCAGCCGCCGTGCGCCAGAACCGCAGCACGGCGTCGATATCGGTGGGGGCGGCGCAACGGATATGGAGATCACTCATCGGCTGAGCCAAGCAGAACGCCGCTCCGCACGGCGAACGAATTCTCCCCGATCAAGGGATCACGGGATCAGGCGATCGGGCGATCCCGTGTCACGAGTGTGCTCCTGCACCGCCTCAGCGCAGATGCACCGGCAGCGACTCGATGCCGTAGACGATCGACAGCTTGCGGAAGGTGAGATCCTGCGGCGGTACCGCGAGCCGCATGCCGGGAAACCGCCGGGTCAGGGCCGGATAGGCCGAGCGCAGTTCCATGCGCGCCAGCTCGGCCCCGATGCAGCGGTGGATGCCATGGCCGAAGGCGAGATGCCCTGCCGGGGTGGTGCGGTGCGGGTCGAAGCGGCCGTCGTCCTGGACGTACGACGGGTCCCGGTTGGCGCCGCTCAGGGAGCAGAGCACCATGTCACCGCGCGGAATGACCACCCCGGCTATCTCGATGTCCTGACGGGCGAACCGGGGGAAGGCGAGCTGCACGGCGGAGAGGTAGCGCAACGCCTCTTCGACGAACGGCACGGTCATGGTGTCGTCCGTACGCAGCCGAGCGAGGACGTCCTCGTTCCGCAGCAGCACGAGGGAGCCGAGCGCGATGGTGCTGGCCGTGGTCTCGAATCCGCCGGTGAGTACGCCGTCGGCGAGGCCCGCGAGTTCCTCGTCGTCGACGCTGTCGCCGTGCTCCCGCACGATCATGCCGAGCAGGCCGTCCCCCGGCTTCGCCCGCTGCGCCCTGACCACCTCCCTGAAGTAGTCCAGGGACGCGGACATCGCGCCGAAGGGCGCGGTCGTTCCGCCGAAGAGGTCGAAGCGGTCCATGGCCAACTGCTGGAAGTCGTCGCGGTCCTCGTACGGCACGCCGAGCAGTTCGCAGATCGTGAGGGAGGGGATGGGCAGCGCGAACGCGTGCACCAGGTCGACCGGGCCCCGCACGGCCTCCATCGCGTCGAGGCGTTCCTCGACGATGGCATCGATCCTGGGAGCCAGACGACGGAGCCGGCGCATCGTGAACTCAGGGGTGAGGATGCGGCGCAGCCGTGTGTGCACGGGCGGGTCGCTGAACCCCAGTCCGCCGGGGCTCTGCTCGGCATTGATCCCGGCGTTCGTGGCGAGATGGGCGAAGTCCGTGCTGAATCCTTCGGCGGAGCCGAGTACGGCCTTGGATTCCTCGTAGCCGGTGACCACCCAGGCGTCCATCCCGAACGGCAGCGAGACCCTGGACACCGGCGCGCTCACCCGGGCGTCGGCCAGTTGCCGCACCGGATCCAGACCGTCCCTGCGCAGCAACATCAGCAGATCCTCGGGCAGCAGCCTGATCGTGGAGGACCCGATCCCGTGCTTCTGAATCCTGGCCAGGTAGCTGCGACCGAATCTGGCGGTGATACGAGAACGGATCGTCGTACTCAATGTGCACTCCATGAGTCGTCGCGAGATCTGGACGGTTGGCACGCACACGACGCCGGGAATCGGCCGACCGCGCTGATGTCGCCTGCCTGACCAGGAATTATGACTACTTGTTCGGACGAGGGGGCACTCGGGTGCGATATCCGTCGGTCATCTTCGACCGTAGGCGCGCGGGGGCGCCGACGGTCGTGCCCGGCGGGCTGCGGAGATGTGGGGCATGCGGCCTGCGCCGTTGCGCCGGGCGGCTGCGATACGGCGCCCCGCGGCGCGGCCCGGAGGACTGGGATCCGCCTTCGGCCCGCGCTCGTCAGCGGTCGTCTGCGGCCGGCTCCCCTTGCCGATGCTAGCGGTCCCGCGCTAGCGTGATGGGGTGCCCAAGACTCAGCTGAACGTTCGAGTGGACGAGGCCACCGCCGAGGCCGCGCGACAGCGCGCGCTCCAGAGGGGGATGAGCGTGAACCGCTACATAGAGGAGCTTGTCAGACAGGATGCGGGCGAGGTCGGACACACCTTCGTCGAAGCAGCCGCCGACTTCATGAAGCAGTACGAATCGGTGTTCGCCGAGGAGTTCGGCCCGGAGCGCAAAGGCACCCGTTGAACCTCCGGATCCATCTTTCCTGGCTGCTCATGGTCGCGGAGCACAAGACGCCCGGCGACCCTCAGGTCACCGACTGGGGCGCGCTCGTCGCCGCCGTCGCCCGGCACGAGGCGGAGATCTTCGGCAGCCCCGTCTACAGCGACCCGCACTCCAGGGCCGCGGCACTCCTGCAACTGCTGCTGCACGTGCCCGCGCTGGAGCGCTCCAACGCGATGTTCGCCTCAGCCGTGGCATACGGCTATCTCGTCGCGTCGGGGCTGAAGGTCATCACCTCGCCCGAACAGGTGCGCGACCTGGCACTGCTGGTCAAGGAGGGCAAGGCGGACGTCCGCGCCATCGCCGACGAACTGCGCCAGTGGAGCCTGTGACGGGCTGACCGCACCCCCGACGGCAAAAGGGCCGGGGCCGGACGCCTGGGCCCGCGCCCCGGCAGGGACGCGCCGGACGCCCCCGCGCGGTCACCTGCGCGGGGGCCGCCCCGGCTCAGCCGCGGTCGGCCGTCGCGCCACGCCCAGTACACAGGCGGACGTGGGAAGCCGGACACCGCCCTCGGGAATGCGGATGCCCCGCTGCCTCTCCACCACGAACCCGGCTGCCTCGATCGCGGCCCGCGCATCGCGCGACGTGTGACAGCCACCGGTCAGCAGCGGCCAGAACGTCCGGTCCAGCACCCGCTGCGTGGCGGCCATGGCCCTGTCGTCGGCCCGCACGTGTTCGAAGAAGCGCAACTCGCCGCCCGGCCGCAGAACCCGTCGGATCTCCGAGAGCGACCGCCGCACATCCCGTACGGTGCACAGCACCAGTGAGACTACGGCGGCGTCGAACGTCTCGTCCCTCACCGGGAGCGCCTCCGCCGTACCCGGCACGACATCCACCGGAATCCCGGCGCCGAGTGCTGCCCGTTCCGCCAGTTGCCGCAGCGTGCGCTCCGGTTCGATCGCCACCACCTCGGACACCGCCGTCGGGTAATGGCCGAAGTTGAGACCGTTGCCCGCCCCGACCTCGATCACCCGGCCCGAGAGCCCCGACAGCAGTTCCGCCCGCACCGCGGCGATGCCCGCCGTGGTATCCGCGGCCACACTCATCCGGGCGTAGTAGCGGGCGAAGACGGGGTGATGCACCGCGTCTTTGGGAACCTTCGTGTTCCGCAACCGCATGACGGACCTCCTCGACGGGGCCGGCGAGCGGGAGCCGGGGCGCCGGGTGCGCCCGGCCCGGTCCGCTCGACCGATCAGGTTCGGCCACCCCGATTCTGCCCCGTCCCGCCCGGCCCGGGCGCTCCACCCGGGGGCCGGCCCGCGTCCCGCTCAGTCCGTCCCGGTCAGCCCGGCGGGCGGACCCCGCCCAGTTGTGCGGTCAGCCAACTCCCCGCCCGGGCACGGAAGTCCGCGGGGCTCAGGTATCCCGCACCCGCCGGGATCACACCGAGCAGCGGTGCCCCCGCGGCCACCGGGAGATCCGTCAGATTGCAGCGCTCCGCCAGATCCGGTTCGGCGGGCATGCTGCCGACCACCACGCCCAGGCAGTCGAGTCCTCGGGCGCGCAGTGCCTCCGAGGTCAGCGCCGTGGAGTTGAGCGTGCCGAGCCCGGCGGGCGCCACTACCAGGACCGGCGCCGACAGCAGCCGTGCCGCGTCCGCCAGGGTGGACCCGTCGTCGTCGAACCGTACGAGCAGCCCGCCCGCGCCCTCGACCAGGACGAGATCGTGCTCGGCCGCCAGTTTCTCGGCCGCCTCGACGATCTCGTACGGGCGTACCGGCGCGAGCCCGGCCCGTCTGGCGGCCGTGGCGGGCGCCAACGGCTCGGGGAAACGAGCCAGTTCGACCGCCGTCACATGGCTGCCCGCCAGCCGCGCCACCTCTGCGGCGTCACCCGGCTCACCGGGTGCCAGACCCGTCTGCGCCGGTTTGAGCACCGCTACCCGACGGCCCGCCCAAGCCGCCGCCACGGCCGCGGTCACGATCGTCTTACCGATCTCCGTGCCCGTACCCGTCACCACCAGAACACTCATCTCAGCCCTCCCGCGCTGCCGCGCACACCGCACGGCAGATCCGTGCCACGTCGTCGTCCCCGGTCACATACGGCGGCATGGTGTAGACGAGATCGCGGAACGGCCGCAGCCACACGCCCTCGCGCACCGCCGCCCGGGTCGCCGCCGCCATGTCCACCTCGTGATCGAGCTGTACGACGCCGATGGCACCGAGCACCCGTACGTCCCGGACTCCGGGCAGTCCGGACGCCGCGGCCAGACCGTCGCGCAGACCGGCTTCGATCCGCTTGATCTCCTGTTCCCAGTCCTGACCGAGCAGCAGGTCGACGGAGGCGCATGCGACCGCAGAGGCGAGCGGATTGCCCATGAACGTCGGGCCGTGGGCGAGTACCGGTACCTCGCCGCGCGAGATCCCCTCGGCGACCGCGGTCGTGCACAGCGTCGCGGCCATCGTCAGATAGCCGCCGGTCAGGGCCTTGCCCACGCACATCACATCGGGTGAGACCCCGGCGTGTTCCGCGGCGAAGAGCTTGCCCGTACGGCCGAATCCCGTGGCGATCTCGTCGAACACCAGCAGCACGCCGTGCGCGTCACACGCCTCGCGCAGCACGCGCAGGTAGCCGGGTGAGTGGAACCGCATCCCGCCGGCCCCCTGTACCACCGGTTCGACGATCACCGCGGCCAGCTCATCGGCATGGTGCGCGATCAGTTCCCGCAGATGCGCCGCGTACGCGGCGTCCGGCTCCATGCCGAAGCCGGCCGGGGGCTCGTCCGCGAAGACCTGTTGCGGCAGCGCACCCGACCACAGCTCGTGCATGCCGCCCTCGGGGTCGCACACGGACATGGGCTGCCAGGTGTCCCCGTGATAGCCCCCTCGCCAGGTCAGCAGGCGCTGCTTGGCGGGCCGGCCGGCCGAACACCAGTACTGCAGGCACATCTTCACGGCGACCTCGACCGAGACCGAGCCGGAATCGGCGAGGAAGACGTGTTGCAACGGTTCCGGGGTGATCTCGACCAGCCGGGCCGCCAGCCGGACGGCGGGCTCATGGGTGAGCCCGCCGAACATCACGTGGCTCATCCGGTCCAGCTGGCCGCGGGCGGCCTCATTGAGCACCGGATGGTTGTAGCCGTGCACGGCCGACCACCAGGACGACATGCCGTCGACCAACTCGTTCTGCCCGTGGGCCGGTTCGGCGAGCCGGAGCCGTACCCCGGACGCGGACTCCACTACCAGCGGTTCCTGCCGGCCCGGCATCGGGCCGTACGGGTGCCAGACGTGGGCCCGGTCCAGGGCGCGCAGATCCGCGGGGGAGAGCGGCTCAGGCATTGGGTGCGAGATCCGTACCCGCGCCGCGACGGCGGACCGCCACCAGATCCGTGCGTGCCACGGAGGCCTCCGAGGCTTCCGCCGGAGCGGCCGCCGCCTCCGGTCCTTCGCCGCAGGGCGCGCATCCGCCGGAGTGCGAACCGCAGTCTGCGCCCGCCTCCGCACGGTGCCGGGGAAGCGTGGTCGTACCGGCCCCCTCGACCTCGAACCCGGCGTCCGCGATCATGTCGAGGTCCGCCTGCCCGGCCTGGCCCTCGCTCGTCAGATAGTCGCCCAGGAAGATCGAGTTGACCAGGTGCAGGGCGAGCGGCTGCATCGAGCGCAGATGCACTTCGCGCCCGCCCGCGAGCCGTACCTCCACATCCGGGCAGACGAACCGCACCATCGCCAGGATCCGCAGGCAGCGCTGCGGAGTCAGGTTCCACTCCTTGGCGAGCGGCGTCCCTTCGAACGGGATCAGGAAATTGACGGGCACCGAGTCGGGGTCCAGTTCGCGCAGCGCGAAGACCACATCGACCAGATCGGAGTCGCTCTCACCCATTCCGGCGATCAGCCCCGAACAGGCGGAGAGACCGGCGGCCTGCGCCTGGTGCACCGTCTCCACCCGGTCCGCATAGGTGTGGGTGGTCGTGATGTCCCCGTACGTCCCCTCGGACGTGTTGAGGTTGTGGTTGTACGCGTCGGCGCCCGCGGACCGCAGCCGGCCGGCCTGGCCGTCCGAGAGCAGACCGAGGCAGGCACAGACCTCGACGCCCTCGTTCTGCTCCTTGATCGCCTCGATGGTCTGCGACACCCGGTCGACGTCGCGGTCGGTCGGACCGCGACCGCTCGCCACCAGGCAGACCCGCTTGGCGCCGCCCGCGACCCCGGCGGCAGCCGCCTTCGACGCCTCGTCGGGCTTCAGCCAGGTGTACTTGAGGATCTCGGCCTTGGAGCCCAGCCGCTGCGAACAGTACGAGCAGTCCTCGGGACAGAGCCCCGACTTCAGATTGACCAGGTAGTTCAGTTTCACGCGCCGCCCGAACCACTGGCGTCGCACCTTTCCGGCCGCGGCCACCACGTCGAGCAGATCGTCGTCCGGGCTCGCCAGTACAGCGAGCGCTTCTTCACGGGTCGGCAGCTCGCGCCGCAGTCCCTTGTCCACCAGCGTGTTCAGGAGGTCCATGGCGATGATCCTGACGCACGGCACGCCTCCGAGCCAAGGAAGAACCGGACAACAGAGAGGCGTGAGGGTGTGTGCATGGCCACACCCTGTCCGGCTTCGCCCCCGGTTAAGGTCTGTGAGTTGCCTACAAAAGGGACCGCCAATGCCCTTCGCCCCGTTCGACTGGATCGACGACGAGGCGCGCCGCCGCGCGGACGCCGGACTCGTCCGGACGCTCCGGCCCCGGCCCGCCGAAACGGAACTGCTCGATCTCGCGAGCAACGACTACCTCGGCCTGACCAGACACCCGGAAGTGACCGCGGCGGCGGCCCGCGCGGCGTGCCGCTGGGGTGCGGGGGCCACCGGATCCCGGCTGGTCACCGGGTCCACCACGCTGCACGCCGAGCTCGAACGGGAACTGGCCGAATTCTGCGGTTTCGAGGCCGCCCTCGTGCTGTCGTCGGGCTACGCGGCCAACCTCGCCGCGCTCACCGCCCTCAGCGGCCGGGGCTCACTGATCGTGTCGGACGCGGGCAACCACGCCTCGATCGTCGACGGCTGCCGGCTCTCCCGGGCCGAGACCGCCGTCGTGCCGCACACCGACCCCGAGGCCGTGCGCAAGACGCTCCGCGCGCATGACGGCAGGGCGCTGGCGGTCACCGACTCGGTCTTCTCCGTCGACGGCGATGCCGCGCCGCTGGCCGCGCTGGCCGAGGTCTGCCGTGCGGAGGGCGCCGCGCTGCTCGTCGACGACGCGCACGGTCTGGGGGTGCTCGGGGAAGGCGGGCGCGGCGCTCTCGCGGCCGCCGGTCTCGCGGGCGGCGAGGGCGTCGTCGGCACGCTCACCCTCTCCAAGGCCCTGGGCAGCCAGGGCGGCGCGGTACTCGGCCCCGCCCGGGTCATCGACCACCTGGTCAACACCGCCCGTACGTTCATCTTCGACACCGGTCTCGCCCCGGCCGCCGCCGGCGCCGCACTCGGCAGCCTGCGGCTGCTGCGCCGCGAACCGGAACGAGCGGGCAGGGCCCGGGCGGTCGCCACCGCACTGTACGAACAGTTGACCGCGGCCGGTCTGGTCGCCGTACGGCCCGATGCGGCCGTGGTCTCGGTACGCGCGCCTTCGGCCGACTCCGCGGTCCGCTGGGCGGCCGACTGCCGTACGGCCGGTATGGCGGTCGGGTGCTTCCGGCCGCCGTCGGTGCCGGACGGCATCTCCAGGCTGCGACTGACGGCGCGGGCCGACCTGACGGACGCGCAGATCGCGACCGCGGTCGCGATCGTACGGCGGACCGCTCCGGACGCCTGAGACGGCAGCGCCGCCATCGGGCGCCGTGACCGGCCCGCCGTCGGGTCAGCGGACCGAGTTGCGGCTCAGACCGTGGACGAAGGAGGTCCAGGCCGCGGCCGAGAACTGCAGCGGCGGCCTGGACACATCCTTGGAGTCGCGCACGGCCAGCTGTCTGCCGCCGAACGGTGCGGCCTCCACGCAGTTGTTCATTCCCGTGCTGCGGCTGCTGCGCCGCCACCGTAACGCGTGCTGTGCGAGGCAATCCGACATGACGCCCCCCTCGGGCAGTCCGTAGTTACTGACCGGCGCGGTCGATCGCGGCGATCAGGTCCAACGAGTGCTCCGGCGACAGCGCGTGTGCCTGCAGGGTGCGGAAGGCCGAGCTGTACGCCTCAAGGTCTTCTTTCCGCTCCAGGTAAAGGCTACTCGTCAAATGGTCAAGAACGACCACATCCAGATCAGAAGTGGTCGGAAAAGAGAAGATAACGAAAGGTCCGGTGAGGCCGACGTAGCCGCCGACCGAGAAGGGCAGCAACTGAAGGTTCACGTGCGGAAGCTGGGCCAGCCGGATGAGATGACGCAACTGCTCCCGCATCACCCGTTGGCCGCCGACCGCGCGCCTCAGCACCGCCTCGTCGAGCACCGCGCTCAGTCGCAGCGGCGGATCGCTCCGCAACACCCCCTGCCGGGCGAGCCGCACCTCCACCAGTGAGTCCAGCTGGCCGGCCGGCAGCCCGTCGAGTGCCGCCCGGGTCACCGCACGTGCGTAGTCGGCTGTCTGCAACAGGCCCGGCACCACCGAGGTTTCCAGCGTGCGGGCCGTACGCGCCTGCGACTCCAGGCTGATGAAGTCACGGTACTGGGGCGGGATGAGACCGCGGTAGGCGTGCCACCAGCCCGCACCGCCACCGCCCGCCGAACCGGCGAGCGCCTCCAGGACGCCCCGCAACTGCGGGTCGTTCACGCCGTACGCGTCCAGCAGCCGGGTGACGTCCCCCGGCCGCACCCCACTGATGCCGGTCTCGATCCGGCTCACCTTCGACTGGTGCCAGCCGAGCAGTTGCGCGGATTCCCGGCTGGTGAGCCCCGATGCATGGCGCAGACTCCGCAGCTCCTCCCCGAGCTTGCGGCGTCGCACCGCAGGTCCGTGCTGCATGTAGTGACTCCCTCCCAGTCCCTGCCGAGCGGACAGTGTGCCGCTCCCGCACGGCATCCAGCGAAGAGTTCACCGCTTTGAGCGACAGATATATGCATATCTTGGTGGATCGTCGTCACAGAGGGCAGCATCAGTGGCAATGTGGCGCGAAGCACAGCACGGACCGATCGCGGGTCGGTCCGGGTGGGAAAGGGGCGGCCGGCCATGGCGGACCATCAAGAGGCAAGTGTCACGCTGCCGAGCGAGCCGGTCTCGGTCGCCGCGGCCCGCAGGTATGTGGCCAGAGTGCTGGCCGAATGGGGACTGTCCGACGGGAGCGAGGCCGCCGACACCATCCGGCTGATCGTCTCGGAGCTCGCGACCAACGCGGTCCAGCACACCTTCGGCCAGTCGCCCATCTTCACCGTGGACCTCCGGCTGGAGCGCGAGGAACAGCTGCACGTCGGAGTGACGGACAGTCACCCCCGCTGGCCCCAGCGGCTGCCCGCCGCCGTCCAGCAGGACAACGGGCGCGGCATGGTGATCATCCGCTCGCTGGCCAAGGAATACGGTGGCAAGCTGACCGTCACGCCCACCGCCGACGGCGGCAAGACCGTCTGGATCGCCCTCCCCTGGAACGTCCCCGTCCAGAGCTGACCGGACCCGTGGCCCGCCGCCCCGGTCACTGCGTCGCGGCGGCCCGTCCGAATCCGCTGCGCAACAGGGCCCGCAGGGTCTCCGCAGCGGCGCTCGACCGGTCACCGCGGTGCACCACCGAGATCGTCCGGCGGAACGCGGCAGGAGCCAGCCTCCGTACGGACAGCGGGGTCGGCGACATCGCCGCGACCATCTCGGGGACCACCGCGATCCCGATGCCCGCGCTGACCAGCGCGCACACCAGCGCATAGCCGGGCGACTCGCAGACCACCGCGGGCAGTGCGCCCGCCTCGGCCAGTGCGCTCTCCACCCCACGCCGCGGTGGATGCGTGGGCGCGCTGCTGATCAGCGGCCGGCCGGCGAGGTCCGTCACCGGGAGCCGCCCGCTGCCGTCGGCCAGGACCTGCCCGACGGCGGTGATCAGCACCAGTTCCTCGACCAGCAGGGGCACGGTACTGACGCCGGAGGGCAGCGGTGTCGCGGTGGCCGGTTCGTACGCGTGCGTCAGCGCGAGGTCGACCTCGCCCGCCGCCACCGCCGCCACCCCGCCCGGCGGCTCGTACTCCGTGACGACCAGCTCCACATCCGGGTGCGCCCGGCGGAAGGCGCTCAGCACGGGAGGCAGCAGATGAACCCCCGCAGTGGTGAAGGTGCCGACCCGCAGACGTCCGCCGGAGAGCCCGGCGAGACGGGCCAGCTCGTGGCGGGCCTGGTCCATCTCGTCGAGGATCCGCCGGGCCCGGCCGGCGAGCAGCTCACCCGCGGCCGTGAGACGGGCGCCCCGGTGGTGCCGGACCAGCAGTGCGGCACCGGCCTCCCGCTCCAGTTTGGCGAGCTGCTGGGAGAGAGCGGGGGCGGTGTAGCCCAGGCGCGCGGCGGCCCGGGTGATCGAACCGGCCTCGGCGACCGCGACCAGCGCCGCAAGCCGTGTCGGGTCGTACATTAAGCATTCCTTTTGGCAGACCCACGAGATTGCAAGTACATGCTAAAGGCGGTTCGGGTCCAGGGTGGAGCCATGGACGCCCAACTGACGGCCTTCCTCGGGGTTGCCGCCGCCATGGTCGCGCTGCCCGGAGCCGACTTCACCGTCGTCGTACGCAACGCTCTCGCCTCGCGGTCGGCGGGGGTGGCGACCGCGCTCGGCGTCGCCGGTGGCCTGCTCGTCCACACCGCGCTCGCCGTCGCGGGGCTGGCCGCCGTGCTGGTGGCGGTGCCGGTGCTGTTCCGCACGGTTCAGCTACTCGGCGGGGCGTACGTGCTCTACCTGGGCGTCAGTGCGCTCCGCGCGGCCCGGCGCAGCCAAGGGCGGGCACACGCCACCGAAACCGTGGCGGACCGGGCGGACGACGACGCGGAGCCCGCGAAGGGGACCCGGCGCGCACTGCGCCAGGGCTTCCTCACCAACGCGCTGAACCCCAAGGCGCCTGTGCTCTTCCTCAGCCTGCTTCCGCAGTTCGTCCCCGCCGGGTCCGCCCCGCTGCCCAGAACGCTGCTGCTCGCCGCGATCGTCGTACTGCTGGCACTGATCTGGTTCCCGGCCGTGGCGCTCCTGGTGGACCGCCTGGGCCGGTGGCTGCGCCGGCCGCGTACCGCCCGGGCGATCGAGGGCGGCAGCGGCGCGGCACTCACCGTGCTGGGCGTGGTACTGGTGACCGGCACCCTGCTGCACTGACCCGACAGCCCCTCGCACGCGGGTCCGGCGGTGGGACGAGGGTCCGTCAGCGGACCCGCCCGTAGTAGACGTTCTTCGTCCAGATCTTCTCCATCCGGACCACGGCGCCGGATTTCGGCGAGTGCCAGATCCTTCCGCTGCCCGCGTAGATGCCCACGTGGTAGACGCTGCGGCCGGAGTGGAAGAAGACCAGGTCTCCGCGTTGCCGATTCGAGGCCGAGATGTGACGGGTCTTGTTGTACTGCTGCTGGGCCGTGCGCGGGAGCTTCTTGCCCGCTTTCCCGAACGCGTAGAGCGTCAGGCCCGAACAGTCGAAGCGGCTTGGGCCGGTGGCACCCCACCGGTAGGGCGATCCCTTCTTCGACGCGGCGATGTTGAGCGCCTTCATCGAATGAGTCGCGGCCTGGGCGTCGGTCACGGCGCCGGGGACGAACAGTGTGCCGCCGACGGCGGCGAGAGTCATGACCGAGGCCGTGGTGGCGCGGGCGAGCAGAGACGGGACATGAACCTGCGCAGTCATGCGCAACCCTTCGTCAGCCGCCTGTGAAGGATGACCTGTCGGGTTCGGGCTGGCGAAGTTGCCCGGCCGCACATGGCGGCTTCACCCCGAGGGACAACCGGATAGCCGGTCGGCCCGTTGTGCTCGGGTCCTCCACTCCTGCCGATCCACTCCTGTCGACCAGGCATCCGGACAGCGGCAGGACTCGGCGTCCGCCCGGACCGCCCCGCCGCGGTGGCGGGGGCTTGTCGTCCCAGGGATCTTGACTCACCGAACGCCGGATTTCCGGGATAAAACAGTCATATGTGAGGATCGGCACGACTAACCTGATCAGGTGGACAATGGGCCTTACGGGGACCTGCCGAGCCTCCCCTGTCAGCGCCGTACCAGCGACGGAACGGCAGATTTCGCCCACGATCCACCTCGAAAGCGCAAGTCGAGCCATCCCTCGTGCGAGGCATCGGGTACGCCGAACGAGCGAGAAATTCTGGTCAAGCCGTCGGGCGTGTCGGCGTAGGCGAGTTGATCAACTCGTCGGGGCCGGCGGCACGGTGATCCGTCCGGTGCGTCGTTCGCCGTCCAGTACCCGCAGCGCCCGGGTCAACGTGGCGGAATGGATACGCGCTTCGCCCCGCTCGTGCATCAACGCGAGTGCGTCCCGCAGCGCCGCCGCGTACGAGGCGAGCGCCTGGGCGGCGCGCAGGGCACGGTAGGTGTCGTCGGCGTGGGCCGGGTTGATCCGGCCCAGCTGGTCGACGACTTCCAGATAGCGGTCGATGAACTCGCCCTCCGCGCGGGTCAGGGCGGGCAGTGGTGGGAACTCCGGTGGCTGCATCGGGGGTTCACCGCGCGGCGGCCGGTGGCAGCGCGGGGCCGCGGTTCTGCACGATGTGGTCGATCAGCCCATAGGCCTTGGCGTCCTCGGCGTCGAGGATGAGATCGCGCTCGGTGTCGGCGGTGATCTGCTCGGCGGAGCGGCCGGTGTGACGGGCCAGCATGCCGGTCAGCGTCTCGCGCATCCGGGCCAGTTCCCGGGCCTCGATCTCCAGGTCGGACGGCTGTCCCTGTACCGGTTCGGCGAGCTCGGGCTGTTGCATCACGACCCGTGCGCCGGGCAGCGCGTGCCGTCGGCCGTGAGCTCCGGCGGCCAGCAGTACGGCCGCGCCGGCGCCCGCCTGGCCGAGGCAGAAGGTCTCCACCTCGCAGGTGAGGAACGCCATCGTGTCGTAGACGGCGGTCATGGCCCCGAACGAGCCGCCGGGGGAGTTGATGTAGAGCTGGATGGGCCGGTCCGGTGCGTCGTGCTCCAGGTACATGAACTGGGCGACCAGGTCGTTGGCCGCCGTGTCGTCGACCGGGGTGCCGAGGAAGACGACGCGTTCGGCCAGCAGCTTGGAGTAGGGATCGAGGGTGCGCGTCCCCTGGGACGTGCGCTCGGTGAACTCGGGCAGTACGTAGCGGGCGGCGGGGCGGTGCATGGCGAAGGCCTCTCCTCCGGTGCGCAGGGGTCCGTGCGGGCGCCTGCGCACGCATCCGTAAAAAATGTACAGGACGTACAGAAGGATATGATGGGGAGCATGGCCTACGAGATTCCGGTGACGCAAGCCCGAGCTGAGCTCGCCGAACTGATCAACCGTGTTGTCTACGGCGGTGAGCGAGTGGTTGTGACGCGGCACGGCAAACCGCTCGTGGCGCTGGTATCGGCCGCTGACCTGGAGCGACTTGAGGACGAGGAGGCGGCGGAGCAGGAGCAGGTGATCAGCTCGGTCTCCTCGATCGGCTCTTTGCCGTCCGCTACCGGCGAACGGCACCGCTTCGGGATCGCCGCGGAACACCGGGGGCGGCAGGGCCCGGGGGAGTGATGCGGAAGTGCTGTGCACCCCTGCCCGTGACGGGCAGGGGTGCACAGCACTTCCCGACGACGAGCCGGACACCGGCCCAGCCCGCAACGCCGAAGCCCCGGCACCCTGCCAAAGGGCCGGGCGGACGGGGATACGGGCGGACGGGTATCCGGGCACCGCACCGACCGACCGTCTACGACCGTCCGCCGTCCTCCGCGGCGCGCTCACACCGTACGGTCGTACCGTTCCAGCCAGGCGTCCTCTGCCGCGTAGTCGAAGAGGCCGGTGCCGTAAGCCCACACCATGGCGGGGTAGGCGTCCTTCCAATCACGCCCCGCCAGTTGCGCGGTGATCCACTCGACGGACTCCGGGAGCGACTCGGCATAGCCCGTCACCGGCCGGTAGCCGAGCTCCCGTTCGGCGGCCGTCATGTCGTACACGATGGGATGCGGGGCGCCCCAGGGCGACAGGCCGACGCCGTCGGGCGAGGCGTCGCCCGGCATCAGCACGGTCTCGGTCTCCCACCCCAGCACCGCGTCGACCGCCGCACCGATCTCCGCGACCGTCGGCGCCTGCGGGTCGGCTGCGTTGAGCACCCGGGAGCCCGGCCGCAGGGCGGCAAGCCGGATCAGCTCGGCCGCGTTGGCGGCGTGCAGCGGATGGAAACGCGACCTCCCCCCGTACGCCAGCACGCGCCGGGCGCGGCGGTCCAGAGCACGTTTCACGAAGTAGAGCTCGCGCGGCGAGCGGCAGTACGGACCGTGGATCGCGCCCGCCCGCAACAGCGTGACCGGCAGCGTGTCGCCCGCTTCGAGGAGATCCTGCTCCAGACGGATCTTCCTGGTCCCGTACGTGGCCTCGCCCGGCCGGACCGTGGGCTGCGACTCGGGTATCGGTACCGGGTAGCAGGGCGACCCGTCGGGTTCTTCCTGCGTGTCGAAACTGCGGCCGCGGTCGTCCTCGTACACCGCACCGCTGGAGACGACCACGGCCGACCCGATCCGGTCCGCCAGATCCGTCAGCTGCCGGGCATGCTGCCCTCCGTACGCCACCATGTCGACCAGTACGTCGCAGCCGTCGCCGAGGGCCGCCGCGAGCGCACCGTCCTCGTCGCGGTCCAGTGCCGCCGTCCGTACCTCGTCGCCCCACCTGTCGTCGCGGACGCCGCCTCGCGAGGCCGCGGTCACCGTCCAGCCGTCCGCCACGAGCGCGCGCACCGCGGCCCGTCCGATCTGGCCGGTCGCTCCCAGCACCCATGCGTGTCCTTTGCCCATGGACCTCACGCCAGGGGGAGTCAGGAGCACCGAGAAGCGTGGTTCACCGAGCGCGAATCCGCCGTCAGCGTCGCAGTTTCGGGAACTTTCCCGGACGCTCCGCCTGCTCGGCCGCCTTCACCTTGGCCGCGTACTCATCGACGTACTCCTGTCCGGAGAGACCCAGGATCGCGTACATGATCTCGTCGGTGACAGCCCGGACCGCCGCCTTCTCGTCCTCCAGCCCGGTGTAGCGCGAGAAGTCCAGCGGCTCGCCGAAGCGGATGGTGACCTGCTTGATGCGCGGTACGACCTTGCCGGGAGGCTGGATCTCGAACGTGCCGACCATGGCGCACGGCACCACCGGCACCTGTGCCCGGATGGCCATGACCGCGACCCCGACCTTGCCCTTGTAGAGCCGCCCGTCGTGCGAACGGGTGCCCTCCGGATAGATGCCCAGCAACTCGCCCCTGCTCAGCACCCCGAGCGCCTCGCGGATCGCCGCCTGCCCGGCCTCCTTGCCGGACCGGTCCACCGGGATCTGCCCGGCGCTCCGGAAGAACGCGGCGGTCAGCCGGCCCTTCACACCGGGACCGGTGAAGTACTTCGCCTTCGCGAGGAAGGTGATGCGCCGTTTGATGATCGCCGGCATCAGGAAGTGGTCGGAGAACGACAGATGATTGCCGGCGACGATGGCCGCACCGTCCGCCGGAATATGCTCCGCGCCCTCGATGACCGGGCGGAAGAACAGCCGCAGCAGCGGCCCCAGGACGACGTACTTGAGCAGGTAATAGAACACGGGGCGGCTCCCAGGTCGGCCGGATCGGCTCCACAGCTGCGTTTTACCAGGTCAGCGGAGACCTCAGCAGAGGACACCCTATGTGCAGCCGTCGTCCCGTCTACCCGCCCTCGGGCGGGTCGATGCCGTGCCTTTGGCGGCTTTGCCGACCGGACTCCGGTCGGGCCGGGCGCTCCGGGGCACGGCCGGTACGGGCCGGGGGCGGTCCGTCGCCGCCGGGGAGCGCCTGAGCGGTGACGTCGTGGAGGTACCGCACGGCGAATTCCTCGGGTGGCGGCGGCGCTCGATCGCCGCGCCGGAGTCGTGGAGCCACCGCCGGTAGCCGAGGGGTCCGAAAAGTTCACCGCGGCCGAGTCCCGTCGCACCGTGACGCACCCGGATCCAGGACCGGTCCTCGATCCACCGGAGGTCGAGCGGCCCGGCGGATGCTGCGCGAGGGCGCCGGCCGGACCGCCGTCGCGGTCCCACAGGATGGCCGGGGCGTCAGCGCGCTCGCCGGAATCGGAGGCCCGCGCGCACTCGAAGCCGAGGTGGGAAAGAGGCGGCCCGACGAGCGTGACGACCGTGCGGGGTCCACCCGACGTGCTCCCGGTGAACCCCGCCACCAGGGCCGTTCACGAGCTGATCGCCGTGGCGGTCACGGGCAGTACTGAGGGGCACGACCGCCCCCAGGATGTCCGACGTGTCGTCCGGGTCCACCGAGGTCAGGAAGACGGGGACACCGTCCTTCCTCGCCCTGGCGATGTCGCCGGGAAGGGCGTCGATGTCCACGCTCTGCACGATCAGCGCGTCGCAGGATCCGCCAGGCGAGGGCGAGCGGTACGCCACTGCCCGAGGGGGCCGCAGACGGCGCCCCGACCACCGACCCGGCCGAAGCCGTCAT
The DNA here is from genome assembly GCF_007829885.1 of Streptomyces brevispora. NCBI lineage: Bacteria > Bacillati > Actinomycetota > Actinomycetes > Kitasatosporales > Streptomycetaceae > Streptomyces > Streptomyces brevispora. Next base: position 18,709 of record NZ_VIWW01000002.1, read on the forward strand.
GCCGTTGCCGCTGGGCGGCGCCAAGGGGTCCGGGATGTCGCTCGCCTTCGAGCTGATCACCAGCGTGCTCGTCGGCGCGCCGATCTTCTCGGCCTTCCACTCGGGCGACCCCCAGGGCCGCAAGCACCGGCAGAACGCGCTGATCGTCGCGATCGACCCAGCGGCCTTCGGCGACCCGGACGCGTTCGTCGCCTCCGTGGACACCACCCTGGACACCCTCAAGCGGCTGCCCCCGGCGGCTGCCGCGGACGGGGTCCACTACCCGGGTGAACGCAGCGCCGCCACGGCCGCCGTCCGGGCCGGGAGCGCAATCGCGGTGGCGCCCAAGGTCTGGCAGCAGCTGACCGCCGCCGCTGAGGCGGGCATCACCGTCCCGGGCGTGCTCTGAACGCGGCGGCGCCCGCCCCGCGGGCATGACACCGCCCCCTGCCGGATGTCCGGCAGGGGGCGGGCCGTTGGGTGACCTTCTCGCCCGGTCGGTTACCTGAGCGGGTGGAAAGGTCAGGGAGCGGTGCCCCAGGCGAGCGCGCCGGCCACGTACACGCCGATCTTCGTCGAGTCGGCGTAGCTCGTGTTTGTCGAACGGCTGTAGTCGTCCGCCTCGTTGAAGTTGGACCAGTCGCTCTTGTTCAGCCGCAGTTGCATCTCACCCGTGGAGGCGCCCGCGGCGAGCGTGCCGCTGCCGAAGCTGACCTCCAGGTAGTGGCTGGCACCGGCGGCCGAGCTGCCGGAGGACTTCACGCCGAGGGACAGGTTTCCACAGCCGATCACCGCGTAGTCGCACGCCGTGCCGAAGGTGGAGGACCCGGCCTCGGGGGTGAACCAGTACCGCACCTTCACCGTGGACAGATCCACCGAGGTGCTGCCGGTGTTGACCAGTTGCAGACCCATCCGGATCTGGTTGTCGGTGGGGGAGGAGTCGGTGTTCTTGTACTGGACCTTGAGCGAGCCCGTCCCGGTGCCGCCGCCCGCGGACGTGGTGGCCGAGACGGCGGCGGAGGCCGCCGACACATTCCCTGCCGCGTCCTTGGCCTTGACCGTGTAGCTGTAGGTGGTCCCGGCCGTCAGACCGGTGTCCGTGTACGAGGTCGTGGTGGTGGAGCCCACCCGCACGCCGCCGCGGAACACGTCGTAACCGCTCACCCCGACGTTGTCGGTCGACGCGGTCCAGGACAGCGAGACGCTGCCGCTGGTCTTCGCCGTTACGGTCACGCCGGTGGGCGCGGTCGGCGCCTGGGTGTCACTGCCGCCGCCGTCGCCGCCGCCGAGCGCCGGGTAGGCGTTGCGCACGAGCTCCTGGAACTGCGCGGAGAACCAGTGACCCGCGAGCGGGGAGTTCGGCAGGGCGCCGGTCAGGCTGTTGCCGTTGCGGCCGTTACCGGTGTACGTGGGGTCGCACATCCGGTCGAAACCCTTGCCCTCGTCGTTCGCGACGGGGGCGCTGTTGCCGTCGGACTCGCCCGGGGGCTTGGCCCAGACGTACGCGTCGATGCCGGCCGCGGGGGCGGTGGTGGGACGCTCGCCGATACCGGCGCCGCTCTGGTTGCACCAGTTGCCCGGGTGGATGCGCCGGTCGACCCGGCCACCGTCCACATAGGCGTCCACACTGGTCTGCGGACCGGGGCCGGCGGGCCGCTTGGTGCCGCCCCAGCCGTTGCGGGCCGTGTCGATCAGCATGCCGATGTTCGAGGCGAAGCCCTGGCTCACCAGCTCGGTGCGCAGTGCCTGGGCGAACGACAGCTCATCGACGTAGTAGTTCCAGTCGACCCACTTGGACTGGCGGACCTGGGTGCCGTTCACCGTGTCGGTGACCTTGAAGTTCGGCTCCTTGGTGGCCGAGTAGTTGGCGGTGTTCACGATGAAGCCCGTGACGTCGGCGACCGTGGCGCCCTCCGACGTGGCGGCCTTCTTGAACTCCTGCGCAGACGGGACGAAGTTGGAGTCCCAGCCCAGCCAGCCGTGGTGGGCGGCGTCCACGTAGTTGTAGACGTTGGGGATGGCACCGAGGGTGTGCAGGGCGTAGCCGACACCCTTCTCGTAGTTGCCGTTCGCCTTCATGGTCGCGCAGGCGTCGGTGGAGCCGGCCGAACCGCCCGCGTTGGTGACCAGGTTGGGCAGCGAGTCGGGCTCGATGATCGTGACGATGCGCAGGTTCGCGTACGCCGGGTCGGCGAGGATCGCGGAAATCGGGTTGATGTACTCGTTCTTGTACCGGCTCAGCTCGGTGGGGCCGAGCTCACCGTTGGACGCCAGCGCGGCGCAGTCGCGTCCCGGCAGGTCGTAGATGACGACCTGGAACAGGTTGGCGCCCTGGCGCAGTGCCGTGTTGAGGTGCTCGCGCAGGCTCATCGCCTGGGCCGAGCCCTGGATGGCCGCGATGCGGTCCATCCAGACGAATCCCGGTTCGTTGGCGATGACACTGCCGCCCGGTTCGGCCGCCGCCTTGGCGGACCAGTCGGGGTTCACGTATGCCTTGGCGCCCACATAGGGGTTGTCGACCCGTGCCGCCGCCGCTGATGCGGTGGTGGGGATGGCGACCGCCAGTGCCGCGCCCATGGCCAGGGCGGAGAGTGCGGCCAGTTTTCGGCGTAGCCCGTGCGTGATGGTGCCTCTGGTACTCATTGCGGCTCCGTGCTCCTCTCGTACGTCTGCGGAAGCTCCCCGCAGACGGGTTCGTGGGGTGTTGCCGGGGGATGGGCCCGGTGGGGCCCGATGCCCCGTCAGGCCGCCGTCCACGGACGGCGATCTGCGGTGCGTCGGCGAGGACGCCGGTGGTACCCCGATGGCGAGTGCAGCGGGGCGGATGGGCGACCCGCCATCGGGAGTGCGGTGCGGTGGCCGGCCGCGGTCAGCGGCCGGTCACGGTGCGGTGCCCGAGACCAGGGCGCCGTTGATGTACACGGCGACCTTCGAGGCGTCGGCGAAGACCGTGTTGACGGCCCTGCTGTAGTCGTCGGTCTCGTCGAAGACGGACCAGTCGGTCTTGTTGAGCCGCAGCTGGATCTCGCCGGTGGAGGCGCCCGCGGCCAGGCTGCCGCCGGTGAAGCCGACCTCCAGGTAGTGGTCCGCGCCCGGCGCGGCGGAGCCGGACGGCTGCACCCGGTGGGTGACGGTGCCGCAGCCGATCACCGCGTAGTCGCACGCGGTGCCGTACGAGGCCGCGCCGGACTCACCGCTGAACCAGTAGCGCAGGGTGACCTTGCTCAGATCGACCGCTGTGGTGCCGGTGTTCACCAGTTGGAGGCCCGGCCTGATCTGGTTGTCGCGGGGTGAGGAGTCGTTGTTCTTGTACTGGGCCTTGAGCGCGCCGGTCGTCCCGCCGCTGCCTGCCGCGGTGGTCGCGGTGACCTGTGCCGAGTCCGCCGAGGTGTTCCCGGCCGCGTCCCTGGCACGCACGGTGTAGCGGTGCGTGGACGAGGCGGCGAGTCCGGTGTCGGTGAACGTGGTCGCTGCGGTGGTGCCCGCCTTGACCCCGTCGCGGTAGATGTCGTATCCGCTGACGGCGGTGTTGTCCGTCGACGGCGTCCAGGACAACGAGACCGAGCCGGCGGTCGTGCCGGTCACCGCCACATTCGCCGGCACCGTCGGTGCCTGGGTGTCGCCCCCGCCGCTGTCCGGTTTCGTGCTCGCGGTGAAGGAGAACTTGTTCATCCCGAGGCCCTGACCGCCCTGCCAGATCTCGAATCCGGCCTCCGCGTCGATCAGATAGTGTGCGCGGTTGATCGATCCGCGGCCGACGCCGTCGTCGATCAGGCCCTTCACATTGAAGTCGGTGAGCTCGGTGGCGCCGCTCTGCAGGACGTACGAGATCACCTTCCAGCCCGAGGCGCCCGGCCCGGTCCAGACGTCCCAGGTCCGGCCGTCGAGCTGGACCGTGGCGGTGCGGGACCCGATGGGCTGGACACCGCCGCGCTGGTTCATCCAGATCATCAGCTCGGTGCCGTCCGGCTGGTCGTCGGTGACCGGCGCCGAGTTGAACCAGATGTCCATCGACACGTTGTACGCGCCGGAGCCGACCTGGGTGGTCGACCAGTCGGTGCGTACGCTGCCCAGCTCGTTCACCCGCAGCGGCAGCCCGCTGTTCGTCGTGCACAGACCCCAGTGGCAGCCCTTGTAACTGGAGGGGTACGTGGCCGGGGCGCCGTTCGTCGGCAGCGAGAACGAGGACTTGGTGACGCTCCACGCTCCCGTCTGCGGGTCCACGGTGACGCACTGCTCGGTCTTGGAGTTCCACTCGTTCTGCTGGTACAGGTACTCCCCGCCCCGCAGTGCGGTGGTCCCCCACGGCGTGCAGTCGGTGACCGGGGCGGCCGAGGCCGGGGAGGCGCCGGTGAGCATCGAGGCCGCGGCCAGCACGACGGCTGCCAAAACCCCTGCCAGGGACGGGAATCGGGGGCCGGTGCGTCCGGCCGCTGTGTCTGTCACGCGGTGGCCGCTCATGGCTCGATCCCCCAGGCGAGTGTGGTGCCCACATACGCCGTGACCTTCGAAGCGTCGCTGTACGTGGTGTTGGCGGCGTGGCTGTAGTCGTCGTTCTCGTTGAAGTTGGACCAGTCGCTCTTGTTGAGGCGCAGTTGGAGCTCGCCCGTCGAGGCGCCGCCGGCCAGGGTGCCCGCACCGCCGGTGAAGCCGACCTCCAGATACCGGTCGGCACCGGTCTTCGGTCCGGCGACGGCGACCACCTTGTGGGTGATGTTCGCCGAGCCGAGCGCGGCGTAGTCGCAGTACGTGCCGAAGGTGCTCGAGCCGCCGTCGGAGGTGAACCAGTACCGGATCTTCACCGTGGACAGGTCGATCGGCGCGCTGCCCGTGTTCAGGAGCTGGAGGCCCAGCCTTATCTGGTTGTCGGTCGCGGAGGAGTCGTTGTTCTTGTACTGGACCTTCACCGCACCGGTGCCGGTCGAGCCGCCGGGCTTCGTGGTCGCGGTGACCGGGGCCGACAGCGCCGAGGTGTTGCCGCCCGCGTCCCGTGCCGCGACGGTGTAGCTGTACGCGGTGGCCGCGGCGAGATTCGTGTCGGTGAACGTCCGCGTGGTCGCGTTGCCCGCCAGCACCCCGTTGCGGTACACGTCGTAGCCGGTCACCCCGACGTTGTCGGTGGAGGCCGACCAGGACAGCGACACGCTGTTGCTGGTCGTCGCGGTCACGGTGAGCCCGGCCGGTGTCGTCGGTGCCTCGGTGTCCCCGCCGGTTCCGCCGCCCTCCACCAGCAGCTCCGCGTAGATCGCGAAAGCCAGTGCGAGTGCCGCCTGCGCCCAGAAGCGGTGATACGTGAACGTGGGCGCCGCGCCGCCGTCCAGGTAGGCCTGCACCTTCGGCCAGTCCGGGTCGCGCTTGTACCAGCTGCGGATGTCGATGAAGGTCGCACCCGGTTTGACGGTGTCGCCGTTCGGCATCGTGCCCGACCATCCGGCCGGGATGTACACCTCGTCCTTGAACCGGTTGTAGTCCTTCCTGGTCTCCGGCACCGAGATGCCCTTGGCGGTGGTGTTCAGGGCCATCGCGTCCAGCAGCGCCTTGGCCAGCGCCGCGGCTTTCTTGTCGCCCGACTTGGCGGCGTAGTAGGTGAGCGTCTTGACGTATGCGGCGCCGATGCCGACGTCGTTGGCGTAGTCCACGACCGAGACGTGCAGGCCCGCGTTCTTCCCGGGGGACGCCGCGTTCCAGGTGTCGGGCCGGCCCGTCCAGCTCAGGGTGGAGGGGAAACGGAAGGTGCCGTCGGCGCCCACCGTCGTCTCACCGGAGGCCCAGGCGACCCACTTGGACAGCACCGCCTTCGCGGACGCGTTGCCGGTGACGTAGTAGTACGCGGCGACGCGCTCCATGCCCCACGCCTGGAAGCCGAACCAGTTGTTGCTCGGCGGGTCGTGGTAGACCGGCTGCCAGTCGTAGGCCATGCCGTAGAACGTGGGCGTGCCCGCCGGCGGCTTGCCGTACCGGCCCTCCCAGCTGTTGGTGCAGCCGCCCGCGAAGGCGCCCTCGCTGGACTGCAGCCAGGTCAGGAACTCCAGCTGCCGGGTCAGGCTCTTGGACCAGTCGCCCCTGGCCGTCGCCGACTTGGGGGTCAGTGCCGGTACGTTGGACAGCGCCCAGGCCGACAGCGGGTTCTGATAGCCCTGGTGGGAGGCACTGTCACCGATGCGCCACGCCCAGCCGCCGCCACTGCCCGCCGCGGCGCCGCCCCAGGCGTAGTACCAGGACAGCAGGTAGTGCTGGGAGTCCCGGCCCGATGCGGCGGGGCAGGAGCCCGGGTCGGTGCAGTCGCCGATCCGCTTGAAGTACTTGTCGAACATGGCGTAGCGGAGGTAGTCGCCCATCTTGGCGGCCTTCGCGACCGAGGCCGCGACCTCGCTCGCCTTGCCCTGGGCCGATGCCCAGCGGAACGCCCAGTAGGCGGCCTGCACCGCGCGGGCGTCGGCGTCCGGCGCGTTGGTGTACTTCCACTGCTTGGCGTAGCTCGCGTCGCCGACGAAGAGATCGAGATACCCGTTGCGGCCGCCGTAGTTGAACAGGTCGGTGGTGGGCTGCGGGACCGTCTCCCACACCGACTCCTGCGCGCCGCGCTGGTAGGTGTTGATGTACGAGGCCCCGGCGCCCGGCCCGGACTCGCCGCCGGTGCCCGGCTTGTTGCCGTAGCCGTAGATGTTGTCCAGGTCCATGAGCCAGTGCATGCCGTAGACGTCCATCGTCCCGTAGGACGAGGCGAGTTCGGTGGCGAGCGGGTCCGTGCCGACCGGGACGGAGCCGTCCAGGGCGGAGGGGTAGTTGTTGGGCAGCGGGTGCTCGGGTGCGTAGGTCGCGGGGGCCCCGGGGTTGTACGAGCCGCTGGTCGACTGGTCGGCGTGCTGCGGGATGATGGTCTTCTCCGCCACCGTCCAGGCCGCGTTGAACGGGGCCCAGTTGCCCGTCACCCGGCCGTAGGCCGCCTCCAGCCACATCCAGAAGCTGACGGCCTCCGAGGTGGTCTCGTGGCCGTGGTCCGGAGCCTCGACCATCAGGGTCTCGACCGAGTGGTACGGGAGACCTTCCGGGCTGAAGTAGCCGTTGGCGGCCGCTTTGATCTTCCCGTACTGGGTGAGGAACGCCTGGGTGTAGGGATCGTTTGCCGCTGCGGCGCGGGTGCCGCCGGAGGCCGCCGGGGCGGTGGGCTTGGCGACGGCGGTGCCCTGTGCCAGGCCCATGGCGAGCAGGCTGCCGCCCATGGCGCTGCTGAATGTTCTACGATTTATCGACACAAATCCTCCATTGGGGGGTGTCGTTGGAGAGGGGGGAGGGAGGGACGGAAAGGGGGGACGGGGGAAAGCGCGGGGAGGAGCGGGGAGGAGCGGGGAGGTGAGTGCGGTGGGTGCCGGTGGAGCCGGCGGTCAGGGCTCGATGCCCCAGGCGAGTTCGCCGCCGACGTAGACGGCGATCCTGGTGGCGTCCGCGTACGCGGTGCCGGTGCCGTGGCTGTAGTCGTCCGACTCGTCGAAGTTCGACCAGTCCGTCTTGTTCAGGCGCAGCTGGATCTCGCCCGTCGAGGCGCCGGGGGCCAGGCTGCCGGCGGTGAAGCCCACTTCGAGGTAGTGGTCGGCGCCTGCCACCGGGGTGGTCATGGCGACGACCCGGTGGGTGACGGTGGAGCAGCCGATCGGTGACCAGTCGCACCAACTGCTGTATGTCGAGGCCCCGTTGTCGCCGGTGAACCAGTACCGGGCCGTCACCGAAGAGAGGTTGACCGCCGTACCACCGGTGTTCACGAGTTGGAGGCCCGGCTTGATCTGGTTGTCGGCCGCCGCGTTGTCGCTGTTGCGGTACTGGATCTTCAGCGCGCCGGGGTCGCCGCCCTCCCCGCCGCCGTCGTCCTTGCCGCCCAGCGCGGTCCGTACCGCGTCGTAGGCCGGCTTCGGGGCGAGGTTCCCGTCATAGAGGTTGGCCGCCCCCTCGCCGGGAAACGTGCTCGGGACCCAGGAGTACTTGTCCGTGTAGTCCCACACGGTGACGCCGACGCAGCGGGCGACCGCCAGACAGGCCTCGACGACCTGCCGGTAGTAGCTGGACTGGGCGGCCGTCTTGGTCGCGTCGGTGGGCAGCTGCATTCGTACGTCGAGTTCGGTGACCGCGACATCGAGGCCCAGATCGGCGAACCGCCGCATGTTCTCCCGCATCGCGTACGGGAAGCCGTACTGAACGGCCAGATGCGCCTGCATCCCGACGCCGTCCAGCGGCACGCCCTCGTCGATCAGCTTGCTCGCCAGGGCGTACATGGCGTCGCTCTTCGCGCCGAGCCCCTCGATGTTGTAGTCGTTGAGGTAGAGCTTGGCGGCCGGGTCCGCGGCATGCGCGGCGCGCAGGGCGGTGGCTATGTAGTCGCTGCCCATGGCGGTGGAGAAGGGGCTCGTACGGAAGGTCCCGTCCTCGTTGAACGGCTCGTTCACCACGTCCCAGGCGGCGACCGCACCGCGGTAGTGCGTGGCCTCCGCGGTGATGTGGTTCTTCATCGCCGCCTGCACCTGCGCCGACGGCAGCGCGGAGACCCAGCCGGGCAGCTGGCTGTGCCAGACGAGAGTGTGGCCGCGCACGGTCTGGCCGTGCCGCCGTGCGAAGTCGGTGACCACATCGCCCTTGGTGAAGTCGAACCGGCCCTGGGCCGGCTCGACGGTGTCCCACTTCATGGAGTTGCCCGGGGTGATCTGCCCGAACTCGGAGCCCAGGGTGGCCGCATAGGCGGCATCGGGCAGCTCGGGGTTGTCGGTGGCGGAGCCGAAGTACTTGCCCTGGGCGGCGGCGAGTTCATGCAAGGTGCTCGGTTGGACAGCGGTCGCCGGTCCGCCCACCAGGGTGGTGGCGACGGCGAGGGAACCGACCAGGACGGTCGGGAGCCCTCTGGTGCGGCCGTGCCTGCAGCGCTTCACCAAGGTCATGACAAACGCCTTCCTCGACCGGGTGGCGCGGAGCGTCACGGGGAGCGCGGCTGCGCCCCGTAACACCCGTCTCGTCACCCGGCATTGGGGGAGAAGGGAGGGGGATGGAGTGTGCAAGTCTTGATTGTGGGAGCGCTCCCAAAGTGGCGTGGTGATAGGCACCTGTCAAGACTTAAATCACAACTGTCTTACGGGCGCGTTAACTCGGCCACGCCCCGAACGGGCGTTCCGTGGAGCCCAGTTGCCCGTTCCCGAAGGGCGGTGCCGGACCCGGCGGCGCGAGCTTCCGGGCCGGTCCGGCGATGCGTTCGCGGCCGCGCGCGGAGCACCTGCCGGGAGGGCGTGCCGCGGCCGGGCGGGGATCGTTCGCATTCGCGTGGGGGCGGCTTTGCGGAGATCTCGGCGGAGCGCGGTCCGTGGTGTCCGGGGCGGATGCGTGCGGTGACGGAAGGAGCTGCCGCACGTCGGGTGCGCGCAGTGCCGGAGCTTCCCAGAAGGCGACGCGGAACGTTTGTGGAGCACGAGGTGGCCGTGCCGCGCGGTGAGCAGGCGGCCTGGGAGGCCGGGGGGGAAGTGCCTGGCAGAGGGCAGGGACACGCGGGGTGAGAGCGTGGACACGCAGGGCGAAGGTGCGGCGAATGGCGAGTGGCGGGAGTGTCCGCGCCCGGGGGGCCGGTACGTGACACCGACCGGCCGCGTGTGTGCCAGGCATCGACGGAGAGTGACAGGTGGCTGGTTCGGCGCGCGAGGGACGAGTGAGCCGCGAGGCGCCCTGGCCATCCCGTTCCGCGTACGCGATGGTGTACACGGCGGCCGTGAACGGTGCGGGCGCGGACGGTGCGATCGTGAACGGTGGGGGTGCGGAACACCGGTCGCACGTACTCCGGGCGGACCCGCCCGCTCACCCGGAGGTGGGGCGCACGGCGCGGCTGCTTGTCACGGCGGCGGCGCCGGGATGATCTGGCCGGGGCCGTGGAGCCCCGAGCCGCTGATCCCAGGAGCCCTCCATGCGCGTGCGCGCCGTGCTTGCCACCGTCGCCCTGCTGACCCTCGGCGCGGCCGTGCCCGCCGGAGCCGCCCCGCCCCCGGCGCCGGACAGGGGAGTCCTCCTGACCGTTTCCGGCAGCGAGAACACCTGGATCCGCGGGGTCATACTGCACTGTCCGCCCGGTCCTGACGACCGGCACCCCGACGCGACAGGCGCCTGCGCGGCGATCGACGAGGCGGACGGTGACTTCGGCGCCCTCCCCGGCGATCCGCATCCCTGCACCTATGAGTACGACCCGGTGACCGTCACGGCCGAGGGTGTCCGAAGGGGCGAGGTCATCGCCCGCTGGCGGCACACGTTCCCCAACGCGTGCCTGATGGACGCGTCAACCGGCCCGGTGTTCCGCTTCTGAACCCGCCGCTTCTGAACCCGCCGGGCCTGAACCCGCCGGGCCTGAACCCGCCGGGCCTGAACCCGCCGGGCCTGAACCTGTCCGGCCCGGGTCCGTTCCGCCCGAGCCGGTGTCCACGCCCGGCTCAGGTCTCGCGGGTGGCGACCATCCCTATCGTGATCAGCCCCAGCACCACCCAGCCGAACCAGAGCCAGCCGTTGCTCCCCAGCGCCACCGTGTAGGCGGTGACCGTCACCAGGGCCCCTACGGTCATTACTCCCATTGCCTTCGTGGATCCGGACATGCGCGCACGCTCCTCGCCGGCCGCGCGGCCGTGACTGCCATCGTCACCCCGAAGGCATGTCCACCGCTACCGTCCGCGCGCCTGCAACGAGGCGAGATAGGCGTTGTACGCGTGGAGCTCCTGATCCCCGTCACGGTCCGCGGCACGGTCGGAGCGCTTCGCGGTCCGCTGATCGGAGCGGTACCACTGGAAGACCAGGGCGAGCAGCACCAGCACCGACGGGATCTCGCTGAACGCCCAGGCGATCCCGCCCGCCGCGTTCTGATCGGCCAGGGCGTCGATGCCGAGGGAGGCCGACGGGTTCTTGTAGACCTCGACCATGGGCTGGGAGGCCATCATCAGCGCGATGCCGAAGAACGCGTGGAACGGCATCCCGGCGAACAGCTCCAGCATCCGCATCAGATAACCCGGGCGGTGCGGCCCCGGGTCGATGCCCATGATCGGCCAGAAGAAGACCAGGCCGACCCCGAGGAAGTGCAGCATCATCGCGAGGTGCCCGACCGTCGAGCCCATCAGGTAGTCGAAGAGCGGGGTGAAGTACAGGCCGTACAGGCTGGCGATGAACAGCGGGATGGTGAAGACCGGATGCGTGATGACCTTCATGTACCGGCTGTGCAGCAGCATCAGCAGCAGCTCGCGCGGCCCCTTCCGGCCACGTACCGCGACCGGCAGTGCGCGCAGCGCGAGCGTCACGGGTGCGCCCAGCAACAGCAGGATCGGTGACAGCATGCTGATCACCATGTGCTGCACCATGTGCACGCTGAACATGACCATGCCGTAGTCGTTGAGCTTGGTGCACATCACCAGCGCGATGCTCAGCACACCGATGACGAAGAAGACGATGCGGTTGACCGGCCAGTCGTCCCCGCGTCTGCGCAGCCGCAGCACCGCGTATCCGTACAAGGCCACGGCGAGCACGCAGCCGGTCAGGAAGAACGGGTCCGCGGAGAACTGGAGCCCGCGTCCCAGCGTGAACGGCGGCAGATCCATGTTCATGCCGTGCCCGCTGTGATCCATCTGTTCACTCCTGATGGGGGCGCCGGGACGTCCCCGTTTCGTGCCGGTTGTCCCGACCAGAGTAGAACTGCCCCCGGCCGTGTTCGCGGCCGGGGGCAGTCTTCAGGTGATGGTGTCGCTCAGGGCACGCGCTCGGCGCTCAGAGCACGCACTCGGCCTCGGCGTACCGCTCGGCCGGGACCGTCTTCAGGGTCTCCACGGCGTCCGCGAGCGGAACCATGGTGATGTCCGTGCCGCGCAGCGCCGTCATCATGCCGAACTCGCCGCGGTGCGCCGCCTCCACCGCGTGCCAGCCGAAGCGGGTGGCGAGGACCCGGTCGTACGCGGTCGGCGTTCCGCCGCGCTGCACGTGGCCGAGGATCACCGGGCGGGCCTCCTTGCCGAGGCGCTGCTCCAGCTCGATGGAGAGCTGGGTGGCCACGCCCGCGAAGCGCTCGTGACCGTAGATGTCCTTCACCCCGGTGTTGAACGCCATGGAGTCCGCGCGCGGCTTCGCACCCTCGGCGACCACGACGATCGCGAACTTCTTGCCGGCCGAGAAACGCCGGCCGACCAGCTCGGTCAGCTCGTCGATGTCGAAGGGGCGCTCGGGGACGACGATGGCGTGCGCGCCGGCCGCCATGCCCGAGTGCAGGGCGATCCATCCGGTGTGACGGCCCATGACCTCGACGATCATGACCCGCTGGTGGGACTCGGCGGTGGTCTTCAGCCGGTCGAGGGCCTCGGTGGCCACACCCACCGCGGTGTCGAAGCCGAAGGTCACGTCCGTGGACGCGATGTCGTTGTCGATCGTCTTCGGTACGCCGACGATCGGCAGCCCCGCCTCGGACAGCAGGCTGGCCGCCTTGAGGGTGCCCTCGCCGCCGATCGGGATGATCGCGTCGAGACCGAGGTCGGCCACGTGGCCCCTGGCCTGCTCCACGCCGCCGCGCAGGTGTGCGGGCTGGACCCGGGAGGAGCCGAGGATCGTGCCGCCGCGAGCGAGGATGCCGCCGACCGCGTCGAGGTCGAGCTTGCGGTAGTCGCACTCCAGGAGGCCCCGCCACCCGTCGTGGAAGCCGATGACCTCGTCACCGTGGTCGACCACCGCACGGTGGACGACGGAACGGATGACCGCATTGAGGCCGGGGCAGTCGCCGCCGGAGGTGAGCACACCAATTCGCATTGCCCGGGAAACCTTTGCAACGTGGACCGACGACCGGACCACGTCGTCCGGCTGGAATCCCGCCACCCTACCGGCGCAGGGTGGCGGGACCGAACCGGGCGTCCGCCTGCTGGACTCCGCTCAGCTGAGCGAAATTCGCCTCATCAGGCGGGCTGCGTGGCCGAGGCGATCCGCTCGGCGCGCAGCGCCTCGTACCAGCGGTCGTCGGTCGGCGGCAGCGCGTTCACATCGAGGGCCAGCTTCAGCAGCAGGTCCGCGATCAGCGGGTTGCGGGCCATCACGGGCCCGTGCATGTACGTACCGAAGACGGTGTCGTTGTACGCGCCCTCGGTGCCGTCCCCGGTGCCGTTGCCCCGGCCGAACTGCACCCGGGCGAACGGGCGTGCCGTAGGGCCGAGATGGGTGACGCCCTGGTGGTTCTCGAAACCGGTCAGCGGCGGCAGCCCGAGGTGCGGGTCGATGTCCGCGAGTACGTCGCCGACGCACCGGTCGCCCTCGCCGCGGGTGGAGACCACGTCGAGCAGTCCGAGACCCTGCTCGCGCTCACCGAGGTCGTTGACGAACTCGTGGCCGAGGATCTGGTAACCGGCACAGACCGAGAAGATGATCGCGCCGTTGGACGCGGCCCGGCTGAGACCGCCGTCGCGGCGCAGCCGTTCCGCGGCGAGCCGCTGCGGACGGTCCTCACCGCCGCCGATCAGATAGATGTCGCCCGACGTGGGAACGGGCTGGTCGCTGCGCACGTCGACGCGCGAGACATTGAGACCGCGCTGATGGGCCCGGCGCTCCACCACCAGCGTGTTGCCCTGGTCGCCGTAGGTGCTCAGCAGGTCCGGGTAGACCCACACCAGCCGCAGGCTGTTGTTGCTCATGCTTCGTCCTCTCCGGAGGGGGCCGGCGCCGGGGTCAGTTGCCGACACGACGGCGCAGATCCTGGAAGGCGGTGTAGTTGGCGATGACCTCGATACGGCCGGGCGGTGCCTGCTGCACGGCCTCGTCGAGGTTCTCGCAGACGCGGAAGTCGAGACCGGCCACCTCCAGGCGGACCGCGAGGTCCAGCTTGCGGTCGCCGAGCACGAAGATCGGGTGACCCGCGAGCTGGGTGTAGTCCACGTCCCACAGCCAGGAGGTGTCCGTGCCGTCGGCGCCACGGGCGTTGACGGAGAGGATCACCGGTGTGGGCGGCGGGTCGATCAACGAGAACGTCTCCAGCCAGCCCGCCGGGTTCTTCGCCAGCAGGAGCCGCAGCTCACGGTCGAGGAAGGTGACCACGTCGTAGCGGCCCGCGACGGCCTGCACGTGGTACATCCGCTCCAGGGCGACCTGCGGCGGCACCCCGAAGACGGCTGCCACGGCGGCCGAACTGGTGGCGTTGGCCTTGTTGGCGCGGCCGGGCAGCTGGAGGTGGATCGGCCAGGCCGAACCGTGCGGGTCCAGCACGTAGTCACCGTGCAGCACCCAGCTGGGCGGCGGGCGGCGGAAACCGCACTCGCCGCAGAACCAGTCGTCGCCGGGGCGCTGCATCACACCGCCGCAGGACGGGCAGGACCAGGCGTCGTCCTTCCACGCCTGTCCGGCCGCGACCCACACCACGTTGGGGGAGGAGGACGCCGCCCAGACGATCAGCGGGTCGTCGGCGTTCGCGATGATCACGGCCTTCGACCCGGACAGTCCCTCGCGCCACTTCTCGGCGAGCATCCGGGTCTCGGCGGCCCGGTCCAACTGGTCGCGGGAGAGGTTGAGCAGCGCGATCACCTTGGGCGTCGTGTCGCGGGCGACGCCCGCGAGGTACTTCTCGTCCACCTCGATCACGCCGTACTGCGCGTCCGAGCCGCCGGCCAGGGCCGAGGTGATGCCCGCGGGCATGTTGGCGCCGAGCGCGTTCGACACGACCGGGCCCGCAGCTCGCAGTGCCTCGGCGATCAGCCGGGTCGTGGTCGTCTTGCCGTTCGTCGCCGACACCAGGATCACGTCCAGGTGCTGTGCCAGCCGCCCGAGCAGGTCGGGGTCGAGCTTGAGCGCCACCCGGCCGCCGATCACCGATCCGCTGCCTCGCCCGGCTGCCCGCGACACCGCCGCAGCGGCCTTGCCCGCCGTCACGGCCAGCTTGGCCCGCGGCGACAACGGCTCCGTGTTGCCTGCCATCGTCCTAGATCCTCCTTGCATCGGTCCTTGCCCAGCCTATCGATGTCCGGCGCGGCGGAGGCACGGCGGCACCGTCCGGGCCGTGGAGTTACCGTGGAACATGTGGCGGACCAAATAACACCACGTCGCCGATCTGGCAAACATGCAGGTCAGAAGCGGTTCGGTCGTTCGGGGTCGGTGCCCGGCTTTTTCGTGCCGGGTAGTGCCGACAAACCTGCGCGGTCATTGCCTCTCGTCATCAACTCTCGTCATACCGCCCCATACCTCCCGTGGGGTGCGTGTATGCACCCGAAGTCCAGGGTTTCGGCAAGGGGCTCCATGTGGCGTGACCGAAATCGGTTCCCCGGCGACCACGGCATGACCGCGGTCGTGCGCCGGAGTTCCTGAGGGAGTGTCACGGTCTTTCCACCGCGACCGGCCGGCCCGCGGGAGAGCCACATTTCCGCAGGTGACAGCTGTGTGCACGACGTTCCGCGGGAACGTACGATGGCGGCCATGCGAAACCGCCCGATCCCCGGCAGTTCCGGACTCGTCCGGGCCATGAGCCTGCTCGGCGACCCAGTGCTGCACAGCGCGTGCGACCCGGTCACCGACTTCGGGCCCTCGCTCGCCCAGTTGGTCGAGGACATGTACGCCACGATGTACGAGGCGCAGGGCGTCGGGCTGGCGGCCAACCAGATCGGCGTTCCCCTGCGGGTGTTCGTCTACGACTGCCCCGACGACGAGGACGTCCGCCATCTGGGACACCTCGTCAACCCCACCCTCGTCGAGGCGGACGGCATCTCCATGCGTGGCCCGGAGGGCTGTCTCTCGCTGCCGGGCATCGAGGCCGGCACGCCTCGCTTCGACCACGCGGTCGTCGAGGGGGTGACGGTCGAGGGCGAGCCGGTTCGGATCAGCGGCACCGGCTTCTTCGCCCGCTGCCTCCAGCACGAGTGCGACCATCTCGACGGCACCGTCTACACCGACCGGCTGACCGGGCTGCGCAGGGCGCGCGCCCTGCGCGCGGCCCGCCGGGCGCCCTGGGGGCGTACCGGCTGACCGGGCAGCGGCGTTCAGAACCCGGGTCCGCCGGGGCGGTCGCCCGCCCCGGCCAGCCTGCCCCACAAGAGATCGGCCAGGCTGCTCACCAACTGAGCTCGTGAGCAGGGGCGTTCACCCAGCCACCAGTCGCCCGCCGCATGCATCATGCCGACGATGCCGTGGCCCCAGATCCGGGCCATGACCTGGCTGTCCGGCCCGAGGTCCACCCGCTCGGCGATCACCGTGGCGAGCTCCTCGCCGAGCCGGCGCAGCAGCGGGGCCGAGTGGCGTCCCACGTCGAAGCCCTGCTCGGGTGACGGCACCGCGTCGTCGGACGGGTGCATCAGGAACCGGTAGACCTGCGGGCGGGCCTCGATCGCGGCGAGGTAGGTGTCGAGTGTCGCCTCGACCCGGGCGCGGCGCTCGGCAGGGGCGTCGAGTGCGGCCCGGAGCGCGCTGAGCAGCGCGTCGGTGTGCCGCTTGGCCAGGGCGCGGTAGAGACCGCCCTTGTCGCCGAAGTGCCGGTAGAGAATGGGCTTGGTGATCCCGGCCTCCGCCGCGATGGCGTTCATCGAGGCTCCGGGGCCGTCCCTGAGCACCACGCGGTCGGCGGCCTCGAGCAGCTCGCGGCGGCGGCGCTCGGCCGCGGTGCGCTGTCGCTCGGCCTGTCGTGTGGTCTCCATGCGGTTTCTCCCACCCCTGGCCTTGCTTGTACGTCCTGCCTGCGCAACGTAACACCCTGCTCAGTGGTGCGCGGATAGGCGGCCGACCGGTTGACAGAGGCTACTTGCCGGTAACAGACTGTTGTTACCGCAAGTAACGAATGACTTTTGACGGCAGTACGTGGAGGGGAAAATGGCCGAGTTCACGCTCGAGCTCAACGACGACCAGAAGCAGGTCCGTGACTGGCTTCACGGCTTCGCCGCGGATGTGATCCGTCCGGCCGCTTCGGAGTGGGACGAGCGTGAGGAAACGCCCTGGCCCGTCATTCAGGAGGCGGCCAAGGTCGGCATCTACTCGCTCGACTTCTATGCCCAGCAGTTCTTCGACCCGACCGGCCTCGGCATCCCGATGGCGATGGAGGAGCTGTTCTGGGGCGACGCGGGCATCGCCCTGTCGATCGTCGGCACGGGCCTGGCGGCCGTCGGCGTCCTCGCCAACGGCACCGAGGAACAGATCGGCACCTGGATCCCGCAGATGTACGGCGACGCGAACGACGTGAAGGTCGCCGCCTTCTGCTCCTCCGAGCCCGACGCCGGCTCCGACGTCGCCTCGATGCGCACCCGCGCCGTCTACGACCAGGCCAAGGACGAGTGGGTGCTCAACGGCACCAAGACGTGGGCGACCAACGGCGGAATCGCCAACGTCCATGTCGTGGTCGCGGTCGTCGACGCGGAGGTCGGCTCGAAGGGGCACGCTTCCTTCATCGTTCCGCCGGACACCCCCGGACTCTCCCAGGGCCAGAAGTTCAAGAAGCATGGCATCCGGGCCTCGCACACCGCCGAAGTCGTCCTGGAGGACGTGCGCGTACCGGGGCACTGCCTGCTCGGCGGCAAGGAGAAGCTCGACCAGCGCCTCGCGCGGGCCCACGAGCGCGCCGCCTCCGGTGATGGCGAGCGTGTGAAAAACGCCGCGATGGCCACGTTCGAGGCGTCCCGCCCGGCCGTCGGCGCGATGGCGGTCGGCACCGCCCGTGCCGCGTACGAGGTCGCGCTCGACTACGCGAAGACCCGGACCCAGTTCGGCCGCCCGATCATCGACAACCAGGGCGTCGCCTTCCAGCTCGCCGACATGCGCACCCAGATCGACGCGGCCCGGCTGCTGGTCTGGCGCGCCTCCTGGATGGCAGCCGCCGGCAAGCCGTTCGAGTCCGCCGAGGGCTCCATGTCCAAGCTGTACGCGAGCGAGACCGCCAAGAAGGTCACCGCGCAGGCCATCCAGATCCTCGGCGGCAACGGCTTCACCCGTGAGTACCCGGTGGAGCGCATGCACCGGGATGCCGCGATCTACACGATCTTCGAGGGTACGAGCGAGATCCAGCGCCTGGTGATCGCCCGCACGCTCTCCGGGATGCCCATCCGCTGACGGCTCCGGTCCGTACGTCCCAGGCCCCTGTTTCCCGCCGCACCGGCGGGAAACAGGGGCCTGTCCGTTGTGTCGGCCGGATGGTGTGGTGTGCTTGCCGTGCCCCTGTAGATTTCCCGTGAAGATCATGACCGGCTGACGGAGAAGACCAACCCATGCCGAAGTTCACCGCGGGGCGCGCCGTGGCCGCTGCCGCCGCCGCGTTCGGGCTGGTCATCGCCGCGCAGGGCACGGCCCCCGCCGCGCCGAAGCCGATCGAGGCGACCTTCGGCGGTCACGGTGAATGGAACCCCGACCCCTACGGCGGCATCCCCGGCGACTCGATCCGCGCCTGTGACACGACGGCGGACGGCTGGGGGATCGAGGTGAAGCTCGACATCGGCCGCGACGGAACCTGGGACCGGACCGCGAGCACGCGCGGTCACGACTCGCCGTACTGCAGCCCGTGGAAGAGCGGCAACATCAAGGAAGGCACACCCGTGAGCATTCAGGTGGCGAATGTGAGCGGCGGTGTCGCCTACCCCAAGGGCTCACTCCTGCTCAGCCACGCCTGAGAGGCTGCCGGGTGACCGGCGATCACCGGTTCGCAGACCACCCGACAGCTGCTGTCAGGCGGGGAGCTGGGCCTCGATGGCCGTGACGAGCTCCGGGGCCTCGGGCTCCGTACCGGGACGGATCCGGGCGACCGGCTCGCCCGCCGGGGAGATCAGGAACTTCTCGAAGTTCCACTTGATGTCACCGGCCTCGCCGTCCGCGTCCGCGAGCCGCACCAGTTCCGCGTAGAGCGGGTGTCGGCCCGCGCCGTTGACGTCCGTCTTCGCCAGCAGCGGGAAACTCACCCCGTACGTCGCGGAGCAGAACGCCTGGATCTCCTCCGAGCTTCCCGGCTCCTGGCCGGCGAACTGGTTGCACGGCACGCCGAGCACGGTGAACCCCCGGTCCCCGTACGTCTTCTGGAGCCGCTCCAGGCCGGCGTACTGCGGAGTCAGCCCGCACTTGGAGGCAACGTTCACCAGCAGAACGGCCTGCCCCCGATAGGCGCCCAGCGTGGTCGGCTCGCCGGTCAGGGTGTGGAGCGGGATGTCGTACAGCGTCATGAGGCTCTCCTCGTAAGTGGCTTCCACAACCATTCTTACGCCCCCAGGTCCCCCCTTATGCCCACAGGTTCATCGCCGCGAAGCCGATCGCCCGGCCATCCGGGTCCGGCGGACGGCATCGCCGAGCACGGCACCGGCCTGAGTGAGCCGGGGCACTCGTGGACCGCGGCATGACCGTGACGGGCGCGCTGCGCGCCGGAACCGCGGCGGCCCTCGTCGCCTACAAGGACGTCGACGGGCTAGCCGACCGAGCCGGCGGGGTCCCGCCCGGGCCGACCGCCTTGTAGTAGAGAGTGGTCGGCTTGAGAACACCCGCCGGGTCACCGGCGTAGTCCGGGACGGACCCGCACTCGGTCCAGCCCGCCGAGCGGTAGAGCCGCTCGGCAGGACTGCCGCTCTCGGTGTCCAGGACGAGCAGTGTGACGCCGGCATCGGCCGCCGAGTGCTCGACCGCGTCCAGCAACGAGCGGCCGAGACCCCGGCCCTGCGCCGACGGACGGACCATCAGCTTGGCGACCTCCGCGCGATGGCGGGCGTTCGGCAGCAGTGCCCGGACCAGACCGATGGTCCCGGCGATCCGCTCACCGTCCCGGGCGATCCAGACCTGATGGTGCCCGGCAGCCACGGACTCGGCCCGCTCCCGCCACCAGCAGGCTGCGGCGCCCCGGTCCAGCGGCGCGAGGAATCCCACGGAGGACCCGCCGTCAACGGTCTCCACCAGGAGCGCGGCCAGCTCATCGGCGTAGGTGACCAGTTCGGGTCCGGACACCTGGACGATCTCGGTCATGCGGCAGGTCCTTTCACGGCAGAACGATCATCAGTGCGTACCGGACCCTTGCCGGGCCCGGACAGTGGAAACGCGAAGGGCCGCGGAGCCGGAATCGCAGACAGTCGCCGGTACGGACGGTGTGCACGGTGTCGTCGACGGTGATCTCGACCGCTCCCTCCAGGACCCAGATGTGCTGCTCCAGGCCGGGGACGGGCGGGTTCTCGTACGCGATCGTGGCACCCGCGTCGAGTGCCCCCTCGATGACCTCCGCGCGCAGTCCGGCATGCGGCGGTGAGACCGACCGGCGCACGAAGCCGGCCTCCTCGTCCCGCCACACCGTCTGCTGCCCGGCGGGCACCAGCCGCGGTGGTTCCGCCTCCACCTCCAGCAGCAGCCGCGACATGGTCCGCCCGTGGACGGTGCACAGCCGGCCGAGCAGGGCGGCGGTCGGACTCAGCTCGCCGCGCTCCAGCCGTGAGAGCGTCGAGCGGCTCACCCCCGTACGCTGCGCCAGCTCCTCCAGCGACCAGCCGCGCTCGGTGCGGAGCTCGCCCAGCCGTGCCGCGAGCCTGGCATCGACGGTGCCGGGCTCGGCGCCCTCCACGTCTCTCACAGCAGAGATCCTATCTCCATTTCGAGAAAACCTGGCTGGGGTTCCCGTCCGGGGATTCCGTCGTCGTGCCGGTCGGCTGCTCTCATGACACGCTTGGCACCGGGGGAAGGTCCGGCCGGGCCTGTCGGGCCCAGCCGGACGGCTCTGCTACCCGAGGAGGCCGACATGGCCAGTACCGGCAGCCAACCGCGAGCGGCACACCGCACCGCCCCGAACTCACGACATCCCTTCGAGACGGGATGGACCGTCTTCGCCGCGGTTCTGATGATCTTCGGCGGGATCATGGCGATCTTCCAGGGGATCTCGGCCATCGCCAAGGACGACGTCTTCGTCACCACGCGCAACTACGTCTTCCAGTTCGACCTGACCGGCTGGGGCTGGATCCACCTCATCCTGGGCATCGTGATCGTCCTCGCCGGCTTCGCGTTGTTCACCGGCGCGGCATGGGCACGAGCCGTCGGTATCGTCCTGGCCGGACTCGGCGCGCTCGCCAACTTCATGTGGCTGCCGTACTACCCGCTGTGGTCCATCGTGCTCATCGCCATCGACGTCTTCATCATCTGGGCGCTCTGCGCGGGACCCGGAATGCGGGAGAACGCCTGACGGCACGGCGGCAGCCGAACGAGGCGGTATCCATCGCAAGCGGTATCCGCCATGGGGTGACGGTTCGAGAGCCGGGTTCTTGAGAGGATCGGGCCGTGGAGTCCTTCGAACCGTCCCCCGCGACCGCGACCGAGACCGAGCCGCTGCCCGGCACCACCAAGGCCACCGGCCGCCGTCAAGTGCGCTGCCGACTGTGCGGACGCCCGCTCACCGGAACGGCATCGCGCCGAACCGGCCTCGGCCCCGCCTGCGACGCCAAACTGCACCCGGCGCCGCCCGACATCCGCACCCGACGTCACGAGGTCGCGCAGGACCCGCTGCCCGGCACCTGAGCCGTCGGGCAGGCTCCGGCAGCTGAGCCGTCACTGACGGCTCAGCTGCCGGAGCTGTCAGGAAGACTGCTCGCCCAGCCGCCGGAACAGCCCCTCCTGCACCACGGACACCAGCAGATTCCCCGCGCGGTCGTAGATCCGGCCGCGCGCCAGACCACGCCCGCCCGTCGCCACCGGCGACTCCTGGTCGTACAGGAACCACTCGTCGGCCCGGAACGGACGGTGGAACCACATGGCGTGATCCAGGCTCGCCAAATCGAAGCCGCGCGGCCCCCACAGCGGCTCCACCGGGATCCGCACCGCGTCCAGCAGCGTCATGTCGCTCGCGTACGTCAGCGCACACGTGTGGACGAGCGGGTCGTCGCCGAGCGGGCCGACCGCACGCATCCAGACCGCGCTGCGCGGGTCCGCGTCCCTGATCTCCTCCCGCGTCCAGCGCAGCCGGTCGACGTAACGGATGTCGAACGGCTGGCGCCGCGCCATCCGCTCCAGCGCGTCGGGAAGCGTCCCGAGATGCTCACGGACCTCCTCGGCGACGGTCGGCAGCTCCTCCGGGTCCGGCACCTCACGGGCCGGCGGCAGCTGGTGCTCGATGCCCGCCTCCTCGGGCCGGTGGAAGGACGCCGTCAGACTGAAGATGGTGCGCCCCTGCTGGACGGCCGTCACCCGGCGGGTGGTGAAGGACCGGCCGTCCCTGATCCGCTCCACCTCGTAGACGATCGGCACCCCGGGACGGCCCGGCCGCAGGAAGTAGGCGTGCAGCGAATGGACCGGCCGGTCCCCGTCGGTGGTGCGGCCGGCCGCCACCAGCGCCTGCCCGGCGACCTGCCCGCCGAAGACCCGCTGCAGGGACTCCTGCGGGCTGCGGCCGCGGAAGATGTTGACCTCGATCCGCTCCAGGTCGAGCAGGTCGACCAGGCGCTCGGCAGGGTTCGTCATGCTGTTCGTCTCCACTCCCGTCGCGGCGCCGTCATCGCGCACCCGCTCACAACTGACCCACGGAGGTGACCCGGACGACCGCCCGGCCCTCCTCGTCGGACGCGGCCAGATCGACCTCGGCGCTGATGCCCCAGTCATGGTCGCCGTTCGGGTCGGCGAACGTCTGCCGGACCCGCCACAGCCCGTGCTCGGCGTCCTCGTCGATCTTCAGCAGCTTCGGCCCGCGCGCGTCCGGACCGGTGCCCAGCTCCTCGTACTCGTCCCAGTACGCGTCCATCGCCTCGCCCCACGCGTCCTCGTCCCAGCCCGCGTCGCCGTCCAGCTCACCGAGATCACGGACCCGGTCCAGCGCGGCCAGCTCGACCCGGCGGAACATCGCGTTGCGGACCAGCACCCGGAAGGCGCGGGCGTTGGCCGTGACCGGCTTGACCTCGTCGGCCCGCTCCTGCGCCTGCTCGGCCGTCTCCACCTCGGGATTGGCGAGCTGCTCCCACTCGTCGAGCAGACTGGAGTCGACCTGCCGGACCATCTCGCCGAGCCAGGCGATGAGGTCCTCCAGGTCCTCGGACTTGATGTCGTCCGGGATGGTGTGCTCCAGCGCCTTGTACGCGCCCGCGAGATACCGCAGCACGATGCCCTCGGTCCGGGCCAGCTCGTAGTTCGAGGTGAACTCCGTGAACGTCATGGCGCGTTCGTACATGTCACGGACCACCGACTTCGGCGACACCGGATGGTCACCCACCCACGGGTGGCTCTGCCGGTAGACGTCGTACGCGTGCCACAGCAGCTCGCTCAGCGGTTTCGGGTACGTGACCTCCTGCAGGAGCTCCATCCGCTCCTCGTACTCGATGCCGTCGGCCTTCATCTGCCCGACCGCCGCACCACGTGCCTTGTTCTGCTGGGCGGCGAGGATCTGACGCGGGTCGTCGAGCGTCGACTCCACCACCGAGACCATGTCCAGCGCGTACGAGGGCGAATCGGCGTCCAGCAGCTCGAACGCGGCGAGCGCGAACGTGGACAGCGGCTGGTTCAGCGCGAAGTTCTGCTGGAGGTCGACGGTGAGCCGCACGATGCGGCCCTCCGCGTCCGGGGTGTCGAGCCGCTCCACCACGCCGCCGTCCAGCAGCGAGCGGTAGATGGCGATCGCCCGGCGGATGTGGCGCAGCTGCGCCCGGCGCGGCTCGTGGTTGTCCTCCAGCAGGTGCCGCATCGCCTCGAAGGCGTTGCCGGGACGCGCGATGACCGACAGCAGCATGGTGTGCGTGACCCGGAAACGGGAGGTCAGCGGCTCCGGATCGGACTGGATCAGCTTGTCGAACGTGCTCTCCGACCAGGACACGAAGCCCTCGGGCGCCTTCTTCCGGACGACCTTGCGCTTCTTCTTCGGGTCGTCGCCGGCCTTCTTGACCGCCTTCTCGTTCTCGACGACGTGCTCGGGGGCCTGCGCGACGACGAAGCCCGCCGTGTCGAAGCCCGCCCGCCCGGCCCGGCCCGCGATCTGGTGGAACTCACGGGCGCGCAGCGTACGCACCCGGGTGCCGTCGTACTTGGTGAGCGCGGTGAACAGCACCGTGCGGATGGGGACGTTGACGCCCACGCCGAGCGTGTCGGTACCGCAGATCACCTTCAGCAGACCCGCCTGCGCGAGCTTCTCCACGAGCCGGCGGTACTTCGGCAGCATGCCCGCGTGGTGCACCCCGATGCCGTGCCGCACATAACGGGAGAGGTTCTGGCCGAACTTGGTGGTGAAGCGGAAGTTGCCGATCAGGTCGGCGATCTTCTCCTTCTCCTCCTTGGTGCACATGTTGATGCTCATCAGCGACTGCGCCCGCTCGACGGCCGCCGCCTGCGTGAAGTGCACGATGTAGACGGGAGACTGCCGGGTGTCCAGGAGTTCGGTGATGGTCTCGGTGATCGGCGTCAGCCGGTACTCGTAACTGAGCGGGACCGGGCGCGTGGCCGAGCGCACCACGGAGGTGGGGCGGCCGGTGCGGCGGGTCAGGTCCTCCTCGAACATCCTGACGTCGCCGAGGGTGGCCGACATCAGGATGAACTGGGCCTGCGGCAGCTCCAGGATCGGGATCTGCCAGGCCCAGCCGCGGTCCTGCTCCGCGTAGAAGTGGAACTCGTCCATCACGACCTGGCCGATGTCCGCGTACTTCCCGTCACGCAGCGCGATGGAGGCCAGCACCTCGGCCGTGCAGCAGATCACCGGGGCGTCCGCGTTGACCGAGGCGTCGCCGGTGAGCATGCCGACGTTCTCCGTGCCGAACAGCTTGCACAGGTCGAAGAACTTCTCCGAGACCAGCGCCTTGATCGGCGCGGTGTAGAAGGTGACCTTGTCCTGGGCCAGGGCAGTGAAGTGAGCACCGGCCGCGACCAGGCTCTTCCCGGAGCCGGTGGGGGTGGAAAGG
Source organism: Streptomyces brevispora (assembly GCF_007829885.1). Lineage (NCBI taxonomy): Bacteria > Bacillati > Actinomycetota > Actinomycetes > Kitasatosporales > Streptomycetaceae > Streptomyces > Streptomyces brevispora. Next base: position 43,497 of record NZ_VIWW01000002.1, read on the forward strand.
ATCACGTTGGCCCCGGAGACCACCTCGATCAGCGCCTCCTCCTGAGCGGGATAGAGGGTGATGCCCTGCGTCTCGGTCCATGACGAGAATGCCTCGAAGAGGGCGTCGGGGTCGTCGGTCGGGGGCAGCTGATCGATTAGGGTCACGCCCCCATCTTGCCTGTCTTCCGCCCGGATGAGGGAACCGGACGACCGCACGAAGATCACGGACGATACGCTTCCCTCTCAACTCGGCCACTCCACAACGACGGTGGCCCGAGCCCGGACACAGCGACAGCTGTCAACACTTTGTCAATACCTGGTCACTATCTACGGGGGCGGAAACAGTCATGATGGGACCGGCACACTCGCTGTCAGGGGCTGCGGCCTGGCTGGGGGTGGGCGCGGCTGCGGCAGCCGCGGGACACACCATGCCGTGGCCCGTCCTGGTCGTCGGCGCGCTGATCACCGCGGGCGCCGCACTGGCACCGGATCTCGACCACAAGTCGGCGACCATCTCGCGCGCCTTCGGGCCGGTCTCCCGAGGCCTCTGCGACATAGTCGACACGCTCTCGCACGCCGTCTACAAGGCCACCAAGATGCGGGGCGACTCGAACCGCAACGGTGGCCACCGGACCCTGACCCACACCTGGCTGTGGGCGGTCCTGATCGGTGCCGGGGCCTCCGCCGCGGCGATCACCGGCGGCCGGTGGGCGGTGCTGGGGATTCTCTTCGTCCACCTGGTGCTCGCCGTCGAGGGTCTGCTCTGGCGGGCCGCCCGGGTCTCCAGCGATGTCCTGGTGTGGCTGCTCGGCGCGACCAGCGCGTGGATTCTCGCGGGCGTCCTGGACGAGCCGGGCAACGGCTCGGACTGGCTCTTCAACGCCCCCGGCCAGGAGTACCTCTGGCTCGGGCTGCCGATCGTGCTGGGCGCTCTCGTCCATGACATCGGCGATGCGCTGACCGTCTCCGGCTGCCCGATCCTCTGGCCGATCCCGGTGGGCCGCAAGCGCTGGTACCCGATAGGCCCGCCGAAGGCCATGCGGTTCCGGGCCGGCAGCTGGGTGGAACTCAAGGTGCTGATGCCGGTGTTCATGGTGCTCGGGGGAGTGGGCGGCGCGGCCGCGATGAACCTCATCTGACGCGGCCCGCATCCGGCCCCCGGTCTAGCCGGGCGCCGGATGCACGAGGCGGCCGTGGGCGATGAGGGAGGCGGCCTGCTTGAGGCGGCGGACCCGGATGCTGACCCCGTAGGCGTCGACACCGGGCACGGCCGCGAGGCGGGTGGTCAGATAGCGGTAGAAGGCCTCGGCGTCCCGGCAGGTGACGATGGCCAGCACGTTGTGGTCGCCGCTGGTGGCGCCGGCGAACGCGACCTCCTCGTGCCGGGCGATCTCCTGTCCGGTGCGCTCCAGGTGGGCAGGGGCGACGCGCAGCCAGAGAGTCGCGTTGAGGTGATAGCCGAGGCGTTCGGGCAGCAGATCGATGTCGTACGAGAGAGTGCCGGACGATTCCAGGGCCTCCAGCCGGCGGGCGACGCGGCCCTTGGACCAGCCGGTGAGCCCGGCGAGTTGCGTGTGCGAGGCACGGCCGTCCTCGGCGAGGGCGTCGAGGAGCGGGACATCCTCGGCGGTCGGGGGCAGGAGAGGGCCGGCCGGGGCGGGGGACGGGCCCCCGGTCAGCACTTGTTCCTGTTCGGGGGTGAGGTGCCCGCCGTAGCCGGTCCACCCGGCCGCGCCGGGGCTGTCGAAGGGGTGGATGAGTAGATCGATGCTCATGTCGAGCACCGCGGCGGACCTGGGCAGCTGCTGGAACAGCATGTCCTCGCGCTGGGCGGCCAGTGGTGAGCGGATGACGCAGATGATCTCCGAGCCGCCGGAGGCGATGCTCGCGTAGGCGATGTCGGGGCGCCGGGTGAGGGTAGGCAACAACGCCTTCCGGCAGGTCGGCGCGGCACTCGGCCCGGCCGTCCTGGGGGCCCTCCTCACCGCCCGCGCCCTCGATACCTTCCCCGCGCACCTCGCCGACGCCGGGATCACGGGAGCGGCCGGACAGAGCATGGCCGAGACCGCGCGGGAGGGCGGTCTCGGCGCGGTCGCCCGGATGAACCTGGGCGCCGGCACCGGTCAGGCCCTGGGCGCCGGCACCGGTCAGGCCCTGGGCGCCGTGGGCGACGCCTTCCTCGACGGCCTCCGCCTCTGCCTGATCGTCGCCGCCGCTCTCACGCTGTTCGCCGCCCTGGTCTCCGCGATACTCCTGCGCCGCCCGCGCGGGACGTCCACCTCCACCGTCACCGCCTCCTCCAGCGGTGAGCCCGCCGCCGCCCAGGCCCACGCGGGCTGACGGACGGCTGCCCGCGACCGGGCACAGCGCCGGGAAGCAGCTCCCGCGCACCGGCCCGCGGCCGGTGCCCGGGACCGCTGCGTCCTGTCCCCGCCCCTACCGGCAGACTGGAGCCAAGGGAGAACCGCACGAACAAGGAGCACCATGGATTCCCTCTCCACGGCCTCTGCCCCAGCCGTCGGCCCGCTGCTGGAGGACTTCTCCCTGGAGATGACGGGCAAGGACGTCCCCCGGCTCGAAGAGGCCCGCGACCGCATCCCGGCCGGCACCCGGATCAATGTCACCTTCCTCGGCAACGAGGACCTGGGTGTGCGGCTGGCCGCAGCCCGCGCCGTCCGGCAGCTCGGGTACACCCCGGTCCCGCACATATCGGCCCGCCGCCTGCGCTCCCGGTCGGAACTGGAGGAACTCCTCGCCGCGTTCCGCGCCGACGGCACAGCCGACAACGTCCTCGTCATCGGCGGTGACCCCGCCACACCTCACGGCCCCTACGACGACTCCCTCGCGCTCATCCGCTCCGGGCTCCTCCAGTCGTACGGTGTACGGCACGTCGGCATCGGCGGCTACCCCGAGGGGCACCCTTCCATCGCCGGACAGGTGCTCTGGTCGGCGATCGAGGACAAGACCACCGCCCTTGCCGGGCAGGGGCTGTCCGGCGATGTCATCACCCAGTTCGGCTTCGACGCGGACCCGGTCCTCGCCTGGGTCGAGTCGCTGCGGAAACGGGGCATCGACGCACCGGTGCGCGTCGGGGTCCCCGGCCCCGCCGGGATCAAGCGGCTGATGACGTACGCCGCGCGCTTCGGCGTCGGCACGAGCGCGTCCATCGCGAAGAAGTACGGATTCTCGCTCACCAACCTGATGGGCACGGCCGGCCCCGACCGCTTCATCCGTGCCCTGGCCGACGGCTACGACGCCCGCCGCCACGGCGTTCTCAAGCTGCACTTCTACACCTTCGGCGGGATCGGGGCCACATCGCGGTGGGTCACCGAGTTCCTCGCCGTGGAGGGGAACTGACGCGTCGCCCGCCCCGGTCGGGCCGGTTCAGGAGGAGGCCTGCCGCTCGCCGTGCCATGAGGTCCAGAGCGCGGCGTACGCGCCCCCGGCCGCCACGAGATCGTCGTGGGCACCGAGTTCGGTGATCCGGCCGTCCTCCATCACGGCCACCCGGTCGGCATCGTGCGCCGACTGCAGACGGTGCGCGATGGCGATGACGGTCCGGCCTTCGAGGACGGCGGCCAGCGCGCGCTCCGTGTGCCGGGCCGTTCTCGGGTCAAGGAGCGCGGTGGCCTCGTCGAGTATCAGCGTGTGCGGGTCGGCCAGTACCACGCGCGCCAGGGCGAGCTGCTGTGCCCGGGCCCCGTCCGGCCGGTGCCCGCCATGGCCCAGATCGGTGTCCAGGCCGTTCGGCAGCTCATCGGCCCACTCGGCGCCGACGGCCGCGAGTGCCGCGTGCAGTTCGGCGTCGGTGGCGCCGGCCGAGGCGATCCGCAGATTCTCCCGGACCGTGCCCAGGAACACGTGGTGCTCCTGGGTGACGAGGACGACGTGCCGGCGCAGCCGGTCGGGGTCCAGGCCGGCGACCGGGACCCGGCCCACCGTCACCGAGCCGGTGCGCGGTGTGTCCATGCCTGCCAGCAGTCTGCCCAGCGTGGTCTTGCCCGCGCCTGACGGGCCGACGATCACCAGTCGCTCGCCGGGCCGGACCGTCAGGTCGACGCCGTGCAGGACGTCGCCCCCGTCGTCGTAGGCGTAGCGCACCCCGGCCACTTCGATCCGGTCGTCGGCCGGCGCGCAAGAGGCGGCCTGCGGTGCCTGCGCCGCCGTGCCGAGACCCTCCACTCTCGCGAAGGAGGCACTGCTGCTCTGGAGCTGCTCCATCTGCTGGAGGATGACGTCCAGGGGCTGGGACAACTGCCGCAGGTACAGGGCCGAGGCGACGACCGCGCCGACACTTATCGCGCCCTGGTCGTGCAGCACGCCACCGATCAGCAGGACACCGGCCACGGGGATGACGTAGGAGATGTCCACGGCCGGGAAGAGCACACTGCGCAGGAACAGTGTCCGGGTCCGGGCGCTCCGGCACTTCTCGATACCCTTCCGGCACGCCGCGACGCGGCGCTGCTGCAGCCCCAGCGCCTCGACGGTGCGGGCTCCCGCGGCGGTGGCCGCGAGCTGCTCCGCGAGCTCCGAGTTGGCGGCTCCCTCGGCGAGGTACGCGGTGAGCGCCCGGCGCAGGTACCAGCGGGCGGCGAACCAGATCCCGAGCAGACCCAGCACCCCGCACGTGCCGAGCAACGGGTTGAGCAAGAAGACCGCTCCGAGGATGAACAGCGCCTGGACCCCGGCGACGAGGACCTCGGGCCCGGCATCCCGGAGGGTCGCGCCGACCGCGGCGACATCGGTGGTGCCGCGGGTCATCAGGTCGCCCGTGCCGGCCCGCTCGACGGCCGCTGCGGGCAGCGCGAGCGCCCGGTCGGCGAACTGCTCCCGGATGCGCGCCAGGGTCCGCTCGCCGAAGCGGTGTCCGATGTAACCGGCGTAGCGGACCAGCAGGAGCTGCGCCACGGCGAAGCCGAGGATGGTGAGTGCGAGGCGGTCCACCGCGGCCACCCCGCCGCCCGCCCGGACCTCGTCGATGATGCGGCCGAGCAGCCACGGGCCGACGAGTCCGGCACCGGCGGCGAGTGCGTTGAGGCCGATCATGGCGGCGAAGGCGCGGCCGTCCAGCCGGATCAGCCGGAGCGCGGCCCGGCGTATCCGGAACGGTTCGGCGACGGGCAGGGCCCGGTCCGTCGCCCGGGAGTCCGCGGTCATCGCACGGCCTCCCGGGACGGCGGGACGGTTCCTTCGGCCGAGCCGCCGGGGGCGTCGTCGTCCACACCGCGGGACACCAGCCGGCGGTACCCGGGCTGCCCGTCCAGGAGCTCACGATGGCTGCCGACGGCCACGACGGAGCCGTCGACCAGGTAGTACACGGTGTCCGCCCGGTCCAGCAGGAGCGGCGACGTGCTGGTGACGACCGTCGTGCGGCCGGTGCGTGCGGCGTGCAGCCGGGCCGCGACGGCCGCTTCGGTGTGTGCGTCGACCGCCGAGGTGGGCTCGACCGCCAGGAGTATCTCGGGATCGGCCAGCAGGGCCCGGACCAGCCGGACGCGCTGCCGCTGTCCGCCGGAGAGGTTGCGGCCCTGCGCGTCGACCGGCGAGTCGAGTCCGTCCGGCAGACCGCGGACGATGTCCTGCGCCATGGCCGCGTGGACGCCGCGGCCGATGGTCTCCTCGTCCCGGTCCCGCGCGCCGCAGATCACCTCGCGCAGCGGTCCGGCGAACAGATCGGCCTCGTTGTCCGCGACCAGGATCCGCCGGCGAACCCGCGTCAGGTCGATCTCGTCGAGGCGTATCCCGCCCCAGGTCGCGGCGGACTCCACGAACCGGCCGAGACGGTCGACCACCGCGGCGGAGTCCGACGGCCGGGCGCTGACGAGTGCGGTCAGCCCGCCGGGCACCACCTCGACGCCGGATTCCGGATCACGGAGCGTGGACGGCGCCCCGGGTCCCTGCGAAGTCGCCTCCCCGCCCGCGGAATCGGGCTCCATGGCCAGGAACCGGATGACCCTGCGGGCGGCGACCAGCCCGCGGCTGAGGTCGTAGCCGCCCTCGATGAAGAACGAGACCGGCACCACCAGCACCGCCGTGTATCCGTAGACCGCGACCAACTCGCCCACGGTGATGGTCCCTTGGGCGGCCATCCGGGCCGCCAGCCAGGTCACGACACCGAGGAACAGGGTGGGGAGGCCGACACCGAGGGCCTGGATCCAGCTGGTCACCCCGCCGACGCGGTACCCCTGAGCCTGCAACTCCCGCGAACCGCGCCGGTAGCGCTCGGCGTACGCCTCCTTGCCGCCGATGCCGTTGAGGACGCGCAGGCCCCCGACGATGTCCTCGAAACGGGCGGCGAGCCCGCCCTGCTGCTCCCGGTACGCCGACTCGACGCCCTGCAACCGCCACAGCAGTGGGCCGACCAGCACCGCGAGCAGCGGTACCCCGAGCAGCACCACCACGGCGAGCAGCGGCGAAACGGTCAGCAGCAGCGCGGCCACGACGACATAGGCGAGGACCGCGCCGACCCCGGGGCCGGTGATGGTCAGCGTGCCGGAGATCACGGCGACATCGCGGAACCCGATCGTGACGATCTCCCCGGCCGTGACCCGGCGCGGCAGCGCCCCGCCGAGCACGGTCGCCTGCCTGACCACGACCGCCACGGACCGGAAGGCGGCGTCCATCCGCACCCTGGTCATCGTGCGGTGCCGCATGATCGCCAGCCACGCGTTCAGCACCCCCACGCCCAGCAACGCCGCTACCCAGCCCGCCAGTGCGGACCACTGCCCCGGCTCCAGCCCGTCGTCGATGGCGCGCGACAGCAGGTAGGGAGGCAGCGTCAGGCAGACCATCCAGAAACTGCCGAGCAGCGCACCGGCGGCGATCCGTCGGCGCTGACTGGTGATCAGCCACCACAGGTACCGCAGCGCGCTGCGACAGTCAGGGGTACCCGGATCCACATAGGAATCTGTCATGTACCGACCCTAATGATCCCGGAGCGCCGGTCCACCGGGGGACGCCCCACCCCCGTCAGCCGTGCCAGGACCGCCACAGCGCCGCGTACGCGCCGTCCGCCGCCACCAGCTCGTCATGGCTGCCCAGCTCGCTGATCCGGCCCTGCTCGACGACCGCGATCACATCCGCGTCGTGCGCCGTGTGCAGCCGGTGCGCGATGGCCACGACCGTACGGCCGTCCAGCACCCGGGCCAGCGAGCGCTCCAGATGGCGAGCCGCGCGCGGGTCGAGCAGTGACGTCGCCTCGTCCAGCACCAGCGTGTGCGGATCGGCCAGCACCAACCGGGCCAGCGCGATCTGCTGGGCCTGCGCGGGAGTGAGCGCCAGACCCCCGGAGCCGACCTCGCAGTCCAGCCCCTCGTCCAGGGCCCTGGCCCAGCCGTCCGCGTCGACCGCGGCCAGTGACGCCCACAGCTCCGCGTCCCCGGCGTCGGCACGCGCCAGCAACAGGTTGTCCCGCAGCGAACCCACGAACACATGGTGCTCCTGGTTGACCAGCGCCACATGCGTACGCACGCGCTCAGCGGTCATCCGCGACAACTGCGCGCCGCCCAGCGAGACCTCGCCGGTGCGCGGGGCGTAGATCCCGGCCAGCAGCCGGCCCAGCGTGGACTTGCCCGCACCGGACGGGCCGACCAGCGCCAGCCGGGTACCCGGAGCGACGTCCAGCGACACCTTGTGCAGCACGTCGAGACCGGCCCGGTAGCCGAAGTGCACCTCGTCGGCGCGGACATCCCGGCCGTCCGGGGTCACCGCCGCGTCGCCCGCGTCCGGCTCGATCTCGCGGACACCCACGAGGCGTGCCAGCGACACCTGCGCGACCTGCAACTCGTCGTACCAGCGCAGGATCAGGCCGATCGGGTCGACCATCATCTGGGCGAGCAGCGCACCCGTCGTCAACTGCCCGACGGTGAGCCAGCCCTCGATCACGAACCAGCCCCCGAGCATCAGGACCGCACCGAGGATCGTCACGTACGTGGCGTTGATGACGGGAAAGAGCACCGATCGCAGGAAGAGCGTGTACCGCTCCCAGGCCGTCCACTCCTTGATCCGCCGGTCCGACAGCGCGACCCGGCGCGCACCCAGCCGGTGCGCCTCCACGGTCCGTCCGGCATCCACCGTCTCCGCGAGCATGGCCGCGACCGCCGCGTAACCGGCGGCCTCCGAGCGGTACGCGGACGGCGCCCGGCGGAAGTACCAGCGGCAGCCGACGATCAGCACCGGCAGCGCGATGAGCACCGAGAGCGCCAGCGGGGGAGCGGTGACGGTGAGAGCGGCGAGCAGCAGCCCCGCCCACACCACACCGATGGCCAGTTGCGGCACCGCCTCGCGCATGGCGTTGGCGAGCCGGTCGATGTCCGTGGTGATCCGGGAGAGCAGATCGCCCGTCCCGGCCCGCTCCAGTACGCCCGGCGGCAGTCGCACCGACCGCACGAGGAAGTCTTCGCGCAGATCGGCCAGCATCTCCTCACCGAGCATCGCGCTGCGCAGCCGCATCATCCGGGTGACCACGGTCTGCACGATCAGCGCGACGGCGAACACCGCCGCGGTGCGCTCCAGATGAAGGTCGGTGACCCCGTTGGACAGGTCCTCGACGAGCCTGCCCAGCAGGTACGGTCCGGCGATGGAGGCGACCACCGCGACCGTGTTGAGCAGAGTGACCACGGTGAACGGCCGCCGGTGTCGGCGTATCAGCTCACTCGCATACGTCCTGACGGTCGTGGGGGTGCCGACCGGCAGGGTCGTGGCCGACTCAGGGGCGGCCGGGTCGTAAGCCGGTGGTGCGACGCCGATCATGCCCTCTCCTCGATTTCCTCGATGGTGTCGATCGCGTGGATCGCTTCGTCCTTGCCCGGCGGGGCAGGTGCCGGGATCTCGTCGTCGGTCTCGCGGGTGACGACGGCCCGGTAGCGCGGTTCGCCGCGCAGCAGTTCACGATGGGTGCCGACGGCCACCACCGTGCCCCGGTGGACCAGCGCCACCCGGTCCGCCAGATCGAGCAGCAGCGGTGACGAGGCGAAGGCCACCGTCGTACGGTTCTTGCGCAGCGCCTTGATGCCCGCGGCGACCCGCGCCTCCGTGTGCGAGTCGACGGCGGAGGTCGGCTCGTCGAGCACCAGCGCCTCCGGGTCGGTCACCAACGACCGGGCCAGGGCGAGCCGCTGGCGCTGGCCGCCGGAGAGCGACCGACCGCGTTCGGTGATCCGGGTGTCCATCGGATCGCCGCCGGAGTCGACGGATGCCTGCGCCAACGCGTTCAGGACGTCGTCGCACTGCGCGGCCGACAGCGCGTCCTCGGCGGTCACCCGGCCCGACGACGGCACGTCCAGCAGTTCGCGCAGGGTGCCGGAGAGCAGTACCGGGTCCTTGTCCTGGACCAGAACGGCGGTCCGCGCCGCATCCAGTTCCAGTTCGTCCAGGGGTACGCCCCCGAGCAGCACGGACGGCACCTCGTGGTCCGTCGCACCCTCCTCGACGGCACCTTCCTGTGACACCGCCGGCTGGGCGTGGCCGCCGAGCCGGTCCGCGAGCCGGCCCGCCTCGTCGGGATCGCCGCAGACCACCGCGGTGAACAGGCCCTCGGGCGCCATCAGCCCAGTGGCTGGGTCGTACAGATCCCCGGTCGGAGCGGCATCCACCGTCGACGGCCGGGCTACACGGCTCAGCGAGAGCACCCGGACCGCGCGCTGTGCGGACGGCCGGGAGAAGGAGTACGCCATGGCGATCTCTTCGACGTGCCGCAGTGGGAACAGCAGCAGCGTCGCTGCGCTGTACACGGTCACCAGCTGGCCGACGTCGATCTTCCCGTCGCGGGCCAGCGCGGCCCCGTAGGTGACCAGGGAGATCAGCAGCACACCCGGAAGCAGGACCTGGATCGCCGAGATCAGCGACCACATCTGCGCGCTGCGTACCGCGGCCTTGCGGACCTCCTGCGAGGCACGCCGGTAGCGTCCCAGGAAGAGTTCCTCGCCGCCGATGCCGCGTAGCACGCGTAGCCCGGCCACGGTGTCCGAGGCCAGTTCGGTGGCCTTGCCGGCCTTCTCGCGCTGGAAGTCGGCGCGGCGGGTGGCACGGGGGAGGAACGGCAGGACGCCCAGGGCGAGCACGGGCATGGCGAGCGCCACGAGCACACCAAGCGAGGGCAGATAGACGACGAGCCCGACACAGATGATGACGAGGGCGACAGCGGCGGCGGCGAAGCGGGAGAGTGCCTCGACGAACCAGCCGATCTTCTCCACGTCACCGGTGGACACCGCGACGACCTCGCCCGCGGCGACCTGGCGGGTCAGTGCCGAGCCGAGTTCCGCGGTCTTGCGGGCCAGCAGTTGCTGGACCCGGGCGGCGGCCGTGATCCAGTTGGTGATGGCGGTCCGGTGGAGCATGGTGTCGCCCACCGCGATCAGCACACCGAGGACCGCGATCAGCCCGCCGGACAGTGCGAGCCGGTTGCCGGACCGGTCGACGACCGCCTGGACGGCGAACCCGATGACGAGCGGCAGTCCGGCGATGGAGCACTGGTGCAGCAGGCCCCACGACAGGGACTTGAGCTGTCCGCGGATCTGGTTGCGGCCGAGCCAGATCAGAAAGCGAGGGCCGGACCGGACATCGGGATCGCCGGGATCCGTATACGGAAGGTCGCGAATTTGCATGACGTCCCAAAGATCGGAAGGAGCTGAGGTCCGCGAGGACCTCCAGAATCACGTGGGGGGGAAAGCGTGCGGGGGGACCAAACCGTCCAATCCTCGCGTCCCGTCGGGGGCGCGGCAAACCCTTTTACGGGCAGGCAGAGCGGCCTGGGCGCGAACCCGGGCGGAGTGAGCGCCAGTTACGGGTGGGTGCGGTGTAAAGATTCGGCACGCATTCGCTGCGGCCCGCAGCGGTGGGCGGGGCCGGACACGACGGAGTGCGAACATGGGCGGATGCATATAGCGGGTGCGGTACGAGTGGTGGTCTCGGCGGCCGCCTGCGGGGTCCTGCTCACGATGCTGACGTCGTGCGGCGACGGACAGGGCGCGGAGAAGAGCGACGCGCGGTCGGCCGGCGGCGAGCAGTCGAAGGACAAGCCGCGGACCGTCGACCTCAAGCGCATTCCGGATGTCGGCGACCGGATGCGGTCGCAGATCCCGGACAACTCCCGTCAGGTCGTCACCGTCTACGGCGCGGGCAAGAACTCCGCGGACTCCACAGTCGTGCTCTACACCAGGACCGGCTCCACCTGGGACAAGGCCGCCGGCTGGAAGGCCCACAACGGCAAGAAGGGCTGGGCCGCCGACCACCACGAGGACGACAAGCGCAGCCCGGTCGGTGTCTTCACCCTCACCGACGCGGGCGGTGTGCTGCCCGATCCGGGCGCCCGGCTCCCGTACACCGAGTCGGCGTCCATCCAGGCCCCGCGCTACTGGGCCAAGTCCCACTGGCACGACTTCGACTACGTCATCGCCATCGACTACAACCGCGTCAAGGGAACGCCTCCCAACGACCCGACGCGACCGGAGGGCCAGACCAAGGGCGGCAGCATCTGGCTGCACATGGACCACGGCAGCGGCACATCGGCCTGTGTGAGCCTGCCGAAGACGGCCATGGAGAAGCTGTTGCGCACCCTCGACCCGAAGCAGCACCCGGTCGTGGTCATGGGTGACCGCGCCAGCCTTCAGGCCTGACCGGGATCGGGCCGGGTGGCCCGCTCCAGCTCCATCAGCACCGAGTAGTACGAACGGCCCGTCGCCCGGTCCATGCCGATCTCGCACATCCGGTTGGCCGAGAGATACGTGTCGTACTCCCTGGTGTTCACCTCGGCGGCCTCCTTCGCGGTGGCCGAGGCCGTCAGTTCCTCGTGCAGCATGCCGCGGTCTCCCGCGAATCCGCAGCACGCGGCGTCGTCCGGGACGACGACCTCCTGCGCACAGGCCTCCGCGACGGCACGCAACTGGTCCACATCGTTCAGATGCTCCATCGAGCAGGTCGGATGCAGGACCGCGGAACCGGTTCGGCGCAGCACCGTCAGCTCCGGCAGGAGCTCGCCGGCGGCCCACACCAGGGAGTCGACGACGGTCAGCTCGCGATGCAACTCCCGGTTGCTCGCGGTCAGATACGGCACCACCTCATGGGCGATGCCCAGCGTGCACGAGGATGCGTCGACGACCAGCGGCAGCTTTCCGCCCGCTGTCCAGCCCCAGGCCGCTTCCACGATCCGGTTGGCCATCACGGCGTTCGCGGTCTCGTACCCCTTGGAGTGCCAGATCGTCGCGCAGCAGGTCCCAGCGACGTCCTGCGGGATCCAGACGGGCTTCCCGGCCCGCGCGGACACGGCGACCACGGCCTGCGGCAGGGACGGGACACGCTGCCCCTCGGGGCCGCCGAAGATGCGGTTGACGCAGGCCGGGTAGTAGACCGCGCTCGCTCCGGCCCTGGACGTAGGGGGCAGTGCGCGGGCGGCGGCGCCGGGGATCTCCGGCAGCCACGCGGGAATCAGGTCGGGGCGCACCGCCCGGCGGGCGAGACCGGTGACGCCTTCGAGGAGCCGGTCGTCGATCCGGGCGGCCGCGGCGACCGCGAGCCGGGCCGCCGCCTCCACGGTGCGGAAGTGCTTCGCCGTGAGCGCGGCGATCCGTTCCTCGCGCGGGGAGTGCCGCTGATGGCGGAAGTCCTTCATCATGGCGCCCGTGTCGATGCCGACCGGACAGGCGAGTTTGCAGGTGGAGTCGCCGGCGCAGGTGTCCACCGCGTCGTACCCGTACGCGTCGAGCAGCCCGGTCTCCACCGGCGAACCGCCCGGCTGCCGCATCATCTCCCGGCGCAGCACGATGCGTTGGCGCGGTGACGTGGTCAGGTCGTGACTGGGGCACGTCGGTTCGCAGAATCCGCACTCGATGCACGGGTCGGCCACCGCCTCGACCTGAGGGATGGTCTTCAGGCCGCGCAGATGGGCCTTCGGATCGCGGTCCAGGACGATCCGGGGCGCCAGCACCCCGTCGGGGTCGATGAGCTGCTTGGTCCGCCACATCAGTTCGGTCGCGCGCGGGCCCCATTCCAGCTCCAGGAACGGGGCGATATTGCGGCCGGTGGCGTGTTCCGCCTTGAGGGATCCGTCGAACCGTTCCACGGTCAGCCGGCAGAAGTCCGCCATGAAGGCGGCGTACCGGTCGACGTCGGAGGGCTTCGCCGCGTCGAAGGCGAGCAGGAAGTGCAGGTTGCCGTGGGCCGCGTGGCCTGCGACGGCGGCGTCGAATCCGTGCTCGGCCTGGAGCGCCAGCAGCGCCTCGCAGGCGTCGGCCAGCCGCGACGGAGGGACGGCGAAATCCTCCGTGATCAGCGTCGTGCCGGACGGCCGGGAGCCGCCGACCGCGGTGACGAAGGCCTTGCGGGCCTTCCAGTAGCCGGAGATGGTCCCGGCGTCCCGGGTGAACTCATTGGTCGCCGAGGTGACGGGCCGGACCAGCTCCAACCGGCGTACGACACCGGCCGCCGCCCGCTCGTACGCCTCCTGGCCCGCCTCGTCCGGGGCCCTGAACTCCACCAGCAGTGCCGCGGTCTCCTTCGGCAGCCCGGCCCAGTCGGCGGGTACCCCCTGAACGCTGACGGAGGCCCGCAGGGTGTTCCCGTCCATCAGCTCGACGGCGATGGCGCCCGCTTCGTTGAACAGCGGGACGGCGGCCGCGGCCGCCGTCAGGGACGGGAAGAAGAGCAGTGCGGTGGAGACGCGGCGATCCAGCGGCAGCGTGTCGAAGACGACCTCGGAGATGAAGCCGAAGGTCCCCTCCGATCCGACCATGAGCCCGCGCAGGATCTCCACCGGTGTCGTGCCGTCCAGGAAGGCGTCGAGCCGGTACCCGTTGGTGTTCTTGATCTCGTACTTGGCCCGGATCCGGGCGGTGAGCCCGGCATCGGCCTCGATCTCCGCCTTCAGCGCGAGGAGTCCCGCGCAGAGCCGTGGCTCCGCGTGCGCCAGGTCCTCGTCCGCGGAGGGATCGCCGGTGTCCACCACCGTGCCGCCGGCCAGCACGAAGGTGAGCGACGAGACGGTCCGGTACGCATTGCGGCTGGTGCCCGCGGTCATTCCGGAGGCGTTGTTCGCGACGACCCCGCCGATCGTGCAGGCGATCGCGCTGGCCGGATCGGGGCCGAGCAGCCGGCCGTGCCGGGCGAGGGCGGCGTTGGCCCGCATGATCGTCGTCCCTGGTCGGATGCGGGCCCGCGCCCCGCCGTCCAGGACCTCGATGCCGGCCCAGTGGTGCCGTACGTCGACGAGGATGTCCTCGCCCTGCGCCTGGCCGTTCAGACTGGTGCCCGCGGCCCGGAAGACTACGTTGCGGCCCTTGCCGTGCGCGTACGACAGGATCGCCGAGACGTCATCGATGTCCTCGGGCACGACGACGACCTGGGGTACGAACCGGTAGGGGCTGGCATCGGAGGCGTACCGCACCAGGTCGGAGATCTTCGACAGCACCTTCTGCGGCCCCAGCAGGGCGGTCAGCTCGCCCCGCAGCGGCTCGGGTGTGCCCGGCGCCCGGTCGTCGGGCACCCGGTCATGGGCGGGGCTGCGCATCGCACCGGGGCGCAGGGCCTCCGGCTTCGGCTCCAGCAGCGGCATGTCGAGGTCCCCTCGGCGGCTCGGTGCGGTGCTTCGCACGCGGTCAGCAGCGGCGCTCCGGCATTCCGTTGACCAGAGCGGTCAGCAGTCCGCCGAGCACCTCGCGCTGATCGGCGGTCAATGGAGCCAGGATCTCCTCTGCGGCCGCCCGGCGCCCGTTGCGCAGCGACCGGAGCGTGGAGATGCCCTCGTCGGTGATCTCGATCCGGACCGCCCGGCGGCTGTCCGGATCGGGGGTGCGGCGCACCCGGCCGCTGGCCTCCAGGCCGTCCACCAGCGTGGTCACGGCGCGCGGGACCACATCGAGGCGGTGCGCGAGATCCGCCATCCGCGGCGGACCGTCGTAGTGGGCCACGGTGCGCAGCAGCCGGAACTGCGCGGGGGTGATGCCGACCGGCTCCAGCTGGCGGCTCTGAATGCGCTGGAGCCTGCGGGTCAGCCGCAGCAGCTGTTCGGCGAGCAGGCCGTCGGGGTCGGGGGAATCCATGGGGAAACAATATCAGGACTTGGTTCATTGTGAATAGAGGTAACAATGAGCTATGCTCCTATCTGCTCGACTGTCACGGACCGCGATTCCCGACGACCCGCCGATCCGGACGGTCGCGGACCCCTTGACGCGCGTGCCGAGGCAGGCCGTCGCATCCTCCCCGTTGCCGCACGTCTGACGAAGGAGCTCATGAAACCCGACGAACCCACGTGGACACCCCCGCCACCGGATGCCGAGCAGCCGCCCGCCGAACTGCGCCGTATCCTCCGCCTCTTCCATCCGTACCGCGGCCGTCTCGCGGTGGTCGGACTGCTCGTCGGCGCCTCGTCGCTGGTGTCGGTCGCCTCACCGTTCCTGCTGCGCGAAATCCTCGACACCGCCATCCCGCAGGGTCGGACCGGACTTCTCTCGCTGCTCGCGCTCGGCATGATCCTCACGGCCGTGATGAACAGCGTCTTCGGCGTGCTGCAGACCCTCATCTCCACCACCGTCGGCCAGCGCGTGATGCACGACCTGCGCACCGCGGTCTACACCCAGCTCCAGCGGATGCCGCTCGCCTTCTTCACCAAGACCCGCACGGGCGAGGTCCAGTCCCGGATCGCCAACGACATCGGAGGCATGCAGGCCACCGTCACCTCGACGGCGACCTCGCTGGTCTCCAACTTCACCGCGGTCATCGCCACCGTCGTCGCCATGCTCGCGCTCGACTGGCGGCTCACCGTCGTCTCGATGGTGCTGCTGCCGGTCTTCGTCTGGATCAGCCGCCGGGTCGGCCGTGAGCGCAAGAAGATCACCACCCAGCGGCAGAAGCAGATGGCCGCGATGGCGGCCACGGTCACCGAATCGCTCTCCGTCAGCGGCATCCTGCTCGGCCGCACCATGGGCCGGTCGGA
The DNA here is from genome assembly GCF_007829885.1 of Streptomyces brevispora. NCBI lineage: Bacteria > Bacillati > Actinomycetota > Actinomycetes > Kitasatosporales > Streptomycetaceae > Streptomyces > Streptomyces brevispora. Next base: position 59,403 of record NZ_VIWW01000002.1, read on the forward strand.
TTCGCTCACCAAGGGATTCGCCGAGGAGTCCGAGCGTCTGGTCGACCTCGAAGTGCGCTCCAGCATGGCCGGACGCTGGCGGATGTCGACGATCGGTATCGTCATGGCCGCCATGCCCGCCTTCATCTACTGGGCCGCGGGCCTCACCCTGCAGTCCGGCGGACCCACTGTCTCCATCGGTACGATCGTCGCCTTCGTCTCGCTCCAGCAGGGCCTCTTCCGGCCCGCCGTGAGCCTGCTCTCCACCGGAGTGCAGATGCAGACGTCTCTCGCCCTCTTCCAGCGGATCTTCGAATACCTCGACCTCACGGTGGACATCACGGAGCCGGAGAACCCGGTCCGGCTGGGGAAGATCCGCGGCGAGATCCGCTTCGAGAACGTCGACTTCAGCTACGACGAGAAGAGCGGTCCCACCCTCAGTGGCGTCGACGTGGCCGTGCCCGCGGGCGGCAGCCTGGCGGTCGTGGGCCCCACCGGATCCGGAAAGTCCACCCTCAGCTATCTGGTGCCGCGGCTGTACGACGTCTCCGGTGGACGCGTCACGCTCGACGGCGTGGATGTGCGTGATCTGGATTTCGACACCCTCGCCAGGGCCATCGGGGTGGTCTCCCAGGAGACGTACCTCTTCCACGCCTCCGTTGCCGAGAACCTGCGCTTCGCCAAGCCCGAGGCCACCGACGCGGAGATCGAGGCAGCGGCCCGCGCGGCACAGATCCATGACCACATCGCCTCGCTGCCCTACGGCTACGACACCCTTGTCGGTGAACGCGGCTACCGGTTTTCGGGCGGCGAGAAGCAACGGCTGGCCATCGCCCGCACGATCCTGCGCGATCCGCCGGTGCTGATCCTCGACGAGGCGACCAGCGCCCTCGACACCCGTACCGAGTTCGCCGTGCAGGAGGCGATCGACGCACTCTCCGCCGGACGCACCACTCTCACCATCGCTCACCGGCTGTCCACGGTGCGTGACGCGGACCAGATCGTCGTCCTGGACGGCGGACGGACCGCGGAGCGCGGCACTCACGAGGAACTGCTCGCGCAGGACGGGCGCTACGCCGCCCTGGTTCGCCGGGATACCCAACTCGCCTATACAGCAGGCTGATTAGCGGGATCGGCGGGGAGCGGCGGGATCGGCCGCGCCTGCTCACGAGGGCGAACCCTGCGGTGCCTGCCGGCACGGTTTCGCGTCCTTCGCGACGCGGTGAGCCCCGAACGCCGGACGTCTGTACGGACGAACGGCCCCTGTCGTGTCACCGGCCCGGCCGGGATCTGCCCGGACGGTACACACGGCGCCGCCGCTCCCGTGGGACGGGGAGCGACGGCACTGATCGAGCCATGGTCAGATGAGCCAACCCACGAAGTGGGTGCGTGTCCCCGACCCGACCCGACGCGCTCACGCCGCGGGAGCAGCCCGTTCCACGGCCGGCTCGGCACGTTCCAGCAACCGTCCGATCGCCCGTACGGCGGCCCGCCCGGCCCGGTTGGCGCCGATCGTGCTGGCGGACGGTCCGTACCCGACGAGATGGACGCGCTCGTCGCGTACCGCCCGGGTCCCCTCGATCCGGATGCCGCCACCGGGCTCGCGCAGCCGCAACGGGGCGAGATGGTCGATGGCGGGCCGGAAGCCGGTCGCCCAGAGGATGACATCGGCCTCGACGGTGCGGCCGTCGTCCCAGGCGACGCCGGTCGGTGTGATCCGGTCGAACATCGGCAGGCGATCGAACACCCCCGACTCGCGGGCGCGCCGGACGGCATCGGTGACCGGCAGCCCAGTCACGCTGACCACGCTCTGCGGCGGCAGCCCGCGCCGTACCCGGTCCGCCACCATGGCGACGGCGGCCCGCCCCCGGTCCGCGTCGAACGGGCCCTCGCGGAAGACCGGTGGCCGGCGCGTCACCCAGTGGGTGTCCGCGGCCACCTCGGCGATCTCCATCAGATGCTGGGTACCGGACGCCCCGCCGCCCACCACGACGACCCGCTGCCCGGCGAACTCGGCGGGCCCCGGATAGTTCGCCGTGTGCAGTTGGCGGCCGCGGAAGGTGTCCTGGCCCGGGTAGCGCGGCCAGAACGGCCGGTCCCAGGTTCCCGTCGCACTGATCAGGGCCCGGGTCGCATACGTGCCCTCGGAGGTCTCCACGAGCAGCCGCCCGCCGTCTCCCTCGCGCACCGCGCTCACCTCGACCGGCCGGTGCACCCGCAGGTCGAAGGCGCGTTCGTACGAGTCGAAGTACTCGCCGATGACCTCGGAGGAGGGCCTGCTGTCATCGGCGCCGGTCAGCTCCATGCCGGGCAGTGCGTGCATACCGTGGACCTTGCCGTACGTCAGCGACGGCCAGCGGAACTGCCAGGCACCGCCGGGGCGTGGGGCGTGGTCGAGCACCACGAAATCGCGGTCGGGCTCCAGGCCCGTACGGCGCAGGTGGTAGGCGCCGGACAGGCCCGCCTGTCCGGCGCCGATCACCACGACATCCACTGAGCGCACCACGGCATTGTTCACGCTTCTACTAACTATGGCGGGGTCGTGGATCTTCCCGCGCCCCCAGGAGGCTCAGTGCCCCCGGCGAACAGCAGCGGCGCCTCCCGTCGTGGAACAGGCGCACAGGCCCGCGCCCGTACGCGGAGGACGACGACAGCCCGACTCACTCCTTGACCGCACCCGCGTTGGCACCGCTGACGAAGTAGCGCTGGAAGCAGAAGAAGAGCGCGGCCACCGGGATGGTGGAGAGCAAGGCCGCTGCCAGCTTCAGCGGATACTGCGTGCCTCCGCCGAGACCGCCCGAGACAAAACGGGCCAAGCCCGTGGTGAGCGTCTCGTACTGACCGGACTGCGTGCTGACGAGGAAGTGCGTGAACTCGTTCCACGACCCCTGGAACGACAGGATCGTCAGAGTGATCAGTGCCGGTCTGGCCATCGGCAGGACGACGGACCAGAAGATCCGGAACACACCTGCGCCGTCGACCCGCGCCGCTTCCTCGACCTCGCGCGGTACCGACTCGAAGAACTGCTTCATGATGAAGATTCCCGCGGCGTCCACCAGCAGCGGAAGGATCATGCCGGTGTACGTGTCGAAGATGCCGAAGGTGTTGAGCACGAGGAACTTCGGGATGAGCAGGGCGACTCCGGGCACCGCCATCACCGCGATCACGAAACCGAGCAGTACCGAGCGGCCCCGGAAGCGCAGTCGCGCCAGCGCGTATCCCGCCATCGAGTCGAACAGCACCCGGCCCGCGGTCACCAGCACCGCCACCAGCGCCGAGTTGCCGAGCCAGCGAAGGAAGGGCACCCCCTCCGCTGCCCGGCTCAGCCCGAACAGCCTCTGGTACGCGGCCGTCGTCGGGGTGGTCGGCAGCAGGGCCAGTGGATGAGCGGCGGCATCCGGGTCCGTCTTGAAGCCGGTCACCAACTGGAGGACGAACGGCAGCAGGTAGAGCAGGCCCAGCCCGAGCACCATGGCGTAACCCACCAGTCGTGCGGGCAGGGGGAAACGCCTCAGGACGGGCCGTCCTCGGTCGTTCGAGGCGCGAGGGCGACGGACCGGCCGGGTCCGTTCGCGTACAGCCCCACCGGCGGTGGTCATCGGTTCCTCCCGGTGCGTGCGCCACGCTCCCGCAGCGCCCAGCGCTGGAACGCGGTCAGGATGAGAATCAGGGCGAGCAGGATGAACGCGATGGCCGAGCCCTGGCCGAAGTCCGAGTTGCCGAAGCCGGCGGAGTACGACAGGAAGGCCGGCGTGAGCGTCGTATTGCCCGGGGCGCCCTGGCCCATCACATACACCTGATCGAAGACCTGCCAGGTGGAGATCAGTCCCAGGGTGAGCACCAGGAACAACACGGGACGCAACGCGGGCAGCGTCACGTGCCGCAGTAGCTGGCGGCGGTTGACCCCTTCGATCGCGGCCGACTCCTCCAGCTCCCGCGGGATGTTCTGGAGTGCCGCGAGGAAGATCAGCATGAAGGTGCCCGAGGTGGTCCACACCGCGAGCATGATGAGCGTGCACATCGCGACCGAGGGGCCCGAGAGCCACTCGAACCACGACAGCCCCATGACGGAGTGATCGGCCAGCACTCCGGTGGGCCGTTCGGGATCGATGATCCCCAGACCGCCCAGGATCACGGAGAGCACTCCGCGGGGGTCCGCGAACCAGTTCGGTCCCTTGACCCCGATCCAGGTCAGCATGGAGTTGACGGCTCCACTTCCCTGGAAGAGAAAGAGGAAGACCGTGGAGACAGCGATGGAGCTGGTGACCGACGGGAAGAAGAACGTGGTGCGCAGCGCGCCCCGTCCCCGCAGCAGTCGCTGGTTGACGACCAGGGCGAGACCCAGTGCCAGCAGCGTCTGCAGGGGGACGGTCAGCAGTACGTAGTAGGCGTTGTTGCGCAGGGAGGTCGCGAAGAGCGTGCGGTCGAGTCCGTCCTGCGTGAGCAGCGTCCGGTAGTTGTCCAGGCCGACGAAATCGGCCTGACCGGAGAACGGGTTGGACTGCCCGTCCCAGTGCAGCAGGCTCACCCACAGCGCCATCAGGATGGGAAGCACCATGAACAGGCCGAGGACGAGCACCATGGGGCTGACGAACAGCCAGCCCCAGGTGCCCTCCCCGCGAAGGCCCGCGCGCCGGGCGCGAGCCTTCGCGGGGGTACCGGTTTCGCCGGGTGCGCTGTCAGGTGCGCCGGGCGAGCCGGTCGTGCGGGAGGTACCTCCCGCGAGCATCGGGCGGATGGGCATGGGGCTCAGTTGCCCTTCGCGATCGCCTGTTCGCCGTTGCGCTGGAGGTCGGCGAGGATCTTCTTCGGGTCGGCGGTGCGCAGCGACTGCAGGTCGGTGTTGAACTGGCCCAGGACCTTGTCGAAGCCCGCGATCGTCACCGGCCCCTGCGCGTAGGCATTCCCCTCCACCCAGGCCTTGGCGGCCGGCTGCTTCTCCGCGTACGTCTTGAGCGCACTCGTCCGCGACGGCATGACACCGAACGCGTCGGCGAAGGCGAGCTGTTGCTGGGCGGAGGTGAGGTATTTCACGAGGTCCACGCCCGCCGCGCGGTGCGCGCTGTCGGCGGCGACGCCCCAGCAGTTGCTGAAGGCGAGGGTGCCCTGGCCGGCCGGCCCCTCGGGCAGCGGTGCGATGGCGTACTTCACGTCGGGGTAGTCGAGCTTCATGCCGCCGTCGAGCCAGTTGCCCTCGATGGTCATGGCGGCCTTGCCCTTACCGAGCGCCTCACCGCCCCAGCTGGTGTCCACCTGCTTGGCGAACTTCATCGAGCCCGACTTGAGCAGGGACTGGACGAAGTTCAGCCCCTTGGCGTTCTCCGGGGTGTCGGCGGTCATCTTCTTCTGGTCGGGGTCGGTGAGCCAGCCGCCCGACTGCTTCATGAACACCCCGAGCCGCTGGTACTCGTCGCTGGTGACCAGACCGGTGACACCGTTGCCGGTGAGCTTGTCCGCGACGGTCCTCAGCTCCTCCCAGCTCTTCGGGTAGTCCTTCTCGGTCAGCCCGGCCTTCTTCCAGAGACCGGTGTTGATGGCGAGGCCGAGGGTGGAGGTGTCCTTCGGCAGACAGACCAGCTTTCCGTCGTACGAGAACGAGGTGCGCAGCTGCTCGGAGAAGTCGTCGGCGTCGGATATCCGGTCCCCGTACGGGTACAGCGAGCCGCCCTTCGCGTAGTTCGCGAACTGGTCGGAGTTGACGTAGAAGACGTCCGGCGGCTTGTGCCCGGCGAAGGACTGGGCAAGCTGCTGGTTCATGTCCTTGGCGACCTCGACGGAGACCGAGTTACCCGACTTCTTCGCATACGCGGCGGCGGCCGCCTTGACGGCCTGGGTCTCCGCGTCGCCCGAGGTGGCGATCAGTACCGTCAGTTTCTGCTTGCCTGCCTTGTCCTGCTTCGGCTCGCTGTCGCTGCCGAAGCCGGATGAGCATCCGGTGGCGGCCAGAAGCGCCGTGCAGGCGGCCAGGGCCGCGACGGTCTTACGGGTGACCATGAAATCCTCCAGGAGGGATAAGACGTGCGGCTCAGCTGCCCGGAAGGGGCGTGCTGTGAATCAGAGGCCGTGAACGGGCCCGGGGGGTGGCTCAGTTGTTCGACGCGGGTGTGCTGTCCCGCACGACGAGGGATGGTTCGAGCAGCACGCGCTCGGGCGGAGCGTCGGGTTCCGACATGCGGGCCAGCAGCAGACGGACACATTCGCGGCCGACGGCCTCCAGCGGCTGGGCGAGAGTGGACAGCCCGGGTGAGAGGAGCGACGCCATGGGGTCGTCGTCGAAGCCGATGACGGCGACATCGGCACCCGGCACGGCTTGCCGTTCGCGAAGAGCGTGATAGCAGCCCAGCGCGAGCATGTCGCTCGCAGCGATCACGGCGGTCGCACCGGCATCCAGCAGCGGTCCCACGGCGGTCTGTGCCGAGGCGATGTCATCGACGCTCTGTGCCCGCTTGCCGCGCACCGGAAGGCCGTGCCGCCGCATGGCGCGCTGCCAGCCCTCGGCGCGGTCGTCGCCGACGCCGGAGCCGCGCGGCCAGCCGAGGAACGCGATCCTGCGATGCCCCAGTCCCACCAGATGCTCGACCGCGGCGTCCGTGCCCGAGGCCCCGTCGACATCCACCCAGTCGCCGATCGGCCGGCCGGACCACATCCGGCCGAAGCCCACGAACGGCACACCGCGCTTCTCCAGCCAGGCCTGGCGCCGGTCGCCCCGGTCGGTGCCGCTCAGCACGAAACCGTCCACGCTGTGCAGGTCGAGGAGCTCCTCGTACCCGTCGAGTCCGGCGCTGCCGGGGGGTGAGGCGAAGAGCAGGACCCGGTAGCCGGCTTCGTCGGCGGTCTGGGACAGGGCGTGCAGAAACCGGTCCATGACCGGGGCCGAGGCGCCGGGGGCGGTGGGGCGGATGCCGTAGCCGATGAGTCTGCTGGAGCGGGTGCGCAGTGTCTGGGCGGCCCGGTGCGGGCGATAGCCCAGCTCGTCGATGGCGTGGCGGACCCGCTCCAGGGTCTCGGGACGCAGCAGGTCCGGCGAGTTGAGTGCGTTGGACACCGTTTGCGGAGAGACTCCGGCCCGCCGCGCGACCGTGGCCAGGGTCGCCGGACCGGCCTTGGACGCGGAGGTGTTCGGGGAGCGGGGCATGGGTGTCTCCGAAACGCTTGTATGGACGGGCGAGTTTATTGGAGCGTTCCAATACCGTTGTCAACGGCCTGAGGTCGTCGTTAGGGTTCTTGGAACGCTCCAATGCCTGAGAGGTTCTGCTCTGTTGGACACCACTGTCAAGACCCACGACATAACGAACTCCGTCACGGGGGGCGGCCTCTCGGCCGAAGGCCTCCAGCCGTTCCTGCATGAATCCTGTGTGACGCTGTACGCCCCGAGCTTCGCGATCTCGCACGAGGACGGGCAGATCGACGGCGGGGCCGACGGCTTCTACCACGGCGACAGCAGAGCGCTCGCCCGGCTGACCGTCGCGGCGGACGGCCATGCGATCGCCCCGGTGCGAGGATCCTTCGAGGGAGCGGACCGAGCGGCCTTTCGCGGTGTGCTGCGTGGCCTCGGCGAGGAGACGCCGGACCCCGCGGTCACCCTGCACCGGCGACGTCGGGTCACCCCCGGGCGCCTGGAGGAGACCCTCGAAGTCGCCAACGCCGGCCGGCAGCATGTCCGTGTCCGGCTCATCGTCACCGCCGCTACCGACCTCGCCCCGATGGAGCGCGTCAAGTCCGGACACGCACAGAACCCGGTCTGCGCCCACGTCACCGAGAACGGACTCGGCTGGTCCGGGGGCGCCTTCTCGGTACGCCTCACCAGCTCCCCCCGGCCCGCCGCCGTCGATCCGGCCGCCGGAAGGCTGGCGTACGACATCGAACTGGCCCCCGGTTCGTCATGGAACGCCCAACTGCACTGCGACGCCGCTCATGAGGACGGCGACCAGTTCCCCGCGCCCCCGGCGGACAGCCTGCCCTGGCGCACGCCGGTACTGCGCAGCGCCGACCGCCGCTTCGACCACTGGCTGAGCCAGTCCGCCGCCGACCTCGACCGGCTGCGCCTGACCGACCCGGAGAACCCCGCCGACCAGTTCCTGGCCGCCGGAGCCCCGTGGTTCCTCACCCTCTTCGGCCGCGACTCCCTGTGGGCGGCACGCATGCTGCTGCCCCTGGGCACCGATCTCGCCGCCGGAACGCTGCGCACCCTCGCTCGCCGCCAGGGCACGAAGTCCGACCAGGACACCGAGGAACAGCCCGGCAAGATCCTGCATGAAGTGCGCCGCGCCACCCAGAACTTCGACGAGAACTTCTCCCTGCCGCCCTCCTACTACGGCACGGTCGACGCCACCCCGCTCTGGATCACCCTGCTGCACGACTCCTGGCGCTGGGGCCTAGCGCCCGAGCAGGTCGAACAACTCCTGCCGCACGCGGAATCCGCCCTCGCCTGGATGCGCGACCACGGTGACGCGGACGGCGACGGCTTCCTCAAGTACATCGACCACACCGGACGGGGCCTGGCCAACCAGGGCTGGAAGGACTCGGGAGACTCCATCCGGTATCGCGACGGACGCTTCGCCGCCTCCCCGATCGCGCTCTGCGAGGTCCAGGCGTACGCGTACGAGGCGGCCCGCGGCGGCGCCGACCTGCTGCGCGCCTTCGGCCGCCCCGGCGCCGACCGGTGGGAGGAGTGGGCCGAACGGCTGCGCGACCGCTTCCGCAGCCACTTCTGGGTGGAGGACGAGCGCGGACCGTACCCGGCCGTAGCACTCGACCGGGACAAGAATCCGGTGGACTCGGTCACTTCGGGCTTCGGTCAACTGCTCGGCACGGGCCTGCTCAACCACGAGGAGAGTGCTCTGCTCGCTGCCCGGCTCAGTGCGCCCGACCTCGACTCGGGCCATGGTTTGCGGACCCTGAGCAGCGACTCCGTGGCCTACAACCCGTATGGCTACCACATCGGTTCCATCTGGCCGCACGACACCGCGATCGCGGTGCACGGCCTGGTCAGGGCTGGTTTCCCGGAGGCTGCGGCGTCCCTGTCCGCGGGTCTGCTGACGGCCTCCTCGGCTTTCGACGCCCGGCTTCCCGAACTGTTCGCCGGTCATGGCGCGTCGACCGACGCCCGGCCCTCGCCCTATCCGGCGTCCTGCCGCCCGCAGGCCTGGGCGGCGGCCTCGTCCGTCATGGTCCTCCAGTCGGTGCTGGGGCTCTCCGCCGATGTGCCGGGCGGCACGCTCACGGTCGCGCCCGCGTTCGCGGAGGCGTACCGGCCGCTGAAGGTGGAGGGGCTGGACATCGCGGGTGGCCGGGTGGACATCTCCGTCGACGCCGACGGCACGGCGCACATCGAGGCGCCCAAGGGACTGGTGGTGAAGAGGGAGCATCCGACGTCTCGTTGACGCGGAACGGCCATGCCCGACCCGAGGCAGGAGCCCGGCGAGCTGGCCGGGTTCCTGCCCAACCGTGGAGAAAATGCTTGGACTCCGCAGGCACTGTCGCGGAACACTGGGGTTCCTGGCCCGGCCTCCTCGCACTCGTACGTACGCGTCGCCACGAGCTGCGCGGGGGCTCGGTAGCCGTGCCTCGTTCGTTGCCGGACGGCCCGAGCGAGGCACTCACCCGAAACCGAAGCTCCACGCGGCCGGCGAGGCAACGACCTCTCTCCGCAGAAGCATGTGGCGGGCTGCCGCACGACCACACAGGGTTGGTATGGGATCGCCTGAATCGCACAAAGCGCCGAGCAGGGGTTCGGTGCTCCTCGCACTCCGCTACTACGGACGGGAGTTGGCCCGGCTCCCGCGGCTGACGGCCCCCGCAATGCTGTTGCCGGCGCTGGGCAACATCGGAATCAACTACGTCGCGCCGCTGGTCGTCGCGAAGCTCGTCGGCCGGCTCGCCGACGACTCCGGTACCACTTTCGGCTCGACGCTGCCCTACGTCCTTGGCTTCGCCGGCGTTCTGCTCCTCGCGGAAACGCTGTGGCGCATCGGCCTGCACTTCCTGAACCGCCTCGACGCCCTCGGCATCGAGCACCTGTACGTGATCGGCATGGACGAACTGTTCGCCAAGGACGCCGCGTTCTTCCACGACAACTTCGCCGGTTCGCTGACCAAACGGGTCCTGAGCTTCGCTTCCCGCTTCGAGGAGTTCGTCGACACGCTGACGTTCTCGGTCGTGGGAAGCTTCGTGCCGCTGCTCTTCGGATCGGTGGTGCTGTGGCGCTACGAACCGATGCTCGTGGTCGGGCTCCTGGCGATGATCGTGCTGACGGCGCTGTGCGTGACGCCCCTCATCCGTCGCCGTCAAGCGCTCGTCGACCGGCGCGAGGAGGCGATCGCCCAGGTGTCGGGCCATGTCTCCGACAGCCTGATGAACATGGACACGGTTCGGGCGTTCGCCGCAGAGGAGCGCGAGGCCGCCGAGCACCGGTCCCGCGTCGCGGAGTCGCGGCGGCTCTCGTTGCGTTCGTGGGACTACGGCAACCTGCGCATCGACACGCTGGTCGCGCCGATGTCCGTGCTGACCAACGCGATGGGCCTGCTCCTCGCGATTGGTCTCGGCAGTGGTGGGCACGGCGTGGAGACGGTCGTGGTCGCCTTCATGTACTACACCAACGCGACGCGGATCATGTTCGAGTTCAACCAGATCTACCGCCGCCTGGAGAGCTCGATGACGGAGGCCGCACAGTTCACCGAACTGCTGCTGACGCCGCCGAACGTGGTCGACGCGGCGTCGCCGGAACCGCTGCTGTCCCGGGCCGCCGACGTCCGCTTCGAGCAGGTGACCTTCGCCCACGCGGGTGCGGAGCCGCTCTTCGAGCGCCTCGACCTGGCCGTGCACAGCGGGGCGAAGATCGGTCTTGTCGGCCGGTCCGGCGGTGGCAAGACCACGCTGGCCCGGCTGCTGCTGCGGATGACGGACATCGACGCAGGGCGGATCCTGATCGGGGGTCAGGACATCAGCAGGCTGCGCCAGACCGACCTGCGCAGCCTGATCGCCTACGTGCCCCAGGACCCGGCGATGTTCCACCGCACGCTGCGGGACAACATCGCGTTCGCCCGGCCGGACGCCACCGACGCGGAGATCCGCCGCGCGGCCGAGGCGGCGCACGTCACGGAGTTCGCCGACGCGCTTCCGGACGGCTTCGACACCAAGGTGGGCGAGCGTGGAGTCAAGCTGTCCGGCGGACAGCGCCAGCGGGTCGCCCTCGCCAGGGCGATCCTGCGCGACGCGCCGATCCTGCTGCTCGACGAGGCGACCAGCGCCCTGGATTCCGAGAGCGAGATCCTCGTCCAGGATGCGCTGTGGAGACTCATGGACGGGCGAACCGCGCTCGTCGTGGCGCACCGGCTGAGCACCGTCGCCACCATGGACCGGCTCGTGGTCCTGGACCGCGGCCGGATCGTCGAACAGGGCACGCACGAGGAACTGCTCACGTCGGACGGCGCCTACGCGAAGCTGTGGCAGCACCAGTCGGGCGGCTTCCTCGATGACACCCCGGCACCCCAGGGCCGACCTGCGCCGAACATGAGCCCGGTGAGTGTGGCCTGTGCCTGCCGAGGCGGTATGGCCGACGAGGCCTGCTCACCACCGGGCTGAGCCGGTTCGGGCAGGAACTCCTGACGGAACGACTCCGGGCGTCGCCCGCATACGTGTGCGCATCCGAGGGAGGGGAAGCCCTCGATGCCTCCGTCAACCCCGGGGTCGTCCGGCTCTGTCGTCCGGCAGGTGGTAGACGGCAAGGGCCGCGGTGTCGTCGTGGAGGCTGTTGTCGCTGTAGTCGAGGAGGTCGTGGTGGAGACGGTCGAGGAGTTCCCGGGGCTGGAGGGGGCCCCAGGAGAGGACACGCCGGCGGAGGGGGTAGAAGGTCCCGGTGGTGTCGCGTGCTTCGGTGACACCGTCGGTGTAGAGGAGCAACTGGTCGCCGGGGCGGAAGGGGTACTCGTCGACGTGGTAGGGCTCCAGGGGCAGCATGCCGAGGTTGAGGGGCGGTGCGGGGTCGGCCGTCTCCATCTCGGTGACCCCGTCGGGCCGGATGAGCAGGGGCGGAGGGTGGCCGCAGTTGACCATGCGGACCACGTGACTTTCGGGGATCTCCGCGAAGACGGCCGTGACGAAACGCTCCCCCGTTTCGCTTCCGGCCAGGCGGGCGGCCCTGCGGTTCATGCTGATCTCGACCCGGTGGGCAACGGCGGGGAGGTCTGGTTCGTCGTGGGCGGCCTCGCGAAACGCGCCGAGGAGGGTGGCGGCCGTCTCCACGGCGAGGAGTCCCTTGCCGCGGACGTCGCCGATGACAAGGCGGAGTCCGTACCTGGTGGGGACAGCTTCGTACAGGTCGCCGCCGATGCGTGCCTCCGCGGCGGCGGACAGGTAGAGGGTTTCCACCAGGATGGGACCGACGCGGTGGGGGACCGGGCTGAGCAGGACACGCTGCGCGATATCGGCCACGAAGCGCACGGTGGCGAGGGTACGTTCCCGGCGCAGGCGGTGGGCGGCCAGGATCGTTCCGAGGACGCCGACCAGAGCGGTGCAGAAGTAGGCAGCCACGTAGTGGCGGTCCCACACGTAGCTCACCGGGCGGCCCGCGCAGCACGGGGTGCCGGCCAGGACCCCTTCGAAGACGATCGCGAACACGGTGGCGGCAGCGACGACAGCGGGGCGGTGGGCGAACGCGGCGATCACGGGGAGGGCGATGAGCATGAAGCTCACCGGCCACTGCACGGGCGTAATGGGTTCGAGCACCAGGACGCCCGCGATGTAGAAGACGGGCAGCCAGCGCATCCATGCGGGCGCGGCCGGTACCTGCGGCCCCCCACCGCCAGGCCGCTCTGTCGAGTCGTTCGCCGCTCCGGAGCGGCCCGGCCACCTCACTGCTCACTCCGTCGTGGAGCGAGCGGCGCGAGCACGGAGGCTGCCCAGCCGAAGGACGGAGCGACCGCGTGGCCTGCACGCGTACGGCTCTCCTGGCGGATCCACTCACACAGCCTGCACACGGGGGACTCCTGGCACATGACGTGGTCAAGACGTCCATCTTGCCGCGCCGCGACGCCGAGGCCCGGTCATTGCTCCAGCCAATGGCATGTCAGGACCCTTACGGCTGGTGAGCAACGACGACGTCCCGGTACCAGGCCCATTTCCACCGTGACGAGGTCCGGCCGACGGTCGCGCGGGGCGGGGCTCCGCCCAGGGGAAGTCGCGTACGTGACCGCGACGACCGGAGGACCTGCTGCGGCATCGGGACGTCCTGCAGATCAGACCGGCGTTCGACACCGGTCGCCGAGACGAGTGAGCCAAGCGGCGTACGGCGCTGGACGTAGAGATCCCCTGAGTAATCGGCCAATGCTGTCCCGGCACGTGGACGCGAGATCTTGCGGCTCGGGCCGGAGAATGGAGCCATGTCCACTGCCTTCACCACCAGCATCCTGCACATCACCACGGGAGCCACGGAGACCGTCACCGACCTGACATCCGACTGCGAGCTGTTCCTCACCCGGACGGCCGCCGGACGTGACGGCCTGCTCAACATCTTCGTGCCGCACGCGACTGCCGGGATCGCCGTCCTGGAAACCGGAGCGGGCAGCGACGCCGACCTTCTTTCAGCTCTGCACACGCTGCTCCCCGCCGACGACCGCTGGCAGCACCGCCACGGCAGCCCCGGCCACGGCCGCGACCACGTACTTCCGGCCTTCGTACCGCCGCACGCGACGCTGCCGGTGATCGCTGGGCGGCTGGAGCTGGGGACGTGGCAGTCGGTGTGCCTGGTTGATACAAACATCAGCAATACCAACAGGCAGGTGCGGCTGTCGTTCCTCGGGTAGCTCCGAGGCAGTCACGACTGAACCGTTCCGGATTCGATAGAGACTCTAGATAGTGGCTGCGACCTGGGGTTCTTGTGTGTTTTGGTAGTGGGCGGCTTCGTATTCGGCGGGTGGGAGGTGTCCGATCTCACCGTGAAGCCGACGGTGGTTGTACCAGTCGACGTACTCAGCGGTGGCCACCTCGACGTCGCTGAGCGCCTTCCAGGGCCGTTGCGGCTTGATGAGTTCCGTTTTGTAGAGCCCGATGGTCGATTCCATCAGAGCGTTGTCGAGGGCGTCCCCGACGGTGCCGATGGACGCGGCGATCTGCTCGGCGGCCAGGTGGGTAGCCAGACGGAAGCTGGTGTGCTGCGATCCGGCATCGGAGTGATGGATCAACTCCCATGCGGTGACGGGGTTTCCGGCCCGGTCGCGCTGCCACAGCCCCATCTCCAGTGCGGACAGGACCAGCGGGGTCTGCTTGTTCGTCGCCGCGGACCAGCCGACGATTCTGCGGGAGAACGTGTCCACGACGAACGCGACGTAGACGGTCCCGGACCACGTGGCCACGTAAGTGAAGTCCGCGACCCACACCCGGTTCGGAGCGCTGGCCACGAACTGTCGGCCGAGCCGGTCCGGGGCCCGCTCGGCCTCCTTGTCCGCCACCGTGGTGACCACTTTCTTCCAGCGCACCGCCCCCACCAGACCCTCGGACCTCATGAGGCGCTCGACGGTGCACCGGGCCACCTGATGCCCCTGGCGCTTGAGCGCGGCCCAGATCTTGCGGGCTCCGTAGACGCTGTAGTTGTCCCGGTAGATGCCGACGATCAACGGCGCCAGTTCCGCGTCCCGCAGGGCACGGGCCGACAGCGGACGTTTCCTGTACGCGTAATAGGTGGACGGGTGGATGCTGCAGTCGTGCTCAGTGAGCGTCCTGCAGATCGGCTCGACTCCGCCGAAGCGGTCCCGGTGCTCGTCGATGAACGCTACGAGCGTGTGTGTGGCCGGTCGGGCTCGGCCGCGAAGAAAGACGCCGCGGCCTTCAGGATGTCGTTCGCCCGCTTCAGCTCGGCGACCTCTCTCTTCAGCGCCTTGAGCTGGGCGGATTCCTCCGTCGTGGTCCCGGTCCGGGCGCCGGCATCGACCTCGGCCTGACGTACCCAGTTCCGCTGGGACTCAGGCCCGACGTCGAGCTTCGCACCGATCGAGCGGATCGCCGCGGACTCCGTCTTGTACTGATCACGAGTCTCCAGGACCAGACGCACGGCCCGCTCCTTGAGCTCCTTCGGATATTGCTTCGCCATAGCGGACTCGATCCTTCCAAGGAAACGAGTCTCGATCAAATCCGGAACGGTTCAACGAGGAAGAGCAGGAGGCCGATCCAGAAGAGGGCTTGGTTGAGGGCTTCCAGGAGGTGCGCGGTGGGGGTCAGGGTGCCGGTGGGGTCGGCGTTGTCGAAGCCGCGGTAGAGGAGGTGCGTGCCGGTGGTGGCGGAGCCGAGGGCGGTGGTGATGCGGAAGCGGTGGAGGGCCAGGCTCGCCGATGGGCTGGGCGGCCGTAGCTCGCCAGGTGCGTAGCAGGGCGGTGAGTTGCCAGGCGATTCAGGTCAGGGTCGACATCGCGGAGTAGAGCAGGATGCGTGGGCATGGACCGGTGGAGATGTAGTGCTGGAGGCAACGGAGGCAGGAGCAAGTCAGCCCGTCGTGGCCGCGCGTGGAGCTGCGCAAAGCAATCTTGACCGTGAGCCGGTACCCGAGCTGGTGGGGTCGGAACACGCGAGGCTCTGACCACTGAGACCGCCCACCCTATAGACGACTCCGGCGAGTTGAGATTTCATGATTCCATGACGAACAGAGAGCGATGGATCTTGGCTCTCTGGCTGACAGGGGTCGGAGTGGTCGTCTGGGCGGTGGTCCAGTTCGGCTTCGAGCCGGTCACGGCGGCTCTGGGGATCGGCGGGACGATCCTGGTCGCCTCCCCGGCCAAAGCCATCATCAGACGTACCTGGGCGTGGAACGCCGAACCCAGCGAGGGCGCTCAACTTGACGCCGCCGCCGTGGCGTTGAACCGCGCGGTGGAGCGCCACTGGACCACTGAGGCAGGTCGGCGCAAGCAGCATCTCGTGGTCGATCGCATCCCCGTCCGCTGGGACACCGTCCATGATCCGCGCTCCCGTGCCGCTCTCGCCGGGGACACCGGTCCCCTGACGCAACACGGCACACTCGACGCCTTGATCGACGACTACCTTGCCCAACCCTCCCGCCTGGTCATCGTGGGCGACGTGGGCTCCGGAAAAACTGGGCTGTGCGTCAAACTTACGCTGGAGCTGTGCCGTAGAGCCGACCCGCAGCGTGTGCCGGTGCTGCTCCAGCTGTCCACCTGGGACCCGGCAGTGAGCTTTCAGGACTGGATGGTGCGGCGCGTCACGGAGGACTACCGGTTCCTCAACGACACGACCAAGTACGGCCAGGGCTCGGCCATGGAACTGTTCCTCCACCGTCGGCTGCTACCGATTCTCGACGGACTCGATGAGCTGCCGCTCGAGACACGCGCCCAGGTAATCAGGACGCTACGTGACAACACCCACCTGCCGACGGACACCGTCCTGACCTGCTGCTCGGCTGAGTTCCGGGCGGCGATGGCCGAGGAACCCCTCCTGGACAGTCGGACGGTGCGTCTGCTGCCTCTGCTGCCCGAGGACACGGTCACGTACCTGGAGTCCCACTTCCCCGATGATCTGGACCGCTGGCAGCCCGTCCTGCGCAGCCTGCGTGAAGATGCCACAGGCCCGTTGGCCACCACCCTGTCCCGGCCACTGATGCTCTTCCTGGCTCGCGCCACCTACCAGCCCCGGGACAGTGCCCCGGAAGACCTCCTCGATGAGGCTCGGTTCGATGCGAGCGAGCAGATCGAGGAACATCTCCTCGACATGTTCGTCCCGGTCGTATTCGAGTCGCCGCCGGTGGGCGCCTACGAAGGAAATCCGGCCCGCGCCTCCCGCGACTGGCCGGCGCCCGAGGCGAAGAGATACCTGTCGTTCCTCGCAGGCTGCCTTGACTCCCAACGCCGCAGCGGCGAACACGGCGCAGCCGATCTCAACTGGTGGGCGCTGCCTGCGCTCGCCGGGGTGCCCCGCTATGCGTTTGTCGTAGTCCCCGCAGTGATCGGCACGGCGAGCTGTTGTCTGCTCGGCCTGCTGGTCTTCGGCCTCTTCGGACGCCCAGCGTTCGGAGCCCTGTTCGGCGCCGCGGTCGGCGTGGTGTTCAGTCCCCTGCTCGGCCTGGTGAGAGTGCAACCACCACGGCGCTTCGCACCGCGCCGCGTCCGACAGCAGGACCAACTGCTAGTGCGCCCACTGTTCATCGATCTCGGCTTCGGCCTGATCGGCCTCGTCACCGGCGGGCTTATCGCGACGCTGCTGTACTCACCGACGTTCGGGTTGACTGCGGGCCTCGCCTTCGGCCTCGTCTTCGCCACGGCCCGCCGATTCACCCGCCCCACGGAGCCGAAGCACGAAATCACGCCGCTTCGCTCCCTGCTGGACGATCGCAACGCGGTGCTGTACGTCTGGCTGCTCGGATCGGCGGCGGGTCTGGTCGTGGGTGGCTTCCTCGCCACGGCCGGGAGCGACGAGGCGCGCTACGACCTGGTCTTCTCTGTGTCCCCGTTGGCGCAGGGCGTCATGGGAGCCCTTGTGGGCGCATTGCTGTCCGGGGGCGGTCTCGGCATGGTCGTGCTGGCGACGAGCGCATGGGGCCGCTTCCTCACGGCCCGCTGGTGGCTGGCCTGGCGCGCCCACACTCCTTGGCATCTGGTCGCGTTTCTCGACGATGCTCACAAGCTCGGCGTCCTACGCTCGACGGGTGCGCACTACCAGTTCCGGCACGCTACCCTGCAGCACCGCCTGGCGGCAGGCCGTACCGCTCCCTCTCTGGCGTCGCCGGGCTCACCGGGCGCCGACTGACGAGTCGGCCTGCGCGGCGGACGCGGTGTCGGGAGCGGCCATGGAGAGCACCGGTACGCCGAGCACCCAGAAAGTGCTGCGACTCGGTCGAGCTCTGTCGTGCCGCCCGTGGGGTGCCTCGGCGTGGTAGGCGGCGTGCGGGAAGCGAACGCCTCCGGAGCGCGAGCGTCGCCCGGTGACGACCGTCTCAATCCCTGCCAGATCCGCATACGCAAGGGCCAGGGCCGCGTACTGGCAGTCGGGCAGGGGGAACGTGAACTCGATGGTTACTTTTGAGGAGTGGCCTGCCCCCCGCTCGGACTCTTGGCGGGCCAGGAGTTCACGTACATCGTGGGAGCAGGCCAGTTCGTACTTCGACTCGTCCCAGCGGTCGAGGTCCGGACCGTAGCGCCGATGGGCCGTGAACCGCACGACCTCGAACCAGGTGTCCCGCAGGACCGCAGTCTGCGCCGCCAACCACTGCTGCTCGTAGAGGCGTTGACGCTGCTCGATCCTGCTCAATGTGTACACACGGGTCAGCAGCCACAGCAACAGCACCACCAGCGTCCAGCTCAGGTAGGAACGTGCCGAGGGCGCAACCACGAACTGCCCCGCCCAGAGCAGCGCCAGAACCAGCAGGCCCCAGCGGTTCGCAGCCTGCGCCTCGGCGAATCGGGGAGTTCGCAGCCGCACCAGGGTCATCCTGGTCAACGCAGCGAACCGCGAGCCCGCCGGGTACAGGGGCACTTGCAGGTCGGGGCGCGGCGCACCGAAGTGCCGGTCCGAGGGTTCGGACGATGTGGCTACTCCGGCTGAAGTGTTCACGTCCGCCCGCCCATCCCAGCCCCCGTGCTCCTCCAATAGAACGTACCCGAATGCCGCGCCGTGTCACCCCGAACACCCCATGCTGTGGATGCGCGGCCAGCGATGGACTATGCCGGGCGGAGTGCGGTAAGCCTTCTCGAATGGGGGACGCGAAACGTGAGGTACAACGTGATGCGCTGGCGGTCTTACGGTGCGCCGTCTCAGCGAGGGGGTGGGGTTCGCTTCTGAGGTTCGTCCGCACTGACTCTCGGCGAGTGCTGCGCGCCTTCGACCGTAGCGTCCTTCCGCTTGTCGAACGTACTGTCAGCGACGCGACCCTGCGGCACGCGATCCAGAGGTCCTTCATGGGCACGAGTGTGAAGGTGGGGCTCGCCATGTGGGGGTACGCGACCATGGCGCGCGTGCCGTTCGATGCCGAGCTGACGGTCCTGGGCAGCTCGTTCACCCGTCTGTACGACGATCTCATCGACCATTGCGAACGTGAGGACCTGGACAGCGACTTGACCGCCCTGTTCGCCGGCGAGACTTTCCGCCCCCGCAGTCCGTTGGAAGCCCTGCTGCTGCACCTGCACTCCACGATCGCCGCACGGCTGCCGCACTCAGCCGACGACCCGATCCACTCGCTCATCCGGGAACTCCACACATTCCAACTGCGCTCCCGTGCCCAGCGGGGCTCCCACATGTCAGCAGCCGAAGTGCTGGACATCACCCGGGGGAAGGGCGGGCTGGGGATGGCTGCCCTATTCGCTCTGCTCCGCCCGGGAATGCCTGAAGCAGAGCGCGACATTCTCGTCGAGTTGGGCGATGTCTTCCAATTGCTGGATGACTTCCACGACCTCCCACTCGACCGGGTAAATGGCATTACCACCAGCGCGACCCTCGGCGTCCTCTCCCTCAGCGACCTGGCAACCCGCATCGCCCGCCTGCGGACCTGCCTCGCCGAGTACTACGGAAGCGCCGCGCCCCTGTCCGCCCAACTGGCCTTGACGCTCATCGGCGCACCTGTCGCGGCCCGCGACCGCAGACGCCGGGACTCGCCCACCCCCAAAACCGACCCATTGCACCTGCTGCTCTCGCGCGCCGGCAACATCAGGGCCTGAGCTCGGCGTGGCCACGGTGCTCTGTACGCAGCCCTGGAGCGGGGCTGGGCCGAGCCGACGAGGCTGCGTCGCGCGGCTGACCGGCCTTGCCGGTGCCCAGAGCCGCCGACGGGCGGATCGTACTGGCCGTGGATGTGTCCAACTGGCTCCGCCCCGACGCTCCCACCCGCGACGAGAGACTGTTCTGCCACGTCTACGGACGCGGTGACCGCAAGACCGACCAGTTCATCCCCGGCTGGCAGTATTCTTTCGTCGCCGACCTGGAGACGGGCCGCACCTCCTGGTGTGCTCTGCTGGACGCCGTGCGTCCGGGCCCCGCGGACGACGCCACGCTCGTCACCGTCGCCCAGCACCGCGAGGTGGTGGGCCGGCTGATCGCCGCCGGACACTGGAATCCGGGCGATCCGAAGATCTTGATCGTGATGGACTCCGGCTACGACGTCGCCTGCCTCTCCCACGCCCTGGCTGATCTTCCCGTCGTCCTTGTCGGGCGTCTTTGCTCGGACCGGGTCATGCTCCGCGACCCTGGACCCGCCCGGTCGGGCCGCAAGGGCGGACGGCCCCGTCGGCACGGCGGCGTCCTCGCCTTCGCCCGGCCCGAGACCTGGCACGAACCCGACGTCATCACCGCCACCGACACCACCCGCTACGGCAAAGCGGCCACAAAGGCTTGGGACCGGATGCACCCCCGGCTTCCCCACCGTGGTTCCTGGCTGGAACACGCAAAGGAAGAACTCCCCGTTGCCCACGGCACGTTGGTGCGGCGGGAAGTCGAGCGACTGCCGGACGACCGCTTCGTGACGCCCGTTCGACGCTGCTTCTGAGCGAATCCGGGAACAGGGGCACTCTTGACGGACCGTCATCTCGCCCGCCATGGGCTGAGGAGGTGTCTGTCGATGCGCGCATCTGTCCTTGCGTGACAGTGACAGGGGTGCCCCGGCCTTTCAGGAGCGCCAGAGGTTCAGGCCGAGCCGGTCAAAGCCGGGCTCGCTCCGGCGGGCCCGCCCACGACCGTGAGCAGGTCCACGACGAAGATCAGCGTCGAGCCCGCCGGGATCAATGGAGAGGGTGACTGCCTGCCGTAACCGAGACGCGGGGGAACGATGATCTCGCGCCGGCCGCCGACCTTCATTCCCCTCACTCCCCGGTCCCAGCCCTTGATGACCCTGCCACCGCCCACGGCGAACTTGAAGGGCTGGTCCCGTTCCCAGGAGGAGTCGAACTCCCTTCCGGACGCGAACGTGACCCCTACATAGTGAACCTGGACGACCCTGCCCGGCCGCGCCTCGGGTCCGTCCCCAACCACGAGGTCCCGGATCGTCAGCTCGGTGGGCGGCTCACCCTCCAGAACCTCAACTTTGGGCTTCGTCAGTTCGCTCATCACGGTCCCATCGCTCGCCGCTGGATCCCCCGCACCGGTCGGCCGGGCACATGGACATTCCATGCGGCAGGCGATCACGCTACCGGCAATGCCCATGGCCCGACGCCCCGTGCCACGGAACACGGCTCTCGCATCCGAGGGATGTACCGGCGCGGGAGCCGGCCTCACACCCGTCGGCGTTGGGGGCGGGCGCCCCGGGCCAGAAGCGGGTCAAGGACCGGTCGGTGCGCGCCCAGGAGTGACCGCGTAAGCATTGGTCGGCTGGATGCCACAGCCGCTCGAGAGGCCATGCCACTCTCGTCGAGGTTTCCCGAGTGACCAAACGCCATGACATCACGCCTCCGAGCCTTATGCCGGTCCCTGGCATGGTGAAAGGTTTCCGATGACGCATCACGTGGAAGGTGCGATCGAGTACCTTGACCGATGTCTTAACGGAGGTTGGTGGACACGAATGTGGACAACACCGACCGTCAGGTGCGGCTGAGCATCCTCGGCTAGTGCGTCGCAGCGGTGGGACTGCAGGGGGAAGTCCGCCGGCCGCACCAACCCAGCAATGCGCGCAGTTGCCGTATGGGCGCGCGAAACCTGTCACGAGTTACGCCCCGTAGCCCTTAGCTGCGCAGCGGCCGACAGCCGAAGGAGAATTGGATCGACGACGCCACACCGGCTCCCGGGGTGCAGACCGTTGGCCCGCTGCACAGCCATGCCGGTGCCGACGTCCTCAAGGGCGTCTTGGCTGAAGTGCTCGCCCATGGCCGGCAGCAACCACTGACCCGGCGCTCGGACGGACGGCAGCCTCGGGGGCGCTCGACCCTCCTCCGGTACGTCAGCCCGGGTCAGCGGCCCTTGCGTACCCGGGCCGCCGCGCGTGCTTCCGCCGTCTTACGGGCGTCGGCCGTTCTGCGGGACTCCTTGGGGCGGCCCGGACGAGTGCCCATGCCACGGAAGGGGGCGTTGCCGCTGCCCTTCCCTTCGATCGGCGGGCGCTTCGCCCCGGTGATGGCGGTCAGCTTCTCCTCGCCGGAGCGCACCTGGGTGACAGTCGGCCGGATCCGGGCGTCGGTCATGATCCGGTTCACGTCTCGCCGCTGGTTCGGGGTGACCAGCGTGACCACGTTCCCGGATTCCCCGGCACGAGCCGTACGCCCACCACGGTGCAGGTAGTCCTTCGCGTCGGCCGGCGGATCGACGTTGACGACGAGGTCGAGCGCCTCGACGTGAATGCCGCGCGCTGCGACATTGGTGGCTACCAGCACGGTGATCTCGCCGTTCTTGAACTGCGCGAGTGTGTGCGCGCGCTGCGGCTGCGACTTCCCGCTGTGCAGAGCGCCGGCCCGTACGCCGCTGGCCCGCAGGTGCCGGGTGAACTGGTCCACGCCGGCCTTGGTGTCCAGGAACATCAGGACCCGGCTGTCCCGCGCGGCGATTTCGGTCGCGGTCGCGTACTTGTCGGCGGGGTGGACGTTCAGTACATGGTGTTCCATCGTGGCGACCGAGCCCGCCACACGGTCGAGCGAGGCGACTACCGGCTCATGCAGGTAGTTGCGCACCAACTGGTCGACATTGCGGTCGAGCGTGGCCGAGAACAGCAGCCGCTGTCCGTCGGGGCGGACCTGGTCCAGGATTTCCGAGACCTGTGGCAGGAACCCCAGATCGCACATCTGGTCCGCCTCGTCCAGCACTGTGATCCGCACCTGCTGCAGATCGCAGAACCGACGCGATACCAGGTCGGCGAGCCGCCCCGGCGTCGCAACGACCACTTCGGCGCCGGTCCGCAGCAGCGCCGCCTGCCGGTTGATGGCCAGCCCGCCGACCACCGTCGCCAGCCGTACGTTCAGCGCCTGCGCGTACGGGGTCAGCGCGTCGCTCACCTGCTGCGCGAGCTCCCGGGTCGGGACCAGGGCCAGTGCGAGCGGCCGCTTCGACTCCGCTTGCATACCTGCCGTCCGAGTCAGCAGCGCGAGTCCGAAGGCAAGCGTCTTGCCGGAGCCGGTTCGCGCACGGCCGAGGACATCACGGCCGGCCAGCGCGTTGGGCAGGGTCGCCGCCTGGATCGGGAAGGGCTCTGTCACGCCGAGTCCGGTCATCGTCGCCGTAAGTTCCGGCGGCAGTCCGAGTGCGTCGAAGGACTCAACCGGCGGCAGGCCAGGGGCAGCCATCTGCGGGGTTGTGAGTTCGCCCTTCGGGGCCGGCGGCTTCGCGTTCATCGGGCACCTTCCTCGGTCTGGCGCCCGGAACGCGCCGGGGCCCGTACCCCACGGCACGGGCCCCAACAGTTTCGAAGCGTGTCCTTATTTTACCAGCGAGGGCCCCGGCACACTCCGGTCCCGTCGGCACGCCCGCTGCCGTCGCCGCCCTCGGCCAGGGACAGCGCTCGCACCGGACCCGACCTGCGAGGGACCGACGGTCGAGCACTGTGCTGTCGTCGCACTCGGCACGCCCTTGAGTTACGGCGGGTACGAGGCCGACTATCTAGCCGACGCCCGACCCCGACCCCGACCCCGACGGCCACGGCCACGGCCACGGTCGCATGATCAGCATGCTCAGGCGGACTTGTCTCCATCGGGTCGCTGGTGTGTGGGGCTTGCGGGGAAAGACCGCCGGTAGTTGAGCGTTCATCTGTGTGTGGGTGCTGGGCTTTGCCCCGCTACGTGGACATGGGCGCTCTTCCTCGCGTCCGGCTGCTTCTGGGCCTTCGGGCAGGGGGCCGGCCCTGTCTGTCGTGTGCTTCCGCCTCTGAGAGGGCGGTTCGTGAGGCTTTGAGCTGTTCTGTCATCGCCTGATGGTGTGGGTGCGGGCCGAATCCGCTGGCCTGCAGCCGATGGTCTGTTGGGGTGGTGGGGTGAGTGAACGCAAGCTGTACCCGAGCGACTTATCGGACGAGCAGTGGTCGTTGATCGAGCCGGTGATCACCGCGTGGAAGGACCGGCATCGCTCGGTCAGCGGCCACCAGGGCGCCTATGCCATGCGGGAGATCGTGAACGCGATCCTCTACCAGAGTCGGACCGGCTGCCAGTGGGCCTACCTCCCGCACGACCTGCCGCCCAAGAGCGCGACGTACTACTACTTCGCCGGGTGGCGGGACGACGGGACCGACCGGGTCGTCCATGAACTCCTGCGCTGCCAGGTCCGTGAACGGGCCCGCCGATTAGAGGACCCGACCCTGGTGGTGCTGGACACCCAGAGTGTCCACGTCTCTGCCGGGGTCCCCGCCTCCACGACCGGCCGGGACGCAGCGAAACGCGTGCCGGGCCGCAAGCGGGGCCTGGCCGTGGACGTGCTCGGTCTGGTCATTGCCGTCAACGTCCTCGCCGCGAGCGCGCACGACAACGCGGCGGGCATCGCCCTGCTCAACCATGTCGCCCAGAACGCCGGCGGAACCGTCCGCAAGGCACTGGTCGACCAGGGCTTCAAGAACCAGGTCGTCGCCCACGGCACCCGCCTCGGCATCGACGTCGAGATCATCGAACGCAACCCGCAGGACAAGGGGTTCGTCCCGCAACCGAAGCGGTGGGTCGTCGAACAGACCTACGGGATCTTGATACTGCACCGGCGCCTGGTCCGCGACTACGAGCACCGCCCGTCCTCGTCCGTCTCCCGCGTCTACTGGGCCATGACCCATGTCATGGCCCGCCGTCTCACCGACGCGAACACCCCCACGTGGCGCGACCCGCAGACGGCGGCCGCGTGAACATCCAGCCCCTGCTCGAGGCACTCAACATCCAGGAGGACGCCGCCCGGGCCTTGGCCGACGACCTCCGCACGCAGATCGGCAAACTGCAGACCCGCCTACGGGAGGCCGAAACCCATCTCGAGCACCTCGCGATCACTCGGAAGACCGTCACCGGCCGAAGGCACCCGGGCCAAGCTGAAACGCCTGGTCAAGCTGGGCATCCTCACCGAAGCCGACACTGGCATCTTCACCAGGAAGCAGTAGCCGACACCAGCAGCCTTGGCCCAGCCCCGCCCAGAAGCGGACATCAACCCACGAACCTCCTTTCGGGATCTGTTCTCGGAGTGCAAGGGCATCGGCAGGGGAGGACGGGCTCGAGTACAGCCTCCTGCCGAGGGCTGCTTGAACCGAGGAGGGCTTTGCGCTGATCGCCCGGATGGGTGCGAGGTCGTGCTTCACAATGTCTCCCTGTGACGAGCACCTGGATGACCACGGCCATTGCGATTGTCGGCACGCTGCTGGGCAGCGCACTGACGGCGTTTGTAACCGCTCGGACTGAGCGGCGGAAGAATGAGGCTCTGGAGCGGCAGCAGATACGCCAAGAGGCCGCACAAGATCGCACTGCGCTTCGTGAGTTGCGGGTTGAGCACCAGAAGTGGCGCCGGGACCGCCGCCAAGCTGCTTACAAAACCTTGATGGATGCAGCTCATGAAGCGCAGGGGGCTATCTGGCAACTGTCACGGCTGACCCTGGAGCCCTATGACCAGCATCGTTATGACACATGGCGTGGTGCAGCCATCGATGCGGTACGGGCAACTCGGCAGGCTGCCAACACGGTTGAGCTCGAAGGACCCGCTGCTGTGGCGCAGGCCGGCGCCGAGTACGCAGAAGCCATCGATCAGCACATCCACCCGCCCATTCAATACCTGATGGAACTGAGCAGGGGGCCGCTGACTGGTGAGCAGAAGGATCGCTATCGCTCCTCAGCTGCGGAAACGGGCCTTTACGTGGACGACATGCAGCGGCGCTTTGTTCCTCTCGCGCGTGCGGCCCTCGACGAGTTGATGGACGAGGCCGACCAGCGGACGTAAGCCTTGCCCCAGCCTCACCCAGAAGCGGACATCAACTCACGAACCTCCCTCTGAGCCGTAGCCGAGGGCGTCACGGTTGATGAAAAGGTCGCCAAGTTCGCGAATGGGTGGGGAGCGGGTGATGGCTTCGATGCGGCCTTGGTCGTGGGTGAATTCGTTGGCGGCTTCTTCGCTGCTGGGGGTCGCATGGTCTGCGTCTTTCGACCCACTGGCGCGGTCGGGCGTAGCACTGGGCCTTGGTTCCTTGGGTGAGGGGGCGCCCTGGGCGGCAGGCAGGCAGGCAGGTGCGGCCACCCAGGGGTGAGGGTTCAGAGGTAGGTTCCGGGCTCACCTCGGTGGACGGAGTTTTCAGGGTCAGCCGGCAGCGGCCATGCGTCGTACCCGGAGGATCAGCCGCTCGGTGCGGTACTCGCCGCACCTGGCGACCTCGTTGTACTTCAGGCCGCCAGACTTCGACTGGAAAGACTGCAGGATGTGGCCTTCAGCGCTGTGGGTCCAGCCACTTCTTCGTGTAGTCACACGGACGCCCTATGGTTGTCCTTATGAGTCGCTGGACGGATTTGGCCGGGAAAGCGTCCGGGGAGAACTACGCCGCACGATTCGCGACCCTCGCCCGTAGTGGCAAGAACATGCATGGTGAGGCGCGGTTCTGTGCAGCTCTCGTGCCTGTCGGAGCGCGGGTGCTCGACGCCGGGTGTGGTACCGGACGCGTCATGATCCGGCTCGCGGAACTCGGGTACGACTGTGTCGGGGTGGATCTTGATGCGTCGATGCTGGCAGTGGCGCGCAAACAGTCGCCTGGACTGCCCTGGTTCCAGCTCGATCTGGCCGAGTTCGAGCCCGCCCTTCTCGGCATTGCGGGAGGCTTCGACCTTGTCGTTGCTGCGGGCAATATTTTCCCGTTGCTCGCCCCTGGCACCGAGAGCACGGTGGTTGAGCACCTGTCCGCGGCACTGCGTCCGGGCGGCCTGCTGGTCGCCGGCTTCGGCCTGGACGCAGCCCACCTGCCGGTGCCGCCCAACCTCACACTGTCGGACTATGACGACTGCTGCGCCGCGGCCGGCCTCACACTCGTCGACCGGTTCGCCACCTGGGATGCCGACCCTTACGACGGCGGCGGTTATGCCGTCAGTGTCCACCGTCGGTGAGGGCGTACCGGAGGTCTTGATCACCGCGTCCACCAGGCAGGCCGGGGACGACTCAGCACAGTCCGTGGGCGGCTCCCTTGCGGCAACCAGTCTCTGCGGCGGTCATCCCCCGATGGTGTGGGGTGTGCGGCGGCTACCGTGGCGGTTGCCTTAACGGAGTTTGGTGGATACAAACGTCGACAATACGGACCGTCAGGTGCGGCTGAGCTTCATCGGTTAGTGGGTCGCTTCGGTGGGACTGAAGAGGGGAAGCCCCGGCCACACCAACTGAGTGGCGCGCAGAGTCCGCCCGTCGGCCCGCAGACTACTGAGCTTCGCTCCACTCGGGAGCAGGGGAAACTCCCTCTGCGTCGTTCCGCTGCTCCCGATGACGCATCATGTGGAGCGCGTGGTGATCCTCGAATTGATCGCAAAGGGTTCCTGGCCTACGGATTTGAGAGCGTCGTTGGTCTGCTGAACCTTTTTCGAGACAGGAAACGGGTTGGGTGCATGGCGTGCCGGCGCAGGCGGTCTGACCCGCAGTTGCCATCGCAAGAGCGGAGTGGTGTCGGGCGGGGGCGTCAGAGTACCGGCGAGGATCTTGACGCTCAATGCGCAGGCCGCGACACGGGCCAGTGCCTCTGCCTGGCGTGCTGGGACTTGTCGCCAAACACATCTCAGTCCTGCACGGGGAGGCCGGGGTCATGGACATGGAAGGTGAGTCCGGTGATTCGGCCTGACTGGATGACCGGGCCGTGCTGAACTCCGCCGTTGATGGCGTTGTGCACGGGTACCGGACGGGCCGCTGACGTGTTGCCCAACTGCTGGAGAGAGGTCAGCACGTCATGCAGGTCGTCCCTGGTGACAGAGGCCGTCTGCAGAAGCCTGTAGAGGTCGGCGTGCCATCGGTCCGTGATCTCACGGGCGGCTTGCGCGTCGCCTACGTCGGTGGCGAGCAGCGTGGCCCGTGCGGCGTCGAGGTCGGCGAACGTGGTGCTGCCCGCACCAGCACGTGAGAAGAGCCGTCCGACGAGCTCACGCGCCTGGGTCCAGGAGTCGGTGACCATGAGCGAGACCAACGTGGTCGCTCCTGACGCGGCGAGAGCGGCGAACTCGGTTTCCATTGTTCCTCCCTTTGGGTCAGATCCCGGATGCCGGCCGGGTTGCGCCGCCGGTGCTGTCCGGCGGCTCGCCGTCGTCCGGGGCGAAGGCCGCCGGCGGGTCGAACCGGCGCACGAGGTCGTCAGCCGTCTCATGCTGCTCCTGGTCCCTGATGGCGTCCGCGATCTGTTTGGCCAGCAACCGCCGTTGGGTGTCCCCGTCCTCAAGGCCCAGGGCGTTCAGCGCGTCCGCGAGGTGGTCCGCGGCCGTCGGTGCCCGCTCGGAGGCGGCCGCCTGCCGTTCCGAGAGTTCCTCGCTGTCCTGTTCCCCCCGCGGCTGAGGGATGAGGTCTCGCAACCGTTCGGGAACATCGGTGTCGTTGGCCGCCGACGTGAGCCGGGCGAGCATGCCGAGATCCTCCACGGTCCTCCCCACCTGCTCGTCGTTCTTGGCGAGCCACCAGACGACAGCGCTGCCGGTGTCCTTGAGTACGTCTTCGCCCAGGTACTTGCGCTTGCTCTGCTCGTACTTCCGCCGGTGCTCCCAGACCGCCTGGTCCTTGCGCACCCCGGCGAGGCTGTCCAGCCGTTCCTGGTCGTGCTCGTGCAGGGTGAGCCGCACATCCTCCGCCATGGCCTGGAGCTGACCCGTGCTGTCGGGAAGCAGCGAGCTGAGCACACCGTTCAGCTCGTGCTGGACGAGTGAAACCCGGCCCGGCTCCCGCTGTTCGGTGATTGCTCGGGCACGGTCGAGCACGGCTTCGACGGCGAGACCCGCCGGGTTCAGCATGCGGCCGTGACCGGACGCGATGAGGGCGTCCCAGCGAACGGTCGCGGAGATCAGGAAGTCGTAGTCGTTCCATTGACTGGGCAGTGCCACACGGCTGACGTGGTGTTCGGTTCGGTCGATGGGAGCAGCGGTGAGATGTTCCTCGAAGGCGACCGAGACGGAGCTGCGGCGCAGCGCGGCGACTCTGAAGGCCAGGACAGGGGCCGCGACGAGGAGCACCGACAGGGTCGCCCATGCCCACATGGGCCACTGTTCCGTCACGCCGAGGGTGGTCAGCACCAGACCGCACAGGATGGTGAGGAAGACGGTTGTCGACTTGCATCCGGTGGTCACAGCACGGTCCCCCTGGGTGATGCCGCCTGCGGCGGCGTGATCGGTCGGCTGAAGCCCTGAGCTGAGCAGATCTTCTGAAACAGCAGGTCGGTGGTGAGTGCGGCGCGCGAGGATCCGCCGGGCGCGGTGCGTTCGGCGTCGCGGGCACTCGCGTACAGCGCGGCGAAGGCCGCACCGCGCCGGCCCTCGCACCGGTCGGCGGCGCCGACGAGGAGGTCGAGCAGCAAGCCGCCTTTGTCTCCGGCATCAACCGACGCGTGGAGCCAGCGTTCTGTATACGGTTGCCATGTCGGCCGAGGCAGCTTGTTGAGTACGGCACGCCAGCAGGTGATCACGGAAGACTGCACGCTCTCCTCCTCCGCCAGCGCACGCCCGTTGTCATACGGGTCGGTCAGCGCCTCGGCGACGCCGACCCGCAGGAAGATGCCGAGGTCGGCCTGTGAGGGTTCGCAGCGTGCCAGGCGATGGAGCAATCTACGGCGCAGTCGGTGGCTCGACTGCACCATGTCACTCAGCGCTTGCATGGCGTCGGCGGTGCCGTCGTCGCGGCGCGCCAGGTAGTACAGCCGGAGCATGGCTTGGTCAGGGTGGTCGGCTGCGATGACATCGGCACAGACCTGGACCAGGACCCGGGCGAACTCTCCCTTGAGCTGCTTGTTGGCGCACCACTGGTAGATCCAGCCGCGGAAGGTCCTTGCGTGTGCGGGATCACCAAGACCGCAGGTGAGCGCCTGGACGGCGGCCTCCAGCCCGGCCCTGCTCGTGGCCGTCGAGCCCCAGTCTTCGGCCAGCGACGCCAATCCTTCCGCGCGACCGGTCCGCAGATACTCCCCTGCCAGCTTCGCCACGAGGCCGTCACGCAGTTCTTGGGTGATGCTCGGGCCGCTCAGGGCCACGATGCGCGCGGTCCACGTGCCGAGATGCTGACGCAGGTCGGGCATGTGGTCCCAGAAGTGGGTTCGGATCGTCGAGTCGTAGTCCAGGTCCCTGAACCGCACGTGACCGTCCGGTCCGGCACCGGCGGAGATTTCCCCCAGGCGCTCGGCGAGATCTTTGCGCTGGAGCAGCGGGAGATCGTCGGGTGGCGAACCGACGGTGCGCAGCAGGAGCTGAGCGGCGCGGTGGACGACGTCGGCGTGAGCGCCGTGGAGCATGGCGACGCTGATCAGCAGTGCCCGCTGAGAACTGTCACGTAGCGTGGCGACGAGGGTGGCGACCTCTTCCCGCCGGTCGGCCTGCGCCTTTCGGGCAGTTGCGCACCACTGCGTGAACTCCTCGCCCGACGCGGCAGCCTCGCGTGCCCGCCGTACCAGGTCGGCGAAGTCCGCGATCTCCCGCAGCGGCCGCTGCTCGTACAGGAACTCCGTGACCGTGGGGTCGGGGCGGAGATACTGCTCGGTCGGCACACCATGCATACGCAGGTGCCGCCGCAGGACCCACGCACGGCACGGCTGCAGGATTTCGACCCTGTATTGCTGGAGGTCGGATTCAAGGGTTCCGCCATGCGGCATGACGATCACGAGATGTGCGTGCTTCTCGTGTACGGCCTTGCGCAGCGCGGAGAGGTCGGCCCGGGAGGCGGCCCACCGGACAGTGTCGGCGGCCGACAGGTCCAGCAGCAGCCGGTCGCCCGCTCCGACCAGCTCCGGGTCCGCAAGAGGAAGTTCGCCCTCCTCGTCCGGCAGGAGTTCCCGGAAGGCGCCCATGTCCTTGTGATGTTCGCGCAGCAGTACCCGGGCCGCGCACGTCCGGCCGCTGCCGGGTACGCCGTCCAGGATCACGGTGCCGGTGTCAGCCAGTTCGGAGCGAGCCTTTCCCATGCCGGGCGGGGCGACCAGCACGCGCCGCAGCCACGCGAGCTGGTCGTCGGCGAAGCGTGTGAAGGAGGGTCTGCCCGAGCCCCGCTGGTCGGCGCCGATGGTGACGTACATGTCCCCGATGCCGTTGTGCAGAGGCCCGGTCGTGCCTGTGACCCACGTAGTGCCGCTGCGCGTGCTCACCGGCCGTCGTCCTCGCGCCCGTCGGGTTCACCGAACTGGTGCCGGATGTCGCCGTGGTGGTCGCCCTCGAAGTACGTCATCCCGCTGCCGGAGAAGTGCCGGCCGCCCGACTCATGGCGGGAGTTCTGGTAGATGTCGCCCTGACCCGTGTGGACGGGCCCGGTGGATCCTTTGACGACGGTGCTGCCGACGTCTCCGGTGAAGTCACGGCTCTGAACTGCGGTTCCGCTCACATCGCCGATCGAATTGGTCACGGAGTCCGGTGCGATCGACGAGGCGGTGTCCCGGTCCAGGTCGCGCAGGCAGGGAACCATGTCAGCCACCACGTCACCGAGACGTTTCAGTCCCGTCTCGGCGTCTTGTGTGCTGAACGGGACGGACTGGATCTCTGTGAGCCGGGCCAGTTCGCCAGGCAGGTCGCGCTCGTTCAGCCGGTCGGTCTTTCTGCCGTCCAGCACGGGGACGACGGGAAGCTCACAGGCGAACGCCTCCATGATCTCCTTGCGAACCCAGTCCTCGGGATCGCGCAGCCGGGACTGGAAGTTCGTCCAGTCCGGGCCGATGACGGCAAGGAGAACCGCGCTGCGACGCAGACGGCTCAGTAGTTCATCGGGATAGACCTGGCCAGGCGCGATGGACTTCGATGCGCGGAAGATCCGATCGCTGCCGAAGCGACGCGAAAGCTCCTGGTCGATCAAGGCGGCGGTCTTCTCGCCGTCCCCTGTGCGGTAGTTGATGAATACGTCGGTCATGTCGAAGCCTCTCTTCAGGAAGTGGGAGGGCGCGTCAAGGTGCCGAGCCGTGGAGCAAGCCGGCGTACGGCAGAGTGATTCGGATGCCGGGCCAGGAAGCGGGCGAGGCGCCGGAGGTCGATCGTGACGGTCGCGGACCGGACCGCGGCCACCCCGTCGAGGAGCGGCGCCGTCACCTCGCAGGCGTGGTCGATCTCGCCGTCCGATGCATAGGCCAACGCCCTGCGTACGCCGTAGCGCACCTGGGTGCGGACTGCGTCCCTGGAGACTAGGGCGAGCTGTCGGTCCAGCTCCTCGGCGGCCTCCCGCGGGCGGCCGAGGTCGACCAGGCACCAGCCGGTCACCATGCCGACCGAGTCGGGCAGATGCATGCTGCCGATCACCGGCGTGTCAGCGCCGTCCTGGCGGGCAAGGAACGTCCGGGCGCGGTCCAGAGCACGCCGGCAGGCATCACTGTCGCCTGCCAGCGCGTGCCCTTGAGCCTCACGTTGTGCCGCCAGTCCGCGGATCCGTGGTGGCAGCGTGCCGCTCTGGGCCCGCTGCGCCAGGGCGACCGTCTGCGCCGCGTCGTCCTGATACAGCGTGATCAGGGCCCTGCGGACCAGCGCGTAGCCGCCCAGTGTGCGGTCGCCGCCGGCCGCTGCCAGATCCACCGCGCGCTGCGTCCACCACAGAGCCGCACGCTCGTCCCCTGTCTCCTGCATCAGCCAGCCCACGTATTCGGCATACCGGGAGCCGAGCGCCATCAGATCCCTGCGGGTGCCGTCGTCGGCGTGCGCGGACAGTTCCCGCAGCGTGTGGGTCTGGGCGATCAGACCGGGAAGCAGGAACCCGGGCTCGACGCTCTGCCCCAGACGCCGGTAATGCGTGAACAGGGAACGGGATGCCTCCAGCATGCCTTCCCCCGCGGACGGGGCGAGCGGGCCGGGGCCGCCCATGGGTAATCTCATCAACGAGGCGGCACCGGCCCCCACGGCCTGTCGCCGTCCCACGGGCTGGAACCAGCTCGGGCCGTCCGGTGACAACTGCATGGTCCATTCCTCCTCATTGATTCCGTCGGCCGTCTGTACAGGCGGCGTTTCGGTAGCGGGTCCGGTGGCCAGGGCGACAAGTGCTCCGTCGGCCCGGAGGACGGCGTCGCACAGTCGGACGAGATCGCGGCTGGGTGCCTTGATGCCTCGTTCGACCTTGCTCAGCTGCGCCTTGCTGTAGTGCACGGCGGCAGACAGTGCGGTGAGGCTGAGTCCGTTGTCCAGACGACGCTTCCTCAGCTCCTCGCCGAATCCGGTGGACGGCTGTGGCACGGGAACCTCCAGAACCGTCCGTCCGGGCAAAGACGGCCGCAGGCAAAGCGTGCGGCAGTCCCGGCCGGACGGACAAGGTGATCGGTGCTGTTTCCCGTTTCCTTCTCCGCAGGTGAGGGGCGTTACTCCCGTGAATTGGGGACCGTTCTCTTTTTTGGGGGGCGCGTCATGT
This sequence comes from Streptomyces brevispora, assembly GCF_007829885.1. NCBI lineage: Bacteria > Bacillati > Actinomycetota > Actinomycetes > Kitasatosporales > Streptomycetaceae > Streptomyces > Streptomyces brevispora. The sequence goes on from NZ_VIWW01000002.1 coordinate 92,754, forward strand.
GCCGCTCGTGCGCCCCTTCGTCGGGCGGTCGGACAGCCGCCTCCAAGCGGGGCCGACGTCACCAGCGGGCTATTGGCCGATCTGGTGTGCACCGGATCTCAAATGGGCCGTAGACGTAACGTGTTGTACGCACGCCGCGATCACGCGGCCCTCGATGCCACCCGCACCGACATCGGCCGACGCCCGCTTGCGCGAGGTGCCACTGCGTGAGTTCCAGGACCCCGCCCAGGCCTTGGCGTCTCTCGCCCGTAACCGAGATGCTCCGCCGTCGCGGCCTCCAACGTGCCCTCCAGAGGTACCCCTTGAGCAGGACCTTCCCAGATTCAGGCCATCAGACCGGGCCCGGCTGGCCAGCTGGCGGGCTGAGCTCCATTTCGTGGCTCATCCAGGGGCCGCCTCGGCCTCGACAGCGGGTCGCCCGAGAGGGTTGTTCTTTCAGCCGCATGAGCTGATGAGACGTCAAATAGGTCGCGCGACCCGGACTCTTGACTCGTTGTCAGGTTCGCGCCATCCTCGATGAGACCTACGCGCGAGTAAGTTAGCGCGCGCCCATCCCGGACAGCGAAGGTAGCCCGGATGACCCTCTTCCGTAGACGCGGACTATTTGCCGTAGTCGTCACCCTCCTGCTGGCTCTCGGCGTGGGCTCCCCGTCGGCCGTCGGCGCCGACGCCCCCTGGTGGGAGCCCACCGCGCGGCCCGCCGCCGATTCACAGATCAACGTCACCGGCGAACCCTTCCATGGCACGGACAGCCAGGGCCGGGTCCGTGGCTTCGTCGACGCGCACAATCACGTGATGTCCAACGAGGGCTTCGGCGGCCGCATCATCTGCGGCAAACCGTTCGCCGAAACGGGCATCGCCGACGCGCTCAAGGACTGCCCCGAGCACTATCCCGACGGCTCGCTCGCTCTCTTCGAGAACGTCACCGGCGGTTCGAACGGCCACCACGACCCGGTGGGCTGGCCGACGTTCAAGTCCTGGCCCGCTCACAACTCCCTGAGCCACCAGCAGAACTACTACGCGTGGCTGGAGCGTGCCTGGCGCGGCGGCCAGCGGATCCTGGTCAACGACCTGGTCACCAATGGGCTGTTGTGCTCGATCTACGTCAAGGACCGCGGCTGCAACGAGATGGATGCCATCCGTCTCGAAGCCCGTAAGACCTACGAGATGCAGGACTACGTCGACAAGATCTACGGCGGAGCGGGTAAGGGCTTCTTCCGTATCGTCACCGACTCCACCCAGGCCCGCCAGGTCGTCGCGGAGGGCAAGCTCGCCGTGGTGCTCGGCGTCGAGACCTCGGAGCCCTTCGGCTGCAAGCAGATCCTCGACGTCTCCCAGTGCAGCCGGGCCGACATCGACAGCGGTCTGGACGAGCTGTACAAGCTGGGTGTGCGCAGCATGTTCCTGTGCCACAAGTTCGACAATGCCCTGTGCGGGGTGCGGATGGACTCCGGCACCATCGGAACGGCCGTGAACATCGGCCAGTTCCTCTCCACCGGCACCTTCTGGAAGACGGAGAAGTGCAGCGGTCCGCAGCACGACAACCCCGCCGGTAACGTGGCCGCCCCGGCCGAGGTGACCAAACTGCTCCCCGCCGGCACCAAGGTGCCCACGTACGACAGCGGGGCGCAGTGCAACACCCGGGGGCTGACCCGCCTCGGCGAGTACGCGGTCAGGGGGCTGATGAAGCGCAACATGATGTTCGAGGCCGACCACATGAGCGTCAAGGCGGCCGGCCGCGCCCTGGATATGCTGGAGTCGGCGAACTACCCCGGCGTGCTCTCCAGCCACAGCTGGATGGACGACGGCTGGCTGGACCGCCTCTACCGCCTCGGCGGCTTCAAGGCCTCGTACATGTCCAGCGCCGACAGCTTTGCCAAGGAGTCCGCCGGGACCAAGGCGCTGCGCCAGAAGTATGGTGTCGGGCTCGGATACGGCACGGACATGAACGGTGTCGGCGGCTGGCCGGGACCGGTCGGACCCGACGCACCCAACGCGGTCAAGTACCCCTTCCGCAGCGCCGACGGCGGCTCGGTCATCGACCGTCAGCAAACCGGTGAACGCACCTGGGACTTCAACACCGACGGTGCGGCCCAGGTCGGCATGGTGCCCGACTGGATCGAGCAGATCCGGCTCAGCGGCGGCCAGGACACCGTGCAGGACCTGCTCGGTGGCGCGGAGTCCTACCTCCGCACCTGGAAGGCGACCGAACTCCACAAGCCCGCACCCAACCTCGCCGCCGGTGCCGCGGCGAGCGCCGGCGAGACTGAGTGGAACCCGTTCACCAGCTACGCCGCCGGGAAGGCCGTGGACGGCGACACCGACACGCGATGGGCGAGCGGCTGGTCGGACGACCAGTGGCTAAAGCTCGATCTGGGCAGCTCCCGTACGGTCGGCAAGGTCTTCCTGGACTGGGAACAGGCCTATGCACGCGCCTACCGGATCGAGGTCTCGGACGACGGGACCACGTGGCGGACGGTGTGGTCCACGGCCGACGGGGACGGAGGCCTGGACAACGCGGTGTTCAGCCCGGTGCAGGCGCGGTACGTCCGTATCCACGGCGTGACGCGGGCCACCAAGTACGGCTACTCGATCAACGAGGCAGCGGTGTACAGCCGCTGAGCCGGTCCCGCACCAACGTCAGGATCTGGTCCGCGACGATGTCCAGCACGTCGCCCGCCTTCTCCTCGTCGCCCAGCACGAGGAAGTTGAGGGTGAGCCCGTCGGTCAGCGCGGCCAGATACCTGGCGGCCGCGGGCTCGGGCACCGTCAGCTCCACGCCGAGGACGGCGGGGAGCTGACGGATCACCTTGGTGTGTGCCGCGAGATAGCGCTCGTACTGCCGCCGGGCGAGATGCTCGTAGCCGGGCTCCCGCAGGGCGTACTGGGTGAGTTCGTACGTCAGCATGTGCTCGCCGGGATTGGCCAGCACATGGTCCCAGTACGCCTGGAGTCCGGCGCGGACCGTCTCGCGCAGGCTGGGCCTGCGGATGAGCGTGGTGAGCACATCCGACTCGGAGTGCTCGGAGATGGTGTCCATCACCGCTTCGAGCAGCTCCTGCTTGGAGTCGAAGCAGTAGTGGAAAACGCTCAGTGAGACACCCGCCTCCGCCACGACGGACCGCGTCGTGGTCTTCGCGACGCCGTCGCGGGCCATCACCCGGATCGCAGCCTCGACCAGTTGCCTGCGCCGCTGCGCCGACGGCATCCGCCCCATGGCTCCTCCTCTGACCGGCGCAAGCATACGCTGCGGGGGGTGCGGGGCAGCGGGCTGCTGTGACGGCCGCCCGTGACGTCGCCGCCGCGTCATCACGGAAGCCCTGTCCAGCGCGAACCGGGACTGACGTGGCGGGGTTCGCCCGAGGAGCCGATGCCGAGGAGAGCGGTGAGGGAGGCGGCGTTGTCGCAGGCGGCGGCGCCGGTGGTGGTGGGGGAGGGGACCAGGTGGCGCCCGCTTCGAGCGGCGCGTGCACAGTGCTGTCGGGGCAGGTCGCGGTCGGCCGTTTGGCGGTGGGCGGGTTGACCATGACTGCTACGGTTTGTACCTTTGCCCGGTGATCTCAGGCCATCGCCGGGTCGATCTCGGGCTGACCTCAACTCCGCACACCGACCACGCACTTGCAGCAGCCCGAGGAAGGAAGAACTTGCCCGTCAAGACACTGCAGATTCCCACCGCGGACGGCCGGGCCGACGCTTTCGCCGCCTTCCCCGACAGCGGCGAGCGGCACCCGGGAGTGCTGCTGTACATGGACGCCTTCGGCGTGCGCCCCGTGCTGAGGGAGATGGCCGGCGAACTGGCCGCGCACGGGTACTACGTGCTCGTCCCCAACCTCTTCTACCGGCACGGCCCGGCGCCGGTGATCGAACTTCCCGAGCACATCGGAGAGGAGACCCGGCCCGCGCTCTTCGCCCAGTTGATGCCCCTGATCCAGGCACACACCACCGAACGCGCCCTGCGTGACGCCGACGCCTACCTCAGGTTCCTCACCGCCCAGCCCGAGGTCAGCGCCGGACCGGTCGCCGCGATCGGCTACTGCATGGGCGGCGTCCTGGCGATGCGCACCGCCGCGGCCCACCCCGACCAGGTGGCCGCCGTCGCCGGATTCCACCCGGGCCCCCTGGTCACCGACGCGGCCGACAGCCCGCACCGCCTCTTCCCCGATGTCACCGCCCAGGTCCACCTCGGGCTCGCCGAAGGCGACATGTCGTCCGAGACCATGAGCCGGCTCGACCAGGCCCTGGATGCCGCAGGGGTCAGTCACACCTCCGAGATCTACCCCGGCACCTTCCACGGCTTCACGATGTCCGACACCGCCGCCTTCGCCCCAGCCGCACTGCAGCGCCACTGGGACCGTCTGCTCCCGCTCCTCGCCCACACCCTGACCAACAGTTGAGGGTCCGGCTCGGAGACCTGGAAGGAGCGCCCCGTGAGGCGGCGGAGCGGTTCGCGACATTGAGTAAGTCTTTGCCCATGGCCGGAACATGCCGATCCGTCTTGGTCCCGGTCCGTGGCCGGGCGGTCGGGGTGCGGCGCGCCCCGTGACGTCGCGGTCCCGCCGGACCCGGCGGGAGGCCGAAAGTGTGTGAGTGGCGGGCCCTGCGGTGTTACGGCCACGTTGACCGTATGCAAGGGCAGGACTCACCCTCGATACGTAACTGCTGAGTACACCTAGTTTGGCCGGCTGCGCAGCCCGCGAATCCGCTTTGAGGTGTGGTTCCGGTCCCCGGTCGACGACAGCACGCAGGAGGTAGCGCATGTGTGGCATCACCGGCTGGGTCTCCTTCGAACGCGACCTGCACAGCGAGTCCACGACGGTGGACGCGATGACGGAGACGATGTCGTGCCGTGGCCCCGACGACCGCGGCACGTGGATCAACGGTCCGGCCGCGCTCGGACACCGTCGACTGGCCATCATCGATCTGCCCGGCGGGCGCCAGCCGATGACGGCCGACACGCCGGAGGGAACAGTCGCTCTCGTCTACTCGGGGGAGACGTACAACTTCACCGAGCTGCGCCGTGAACTGGTCAAGCGCGGACACCGGTTCACCACGGACTCCGACACCGAAGTCGTGCTGCGCGGGTATCTGGAGTGGGGCGAAGCGGTTGCCGAGCGGCTCAACGGCATGTACGCGTTCGCCGTGTGGGACGGCCGCCACGACAAGCTCGTCATGATCCGCGACCGGATGGGCATCAAGCCCTTCTACTACTACGAGACCCCGGACGGCGTCCTGTTCGGCTCCGAACCCAAGGCGATCCTGGCCAACCCACTGGCCCGCGCCCGCGTCGGTCTCGACGGGCTGCGGGAACTCTTCGCGTTCGTCAAGACGCCCGGCCACGCCGTGTGGGAGGGGATGCACGAGGTCGAGCCCGGCACGGTCGTCACGGCCGACCGCAACGGTCTGCGCCGGCACGTCTACTGGCAGCTGGAGACCCGTCCGCACACGGACAGCAAGGACGACTCCATCGCCCATGTGCGGACGCTCCTCGACGACATCGTGCGGCGTCAGCTGGTCGCGGACGTGCCGCGGTGCACACTGCTCTCCGGCGGCCTCGACTCCTCCGCCATGACGGCGATCGCCGCCCGTCAACTGGCCCGGAACGGCGAGACGGTGCGCAGTTTCGCGGTCGACTTCGTGGGGCAGGCCGACAACTTCGTCGCCGACGAACTGCGTACCACCCCGGACACCCCGTACGTGCACGATGTCGCACTGGCCTCGGGCACCGACCATCGTGACATCGTGCTGGATTCGAACGCACTGGCCGACCCCGAGGTGCGGGCCAAAGTGATCCGGGCCAGGGACATCCCGATGGGCTTCGGCGACATGGACGCTTCGCTGTACCTTCTGTTCCGGTCCATCCGTGAGCACTCGACCGTCGCGTTGTCGGGGGAGTCGGCCGACGAGGTCTTCGGCGGGTACCTGCAGTTCTTCGACGAAGAGGCGAGGCGCGCCAACACCTTCCCCTGGCTCGTGCGCTTCGCCCAGCACTTCGGGGACGACTCCGATGTGCTGAGGCCCGATCTCTCGGCCGCCCTCGATCTCCCGTCATACATCCAGGACAGCTACGACACCGCGGTCGCCGGAATCCGACGCCTCGACGGCGAGAGCGACTTCGAGTTCAGGATGCGCAAGATCTGCCATCTGCACCTGACCCGCTTCGTGCGCGTCCTGCTCGACCGCAAGGACCGGGCGAGCATGGCGGTCGGTCTTGAAGTGCGCGTGCCGTTCTGCGACCACCGCCTTGTCGAGTATGTGTACAACACGCCCTGGTCCCTGAAGTCCTTCGACGGCAGGGAGAAGTCCCTGCTGCGCGAGGCGACGGCGGACGTGCTGCCGAAGTCCGTATACGACCGGGTCAAGAGCCCCTATCCCTCCACCCAGGACCCCAAGTACGCGATCGCCCTGCAGGGGCACGCCAAGGACCTGCTTGCGCGGCCTTCACATCCCGTCTTCGACCTCGTCGCCCGCGACCGGGTCGCGCGCGCGGCGCAGCACGACGCACCACAGATCACCCAGGTGTCCAGGCGCGGTCTGGAGCGCACTCTGGACCTGGCGCTGTGGCTCGATCTCTACAAGCCGGACATCTCGCTCTCCTGAGCAACCGCGGTGTACCGCCGGTGGCGACAGCGCAGTGACCGGGCGCAGCAGCTGTCGCGGTGCCGGTGAACGTAAGGAGGAACCTCCGGAGCACGGGTGCTCCGGAGGTTCCGGGCGGTCGGGTTCACCCGCCCACGCAGTCCGGGCACAGGCCCCGGTAGGTCATCTCGACCTCGGAGACGGTGAAGCCGAAGCGTTCGGAGGGCGGCAGCCCGGCCAGGGGGTCGACGTCGGGGTGGACGTCCCGGATGGCACCGCATTCGGAGCACACCAGGTGCTGGTGGGGGTGGTGTGCGTTCGGGTCGTAGCGCCTGGCCCGCCCGTCGGTGCCCACCTCGATCACCTCACCGAGGGAGACCAGTTCGCCGAGGGTGTTGTAGACGGTGGCGCGAGAGATCTCCGGCAGCAGGGCGGCGGCGCGTGCGAGTACCTCGTCCGCCGTGAAGTGGACGTGCTCTCCAGCGAGCACCTCGGCGACCACCCGGCGCTGAGCGGTCATTCGCCAGCCACGTCCACGAAGCCGTTCCAGCAGGTCACTCATGCCCACCAGCCTCACTGTGTGTCGTCTGACGAATGATTCGCGCAGACCTGCCTGTCGTATTGACTTGGACTAGGTCCATCGTAGGATCGGTTCCGGCTGCCAGCCAAGGGACAGGTCAACAGCAGGGGAAATGCGTGACTTCAGGAGACGGGTGCGCTCACGCCGGCATCCGGACCGTGAGCGTCTCGGTGCCGAGGCGATCGTCTCCGGGGTGCGGGTACGCGCAGGCCGCCGTCCCGCCCCGGACTCCCCGAACCCTCCGGGCTCTCCGAAGCGCGTACGAGGCCACCGGTGTGCTCCTCGCGGCCGGACTCGCGCCGCGTCGAACCACCCACCGGCCCCGCCCGGTTCGTGAGTCCACCACCCTCGGTTCGATCACCTTCATTTTCACCACCCTCAGTTCCAAAGCAACGTGATCCGCCCCGTCCGGAAGGATTTCCATGACTGAGAACCACGACGCGATCGTCACCGAGCCGAAGGCGCAGGAGGCATCGGGCTGCCCGGTCGTGCACGGTCGCGCGTCGCACCCCACCCAGGGCGGCGGAAACCGCCAGTGGTGGCCGGAGCGGCTCAACCTGAAGATCCTCGCCAAGAACCCCGCCGTGGCCAACCCCCTCGGCGAGGAGTTCGACTACGCCGGGGCGTTCGAGAGCCTCGACCTGCCGACCGTGAAGCGGGACATCGCCGAGGTGCTCACCACCTCGCAGGACTGGTGGCCCGCCGACTTCGGCAACTACGGCCCCTTCATGGTCCGGATGGCCTGGCACAGCGCCGGCACCTACCGGATCAGCGACGGCCGCGGCGGCGCCGGAGCCGGTCAGCAGCGCTTCGCCCCGCTCAACAGCTGGCCGGACAACGCGAGCCTCGACAAGGCCCGCCGACTGCTGTGGCCGGTCAAGAAGAAGTACGGCAGGAACCTCTCCTGGGCCGACCTCATCATCCTCACCGGCAACGTCGCCCTGGAGACGATGGGCTTCAAGACCTTCGGCTTCGGCGGTGGCCGCGCGGACGTGTGGGAGCCCGACGAGGACGTCTACTGGGGCCCCGAGACCACCTGGCTCGGCGATGACCGCTACACGGGCGACCGCGAACTGGAGAGCCCCCTCGGTGCGGTCCAGATGGGCCTCATCTACGTCAACCCCGAAGGCCCGAACGGCACACCGGACCCGGTCGCCGCAGCCCGCGACATCCGTGAGACGTTCCGTCGGATGGCGATGAACGACGAGGAGACGGTTGCCCTGATCGCGGGCGGCCACACCTTCGGAAAGACCCACGGCGCGGGCCCGGCGGAGAACGTCGGCGCCGATCCGGAGGCCGCCCCGATGGAGCAGCAGGGCCTCGGCTGGCAGAGCACGTACGGCACCGGCAAGGGCGCCGACGCGATTACCAGCGGCCTCGAGGGCGTCTGGACGGACACCCCGACCACGTGGGACAACAGCTTCTTCGACATCCTCTTCGGGTACGAGTGGGAGCTGTTCAAGAGCCCCGCCGGCGCGCACCAGTGGCGGCCGAAGGACGGCGCCGGGGCGAACACCGTCCCCGACGCGCACGACGCATCGAAGACCCACGCACCGACGATGCTGACGACCGACCTCTCACTCCGGTTCGACCCGGCCTACGAGGAGATCTCGCGGCGCTTCCACGAGAACCCCGAAGCGTTCGCCGACGCCTTCGCCCGCGCGTGGTTCAAACTGACCCACCGCGACATGGGCCCGGTCGTCCGGTACCTCGGCTCCGAGGTACCGGCCCAGACGCTGGTGTGGCAGGACCCGCTCCCCGAGGCCACGTACGAGAGCGTCGACGCCTCGGACGTCGCCGCGCTCAAGGCCCGGATCCTCGAAGCGGGCCTGTCGGTGTCCGAGCTCGTCTCCACCGCGTGGGCCTCGGCCTCGTCTTTCCGCGGCAGCGACAAGCGCGGCGGCGCCAACGGCGCACGCATCCGTCTGGAGCCGCAGAACGCGTGGGAGGTCAACGACCCGGACCGGCTGGCGACGGTGCTGCGTGCCCTCCAGGGGATCCAGGAGTCCTTCAACTCCGCCGCGTCCGGGGGCAAACAGGTCTCGCTCGCGGACCTCATCGTGATCGCCGGCGCCGCAGCCGTCGAGAAGGCGGCCAAGGACGCCGGCTTCGAAGTCGAGGTCCCCTTCACCGCGGGCCGCGTCGACGCGTCGCCGGAGCAGACCGACGTGGAGTCGTTCGTCGAGCTGGAGCCGGCCGCCGACGGGTTCCGCAACTACCTCGGCAAGGCCAACCGGCTGCCGGCCGAGTACCTGCTGCTCGACCGGGCGAACCTGCTGACGCTGAGCGCCCCCGAGATGACGGTCCTCGTCGGCGGGCTCCGGGTGCTCGGCGCGAACCACCAGCAGTCCTCGCTCGGTGTCCTCACCGAGACCCCCGGTGCTCTGACCAACGACTTCTTCGTCAACCTGCTCGACCTGGGAACGACGTGGAAGGCGACGTCCGAGGACGCCACCTCCTTCGAGGGCCGCGACGCCACCGGCAAGGTGAAGTGGACCGGCAGCCGCGCCGACCTCGTCTTCGGGTCGAACTCCGAGCTGCGCGCGGTCGCGGAGGTCTATGCGAGTGACGACGCGAAGGAGAAGTTCGTGAACGACTTCGTCGCGGCGTGGGACAAGGTCATGAACCTGGACCGGTTCGACCTCGTCCGATCGTGACGGACGGCCGTTCCGGCAAAGGCAATACCTTTGCCGGGACGGCCCGTTCAGGTGCGCTGGGTCAGGCGGTGGCCGCGGCGAAGATGTGGATCACGCCTCCGTCCGTGGTGGACGGCAGGGTCACGCTCGCCAGTTGCTTGCCCGCCCGGAGTTCGACCGGAGCGGTGGCGAACACCTCGGTGCCCACCGGGTCCGTTCCGCCGCCCTGGACGTCGCGGTAGGCGGTGTGGACGGCGATCGTGTTGCCGAACGACGGCTTCTCCGCGCCGCCGCCCAGCGTCCAGTCGCTGAAGCCGATCTCCGCCTGCTGCGTGGTGCCGTCGGTGTACGTCAGCGTGGCCCGGCCGGATGCCGAGCCCTCGGCGGCACTGCCCAGCAGGCTGAGCTTCGTGTCCCCGGCCGCGGACGGAACGTTCAGCACATGCGGTTCGGCGCCGGCCACCTCGATGTTGTCCGGATCGCCCGCGCCCACCTGGGGCCAGCCGAAGTCGAAGCCGCCGGACGAGACCGTCCCGCCCGGCGTCACGCCCGCCGCGGCGAGCGCCTTGGCCGAGTAACTCCAGCCTTCACCGTCGAAGTTGGCCTGCGGGTTGTCGTCGTCGGCGGAGACAGCGGTGCTGTTGCGATTCCACAGCATGCTGTTGCGCTCGGCGACGGTCACCGCGGCCGACGTCTTCGGGAGTTCCTCGCCCGTGGACGACTTCAGCGTCACCGGGACCGTGTAGTGGCCCTCGGCGGTGTCCGCCGCGGCCGACACGGTGATTTTCTGGCTCGCCGAACCGCGTGCCGGGACCGTGAAGTCGCCCTCCGCGGGTGAGACGGTGACACCGGCCGGTGCCTTGGCCGTCCAGTGAACGGTGGTGGCCGCCGTCTCCAGGCTCTGCACCTTGACGGTCGTCTCCGCGCTGCCGGATCCCGGCTCGACCTTCAGCTGTTCCGGAGTCGCGCCGGTGAAGTACTTCAGGCCGCCACCGGGGAAGGACGGCGGCGCATCGGCCTTCGCGGCGCCCCAGGAGGTGTCCGCGGTCGAGCCGAGGGTGTAGTCCAGCGTGCCGCCACGGGTGACGAGCGAGGCGGGGACCCACGGCTTCGTGGACGTCCGGCCGTTGACCTTCAGACCGTGGATGTAGGTGTTGTCCGCCGAGGCGGCGGGTGCGTCCACCGTGATCGTCCTGCCGTGCCCGGTGTGCACCACCGCGTGCGGGAACAGCGGAGCGGAGAGGACCAGATCGGCCCGGCTCGGGTTCTGCGGGTACATGCCGAGCGCCGAGAAGACGTACCAGGACGACATGGTCCCGGCGTCGTCGTTGCCGGGGATGCCGCCGGGGGTGTCGGTCCACAGCTGGTCCAGCTCCGCGCGGACCGTCTCCTGCGTCTTGTACGGAGCCCCCAGGTAGTCGTACAGGTAGGGGGCGTTGATGTCCGGCTCGTTGGTCGCGTCGTACCGGGTGTCGTCCTTCGCCGAGAAGTCGAACTTCCCGTCCGGGGTACGGAAGAAGGCATCCAGACGCATCATTGCCTGGTCGTCGCCGCCCATCGCGCCGGCGAGGCCCGCCACGTCCGAGTACACCATCCAGGTGTACCGCGCGCTGGACCCCTCGACGAAGCCGCTGCCGGTGCCCGGTGTGAAGGTGCCCGCCCATGTGCCGTCGGCCTTGCGGTCGCGGATGTAGCCGCCCTGTGGAGTGGCGTTGGCGTCGAAGACGTTCGTCCAGTTCCCCGAGCGGTCCAGGAACCTCTTCGCGTCGGCGGTCCTCCCGGTCTGCCGGGACAGCTCGGACAGTCCGTAGTCGGCCGCCGCGTCCTCCAGCGTCTCGGCCGCCCCTCCCCAGCAGTGACAGTTGTCGGCCGGTACGTACCCGAGCTCCAGATACTTGTCGAGCGCGGGCCGCTGGCCCACGCACTCGACGTTGCAGCCAGAGCTGTCCGAGTCGTTCGCCGTGGGCACCGTCGCGGCCCGAACGAGCGACTTCAGCGCGCCCTTGACGTCGAAGTCATGGCCGCCGAAGGCGTAGATCCCGGCAAGAGCCGCATCCGACGGATCACCCGACATCACGCTCGTCTTGCCGTTCTCCAGCAGCCACCGGTCCCACTCGCCACCACGCTGGCCGGCGTAGTTGTAGAGCGACTGCGCGTAGTCGCTGCCCGCCCGCGGATTGAGCAGCGTCATCAGCTGCACCTGCGCGCGGTACTGGTCCCATCCGGAGAAGGTGCCGTACTGGGCCTTCTGCCCCCTGGCGAGCCGGTGCGGCTTGCGGTCGGCGCCGAGGTAACGGCCGTCCACGTCGCTGGTGAGGGTGGGCTCCAGCATGGAGTGGTAGAGCGCGGTGTAGAACGTGGTGCGCCGGGCGTCGGTGCCGCCGCCCACCTCGACCGACTTCAGTGTCCTGTTCCAGACGTCGGCGGCCCGGCTCCTGACGGAGTCGAAGCTCTCGCGGGGCCCGTTCTCCTTACGGAGGTTGGCCTCGGCGTTCTGCGGGCTGACGTAGGAGACGGCGACCTTGGCCCCGGCCTCGGTGGTGTTGCCGGCGAAGGTGATGTACGCGCCGGAGCCCTTGCCCTCCACGGCGTTGCCGGACGAGCTGTATCCCGTACCGCCGGAGGCAGTGGTGGAGCCGGGACTGACCGTGCCGTCCGTCCAGGTGCCGACCTTCGCGAACGCCTTGTCGAAGTGGGCGGTGAAGTAGAGCGTGTAGAGATCCTTGCGGTTGTTCGCGCTCTGCGGACCGCAGAAGTTGCCCGCTGTGACGGAGCCCGTCACGGTCCGGGCGGCCTTGTCGATCTTCACGGTTGCGCCGGTGCTGCCGCTCTCCGAGTTCGAGGTGCGAAAGAGTATGCTCGCCGGCTTGTCCGCGGGGAAGCCGAACTTCCCCGAGCCGGTCCGGGCGGTCGTGGTGAGCGCCGCGGACGCTCCACTTGCCAGGCCGACCCTGTAGTAGCCGGGCGAGGCGGACTCGTCGGCGTGCGAGAAGGCGCTGGCGTACTTCGCGTCGGTGGTGTCCGCGCTGGGCGAGGAGTCGACGTCACCCACGTACGGCATGACCGGGATGTCACCGTTCGCACCGGAGCATCCGACGCCGTTGAGATGGGTGAGACTGAAGCCGCGGATCTTCGTCGCGTCGTACTGGTAGCCGCCGGGAGCGGGCGTCGAGACCTGCTTGCCCCTCGAGTTCTGCGGACTCCAGGCCAGCATGCCGAACGGCTGCACGGCGCCGGGATAGGTGTTGCCCGCGTTGGACGTGCCGATCAGCGGGTTGACGTACGACACGGGTTTCTTGACGGTGTCGTGCGGGGATGCCGCCGAGGCGGGGGCAGCCGTCGTGGCAGCCCCCAGCGCGGCCATGGCGGCGACCGCGACGGCGCTGATGACTCTGAGCCCGGTGTGCGTCCGATGGGTGTGCGTGTCTGACACCGTTCCTGCCCTTCGTGTATGACGAACGGTCAACGCGGTGGGAGCAGGTGCGCCGCGACCACTGCGGAACGGCGTCGCTCCGACAACGTTGTCAACGACGTGAGGATGCTCCTCCTGCCGCTCCGGGGTGTCAAGGCTCCCCGGAACCCCGCCGTCCGCACCGGGCGGGCGGCGGGGGAGAGCTTCTCGATCGCGTTGTTCGTCTGGCGGCCGACCACTCCGCTGTGGAAGACCGTCAGGTGGCCGCTGTCGTTGTCCCTCGCGATCGCGATCCTGGCGTCGGTCTCGCCCGACATCGGTGACGACCTCGACCTTCAACGCGTCCTGCAGTTCCTGCCGCTCTTCGTGCTCGGCCTGGTCCTCAGGCCCGAGCACTCCCGGCTCGTACGCCGCCGGGAGGCCCGTGTTCTGGCGGTTCCGGTCTTCGCGGCCGCGCTGCTGTTCGCCTACTGGGCGGCTCCCCGGATGAACGCGGCCTGGTTCTACCGCCGCGACAGCGCCCAGGAGTGAAGTGGGCGTGCAAGGCGCCACGGCCGGACGCCGACGGGTCACACCCCGGATCGTCCCGGGGGAGCGGGCCGCAGAACTGCCCGCCGGGGGCGCCGAGACCCCGGATGCGCGGCCCCCGCGTGCTGACAGCGGACGGCGTCAGCAGACCCCGTATCCCGGGGGTCCTTAGCGCCTCGGCCGGCGCTGCGGCCGAGTGGGCGTGCCGTGTGGGAACGGCACGCCCGGGATCCTGAGGACCTACAGGTCGAATTCGTTCGGCGAGATGCCGGCCGCGAAGCAGGCTTCGCGGACCACGGCGCGCTCGGCGTTGTCGAAGTCGCCGTCGGCACCGCCGATGACGATGCCGATCTGGATGACCGCGCGGGCCTCGGTGGGCTTCTTGCCGACCTTGCCGATGGTCTGGAGGAGGCTGACCTTCCCGAAGGCGAAGTCGGAGGTCAGCTGCTGGCAGTAGTCGTTGAACCGGCGCTGCAGATCTTCGGCGGGAAAGTTCTGCAGTACCTCGTTCCCCGTGATCAGGGAGGTCACCCGCTGACGCTCGGAGGGATCGATGGAGCCGTCGGCCGCGGCCACGAGCGCGCACACCGCCATGCTCGCGTCGCGGAAGGCCCCGCTCTTGAGGTCGTTCTTCTTGGCGTTGAGCTGTGTCTGCATCGTCGAGGCCGATTCCTTGATGCGGTCCCACAGGGCCATTCGAATACTCCAGGGTCGGTCGAAGCGGTCAGTGCCGGCAGTGGTGCGAGGAGAAGGTCTGGCGAGAAGGCTCTAGAGATGCGCGGCGACGGCCGGCATCAGGTCCTGGAAGGTGCGCCCCTGCGCCGGGGTGCCGATGGCCGTCATCTGCCATCCCGCACCGGACCGTTGGACCTTGGCCATGATCTGCGCGGTGTGGCGTCCGCCACCGGTCAGCGTGTAGCGCGCCAGTTCCTGGCCGGTGGTCTCGTCGACCAGACGGCAGAAGGCGTTGTCGACCTCCTCGAAGGTCTGGCCGGTGAACGAGTTCACGGTGAAGACGATCTGATCGACCTGGGCCGGAACGCGCTGCAGGTCCACGACGATCGACTCGTCGTCATCGCCCTGGCCCGCGCCGCCGACGCGGTTGTCGCCGGTGTGCCGGACCGATCCGTCGTCACTGGTCAGGTGCTGGAAGAAGACGACGTCCTGCGGGGTCTTGCCGGCGAACAGGACGGCAGAGGCGTCGAGGTCGATCTCACGGGCAGTCAGCCGGGCGAGGAACCCCCTGCGGGGTGCGGACTTCCAGCCCAGACCCATGCGTACGACGGTGAGTTCCCCACCACCGCTCTTGGTGAGGCTGATCTGCTGGCCCTTGGACAGATTGACGGTCATGGCTCCACTTTCGGCAGGGGCGGTACGACGGTGACCCGGAACGGGTCAGAGGCTTACTCCGAAGTCGGCGACGATGCCGCTGAGCCCGGTGGCGTAGCCCTGGCCGACGGCGCGGAACTTCCACTCGGCACCGTTGCGGTACAACTCGCCGAAGACCATGGCGGTCTCGGTGGAGGCGTCCTCGCTGAGGTCGTAGCGGGCGATCTCGGCTCCGCCCGCCTGGTTGACCACGCGGATGTAGGCGTTGCGGACCTGACCGAAGCTCTGGCCCCGTCCCTCCGCATCGTGGATCGACACGGGGAACACGACCTTGGCGACGTCGGCCGGCACAGCGGCGAGGTCGACCTTGACGACCTCGTCGTCGCCCTCGCCCTCTCCGGTCAGGTTGTCGCCGGTGTGCTCGACCGAACCGTCGGGGCTCTTGAGGTTGTTGTAGAAGACGAACTGTTCGTTCGAGCGGACCTTCCCGGACTCGTCGCACAGCAGGGCGCTGGCGTCCAGGTCGTAGTCCGTACCGGTGGTCGTGCGGACGTCCCAGCCCAGTCCGACGAGCACCGCGGTAAGCCCCGGTGCCTCCTTGGTCAGTGAGACGTTTCCGCCCTTGGCGAGGCTCACACCCATGGTTCTCTCCCTCTACGCATCGTTGTGCCCACGCGTGACCGTGCGGGCACCGAATGACAGCACCTGAAATCTACAGCACTGTAGAGTTTGTTCGCGGGTGTGCGGTCCGGGCTTCGGCGAGCTCACGAGGCGCCCGAGCTGCTGGGTACTATGCCCCGGCGCCCGGCAGTTGGGCGAGCGGATCCGGGCAGTCGCA
This sequence comes from Streptomyces brevispora, assembly GCF_007829885.1. Lineage (NCBI taxonomy): Bacteria > Bacillati > Actinomycetota > Actinomycetes > Kitasatosporales > Streptomycetaceae > Streptomyces > Streptomyces brevispora. The sequence goes on from NZ_VIWW01000002.1 coordinate 108,653, forward strand.
TGAAAGGGGCCGCGTCGTGGGCGGGGAGAAGGACGGCCGGCCGGGGGAGCCGCGGGCCCGCCGGCGCGGGCAGGGTGAACTCGAGACCCAGGTGTTGACCGTGCTGGGCGGGGCGAGCGAGCCCGTCACCGCGGCATGGGTGCAGGAGCGTCTCGACGGCGGTCTGTCGTACAGCACGGTCATCACGATCCTGACCCGGCTGCTCGACAAGCAGGCGGTCACCCGAACGGGTTCGGGGCGCCCGGTGCTGTGGCAGTCGACGGCGAACGGGGCGGGCCTCACCGCGTTTCGCATGCGCCGGCTTCTGGACCAGCGGGACGACCGGGACGCCGTGCTGTCCAGCTTCGTCTCCGCACTGTCGCCGGACGACGAGGCTCTCCTGCGGTCGCTGCTCAGCGACAACGGTCCCGGCCCGGCCGGACCGCCCGCGGACGAATCGGAGAGTTGACCGATGGGCGTCTTCGTCTATCTGCCCCTGGTCCTGCCGCTCACGGCGCTCCCCATCGCGCGCCTCGCGGAACAGCACCTGCACCCGCGAAGCGCCGCCCGTCTGCTCGCGACCATCGCCGTCATCATGGCGTCGTGCAGCACCCTCTGCCTCGGCCTTCTGGTGGTGGTCGGCACGGCCCAGCTGCCGGGCAACCCACTCCCGGACGGCTGGTCCGACGACGAAGTCAGGAAGGCCGTTCCGCACGACAGGTTCGCCGGCAAGACGGCGATCGCCGCGCTCACGGCCGTAGCCGTGGCCTGCGCGGTCACCGTATGGCACCACTGCCGTTTCCGTTCCCGTGCGCACCGGACGCTGGCCGGGCTGGCGACGACGGCCGAAGTCGCCGTTCTGCCCGACGGTGTGCCGTATGCGTACGCGTTGCCGGGCTCACCCGGCAGGATCATGGTCTCCTCCGCCATGCTCGACTGCCTGACGGAGGCCGAGCAGCGAGCGCTTCTCGCGCACGAGCGGTCCCATCTCGCCGGACGGCACCACCGTCTGCTGCTCGCCGTCCAGTTGGCCGGCTGCGCGAACCCGCTGCTGCGGCCGCTGCGTGCGGCCATCACGTACAGCACGGAGCGCTGGGCCGACGAGGAGGCCGCCGTCAGCACCGGGGACCGGCGGCTCACGGCCCGCGCTGTCGGCAAGGCGGCGATCATCTCGCACCGGGCCGCCACCGGGACCGTCGCGGCCTTCGCCGCGGCCGGACCCGTCCCCCGGCGGGTCGCCGCGCTGCTCGGTCCGGTGCCGCCGGAGCGGGGCTGGCCCCCTGTTCACACCCCGACGGGGATCGCGGCGTTCGTCGCCGCGGCGGGAACGGCCCTGTCCACTCTGTCGTCGCTGAACGCGGCCTTCGCGCTCTTCGTCACCCTCGAAGCGGCGACGCCGCTGTCCTCATGAGCCATGTGCTCCCTTCCCGGGGGCCGACCGGGCCGGCTGTCCGGCGACTGGCCGCCGCCGGATCCCGGTCCGCTCTTCCCCGGCGCCGTCAGCGCAGGGACCCGGGCAGCTTCTCCCGGTGGATGATGCCCAGCCGCTGTGTGGCACGGGTCAGCGCCACGTACAGGTCGCTGGTCCCGTACCGGGCGGGCTCCACGACCAGCACGTGATCGAACTCGAGCCCCTTTGCCTGCCGCGGGGCGAGCAGCACCACCGGGCGGGTCAGATCGGGCTCGGCACCGGCCGTGACTCCTTCCAGCGGAGCCGCGATCTCCTCGTGGAGCTCCGCCGGCGCGATCACCGCAAGGCGTCCCTCGACGGGCGTCAGCTCCGCCACCGCCAGTGCCACCGCGCCCGCGAGATCCTCCCCGGCATCCCGCGTCCACGGCAGCTCACCGGTGGACCGCACCGATCCCGGCGGCTCGAAGGACGGGTCGTCGGCGCGTACGACCCTCGCGGCCAGCTCCATGATCTCCGCGGGCGTGCGGTAGTTGACCCCGAGCGTGACGTGTTCGAAGCGGTCACCGACGTACGGCTCCAGGATCCTCTGCCACGAACCGACACCGGCCTCCTCGGAGGTCTGCGCGGGGTCGCCGACCAGGGTCATCGCGCGGGTCGGTGAACGACGCATCAGCAGCCGCCACGCCATCGGCGACAGCTCCTGTGCCTCGTCGACGATGATGTGCCCGAACGCCCAGGTCCGGTCGGCGGCGGCACGCTCCGCCGCGCTGCGGTGATCGGCCTCCTCCTGCCGCTCCGCCATCCGTTCGGCGTCGATGATGTCGTGCGCGGCGAGCATCTCGGACTCCTCGTCCTCGAACTCGTACGACTCCGAACCCCTCGACAGCTCCAGAACGCCCTGCGCGTACGCGATCCGCTCCTGGCGCTCGGCCTCGGCGGCGGCCCGCTCGGCGCTGTCGTCGACCCCGAGGAGTTCCGCCACCTCGTCGAGCAGCGGGACGTCGGCAGGGGTCCATGTTCCTTCGCCGGGCGCGCGGCGGACAGCGTCGGCGTCCTCGTCCGGTACGTACACGGGGTCGGCCAGATAGTCGGTGAGGAACCGCTCCGGGGTGAGGGGCGGCCACAGGTCGTCGACGGCGGCGTGCACCTCCTTGCTGAGCGCGACGTTCCTGCCGAGCTGGGCGATGTCGTCGGGGCCGAGGAAGTTGGGACCGCCGTGCGGGTCGGCGCCGATGCGTTCGGTGAGCTGCGAGGTGAGGGCGTCGATGATCCGGAAGGCGAAGTGCGGGCGGGCGAGGTTGTGGGGCAACCGGGTGTCCCGGGCCGCCTGCCGGGCCTCGTAGGCGATCTCCCAGTCGAGGACGAGATCGCCGTCGTCGTGCGCGATGACCAGCGGGGCGCCGGGCTCGGGCAGCTGCTGCCGGTCCCGGACGGCGAGGGCGAGCGCCTCCGCCATCGCCGCACCGCCCTTGACCGCGGCTGCGCGGCCCGTGTCGGTGCCATGGGCGTGGACCCCGGGGAAGAGCTCGGCCTGCGTGGCGAGCAGGACACCGGTCTCGCCGAGCGCGGGCAGCACCTCGCCGATGTAGCGCAGGAAGGCCGGGTTGGGGCCCACGATCAGGACGGCGCGCTTGGCGAGCAGCTCGCGGTGCTCGTACAGCAGGAAGGCAGCCCGGTGCAGTGCCACCGCTGTCTTGCCGGTACCGGGGCCGCCCTCGACGACGAGGACACCGCGGTGCGGGGCGCGGATGATGCGGTCCTGCTCCGCCTGGATGGTCCGCACGATGTCGCCCATGCGGCCGGTACGGGCGGAGTTCACGGCGGCGAGCAGCACGGCGTCGCCGCTCGGGTCCTCGAATCCGGTGCGCTCACGGTCGCCGAGGTCGAGGATCTCGTCGTGCAGCTCGGTGACGGTGCGGCCCTCGGTGGTGATGTGCCGGCGCCGACGCAGCCCCATGGTCGTGTGACCGGTGGCGAGATAGAAGGGGCGGGCCACCGGCGCGCGCCAGTCGATCAGCACAGGGGTGTGTGCGGTGTCGTCCTCACGGATTCCGACACGGCCGATATGGTGCGCCGTGCCGTCGGAGAGGTCGATGCGGCCGAAACACAGCGAGCCGTCCACGGCATTCAGGGCGGCCAGCAGACCTGAGCGTTCAGCGACGAGCACATCGCGTTCGTGTCGGGCCTGCAGGCCGGTTCCGACCGGCGTCAGCGCGTCCTGGACGTGCTGGGCGGCTGCTCCGCGCAGCGCATCGACACGGTCGTAGAGCCGGTCGACGAATCCCTGCTCCTTCTGCAATTCGGAGCTTTCCCGAGTTGACAAAATGGCTCCCTGCCGGATATGGTTTTTCTTAGCGGCCCCCATTGAGGGGCCTTTTCTGTGGGCACACAGAAACGCTCAATATACCCGGGAAAATCCCCGGTCCGCAATTGCGGACCGGGGATTTTTTGTGCCGCAGGTTCGGCCGGTTCCCTCGTCCCGGACGGCTCGGCGGGTGCTCCGGGGGTGGGTCAGTTCCAGCGTTGGTGGGTCAGTTCCAGCGGTCCTGGTTGATGAAGTGGCTGAAGCCGCGCCAGGAGTTGGGTCCCATCACGTCGTCGATGGGGCCGGTGTAACCGTTCTGGGCGGCCAGGCGTTGGACGGCGGTCCAGGTGTTGGTACCGGGTACCCCGTCGATCGGACCGGTGTAACCCGACTCGATCCGCAACCAGTTCTGCGTCCGCTTCCACATCACCACACCTGCGCATGGTTCCGCCGGTGAGGGTGGGACTCTCAGTAGCGAATCTGTCATGTTTTTATCAAAATCTATGCGCGTAGGCTACCGTGACTCCGCCTCGCTCTGGCAAGTCAAGTCGTAGTAATAACAAGGGAGTTGCCGTGCACAAGAGCCATGGGCCCGACGGCGGCCAGGAGGTCCGGCCGCGGATCGAGATGAGCCGGCGCATGTTGCTGCGCGGCTCGGTCACCACGCTCGGTCTGGCGGCCGGCGGCGTGCTGTTCTCGGGGAACGCCGCCCAGGCGCTGGACATCTACAACCCGTTCAGCGGATATCAGATGACCGGTACCTGGCAGGACCACCTCAACGACGGCTCGCTGGGCGGACTCGACTACGGGATGGGCGTCGGCACCGCGCTGCCGGCTGCGGGTGCCGGTGTCATCACGAACATTCCGAACAACGGTACCGGTGGACACACGGTGACCATCACCCACGGCGACGGGTACCGGACGCAGTACATGCACCTGTCCCAGTTCCTGCTGGGCAACGGCGCCTCGGTCGGCAAGGGAGGGATCGTCGGGTACTCAGGAGGCGCCGTCGGAGCCCCGGGCTCGGGAAGCTCCACCGGACCACACGTGCACTGGCACCTGATCACCCCGGGCGGCACCCGGGTCAACCCGCTGGACTACCTGGGCGGGGGCGGCGGAGGCGGGCTGCCGAAGACGTCGACGGAGCAGGACGGTGTTCCCGGTGCGGTGATGTGGAAGCGGACGCAGAACTGGTTGCGGATCGAGTCGGGTTACACCGGTCCGATCGACGGGGTACCGGGGCCCAACACCTACGCCGCGCTCCAGCGGAACATGCGTAACTGGGGTTACACCGGCCCCATCGACGGGGTACCCGGTACCAACACCTGGGCCGCCGTCCAACGCCTGGCCGCCCAGAACGGTTACACCGGCCCCATCGACGGCGTGATGGGACCCAACTCCTGGCGCGGCTTCAGCCACTTCATCAACCAGGACCGCTGGAACTGACCCACCCCCCAGGGTTTCCGCGGACCGATCAACGAAGTTCGCCCGGTCGGTCCGCGGTTCTCCGCTGCTCTCGTCTGTCCGCGGAAGGTGTCCAGGTATTTCGCTGGGTGAGGGTTGGTTAGGCTGCGGGTCATGAACACGGCTTCGAACGGCGGTGGGACCCTTGAACCCGTCGTCCTGGACGCGACGGAGCCGACGTCTGATCCGGACCTGCGGGCCCGGTTCGCGGTGTCGGTCCATCGGATCCTGGCGGACCTGGTCCGTGAAGGCGCCGCGCTGGGGTGGGTTGATCCCCCGTCGTACGACGAGGTGGCGGAACTCCTCGACCACGTCTTCTCCGCGGTGCACGCGGGTGATGCCGCCCTGCGTGCCGCGTATCTGGACCGTGAGCTGGTCGGGGTGGGGTACTGGCTGCGCCACACGCGGCCTACCCATCGTCCGCACGCCGATCTCGAAAAGATCGCGGTGGCGGCGTCCGCCCAGGGCCGTGGTATCGGCCGGGCACTGACCGCCGCCCTGATCGACGATGCCCGACGGGCGGGGATCGAGGTCCTCACGCTGGATGTCCGCGGCGACAACAGCGGTGCACTGCACCTCTACCGGGCGCTGGGCTTCACCGAATACGGGCGCCTGCCCGGCTTCGTCGCTGTCGGTGAACGCCGCTACGTCAAGGTGTTCTGCATGATGGACTTCCGTCAGGAGGAGTGACTCCCTGTCAAAGGCGCGGTGCGTGAAGGCGTGGCATCGGCTTCCTCGCGTTCACTGGTCCTACGGTGCCACCCGGCACCGGCACCGTCCCCGACCCAGGAGCTCGCAAGATGTTCGACCCCGCCCGGAAACACCCGTACCCCGACGCGTTCCGACCGGACGAAGCGCCTGCCCCGCATCCGCTGCTCGCACCGCTGGCCGGCTTCCTGGGCACCTGGGCCGGGCGGGGCCGCGGCGGATACCCGACGCTCGCCGGGGAGTTCCGGTACGCGCAGGAGGTCACCTTCAGCCACGACGGGCGGCCCTTCCTCCACTACGAGGCGCGCGCCTGGCTGCTCGACGCGGACGGCGCCCCGCTGCGGCCGTCGGCACGGGAGAGCGGCTGGTGGCGGATGCAGCCCGACGGGCACGTGGAGGCGTTGATCACTCAGCCCACCGGTGTCGCGGAGATCTTGACGGGCCACGCGGTCGACGGCGTGGCCGACCTCGCCAGCCATCAGGTCGCCCTCGCACCCACCGCCAAGGAGGTCGGCGCCACCCGTCGCCGCTACACCCTGACGGACGACGGCACGCTCGAATTCGTCCATGACCTCGCGGCGGTAGGTCAGCCGCTGCAGCATCACCTTTCGGCGCAGCTCCGACGCGGGGGCGGAAGCCGGTAGCGCCTTGCGGCGGATGGTGCGGAGTTCCGCGTCGGTGCGGTGACTGGGGTTCGCGCCCGGCTTCACCGCACTCTGCTTCGCCGTGCCCACCGTGCCCGGCTTCACCGCGCCCGCGTCGTCGACACCAGGCTCGGCGAAGCGCTCGAAGTACTCGAAGCGCCCGAACGGCATCTTGCACCGGAGGCCGTCGGCGCCGGCTGCGGCCGTGAGCGGCGGGTGGGGCGCCGACCGATGCCGAGCCTGCCCGGAGTCCGGGCAGGCCGACTCCCCGAGACACCCAAATGTCTTGATTGGGGGCAATTGCTACGAATAAATCGCAATGAACCTCCTTGGGTAGTTTTCTACTAACCAAACGCTATCAAATCCATCAAACCGCCCCTTTCGGGCGCAGTGGTCAGCGTCACTTTTCCGGCCCCGCACGCGGGGTATCGGGCTTCGGTTCCCTGTCGCGCCAAGAGAATTGACTTCCTCGGCGAGGCCTGATTGTGAGCGTTTCCTTTAGTTGATCTTGCGAATCAATTGGGATTCGGAATTCAGGGCTTGTTTCGCTCGGCGCCTTTCGCTTACGGTCACCGTCAATCCGGATGGAACGCCGAATCCTGCCGCCGTCCGGTGACCCAACCCACTCGCGTACGGCAGGAGCGGGGGACCCAGTTTTGCCGCCGGTCCGGTATCCGGAGCGGCTAGGGGTGAAGTCGCCATCACGTGCGGCCGGACATCTCCAGTCCGAACCCGACAGCTCACCTCGCAGGCGGCGGAGAGGAAATGCGCCATGCCCATCATGGGTAAGCACCGTCGTTCCAAGTCCACCTCCCTGACCCGCGGTTTCATCGCCGTGAGCACGGGCGGAGTCGTTCTCGCGCTCCCCCTGATCGGGGCCGGGTCGGCTTCGGCCGCACCGGCGCACTCCGTCGCCGCGGAAAAGGCGAAGGCCTCGACTTCCGTTGCTGCCAAGGAAATTGCCGTCCGCGATGCGGAGCCGACCATCTATTCCGTGGTCTCCGGTGATTCACTTTCCAAGATCGCCCTGGGGTATTCCCTCAGTGGCGGCTGGGAGCGGCTCTACGAGGACAATCAGAGTGCGATCGGCGGAAATCCCGATCTGATTCACGTGGGCCTCAAGCTGACCATCGGTGCCAAGTCCGCGGCCACAGCGCCCGAGGCGGCCCCCACGGCCGAATCGAAGGCACAGCCCACGACTGAGTCCAAGCCCGCGGCCGAGGCCTCGCAGTCGGCCGACCGCGCCGACCGTTCCCAGCGGACGGCCACGCCCGTCGCGCAGAAGACCGCGGCCACCGCTCCCGCGCCGGCCGCGACGTCGTACACCAACGACCTCGACGGCTGGATCAAGGAGTCGCTGGCCGTGATGGCCCAGCACGGCATCCCCGGCAGCTACGACAGCATCTACCGCAACATCATCCGCGAGTCCTCGGGCAACCCGAAGATCGTCAACAACTGGGACTCGAACGCCGCCGCCGGCACGCCCTCGAAGGGCCTCCTGCAGGTCATCCAGCCCACCTTCCAGGCCTACCACGTACCCGGCACGTCGATGGACATCTTCGACCCCGTCGCCAACATCACCGCCGCGTGCAACTACGCAGCTGCCACGTACGGCTCGATCGACAACGTCTTCGGGGCCTACTGACGTCACACGGCTCCGCCCTCGGGAGGAGCCGGGCGCAGGGGTGGGAGGGAGCCGAGCGGCTCCCTCCCACCCCTTTCGCATGGCCGTACGACCCTTGCGCCGCGTAGGCGGTCAGACGCGGGCTACGTGACCGTTCGGTACGGCGCGGCGTCGGGCATCGGGACCTGCCTGCCCGTGGTGTTCAGCCAGAGCACCCCCGGGGTGCCGGGGGCCGCCGAGGCGGGTGACGCCTTCGGTGGCGCTCTCGCCACCGGCGACCTCGACGGGGACGGCTACGACGACGCGGTCGTCGGTCTGCCCGGCGAGGACGTCGAGCCGGTGACCGACACGGGCGGCATCGTCGTGCTGTGGGACTCCCTGAAGGGGCTCTCGGGCGGGGACAGCCGGGAAGCCGGCCGGCCGGGGCGGAGCCTGCGGGCCTGCCCCGGCCGCCCTCCTCAACCGGGTGGGCGATGGCACTATGAACCTTTCATCCCGCGCGCTACCCTCCGCCGCATGATTTCCACGGTGGTCTGGGGTACCGGCAATGTCGGCCGCGCGGCCATCCGCGCCGTCGAGGCCCATCCGGCCTTGAAGCTGGCGCATGTGCTCGTCCACGATCCCCGCAAGGTGGGCCGCGACGCGGGCGGCCTTGCCGGGATCGGCCGCGATCTGGGCGTCGCGGCGACCGATGACATCGACGCGGTGCTGGCCACCGCTCCCGGCGCGGTGGTGTACGCGGCCTCCGGCGACATCCGCCCCGACGAGGCATTGGCCGACATCGCCAGGGCGGTCCGGACGGGTGCGGTGGTCGTCACTCCCGCCCTGTACGCGCTCTACGACCAGCGGGGCGCCCCGCCCGAACTGCGTGAACCGGTTCTGGCCGCCATCGCGGACGGCGGCGGCTCGCTGTTCGTCTCCGGCGTCGACCCCGGCTGGGGCAACGACGTACTGCCCCTGCTGATCAGCGGACTCGGGACCGAGGTCGAGGTGATCCGGTGCCAGGAGATCTTCGACTACTCCACCTACGACCAGCCCGACTCGGTCCGCCATCTGATCGGTATGGGACACCCCATGGAGTACGAGCCGCTGATGCTCGCGGCCTCCATCCCGACGATGGTGTGGGGCGGGCAGATACGGCTGATGGCCAGGGCCCTGGGCGTGGAGCTCGACGACATCCGCGAGACCATGGCCCGGCGGCCGCTGGAGACGACGGTGACCACCCGGACGATGGGAGAGTTCGAGGCGGGCACCCAGGGCGCGGTGCGCTTCGAGGTGCAGGGCATCGTCGAGGGCGAACCCCGCATCGTCATTGAGCACATCACCCGCATCCACCCGTCCTGCGCCCCGGACTGGCCGGCACCGCCGGACGGGGCCGGTGCCCACCGCGTGATCATCGAGGGCCGTCCGCGCATCGAGGTCACGGTCGAGGCCACCGACGAGGACGAGAACCGTTCGGCGGGCGGCAACGCCACCGCGGTCGGACGGCTCGTGAACGCCATCGACTGGCTGGTGGACGCGGAACCCGGACTCTACGACGCACTCGACGTCCCCCTGCGCCCCGCAACCGGCAGACTCGGAAGGAAGCAGTCATGATCATCGACATACCCGAGGGCCAGGAACCGATCGGATACGTCTGGGGCGGCATGGTTCCCGGAATCGGGATGGCCGCCGCGAACTTCTCCCTGTCCGTGTACCAGCACACCTCGCTCGGCCTGCGTGAGTTCGAGGCCGCCCGGCTGCGGATCGCGCAGATCAACGGGTGTCTGTTCTGCCTCGACTGGCGCACCGAACGGGACGGCGACAAGGTCGAGGAGGAGTTCGCCGATGCGGTGAGCGAGTGGCGCACCGCCGAGGGCTTCGACGACCGGACCCGGCTGGCCGCCGAGTACGCCGAGCGGTACGCCCTGGACCACCACGGTCTGGACGAGGAGTTCTGGACCCGGATGACCGCGCATTACAGCCAGCGCGAGATCGTCGAGCTCAGCATGAGCATCGGCTCCTGGCTGGCGTTCGGCCGGCTCAACCACGTACTGGGACTCGACGCCGTGTGCGTGCTGCCCGGGCACTGAACCGGACATCCCGGGTGCTGAGCGGGGTGTCCCGGGTACTGGGCCGCCCCACCCCGGGCCCGTCGGTTCGGTTCGCACCCGGGGCGTAACCCGGTAGGAGGCCCGTCCCCCCGCCTCCTACCGGCCGGCCCGCCGCGTCGCGCCCTGTCACAGATCGGTGGCGATGATCTTCTCGATGTTCCGTTCGGCCAGGGCCGTGATCGTGACGAAGGGGTTGACGCTGGTGTTGCCGGGGATCAGCGAGCCGTCGATCACGTAGAGGCCCGAATACCCGTGCAGGCGACCATAGTTGTCGGTGGCCCGGTCCAGTACCGCGCCACCGAGCGGGTGGTAGGTGAGGTGGTCGCCCCAGATCTTGTACACACCGAAGAGATCGGTCCGGTAGATCGTTCCCTCCTTCGCGTTGATCTTGTCGAAGATCGTTTTTGCCATGTCGATCGACGGCTGCTTCCACGAGGTCCGCCAGTTCAGGTCGACCTTGCCGGTCGCGGCGTTCCAGGAGAACTGGGCGCGGTTCGGGTTCTTCGTGATCGACAGATAGAACGAGGCGAACGTCTCGATCCCGGTGGGCAGCGGCGCGACCTCGGCGAACGCGCCACCTGCGGCCCAGTTGTCGATGCCGCCGCAGGGGATGCTCGACTGGACCGCACCGGTCGGGTCCCACACATGGTTGGCGCGGCCGCACATGACGTTGCCGTTGTCGCCCCAGCCCTTGCCGATCTCGTCGTTGAGGCCGGGCAGTCTGCCGGTGGCCTTCAGCTCGGTCAGCAGTTTGCTCGTGCCGACGCTGCCGGCCGCGAAGAACACCTTGTCCGCGGTCACCGTCTTGGTGGCCTGGGTGCTCCCGTCGGTGCGGAGCTGGTCGATGACGACCGTGTAGCCGCCCGCCGATGCCGGGGCGAGCGAAGTCACCTTGTGCAGAGGCGAGATGGTGACGCTTCCGGTCGCCAGGGCCTGGGCGAGGTAGGTCTTCTGCAGCGACTTCTTGCCGTAGTTGTTGCCGTAGAGGATCTCGCCGTCCAGCGCCGACTTGGGCACCGTGCCGGCCGCCTCCTGCTCCATGTAGTCCCAGTCGTACACATCGGGCACGAAGACGAACGGGAAGCCGGAGCGCTGGGCCTGCTTACGGCCGACCCTGGCGTACTGGTAGCAGGCGACGCTGTCGAACCACGCCGGGTCGACGGTGCCGACGCCGAGGCCCGCGTTGGCGCGCGGGTAGTAGGTGGAGTACATCTCGTCGGCGTTGACCGTGGGGAGGACGGCGCCGAAGTTCTCCCGCCTGGGCGTGACCGCCATACCGCCGTTGACCAGTGAGCCGCCGCCGACCCCGCGCCCCTGGTAGACGGTGATGCCGCTGAAGTCCTCGGCGTCCAGGATTCCGGTGTAGCGGGGGATCGACCTGTCGATGGGGAAGCCGAGGAAGTTGCTGAGGGGCTGCTTGGTCTTGGTGCGGAGCCAGTACGAGCGGCCGTCGGGAGTCGTCGTGTTGGCGAAGATCTTGCCGTCCGACCCAGGGGTGTCCCAGGACATCCCCATCTCGACCATGTGGACGTGCATGCCCGCGCGGGCGAGCCGCAGAGCAGCCACGGAACCGCCGTACCCGGTGCCGATCACCAGGACCGGGACGTGCTCCCCGCTGCCAATCACCGTGGCCATGGCGCGGCTCGCCGCCAGGGAGGCGGTGGCGTGACCGGATAGGGCTGCAGCCCCCAGTATGAAACCTGTTCTAGCCATGAATGTGCGACGCGAGACACCACTGGATCCCTTGTGAGGTAAGATTGAGTCCGCCACGTGATGTTCCTCACTCTCGATGGAATGGAAACGAGTTCTACTGGCGCTCACGCAAGAAGTCACTACATACCTGTGAGTAATTTCCCGGGGTCGTGACCACCTGTCGCCTGTCTCGGCCCCCTCTGTCCGGGGTGCGGCGCCGGCGCATCGCATGGATGCTGGAAGCGTCAGCGTTCCATGAGGAGGACAGTCATGAGCATGCTCGACAAGATCAAGGGTCTGATGAAGGGGCACCCCGACCAGGCCCATCAGGGAGTCGAGAAGGGTGGCGACTTGATCGACAAGAAGACGAACGGTAAGCACAGCGGTCAGGTTGACTCGGCCCAGCAGAAGCTCAACGATCAGCTCGGTGACAGCCGTCCGCCCACCGACGGTCGCTAGAACGGGTTTTGAGGACTCGGGAAGCCATCGCGCGATCCCCTGCGGCCCTCGCGCAATCGCGACGGACGCCCTCGCGCAATCCGAACCGCGCAATCCGAACGGAGCGGCAGCCGCCATCGAAATGGTGGCTGCCGCTCCGTTCGTGATGTGGTGGCACTGGTGCCGGAGGTCAGTTGTGGCCGAACTTCCGCTCCCGCTTGTGCGAGACGTGCTCCGAGATCGCTTCCACCCCTTCGGGTGCGGGTGTGGGCGCGGTGCTCGTCTGCTCCTTGGGCTCGGCGGCCGAGGAATGCTCATGGCCGCCGCTGCGGGCGCCACGGTTGTGCCGACTCTGCTTCTTGCCCATGATCGTGCCTCCTGTGCGGATGTCGGACTATGGGCTTGCTTTGAGACTCGCATACAAGTGTAAAGGGTGCATTTCCTCTTGTAAGTGTTGCTTCTCCTGAAGTGCGGGGCGCAGCGGCCCAGGAGCATGCTTGGTGTGTGACCTGGTACGGCGCGGCCCGGGGCGCACCGCTCGGCGAACGCGGCAGTGCGCCCGGGCGACTGGAGGACGGCCGGGCGCCGGACGAACTGTCCCTGGTGCTCGCCCAGGCAGTCGTGAACGGGGTCGAGGCGGCGGGCGGGCAGGCGGGCGGCGCCTATCTGCGCTCCCGCACCCCCGGACTGCTGCGGCTCCTCCGGTCAGCACGTCGGCTCGTGCATCCTCGGTTTCGACCAGCCGCGCGGCTTCAGCCCCGAGGAGCGCACGATCCTCACCGCGCTGGCCGGCCTCATCGCCCAGGCACTGCACCGGGCCCAGCGGTACGACGCCGAGGCCGCCCTCGCCCGCGGACTGCAGGAAGTCCTGCTGCCGCACCGGCTGCCCGTCGTCGACCACGTGGACACCGCGGGCAGGTACCTCGCGGGCACCCAGGGCATGGACGTCGGCGGCGACTGGTACGACGTCATCGAGACCGGCCGCAAGCTGGCCCTGATCATCGGGGACGTCCGGGGCCACGGAGCCGCGGCCGCCGCGACCATGGGTCAACTACGCAGCGCAGTAAGGGCCTTCGCGCTCAGCGGACACGGCCCAGCCCGTGCTGCGCCATCCGGACGGCACGACCGAGGTCATGGACCTGCCGGGCGGAATCGTGCTCGGCGTCGACGCCGACGCGGCCTACCCCGTCACCGAACTGCACCTGGCCCCGGGCGCGATGCTCGCCCTGTACACCGACGGCATGGTCGAGCAGTCGGGAACGGACATTGACGTCGGCATCGAGCGGCTGCGCCGCACGATCGCCGATTTCGGCCCGGCCCCGCTGGCCGATACGGCGGAACACGTGATCGGGCGGGCCAGACAGGCCCCGGACCGGCCCGACGACATCGCGCTGCTGCTTGCCGCCCGCTGGGACGACGCGGACGGCGGGACGGCCCCCACCCCACGAGCGGCGGGAACCGGCCGTCCGGCGGACGGCTTTGGAACCGCACCACCCGCCACCGCGGAGGAGCAGGGGGAAGAGCGCGAGGGCTGACGGCGCGGATCCGCCCGGTACGAACGGCCCGGCCCGGTCAGCGGCGGCGCGCGTTCGGAGCGGGAACGAGACGTACCGCGGTGTTGAGGACATGGTCGATCACATCGCGCGAGGGGTTGTCCGTCAGATTGCTGAGCAGCCGGGCCAGCGTGTTGAGCAGGACCGGCGAGCCCATCACATGCCGGTTGAGGATGGGCTGGAAGCCCGACCGGCTGAAGACGAGATCGGCGGCCGCGTTGCCGAGCCGGTAGTAGCGCCCCCAGCGCCGGTTCATCTCGACCGGGTAGTGGTGGAGCGCCCGTTCCCGCCGCGGGCCCGGGGGCATGGCCAGGGCCAGCGCGGCGCTCTCGGCGGCGACCTCCCCGGCCTCCAGCGCCTGGCCGATGCCCTCACCGTTCCACGGACTGATCATGCCCCCGGAGTCGCCGACCAGGAGGAGGCCTCGGGTGTACAGCGGATGCCGGTTGAGACCCAGCGGCAGCGCGGCGCTGCGGACGGGCCCCTCTGCGTTCTCCTCACGGAGCCCCCACTCGGACGGGGTACGGGCCAGCCACTGGTCCAGGGTGGCCCGCAGATCGGGCTTGCCGTGGCGACGGTGCGGGATCGCGCCGAGTCCCACGTTGACCCGGCCGTCACCCATCGGGAAGATCCAGCCGTACCCTGGCAGATAGCGGTCGCTCCTGGGGAACCGGAGATCGGCCCAGAGTTCGAGGAACTCCTCCCGGGAACGATCGGGGCTGCGGTAGTAGCGGCGGGCCGCCGTGGCGATCTGACGTTTCGTGTCCCGCTGCAGCCCCATCGCGAGAGCCAGCCGGGCGGAGGCGCCGTCGGCGGCGATGACGACGGGCGCCCGGTGCACCACCGGCTCCTCCCTCCCGGACACCGCCGTGACGCCGGTGATCCGCCCGGCCCGGTCGGTCACCGGTTCCGTCACCCTCACGCCGGTGCGCAGCCGGGCGCCGGCGGCAACGGCATGACGGGCCAGGATGTCGTCGAAGTCGTGCCGGCTCCGGGTGAGACCGAAGTCCGGGTAGCCGCCCAGGGCCGGCCACTCGATCTGCACCTGCCGGTCCCCGGTCACCCATCGCATCCCGCGCGACCGCGTCCAGCCCGGTGCCTTGATGTCGACGCCCATCCTGATGAGCTGGTGCACCGCGCGCGGCGTGAGACCGTCCCCGCAGACCTTCTCCCGGGGGAAGCCGGACTTCTCCAGGAGCAGCACGTCCACGCCCGCTCTCGCGAGGTGGAACGCGGCGGACGAGCCGGCCGGCCCCGCCCCCACCACGATCACCTGGGCCTCCTCGGGCCGGCCGGAGGCGGACTGTTCGTCCGGCGGGGACTGGTCTGCGTGCTCTTCCCGCATCGGGAACCCTTTCCTGGGACGGCCGGAGCCGCCCGGGGAAGGCGGCCCTGTACACCGACATCCTGCCGGTTCGGGCCGCCCCGCGGCAGGGTGATCAGGAGTGCGAGGAGTGTGGGCTTTCGGTGAGTTCGGCGAAGCCGCCGCGACACGGATCGGGGCCGCACGGAGTGCGGCCCCGAGGACGACGGGCGAAGGGTGACGGGGTCAGTACGGCAGCGGACGCCCGGACGGAGTACGCAGATCGAGCGGCGGCGGCCGCGACGGAAGCTGGGGACGTCTGACAACCCTGATGCGGCCCACTGCCACCACCTCCTGTCGGTCACCCGACCTATGCCCGACAGTACGCCCTTCACACGTCCGGGGGCAGGTGATCACTTTCTGTTACTACTCTCCGTCTGCTCCCGGGGTATGGGGTGACGGTGGTGTGCCCGGCGTGCCTCGGCCATGAGCACCGCCCAGGAGCCGACGAGCACGGTCGGCACGAGGAGCACCGTCGCCCGGCCCACCGCCCTGAGACGGAGCGAACGGCCTTCCCCGCCGGAGCGGCAGCCCGACCGCCTCTGTCAGGAACACAGGCACCATTTCCGGGTCATGCCCGGCCCCGGCGGACGGGCGCGGCGGCGACGTCCGTATCACCCGATCGGAACGTCTCCACCGGGTCCCGCGCGGGGGTGCCGGGTCCCGCTCCGCGTTCCGGTCCCGGCGATTCGTGTTAGACCTGAGGACGTGTGTGGAACAGGTCGGTTCCGGGCGTGGATTCACCGCTCCGCCCGGCGGCCGCATCGGCGCGATGCCGGTCACCGCCCGGGCGGTGACCGGAATGCGCCCCCAGGTTCGGACGCGAAGCAGTCCTCACGGGGGCGCCGGCTGCGTGCCCTCGTCAGCTTTCGCACCGTGGCCGGTCAGGTCTTCTTCATGATGCTGGGCATCGTGGTGCTGCTCGTTGCCGCCGCGATCGCCTCGCTGGTGCTTCAGGGCCGGCGCGAGAGCATGGGCGACGCCGAGACCCGTTCGCTGAGCGTCGCCGAGGCGTTCGCCCACGCACCCGGGATGGTGGCCGCACTGGACAGCCCGGACCCCACCGCGGTGCTCCAGCCGCTCGCGGAACAGACGCGGATGGAGACCGGCGTCGAGTACATCGTCGTGACCGGGGCCAACGGGATCCGCTACACCGACTCGGACCCTTCACAGATCGGGAAACAGGCCAATCCGCGGTACAAGGAGGCCTTGCAAGGGCGGGGGTTCACCCGGACGTACAAGGGCAGCCACGGCCGCGCGGTCGTCTCGGTGGTTCCCGTGCCACGGCCCGGCGGCCCGCCTGCCGGACTGGTGACCGTGGGCATCAAGGTCGAGACCGTGAACAAGCTGGCCCACCCGAGCATCCCGTTCGCCATCGGCGCCGCGGTGACCGCTCTCGCCCTCACGTCGGGCGCCGCGGCCCTGGTGAGCCGCCGCCTGGGCCGACAGACGCGCGGCCTCGGTCCGGCCGAGATGACCCGGATGTACGAGCACCACGACGCGGTGTTGCACGCGGTCCGCGAAGGGGTCCTCATCATCGGCGCCGACCGCAGGCTGCTGCTCGCCAACGACGAGGCCCGAAGACTCCTCGAACTGCCCGCCGACGCCGAGGGGCGCGCCGTGACGGATCTGGGCCTGGAGCCCCGTACCGCCGAGCTGCTGGCCTCCGGCCGGGTCGCCACGGACGAGGTGCGGCCGGCCGGGAACCGGCTGCTGGCCGTGAACCTCCGCCCCACGGGTGAACGCGGTGGACCACCCGGCCTCGTGGCGACCCTGCGGGACACCACGGAACTGCAGGTCGTCACCGGCCGGGCAGAGACCGTACGGGAGCGTCTGATGCTCCTGTACCGCGCGGGTGACCGCGTCGGCACCACCCTCGACGTCACCACGACCGCACGGGAGCTCGCGGAGGTCGCCACCCCCGAATTCGCCGACTGCGTGACGGTCGATCTCGCCGACGCGGTGCTGCGCGGAGAAGAACCGGAGCCACCCTCCGGCGATGTGATCAACGTGCGCCGCACCGCCATCTCCGGCACCTCCACGGACCACCCCCTCTACCCGCTCGGCCGCGTCATCGGGTTCGTTCCCCTCGCCCCCGAAGCCATCGGCAGCAGCAGTGGCCACACCTGGATGGTGCCCGATCTGACCAGCTCCGAGCAGTGGCGGAAGGTCGACCCCGAGCAGGCCGCGAGAATCCTGGAGCACGGATTCCACTCGCTGCTCTCCGTGCCGCTGAACGCGCGTGGTGTCATCCTCGGCATGGCCAACTTCTGGCGCGCGGAGAACGAGGAACCCTTCGACGCCGAGGACCTGTCCTTCGCGGAGGAGCTGGTGGCGCGGGCGGCCGTCAGCGTCGACAACGCCCGGCGCTACACCCGCGAGCACGAGATGGCGGTGACCCTGCAGCGCAGCCTGCTCCCGCGCGGTCTTCCCGAGCAGAACGCCCTGGACGTGGCCTTCCGCTATCTGCCGGCCCAGGCCGGGGTGGGCGGGGACTGGTTCGATGTGATCCCGCTGTCCGGCGCACGGGTCGCCCTGGTCGTCGGCGATGTGGTCGGGCACGGTCTGCATGCCGCGGCCACCATGGGCCAGCTGCGCACCGCGGTGCAGAACTTCTCCACGCTGGACCTGCCCCCCGACGAACTTCTCAGCCACCTCGACGAGCTCGTCGCCCGGATGGACCAGGACGAGCAGGTCGTCGGCGGCATCGCGGTCACCGGGGCCACCTGTCTGTACGCGATCTACGACGCGGTCACCGGGCGCTGCTCGGTGGCCCGGGCCGGTCATCCCGGGCCCGCCCTCGTGCTGCCCGACCACACTGTGGAGTTCCCCGAGATTCCGGCCGGTCTGCCCCTCGGTATCGGCGGAATGCCCTTCGAGGCGACCGAACTGCAGGTGCCCGAGGGGAGCCGCCTGGTCCTGTACACGGACGGCCTGATCGAGCGTCTTGACCGGGACTTCGACAGTGGTCTGGAGCAGTTGAGCCAGGCCCTGGCCGACCGGGACCGGACGCCGGAGGAGACCTGCGACGACGTGCTGGAAGCCATGCTGCCCACCCGTCCGGGCGATGACGTGGTCCTGCTGGTGGCCCGTACCCGCACCCTGGACCCGGCCCGGCGCATGCAGTGGGAGGTGGCCCGTGACGCCTCGGCCGTCGCGGGCGTCCGCAAGGAGGCCACCGAGTGGCTGGCCGACCAGGGGCTCGACGAGGAGGGGTTCGTCACCGAGCTGATCCTCAGCGAGCTGGTCACCAACGCCATCCGTTACGGCTCCGAGCCGATCACCGTGCGACTGCTGTACGACCGGGCCCTGATCTGCGAGGTGTCGGACTGCAGCAGCACCTCGCCACATCTGCGCTACGCCGAGGCGACCGACGAGGGCGGGCGGGGGCTGTTCCTCGTCGCCCAGTTCGCCGAGCGCTGGGGCACCCGCTACACCGCGCGCGGCAAGGTGATCTGGTCCGAGCAGACGCTCGACGAACCGCCACCCGAGTAGGGCCGTACCGACGGCGACGCGGGGTCCGGCAGCAGCTGCCGGACCCCGCGCCGTTCGTTCATCTCAGGAGGTGCGTCACGGGAAGGACACCACGTTCGACGGGACGGTGGACGTCCCCGACGTGGGTGATCCGGTGTTGTTGATGACGTGTTCGTACTGGCCCTGGCCGCCGAGCGAGACGACGAGCAGGTCGTGGAACTTCACTCCGGGCTTCACCGGAGCTTCGAAGCCGTGGCCCTGGCGGATCGTCGGGTCCACGTTGAAGTAGCAGTAGCTGCCCAGGCCCCAGCCCTCATGGGTGGTCACGGAGTCGTCGACCTTGTAGGCCGCGTATCCCTTGGTGCCGCCGTTCTGGACGGCCGCCTGGTTCGGGGCGTCGTACGCCTTCTCGTTCTGGAAGAAGATCGTCTTGCCGTTCTCGCCGGACCAGCGGACGTCGTACTTGTTGAAGTGCTCGACGAACAGCCCGGTCGCCAGCACGTCGTCGCCGTTGACCTGGAGGCCGTAGTCGGACCGGTTGGTCTCCCAGCCGACGCCGTCACCGTGGTCGGCGCGCCACAGCCAGGTGTGGTCGATGATCGTGTCGTCGTTGTTGATCACCATGCCGGTGGTGGCCTTGCCCGCACCCGCGCCGCCGACCCGGATGAACACGTCCTGGACGGTGGTGGGGTTCGCCGAGTGGTCGGCCGAGGCGCCGGTGGGGCCGACCTGGACCAGCACCTGGGAGTTCTGCGTACCGGCGTCGACGAGGAGGCCGGCCAGCTTCACGCCGTCCACGTCACCGACCTTGATTGCCGTGACCCCGTTGTCCGGGATGATCGTGGCAAGACCCAGGCCCAGCACGACCGTGTTGGCGCGGTCGATGTTGATCGTCTGGTTCACGTGGTAGATGCCGGGCGTGAACAGCAGGTGCAGACCCTGCTGCACGGCCGCGTTGATGGTCGCGGCGGTCGCGCCGGGCTTGACCACGTAGAACTGGCTCAGCGGGATGGACTCGCCCTGCGGCGTGCCGTTCCACGAGACACCGCGTGCGTTGGTGCGCTTGGCGGGGACGAACACCTTGTAGTTGTTGCCGTCCAGGTACAGGAACGGCTTCTCGCGGGAGACCGGGGTGTTGTTGAGGGTGGTGTAGGGCGGCTCAGGGAAGCTCTGGGCGGGTGCGCCCTCGACGCCGGAGAACGTCATGTTCCAGACGCCGTTGCCCCAGCTGCCGATCGAGCTGTCGCGGGTGTACCACTGCTGCTGCGAGTACGGCGCGACCTGACCGTCGATCTTGCTGTCGGCGATGTACCCGCCGCTCGCCCAGCCGTAGCCGTTGGGGGCCAGGTTCAGCCCGCCCTTGACGTGCATCCGGCGGAACGGGGCGGCCTGGGAGACGGCCCAACGGTCCGTGCCGTTCACCGGGTTGAGTGCCAGGTTCTCCGCCGAACGCCAGAAGTTCTGGGTGGCGTTCCCGTTGAACCAGCCCGCGTCGACGGTCACATCACCGTTGAACGTGGTGTCGTCCGGCTTGAGACCGAGACCCGCGATCGAGGTGTAGAAGCCGATCTGCGCGTTGATGTTGTTGTACGTGCCCGGCTTGAACATCAGCGCGTAGCGGCGGGTGCCGAACTGCGCCGACTCCTGCTGCTTGAAGATCTCGTCGACCTTGGCCTGGATGTTGGGCGTCGAGGGATCGAAGACCAGGACGTTTGGACCGAGGTCGCCGCCGCCGGGGATCTGCGGGCCGCCCGGGTCGCCGCCGGTGGTGCCGAAGACCTGGAACTCCCAGAGCGAGTAGCCGTACTGGGTGGCCCGCTCGGTGCCGGTCAGTCGGACGTAGCGAGCGGTACCGGAGAGGTTCAGGGTCTCGTTTCCGCCGTGGCCCGTGGTGGTCGAGTAGGCGGTGCTCCAGGTGTTGTTGTCCGCGGAGAACTCGATCCGGTAGCTCTTGGCGTAGGCGGTCTCCCACTTCAGCGCGATCTGGCTGACCGAGGCGGCGGAGCCCAGGTCGACCTTGAGCCACTGGGGGTCGGAGGCGGCGCTCGACCAGCGGGTGCCGTTGTCGCCGTCCACGGCGGAGGTGGCCGGAGTGCCGTAGTTCTCCTGGCTCGAGGCGGTCACCGTCTTGCCCTGGGAGAGCAACGAGGGTGCGGCGCTCGCCGGGGCCGACGGCACGATGGCCAGGAGCGAGACGACGAGACCGGCGACGGCGGCCAGCACGCCAGTGCGTCTTCTGCCGGTCGAGGGCAAGGTTCTGTGGAACACGGGGGGTGCGTACATGGGGAATGTCTCCTGAGTCGCGGTACGGGTGCACGACACGAAGTCGGAGAGCGCTCTCTCCGACCGATGGGGATACTTCTCCCTCCGTTCCCTACGCGTCAATAGGTGTGCAACCACCGCTTGGCCAAGCGTCCTTGAGAACAAGAGTTGATGACTGATAGCTCACGATTAACCGACTTCCGCACCCCTTCAAACCTGCTCCGCCGAAGATCTGACGGGGCGTCGATTCAGGTGATGACGGTGCGTACGCGTGGCGTGACGAAGGCGTTGCATGCCGTTGCCACCGCAACCGGACGCCGGCCGGAGGCACGTGTGGCGGGTCGGAGGATCTGCGCACCGGAGGTCACCGCGTCTGTTACCGGACATCTTGCCGCCACTGCGGGGACACGGGGTGCGAGTGCTCGCTATCCTCCGGGGCATGAGCCGTGAGCGTGGCAAGCGCGGCGCCCTTGACCAGGCGCGACGGTGGTCCGGGTGACCGGGGACATGGGCCCCGTGCCGTCGGACGCCGGTGGCGCGGAGGCATGGAGATCCTTCGGAGTCCGCCTGCGCCAGTGGCGCAGGCGGGCCGGGCTGACACAGGCACAGGTGGGCGCACGCGTCGGCTACGACCACACCGCCATCAGCAAACTCGAACACGGCAGCCGCCGGACGCCGCTGCCACTGGCCCGCCGGCTGGACGACCTGTTGACGGCGGGCGGCGACCTCGTATCCGCCTGCGAGGCGGCCGAGGCGAGGGAGGCCGCGGGAGCCACCGGCGGGGCGGGTGAGGGTCCGCGCCCTGGGGACACCCCGGCCCGCCGGGGCCCGCTGCCCGGTGAACCCGCGGGCGGCGCGCTCCTCGCGATGCTGCCACCGGGAACGGTGCTGCCCAGCAGCCTTCCCGCGTACGGACTCGCCTGCCCGGTGCACGGCAGGGACGGCTGCGCCGTACCCGCGCTCAGCGACGTCGTCGAACTGCACGCGGCCTTCTGCGCCCTGGGCCCGGACGCGTCGTCCCACCCCGCGCTGGACGCCGAGACCGTGCACGCGCTGACGGCCCTGCTCGCCGTCTGTCTGCGCGCCGACGAGGAACGCGCCTGGCCGGGAGCGACCGCCGTCGTCGAACGCACGTTGCACGCCATGCTCCGGTGGATGGCGTTGCCCGCGGCGCCCTATCAGCGTCAACTAGCCCCGCTGGCAGCCGAGTACGCGCAGTCGGCCGGCTGCCTGCGGCTGCTGTGGGGCCGCAACGGCACCGCGATGGCCTGGCTCGACCGGTCGCTGCTCTGGTCCGCCATGGCCGGCCGGGTGGGGACCGAGGTCGCGGCGCTGAGCGACATGAGCACCCTCGCCCGGCTGGAGGGCGACGGGCCGTCGGCGCTGGCCTACGGCGGGGCCATAGCCCAGGCCGCGGCGGGCCGGCCCTGGGCGGGCGCCATGAGCGATCTGTACCAGGCACGCGGCCACGCGGTCCGGGGAGATGCCCCGCAGACCCTGAGGCACATCGACCGCGCCTGGTCCCAGCTGGACCGGGTCGAGGAGCGGGACGAGACGGAGGCGCCCTGGCTCTCCGTGGCCTCGGTGAGCCTGCGGGTGGAGTCGGGCGCGGCGGGCGCGCTGCGCGATCTCGCCGCGGCCACCGGGGACCGCCGGTTCGCCCTGCGCGCGGTCACGGCGGCGGTTACCGCGCTGGGCCTGCTGCCTCCCGGGATGCACTCGGCCCGGATGCTCTTCCTGGCCCGGATGGCCGACGCCCACGCCTGCGCGGGCGACCTGTCGGCGGCGCAGGCGGTGGCCGGGCCGGTGCTCGACACCACCGAGGTGACCCCGTCGACACTGCTCGGCCAGGAACTGCGCGGACTGCACGGGAGGCTGGCCGCCCGCGGAGCCGGCCGCCCCGAGACGGACGACTTCGTCCGCAGACTCGCCGCGGTGGTCCGCTGACGGTCCGCTGAAACGCCAGGGGGCGGGGCGTGTGGATCACGCCCCGCCCCCACCCCCCTGATGACGGGTCAGCTCACGTCGAGTGCGACATCGTCCACGACGAAGCTGGTCTGCAGGTAGGCGTCCTCCTTACTGGTGAACCCCAGCGTCACCGTCTGCCCCGCTGCGGAGCCGACGTCGAAGCTCCGCTGGACGTAACCGCTGCTCGCGTCGAGATTCGAGTACGTGGCCAGCGTCCGCGTCCCCAGCTTGACGGTGAACGTGTCGTACGCGGTCGCGTCGGCCGCCGACTCGGCGGTGTCGGTGCGCACGAAGAACGACAGCCGGTACGTCGAGCAGCCGGCCGGAACGGTCAGCGACTGCGATGCGCTG
This sequence comes from Streptomyces brevispora, assembly GCF_007829885.1. Classification (NCBI taxonomy): domain Bacteria; kingdom Bacillati; phylum Actinomycetota; class Actinomycetes; order Kitasatosporales; family Streptomycetaceae; genus Streptomyces; species Streptomyces brevispora. The sequence continues at coordinate 131,982 of NZ_VIWW01000002.1, forward strand.
TCGCTGTGGGTGCGGCCCCAGCCACCGAACCAGGCCTGGTAGGAGCCGCTGTGCGCGGGCTTCTCCGAGGTCCGGTTGTTGATGACCCCGTCCGTCTGGGTCCACGGCGCCGTGCCGTTCTCGAAGCCGCCGTTGGCGACGACCTGCCGGGCCTGGCAGGTGCCGCCGCCCCCCACGACCAGCGAGTAGGTGGTGGTGTGGGTGGCGGTGCCCGTTCCGGTCACCGTGATCGTGTAGGTACCCGCGGTGACCTGCGTCCCCACCGAGACGGTCATCGTGGAGGAGGACCCCGACTGCACGGACGACGGCGCGAAGGAGACGGTGACACCGCTCGGCGCACCGGAGGCCGTCAGCCGGACACTCTGCCCGGAGCCGCTGGTGGTGGCCGTGGACACGGTCGCGGTGGCGGAGGCGCCCGGCTGGACGTTGCCGGAGACCGGGTTCACCGAGACGGAGAAGTCATCGGCCGGTGCCGTGCTGCCGACGGCCGTCTTCCATACGGTGTAGGCGATTCCGTCGGCGCTGCGGTCGAGAGCGGTCGCGTTGATGTTGCTGGTGGTGTCGCACGCCTGGTGGTAGCACGGGTCGTAGGAACGGCCCGCGGTTCCGCCCCACTTGGCCGCCTGGGCCGAGGTCTTGGTGGCGCTGGCACCGGTCGCGTAACCCGAGGTGGCGATACCGCCCTGCTGGAACGAGTAGTCGTCGGAGCGTCCCTGGCCCTCGGTGTTCTCCTCCGGAGCGAGGCCGAGCGAGGTCCAGTACTCCTTCATCGGGGCCGACGCGGCCGAGTTGAGGTTGTTGATGAAGTAGCCGCTGTTGGTGGAGGAGATCATGTCGAAGTTGTAGTACGCGCTGATGGCGGTGCGCTGGGCGGAGGTGAGCTGCCCGACGTAGTACTGGGAGCCCTGCAGGCCCTGCTCCTCGCCGTTCCACCAGGCGAAGCGCACGTGCTTGGTCATGGTCGGGTTCTGCTGGGCCAGCGCGAGGGCGTTCTCCAGCAGCGCGGCCGATCCGGAGCCGTTGTCATTGATGCCGGGCCCGGCGCTGACGCCGTCCAGGTGGGCGCCGAACATCACGGTCCGGTCCGTCGGTCCGCCCGGCCAGTCCGCGATCAGGTTCTTGCCCGCGTAGGTGCAACTGGTGCAGGTCTGCTCGCTGACGGTGTAACCGGCCGCTTGGAGCTTGCCCTTCACATAGGCGAGCGAGGCGGTGTAGCCGGCGCTGCCGGCCCGCCGGTTGCCACCGTTCTGCGAGGCGATGGTGTTGAGCTGCGACAGGTGGGACTGCACATTGGCGACGCTGATGTCAGGAGCCGTGCCGCCCGGATTGCCGCCGCCGTCATTGACGGTCAGTGTGTACTGAGCGGTGTGTTCCTGGGTGCCGGCACCCTTCACGGTGAGGGTGTACGTCCCGGGCACCGCGGCCGACGTCGTGGAGACGGTCATGGCCGAGGTCGCACCGGACTGCACTGCGGACGGGCTGAACGAGACGGTCACACCGCTCGGCTGACCCGTCGCGGACAGGTTCACCGTCTGCGCGCTGCCGGAGCTGACGGTCGTCCTGACCGTGGCCGTCACCGAGTTGCCCGGCTTCACCGAGCCGGTGGCCGGGTCCAGCGACATCGAGAAGTCGTTGTTGCCGCTCGGGGTGCAGGTCGGGTCGCCGCTCTGGGCGGGGACACTGACGGCGTCCCAGGCAGCCTTCGCCCGGTTGAACAGCACACAGGTGGCGTCGAGCGCCTTGGCCGAGGTGAGCGTGGCCGTGCGGTAGCGCTTGTACGTCATGCCGCTGGTCTTGAGCAGCATGCCGCCGTAGAAGACCTTGCCGGCGCTCTGGATGCCCACTCCGGTGACCGAGGAGCTGTTGCACGTAGGGCTGGACGGCTTGCCACCGCCGGGGCTCGATCCCTCGGCCAGCAGGTAGAACCAGTGGTTGAGCGGACCGGCCGCCGCGTGCTCCTCGGTGGTGGGTATGGAGGAGCTGTAGCAGTTCGGGTCGCCGGTCTGCCCAGGGTTGTACATGATGCGGATCGGCCCGTTGCCCACGAGGTTGATCTTCTCGCCGACGGTGTAGTCCGGGTCGTCGTACGGGGCCGGCTCGTTGGTGTACGCCTCGGTGAGCGCCCCCATGATGTCGCCGGTGGCCTCGCCGAGACCGGACTCGTTGTTGGCGCCGCCGGGCGTGTACTGGTCGATGCCGTGGCCGAACTCATGGCCCACGACGTCCATGGCCGCGATCCACTGGTTGGCGTTGTTGTGGCCTATGGAGACCGTGGAGCCGTCCCAGTAGGCGTTCACGTCGTTCAGCCCGACCTTGACCGGCCAGCTGCGGCCGTTGCCGTCGTGGCCGTTGCGCCCCAGCCAGTCACGCAGCATGTCCCACTCGTGCTGGGCCGCCCACATGACGTCGACGCAACCGGTCTCCTTGCTGGAGGCGCTCCCGGTGCCCCAGGAGTCGGTCGACTTGGTGAAGACGCCCCCCGTGCTGTAGTCGGCGCAGCTCAGTCCCGGCCTGCCGGGGTCGCGCAGCGAGTAACTGCCGCCGGAGGAAGTGGTGTTGATCGACAGCGGGGACGGCCCGTTCCACTGGCTGTTGCCGGTGCCGGCCTTGACGTCGTCATAGCTGTCGAGCACCGCGCCGGTGCCCGCGTCGACGAAGACGTGCAGACGGCTGGGCACCTTCGCCGTACGGCCGGTCAGCACGGTCTCCCAGGCCAGCCGAGCCTTCTTGCCGGTGGCCCGGACGACCAGCCGGTGGCTTTCCACCCGCTCCACCGATTTCAGCTTCTTGCGCGAGGTGGCCTCGGCCTTCCCGGCCGAAACGGTCGCGGTGGTCGGGACGTTGATCCGCCGGGAGACCGCCGACTGCGCGCCGCGGACCCGCCCCTTGGAGTCCGCCACCACGACGGCGTCCCCGCCGACGACCGGCAGTCCGCGGTAGGTGCGTTGGTACGCGACGGAGTAGAGCCCGTTGACCCACGGGGTCACGTTCTGGCGCTCGTAGCGCTCCTCGGGCCCCTTCGCCAGGGCATCCAGGCCGCTGACCGCCGCCCGGTCGGCGGCCGACACGGCAGCCGCGAGGGGGGTGGGGGCGGGGGAAGACGGTTCCGCGGAAGCTGACTGGCTACTTGTGGCGACCAGCATTCCGGCGAGGACGGCCAGGGTTGTCCCGGCCGTCATCGGTCTGCGTTTCATCGAGGCTCCTCGGTTCGTGGGGACCTCGATCACGGGCAGTGGCGTGGGGAGACGCACCCGCCCATGCGACTGCTGTCGGCTTCCGCCCAGGTGGTGTCCGTGATCGAGCGACCGAACACTCACACGTAGCCATGGCGTCGTCAACGAACTGGGGCCGCACTGAAGGGAGTTGGCAAGTCTGGTCAAGTCGCCCTGGTGGGATCGCACAGCAGGGGCACAGGAACGGCGGAAGCGCGCGAAGGGGGTGGTGTGCCGGCCGGGTGGCTCGCGAGAGATCGACGGCGCGGGGACACTCGGGCGCCGGAGGTCGCGAGGGGAGTGGACGTATCCGCGGGGCGGAGCTACTCTACATCCGCATTGAATGATCACGTCGTAGAAATATTCATCGCTACCTTATCACCCATCAGTCAATTACGCAAGCTCTTCTGGTGCTCCATCACCTGGCCTGCTCCGGCCCGCGACCAATGAGGAAGACGACAGTCATGACTTCGGGAACAACCACCGCGGCGGCCGCCGGTACCTGGCGACTGGGTGATCTGACCGTCAACCGGATGGGCTTCGGCGCCATGCGTCTGACCCAGGACGGCGCGGCGCTCAGCAATGACCGCACCCCGCACGACCGGGACCGGGCCATCACCGTGCTGCGCAGGGCCGTTGACCTCGGCGTGAACCACATCGACACGGCAGCCTTCTACTTCTCACCGATGCGCTCGGCCAACGAGCTGATCAACCGGGCACTGGGCCCCTACCCGGACGACCTGGTCATCACCACCAAGGTCGGCCCCGGCCGGGGACCGTCGGGCGACTGGCTGAACTGGGCCCGGCCCGAAGACCTGCGCGGTCAGGTCGAGGAGAATCTCCGTCAGCTCGGCCGCGACCATCTCGACGTGGTGAACCTGCGCATGAACGGCCCCGCCTCGATCGCCGACAGGTTCGGCGCGCTGGCCGAACTGCGGAAGGAGGGGCTCATCCGTCACCTGGGGCTCTCCAACGTCGGCGCCGGCCAGATCGCCGAGGCCCTGCCCATCGCGCCGGTCGTCTGCGTGCAGAACCGCTACGCCATAGCCGCCCGCAGTGCGGACTCCGAGGAAGTGCTCCGGATCTGCGGGGAACGGGGCATCGCGTTCGTGCCCTTCTACGCCATCGCCGGCGACGGCCGCGAGTCCGGGGCGGCCGCCGCAACCGAGAACGATGCGGTGTCCGCCGTGGCCAAGGCCCACGACGCCTCGCCCGCCCAGGTCCGGCTGGCGTGGACGCTCCAGCGCGGCCCGCACGTACTGGCCATCCCGGGCACCGGCAACCCCGACCACCTCGCCGAGAACGTCGCGGCGGCCGCCCTGCGGCTCACCGAGGAGGAGTCGCGGCTGCTCACCGAACTCGGCCAGGACGCCGGCCAAGTAGCATGATCTTCATGGAACAGCGCGAACTGGGCAGGACCGGACGGGACGTATCGGTCGTCGGACAGGGCACCTGGCAGCTCGGCGGGGACTGGGGCGAGGTGCGGGAGGCCGATGCCTTCGGCGTGCTCGACGCGGCCGTCGAGTCCGGCGTCACCTTCTTCGACACCGCCGACGTGTACGGGGACGGCCGGAGCGAACAGCTCATCGGCCGCTATCTGAAGGAGCGTCCGGACGCACCGGTCCTCGTCGCGACGAAGATGGGCCGACGCGCCGAACAGGTGCCGGAGAACTACGTCCTGGACAACTTCCGTGCCTGGAACGACCGCTCGCGGTCCAACCTCGGCGTCGACACCCTCGACCTCGTGCAGCTGCACTGCCCACCCACCGCCGTCTACTCCTCGGACGCGGTCTACGACGCCCTCGACACCCTGGTCGCCGAGGAGCGGATCGCCGCCTACGGCGTGAGCGTCGAGACGTGCGCCGAGGCGCTGACGGCCATCGCCCGCCCCGGCGTCACGAGTGTCCAGATCATCCTCAACCCGTTCCGCCTCAAGCCGCTGGACGAGGTGCTCGAGGCCGCGCTCGCCGCCGGGGTCGGCATCGTCGCGCGAGTGCCGCTCGCCTCCGGGCTGCTCTCAGGCAAGTACACCGAGGAAACCGTCTTCGCCCCGGAGGACCACCGCACGTACAACCGGCACGGAGAGGCGTTCGACCAGGGCGAGACCTTCTCCGGAATCGAGTACGCGACCGGGGTCGCCGCGGCAGCCGAATTCGCCGTACTCGCTCCCCAGGGGGCGACTCCGGCGCAGACCGCGCTGCGCTGGATCATTCAGCAGCCCGGCGTCACCAGCGTGATCCCCGGGGCGCGTTCGGTCGGGCAGGCGCGCGCCAACGCGGCCGCGGCGGCGCTGGAGCCGCTGCCGCAGAAGGCGCTCGACGCGGTACGTGACCTCTACGACCGCAGGATCCGCGCGGCGGTTCACGACCGCTGGTAGCGGGCGGGGCTACCGGCCCTCGTCCGGGGCCGGTGATTGCGCACCGCTCGTCGAGGTGACGTCGTCCGGTGTGGTGGCCGAGCTGGAATCGGGGGAGAACAGGCTCATCCCCAGGTACACGGCGGCGAGGAAGGCGACCGTGCCCGCGATGGCGCTGGCCACTCTCGGGCGGCGTCTTATCGCCTCGCGGGTGCTGCGCCGCCGGGTGCTCCTGGACCGGCCCGCCGCGCGCCGCCCATGGCCGGCCGCCTGGGGCAGCCGGTAGGTCGTTGGACCGCCGGAGTCCTCACCGGAGCGCTGCGGGGCCGGGGGAGTCGGTGCGGACGGCGGCGCGTAGGGCATGGCCGGTGCGCGCGGGGGAGCGGGCCGGTACATCGGCAGCGGCTCCGCCTGCCCCCGCCAGGCCTCGCTGTGGAACCAGTCGGCGACCTGCTGGGCCGTCGGCCGGTCCTCGGGCTGCTTCGCGAGCAGGCCCAGCAGATACGAGTCGAAGGCAGGGGACATCTCGACGCCGCGCTGCCGCAGCGGCACGGGGGGCGAGTCCACGTGCTGGTAGAGGGTGGCGGTCGGGGTGTCCGAGCGGAACGGCGGCTGACCGAGCAGCAGTTGGTAGACCACGCAGCCGAGGGAGTACATGTCGGACGCCGCGTCGGCCGTTCGGCCCAGGGCCCGCTCCGGAGCGAGGTAGAGGCTCGTGCCGACGATGTGGCCCGTGGTGGTGAGTGCGGCTGAGGGATCGTCGACGAACTGGGCGATGCCGAAGTCGCCGATCTTGACGGTACCCTCCGCGTCCACCATCAGGTTCCCGGGCTTGATGTCCCGGTGGACTATGCCCTGCCGGTGGGCCGCGGCCAGCCCGGCGGCCGCCTGGCCCGCGATACGGGCGACCTGTTCCGGATCCAGCCGTTCCTGAGTCAGCAGCAGATCGGCGAGGCTCCTGCCCTCGACGAGCTCCATCACGAGGAAGAGCCGGTCCTCCCAGGACCCGAAGTCGAACACGGCCACCAGATGGGGATGGCTCAGCCGGGCGGCGGTCTGGGCCTCCAGCCGGAAGCGCGCGGTGGCCGACTCGTCGGCGTGCTCCCCCAGCAGCAGCTTCACGGCGACGGACCTGCCGAGGACCTCGTCCGTGGCGCGCCAGACCTCGCCCATACCGCCACGACCGATAGCGGATATCAGTCGGTACCGACCAGCAACCAGCACCTGCGCACACCTATCTCGAATGTCTTGGGCCGAGGACCGCTTCGACTGCCGCGGCTGCGACCTCATCGGGAACCGGACGGGGTGGGGGACACGCAGCAAGATCAGGATATCCGGCGTGCGGCCTCCGGACGACCGTCGGCCGGCGTCGGCACCGATCCGGGGAACAGCCACGCGTATGCGCCCTGCGCGCTGAACTCGCCCTGCCCGCCGGGAAAGAGCAGATCAGCCGCCGTGAACACCGGATCGCCGGCCGTCGCCGGGACATAGGGGACGGCGATGCAGCGCATGCCCGCCGCCCGGGCCGCGGCGACGCCCGGCGCGGCGTCCTCCACCACCACGCAGTCGGCCGGCGCGGCGCCGAGACGCCTGGCGGCCTCCAGGAAGACGTCCGGCTCCGGCTTCCCGCGCGCCACCTCCTCGGCGGACACGTACTCGGTCAGATACGCGTCGAGGCCGGTGCCCTTCAGCACGGCGGCTATCGCGGCCGGCGACGAACCCGACGCGACCGCCATGGCGACGCCCCGGGCGTGCAGCATCTCCACGAACGTGCGCATCTCGGCGAAGGGTTCGGTCGAGGTGCGTGCCAGCTCCAGATAGATGGCGTCCTGCCCGGCCGCCAACTCGTCGACACCGGCCCCGATGCCGTACTCGGTGCGCAGCACGGCCAGCGCCTCGCGGTTGCTGATTCCGAGGAACCGGGCGTTCTGCTCCCAGGTGAAGTCCGGTACTCCGTACCGCTCCAGCAGCAGCCGTGCCGATTCGTAGGCATTCGGCTCACTGTCCACGAGTGTGCCGTCCAGGTCGAAGACGACCGAAGGGGCCTGTGCGCGCGATGAGTTCATGGCGGTCATGCTCTCAGTCGGCGATCACTGCGGGCCACCCGCCGCCGTCCGGCCCACCGATTCCACCAGGGGCAGCAGCCGGTGCGGCACCCGCTCGCGCAGGGCCACCTCGGTCCGGGTCCTGACCACGCCCGGCAGCTGGATCAGCTGCTGGATCACATCCTCCAGATGCCCGTTGTCCCGGGCCACCACCCGGGTGAGCAGGTCGCCGCCACCCGTGGTCGAGAAGGCCTCGACGATCTCCGGCACGGCGGCGAGCGCCTCGCCCACATCGTCCAGATGCCCCTGCGTGACCTCCAGGTGCACAAAGGCGAGTACCGGGTGGCCGAGCGCGGCGGGCGAGAGGATCGGGCCGCTGCCGGTGATCACACCGTCCCGTTCCAGCCGGTCGATGCGGGCCTGGAGGGTGCCGCGTGCGATGGAGAGGATCCGTGCGTACTCGCGCACGCTGGTGTGCGGCTGTTCGATGAGCAGCCGAAGAATGCGAGTGTCGAGTGCGTCGACCGCCATGGTCCGCCGGCCTCTTCCTGGTACGTCGGTCGGGGCAGCGACTGTACCAATGGCGCACCGTGGGCCTCCGTGGCGGGCCGCCACCCCGTACCGGCTGGAGGCCGGGCGGCTCGGGGCGGCAGCTGGACGTCAGAACTGCATGTCGGAACAGGCGTAGAAGGCGTTCCCGGTGTCGGAGATCGTCCAGACGCCGAGGATCAGATGCTTGCCGGACTTCTGCGGCAGCACACCCGAGTGGCTCACGGTCGAGCCGGGCAGCTTGCCGCCGAAGGGCACGGTGAGGAACGGCTGCGGTTCCAGGTCGGCCCGGGTGAGCGGCCGGGTCGGGTCGTAGCCGTCCTTGGTGATGTAGTACCGGAAGTCGGTCGTGGCGTGCCGCGCCTCGATCCGCCAGTTGAACGTGTAGTTCTGACCGGCGGTGACCTTGGTGGCGGGCCAGGCGCCGCCTCGCGGGTCGTCGAGCTCGGAGAACCGGCCGATGCCGCCCGAGCAGATGTGGCCGTCGGCCGGTCCGCGGGTGGGGAAGCCCTTGGGTCCCTCGACGCTCGGGGGCTCCCACTGGATCTGCCCACAGTGCTTGACGGTTCCGATCCCGCAGAGTTGCTGGCGGCTGATGGGGGAGTCGGTGTAGCCGTGGCTCTCGGCACTGCCGGAGGTGGCGAACAGTGCCGCACCGGCCAGGCCGAGCCCGGCCAGTAAGGAAGTGATCCTTCTGCGCATACGTAGCTCCTGGAGATGTGGGGTGATGTCCGGAGAGTTCTGCGGTCTAGACCAAGGGTGAGCGTAGTCATGTCAACCAACCGTGTCCATGCCGTCCTGAGCGGGCCGCCGCCCGATCCCGCCCGGGGCTGTCCCGCGGAGGGTGGGAGCGCCGCGGGCCTCGCATCGGGTGGTCCGTTGGTCGGCTGCCGGCGTGTCAGAGAGGCGTTTCGGTAAGCCAATGGTTCATCGTTTGGAACTCAATTTGAGCCAATAGGTTGATGGATGCTCTGATGTACCTGTCGATGGCGCTGCGGACCCCGCGGCGCCTTTTTCATGCCGGTACGCAGAGCCGGCGGCAGAGGCGGGGGAGCATCAGTGCTGAAGAGAGCGTTCGTGGCCCGGGACCCGGGGAGGCTGCGGCTGCGCAGCGCGGTCCGGGCGGTCCTCGGCATCGGTCTCGCGGTGGCCGTGTGCGGACTCGCGGGTCACTCGCTCGTCGCCGCCGTCACCGGTGGTCTGGCCGCGCTGCTCGCCCTGTTCACGGTCACCGACACGACGGTCCGCGGCCAGGCCGTCACCACCGCGCTGCTGCCCGCCGTCGGCTTTCCGGTGCTCGCGCTCGCCGCGCTGCTGCACGGCCATCCGGTGGCGCGCGGCGTGGCCTTCCTCGCCGTCATGGGGGCGGGTGTGTACGGGCGGCGGTGGGGGCCGCGCGGACACTCCCTCGGTGTGTTCGCGTTCATGGCGTTCTTCACCACGCAGTTCCTCCACACACTGCCCGGACAACTGCCCGAGCTGTACTCGGCGGTCGCCCTCTCACTGCTCTCCTCCTCGGCCGTCCGCTTCGGACTGTGGTGCTACGAGCGCGGGCTGACCCCGGCGGCCGTGCCCGCACCGGTGAGCGGCACGGGCCTGGCCAGGGTCACCACCCGCCAGGCGATCCAGGCAGCCACCGGCGGAGCCGTCGCGCTCATGGCGGGGCAGCTCCTCTCCGACCAGCGCTGGTACTGGGCCGTGGGGGCGACCTGGTGGGTCTTCGTGAACACGGCCTCGCGCGGCGAAACCCTGGTACGCGGCTTCCGCCGGGTCCTGGGGACACTGATCGGCATCCCCGTCAGCCTGTGCGTCGTCGTCCCGCTGCACGGCGCTCCGGTACCCACCGCCCTCCTCGTGGCGATCGGGGTGTTCGGGATCTTCTACACCGCCGCGGTCTCGTACACCTGGATGATGCTCTCCGTGACGGTGATGGCCGGGGCGCTCTACGGGGCGCTCGGAGTGCTCGATCCGGCGCTGCTGGCCCTGCGGCTCAGCGAGACGGCCGTCGGCGCGCTCGGCGCGATGCTCGCGGTGCTGCTCGTGCTGCCGGTCACCACGCATGCCGCCACCGACGCCTGGATCCAGCGGGCCCTGCGCTGCGTGCACGCCTGCACCGAGGAGGCCGCCGCGCGGCTCTCCGGTTCGACGACGGCCGACCCGGCGCCGCGGATCGCCGAACTGGAGGCGCTCCTGGGACGCGTCCGGCTGTCGCTCGCCCCGCTGGTGCACCCGCTGAGCCCGCTGCGCGCCCGCAGGGTCCGGGCCGGACATGTGCTCGCCCTGCTCGACGCGTGCGCGCGGGAAGTGCGCGGACTGGCCTCCGTGGCGGCCGACCCGGAGGCCTCCCACGACGCCCGGCTCGCCGCCGCCTGCTGGCGCGTCGAGAGCGCGGTGGAAGCGCTGACGGCTGCCGAGCGGCCGGCCCGCACCCTGCCCGCCGTCGGCGTCCCGGCGCACGCCGGCGCCACGGAACCCGCCCTCGCCCATCTGCACGGCCTGGAGCGCGCACTCGCCGAACTGGCCGCACCACTGCACAGCTCACCGCGTGCCCCGCTCGTCGCGAACTGACCCCCACCCTTTGGTCCAGACCACATAGGTGCACTGCTACCGTCGCCGCGGAAGATCGCGACGGTCCTCACCGCCGCGATCAGTCGGCGGAGAAAGGCAGTGCGGTGGACAGCAGCAACGGCGTCGGACGGGCATTCATCGGGTCGTTCACCTCGGGGGGCGGGCGGGGAGTCACCGCCGTCGCCGTGGACCAGGAGACCGGGGCGCTCACCGTCCTCGGCGCGACGGATGCCGTCCCGGATCCTTCGTACCTCGCGCTCGGCCGGGGCAGCGGCCCCGGCGGCGCCGTCCTGTACGCGGTCAGTGAGACCGAGCAGGGGGCGGCCGCGGCCCTCGACATCAGCCACGACGTTCCGCGGCCGATCGGCGCCGCCCGGCCGGTGAACGGCGACAGCCCCACGCACCTCGCGCTCGCGGGCGGCCACCTGATCACCGCCAACTACGGCTCCGGCAGCGTCACCGTGCTGCCCGTACTCGCGGACGGGTCGATCGGCGCCGCCTGCAGCGTGCTCCAGCACGAGGGGAGCGGGCCGGACACCGGGCGCCAGCAGGGCCCGCACGCCCACCAGGTCCTCCCCGACCCCTCGGGGAACTGGGTGCTCAGCGTCGACCTCGGAACCGATTCGGTACGGATCTGCGCGCTCGACCCGGACACCGGGGCGCTGCGCCTGCACGGTGAGACGCTGCTGCGGCCCGGCAGCGGACCGCGCCATCTCGCCTTCCACCCCGAGGGCGCCCACGCCTATGTGCTGAACGAGCTCGAACCCACCCTCACGGTGTGCCGGTGGGACGCCGCCGCCGGGGTCCTCGAAACGGTCGACGAGACGTCCGTTCTGCCCGTGGAGGCGACCGGGGACACCGCCGCGGCGAGCTATCCGTCCGAGGTCGTCGTCTCGCACGACGGCCGGTTCCTCTGGGTGGCCAATCGCGGGCACGACAGCATCTCCGTGCTCACCCTCGACGCCACGGGCGAGAAGGCGTCCCTGGTCACCACGGTGAGCTGCGGCGGGCACTGGCCGCGCGACCTCGCGCTCGACCCCACCGGCCGACGGCTGTACGCGGCCAACGAGCGGTCCGGGAACGTCGCCTGGTTCACCGTGGACCCGGAGACCGGGATCCCGAGCCAGGAAGGCTCCCTGGAGGCTCCTGCGGCCTCCTGTGTGATCTTCGCCTGAGGCCCGCACACGCTGGGTGGTGAACCAACCGGGTCATCAGCTGCGTCCGTACGTGTGCGGGGCCCGGGACGATCCGGGCCCCGCACACGACGCAGGACACACCGTTTCGCCGGGTCCACCCGGCGGAACGGATCAGTGGGCCTGTGCCCCCTGCGCCACGGGGGGAGCGATACCGAGCGCCGTGGTGTACATCGACAGCACCAGCTTGCCGATCGCCGGGTAGGCGCCGAGCGGCTCGGCCGTCGCGCAGCCCGCCTCCTTGACGGCGGAGTCCAGCAGCCCCTCGGCCACCTCGGGACCCACCAGGTACGGCGCGACCGCCAGCTGGAGCGAGCCGGAGTCCTTCAGCTGCGCGGCGATCGACGCGACCGAACCCTCGACATCGAGTGCGGCGGCCATCACCGGCACCGCGAGCCGCGCGGCCAGCAGCATCCCGGTGATCCCGGCGGCCTGCACGGCCTCCTCGCCGCCCACGGTGGCCAGCACGATCCCGTCGGCGGCCGTCGCCACCGTGAACAGCCTGGCCCGGTCGGCGCGGGCGAGACCGGCCTCGGAGAGGCGCACGTGCAGTGCCTCGGCGAGGAGCGGGTGCGGGCCGAGCACATCGGTCAGTTCGGTCGGTGCCTGGCTGTCCGTGATCGCGTGGCGTATCCGCTGCACAAGGGTGTTGTCCGGCCCCGCGAGCAGCGGCACCACGACGGCGGCCGGGCCCTCGGGCGGAGCGACCTCGCGGCCGGCGGCGGTCGCCTGCTCGAAGCGCGCGATGCGCTCGGCAGCGGAGTGCGCCAGCACGGAGGCAAGAGCGGGGTACTCGGCATCATCGCCGTCGAGGTAACCGATCAGGGCGTTCAGACCGGGCAGCTCGGAGCGGGCAATGCTGATCACCTCTTCGGCCAGGCTGCGGGTGGCCGAAGAGGGGGTACCGGGAACGGCGAGAACGAGCGCGGCAGCGCCCTCAGGTGCGACCACGGGCTCCGGGCGGCGGTGCCGTCCGGACTGGCGAGGTCGCGGCATTCGTACAGGCAGGCCGGAAGCGGGCCCAGTGGGGGTGCTCATGGCGCCGCATGCTACTGGTTTTGGGTACCCCGCTGCGCGGGGAGGGTCCGGTCGCGCGTTGTCTGTCCTTATTTATCCGATGGGCGGCTTACCGGTCAACTGCCCTGGTCTGTCACCCCTCTGCCGGGCTGTTGGTCCGGCCCGGACAGCGGAATCCGGAGCAGCGTCGGATGGGGCGGCAGGAGCAGGGCATCGGTGGCCAGCGCCTGCGCGATGCGCAGCGATCCGATCAGGGGATCACCCGAACCGGGGACCGCCCGTGCGTGCGGCAGCTGCCGGGCCAGCTCCTCGCGCAGCGGTACGAGCAGCGGGTCGCCCATCCGGAACAAGCCACCCGTCAGCGCCACTTCGCAGTCCTCGTTGTCCGCCCCGGCCTTCGGGCACACGGCGGCGGCCGCCTGTGCGATGTGCCCGGCGGCGTCGCGGAGAATGCCCTCGGCCACGGGGTCGTGTGCCGCGCAGGCGGCCACCTCGGGAGCGAACGAGGCCAGGACCGCGGGCCGGTCGGTACGCGGATAGAGCAGACCCGGCAGTTCGGGCGCCGGGCCGAACACCGCCTCCAGCCGGGCCAGCAGTGCCGGGGATCCGCCGCGCCGCCCGTCGTGGGCGCGCATCGCCGCATCGAGACCGGCCCGGCCGATCCAGGCGCCGCCGCCGCTGTCGCCCAGCAGATGGCCCCAGCCGTCGGCCCGCCGCCACTGCGTCAGGTCCGTGCCCAGGGCGATCAGGCCGGTGCCGCCCGCGACCACCGCGCCGGGCCGCTGCCCGACCGCTCCGGCGTACGCGGTCACCGCGTCGGCGGCGAGCGCCAGCCGTCGCACACCGAGCGCGTCCGCCAGGGCCGCGGGCAGCTCGGCCCGCAGCTGGTCGCCGAGGGTGGCCATGCCGGCCGCACCGATCGCCGCGGCGGTGATCCGGCTTCCGCCGCCGTGCCGCATGAGCAGTTCCCGGGCGGTGGGCAGCAGTTGTTCCAGCAGATGGGCGGCGTCGATACCGCGGGGCCCGGTCCGCACCGGTTCGGCACAGGCCGCCGTGGCCAGGGGTGCCTGCGAGCCGACGGTGCCCAGAGCCACCCGCAGGCCGGAACCACCCGAGTCCACCCCGAGGACGAACTCCGTGCGGACGTGCTCCCCGACGTCACCCGGCCGTCCGGGGCCGCCGGTCGCCGCCGGGCCGTGCCCGTCGGACGCAGCCGTCACGGCAGTCGCCAGTCGACCGGCTGGGCGCCCTGATGCTCCAGCAGCTCATTGGTCCGGCTGAACGGCCGTGAACCGAAGAACCCGCGGTCCGCCGACATGGGGGAGGGGTGCGAGGACTCGATCGCCGGGAACCCCCCCAGCGACGGACGCAGATTGCGGGCGTCGCGGCCCCACAGGACCGACACCAGCGGGGTGCCCCGCGCGGCCAGTGCCGAGATCGCCTGCTGGGTCACCTCCTCCCAGCCCTTTCCGCGATGCGCGGCGGGCCGGCGGGGCGCGGTGGTCAGAGCCTTGTTGAGCAGCAGCAAACCCTGCTCGGCCCACGGCGTCAGATCGCCGTTGGAGGGGCGCGGAAGCCCCAGGTCCGAGTGGAGTTCCCGGAAGATGTTCTCCAGGCTGCCGGGCACCGGGTGCACGTCGGGTGCGACGGAGAAGCTCAGCCCCACCGCGTGTGCGGGAGTTCCGAGATGTGGGTGTTCGGGACGAGAGGTTGGCCTGGCGTGATGACGGTGAGTGAGCGGCTTGATCGCTGGACGCAACGGGCCCCCTCGTTCCTGCTGAGCGGCTGCGAGCTGTACTTGAATGGCTTGATGATCTCGATGACGAAGGGTAGCGCCTTGGAGGTGGCTTCCCTGCAAGGGGGCGTCTCCTATGCGTGGTTGGGTAGGCTGACCGGTCATGGCACCACGACCCTTGAACGAGCTTGTCGAACCCGGATGGGCGAAGGCGCTCGAACCCGTAGCTGAACGTGTCGGCGCTATGGGCAACTTCCTTCGCGCCGAGATCGCCGCTGGCCGAACGTATCTGCCGGCCGGCCCGAACGTGCTCCGCGCGTTCCAGCAGCCCTTCGATGATGTCCGAGTCCTGATCGTCGGACAGGATCCATACCCCACCCCGGGAATGCCCATCGGGCTCAGCTTCGCCGTGGCCCCCGAGGTGCGAAACGTCCCAGGCAGTCTGGAGAACATTTACCTGGAGATGTGTCGCGACGTCGGTACGTCAAGGCCCTCCAACGGTGATCTGACACCCTGGACACAGCAAGGTGTTCTCCTCTTGAACAGAGTTCTTACGACTGCGCCCCGCCAGTCAGCGGCGCACCGGGGCAAAGGCTGGGAGGCGGTGACGGAGCAGGCGATTCGCGCCCTCGCGGCGCGAGACAAGCCGCTCGTGTCGATCCTCTGGGGCAACGATGCCCGCAGCCTGCGCTCACACCTCGGCCGGTACCCGGTCGTCGAGTCTGCGCATCCGTCGCCTCGATCGGCGGACCGTGGGTTCTTTGGCTCACGGCCTTTCAGCAGGGCGAACGATCTGCTCAAGCAACAGGGTGCCCAGCCGGTCGATTGGCAACTTCCGTAACGGCTGTTCATCCCGTCCCTTCCCTATGAGGGTGCCCCTGCACCTCGTACCCCCGTTGAGGTAGAAGACGGCGAGCACAGAGGCAGGCGCGTTTTAACCCGGATCCACCGGCTTGATGCCTGTGGATGGTTTCTCCGGATGAAGAAGTTCCTTGTGACCTGCGATGATGGGGTTTCTCTAGGACCGCATCAGGCACGATCGGCAAGGCACTTCCGAGATGCAGTCTTCCCATGCCGCAGCGGCGGTCTCATCCGTGTTCGATGATCCGAACCTGGTCGCGTACGGCGGACTGGAACCGGTGATCCGACTGGCCGAGCGGTGTGCTCTGCCGACCCTGGCCGATGAGCTCATCCGGCTGCCGTGCTCGAAGGACGGCACCGGCGCCTTCCCCGCCGCGAAACTGATGTCGCTGGTGGGCGGCATGGTGCGGGCGCCGACAGCATCGAGGACATGGACCGGCTACGGCACGGCGCGATGGGCCGTCTCTTCCGCGGGGTGCGGGACCCATCCACGCTGGGGTCGTTCCTGGTTTCCTTCACGCACGGACATGTGGAGCAACTGCACGCCGTGGCCCGCCGGTTCCTGCCCGAACTGGCCCGTCACACCCCGCTGCTGCCCGGCGCGGACCACGTCGCCCACGCGGACATCGATGACACCATCCGCCGCACCCACGGCTACGCCAAACAAGGCGCCGGATACGGATACAGGCCAGGAGTTCGGTGCTGTTCACGCGACCACCTCGAAGGAGTCGCGCCAGGCGGGTGTGGGTGCGGTGACCGAGCGCGTGTGGATGAATCCGGACGGGACGCCGGTCGTCGAACGGCGGGCCGAGTGAGCCGCCCGTTGGAAGGCGTATTGATCGTGGGCGGCGGCGCGGCCGGACTCAGTTCGGCGCACTGTCTGACGAGGACGCAATCCACCGCCGTGATCGTCGTCGCTCGTGTCCGGCACTGTGGTGATCACCCGCTTGCCGCGGAGGGCGCCGGCAATACCGAGCTCGCGCATCAGGCGTTCGACGGTGCACCGGGCCACCGCGTGGCCTTGCCGGTTCAGCTCGCGTCAGACCTTCCTTAGCCCCACCGACGACGACCGCCAGCCAGAAGAAAGCCACGGCAAGGGCAGTGAACCCGCCTGAACCGTCCTTCCTCCCGTGCCGGTCCGTGACTGGCACCACGGGGCGAGATGGCCAAGGGGTCCGGGCCAGGCAGGGGTTCGATCCGCCCCTCCTCCGCAATCCGGACGCAACGCCCCCGGACGCGGTCGCCGCTCGACCATCCCCCGGGCCGCACCGGAGTCCGCGTGCGCCGCGAGCCGTGCTGCGGGGCCATCAGGCGACAGCCGGGCGCTGCGCGGCGAGGCGGTCACGTTCGTCGACGGCCTCTGACGCCGTCCCTCATTGGTCGATCAACGAGCCGCTTCATGCTGCGTCCACATAACATTGCATATGCCATCTTGCGCACGTAATCCCCACGAAAGGTATGTCATGAAGATCGCAGTCATCGGCGGTACTGGGCTGATCGGGGCGCAGGTCGTCAAGAAGCTGAACGCCGCCGGGCACGAGGCGGTACCGCACTCGCAGTCCACCGGAGTCGACGTCATCAGCGGCCAGGGGCTGGACGAGGCGGTGGCGGGAGCCGATGTCGTCGTCAACCTGACGAACTCCCCGACCTTCGACGAAGCCTCCCCGGCCTTCTTCCAGACCTCGATGGACAACCTCCTGGCGGCGTCCCGCAAGGGCGGCGTCGGCCACTTCGTCATCCTCTCGATCGTCGGCACGGACCAGGTGCCGGAGCTGGACTACTACCGGGCCAAGGCGCTCCAGGAGAGCATCCTCACGGTCGGGCCGATCCCCTACTCGATCGTCCGGGCGACGCAGTTCATGGAGTTCATGGACGCCGTCATGTCCTGGACCGCCGACAAAGACACCGTCCGGCTGCCCGCCACGCCGATCCAGCCGATCGCCTCCAAGGATGTGGCCGACGCGGTGGCGAAGGTCGCCGCGGGCACCCCGCTGAACGGCGAGCACAACATCGCCGGCCCCGAGATCTTCCCCCTGGACGAGCTGGGCCGGATCACGCTGTCCCACAAGGGCGACAACCGTACCGTCGTCACCGACCCCACCGCCGGCATGTTCGCCGCCGTCAAGGGTGACGTCCTCACCGACAAGGACGCCCACCTCGCCCCTACCCACTACGCCGACTGGCTCTCCTGACATCCCCCGCCTCCTGCGCGTCCAGTCCCAGCCCGGCAGTCCTTTCGTTGCGCCCGCCGGGCGTGGCAGCTTGAGTCGGACGGGTATCCGGCTGCGGTCCCCCGGTCCCCGGTCAGGCGGAGAGCGGGGGACTCGCATGCACCCACTCTCGTCCCGCCGGGATAGACGGGCCACGGCTCTCGGGGTGGGACGGGCCCGAGGGCGTCGCGACAGTCGACCGCCGGCATGGCGCTGGATGCGCCGGTGCCCCAGCGGTCCCGGATTGTCACTGAGCGGACAGGTGGAGCAGATGAGGGAGGCAGATGATCCTGGATGTCTATGAGGCGGTCACGAGCCGACGGGCGGTGCGCGGGTTCACCGACCGGCCCGTCCCGAGGCGCGTGCTGGAGCGGGTGCTGTCCGCCGCGGCCTGGGCGCCGTCCGGATCGAACCTCCAGCCATGGCGCGCCTACGTGGTGACCGGTAGGCCGCTGGCCGAGCTCAAGAGGCGCGCCGGCGAGCGCGTGGCGGCAGCCGACCCCTGGGACGAGCGGGAGTACGAGATGTACCCGCCCGCACTGAAGTCTCCGTACCATGAGCGCCGATCCGCCTTCGGCCATGAGCGCTACAGCGCACTCGGTATTGCGCGCGAGGACTGGGAGGCACGCCAGAGGGCCGCCGCCGCGAACTGGGACTGCTTCGGTGCACCCGCCGCCCTGTTCTGCTACATCGACCGCTACATGGGCCAGCCTCAATGGTCCGACGTCGGCATGTATCTGCAGACCGTCATGCTGCTGCTCCGCGCCGAAGGGCTGCACAGTTGCCCGCAGATGGCGTGGTCGGTGTATCGCAGGACGGTCGCGGAGATCCTGTCACCACCGGACGAGCTCATCCTCTTCTGTGGCATGTCGATCGGGTTCGAGGACGCAACGGTGGGTTGCGCCCGTACAGGCCGGGCGCCGCTCGACGAGGCCGTCACGTTCGTCGAGGAGGAGATTCACGACTGCGTGACGATCACGATCGGCCGGGACGCCATCCTGGTCGGCGGCGACGCCGGTTTCCGCACCGGCTGCCACTGAGCACGACGTCCCGGCGACCGGACCACGGCCCGGCCATACCTATCGCGAGCTGTCCGGCGGCCCGCTGGACAGGCAGCTGATCGAAGTGACCCGCTGGACGGATCAGGAGATCACCGCCCGCGCGTACCTGATCAGCCCTCACAGCGCATACGGACCGGGCGGGCGAGCCTCGTACGCGCCGACCATCAGCCGTCCTGACGGCCCGTGGGTATGGGAGGGCGACCTACTCTGATCGACCGAGTGCGCGGCAGGTTAGACGGTCGCTAACGGGCGCGGCCTCCAGGCGGTCCAGGCGCGCGGACGAGGCGGGCGCGGTTCTGGACGCAGCGCACGGTGCCCTCCAGCTTCGCGGACAGCCGGCCTTCTGCGGAGGTCGTGCTGCCACGGGCGGCACTCCACTGCTGATACGACGGTATGGATCAACCGCCGGTGGCCGCCGCCCGGACGCACAGGACATCCGGAAGGTGTGAGATGAGCTGCTGCCAGCTGTCGCCGTCGTCCGCGCTCGCGTACACCTCGCCGTTGCGGTTGCCGAAGTAGACACCCGCCGGATCGGCGTCGTCCGTACAGAGCGCGTCGCGCAGCACCGTGCCGTAATGCGCCCCCTCCGGGAGTCCCGCCGACAGCGGCTCCCAGCTGTTGCCTGCGTCGCGGGTCCGGAAGACCCGGCAGCGGTGCTCGGCCGGCACCCGGTCGGCGTCGGCGTTGATCGGGAAGACGTACGCGGTGTCCGCCCGGTGCGGATGCGCGGCCACGGCGAAGCCGAAGTCGGAGGGCAGGCCCTCGCCGATGTCCGTCCAGTTGCTCCCGGCGTCGTCGCTGCGGAACACACCCCAGTGGTTCTGGAGGTAGAGCCGGTCGGGATCGACCGCGTCCCGGCTGACCTTGTGCACGCACTGGCCGAACTCCGGGTTCGGGTCGGGCAGGAAGACGGCCGACACCCCCTTGTTGGCCGGGGTCCAGCTCTCGCCGCCGTCCGCGGTCCTGAACACCCCGGCGGTGGAGACCGCGACCGTCACCGCCTGTGCGTCCCGTTCGTCGGTCAGGACCGTGTGCAGCCCCTCGCCGCCCCCTCCCGGCACCCACTTCGAACGCGTCGGATGCTCCCAGAGCGGGCGGACCAGTTCGAACGACTCGCCGCTGTCCCGCGACCGGAACAGTGCGGCCGGCTCGGTGCCCGCGTACACGACGTCGGGGGCCTCCGGGCCCGCTGGGTGCAGCTGCCAGACCCGCTCCAGCGACGTCCCGGTGAACTCCGGGAATTTCACGGCCGGTTGTCTGGGCTCGATCCAGGTGGCGCCCAGGTCGTCGGAGTGGAAGACGGACGGGCCCCAGTGCGCGCTGTCGCCGCCGACCAGCAGGCGGGGCGCTTTTCCGCGGGTGTCGATGGCGATCGAGTAGATGGCCTGGGCATTGAAATGCGGACCGTCGAACCTCCACGCACCCTCGTGCCTGCGGCCGATGAAGAGTCCCTTGCGGGTACCCACGGTGAGCAGAACATCGGTCATGACCGAACCTCCCGAAACGCCGTTGTGTCGGATACCGACCAGTCTGCACCGGGCCACTGACAGTGGCGCGCAGGACGGCTCGGGACACGGCCGCGTCCGCGGCGGGCCCGGTTCCGGGCGGGAGGGATGGCGTGTACGGGCGCGTTGAAGCCGACGAGGAGAGGCCGCCGGGTCGCACGGCTCCAGCCGCGGCCGGGCCGTGCGCGGAGAGGGAGTTCTCATGGCGTGCGCTCGCTGCGCGGACGGGCCCGCGCCCCGCCACGGCCTCGGTCAGCGGCCGGGTGCGGCCGTGCTGCTGCGCACCACCAGATTGGTGGCCAGGTCGACCCGGGTCGTCGCCGGCTGCCGGCCCCGGCCCAGGTCGACGACCAGGCGGGCCGCGGTCTCGGCCATCTCTATGAGCGGCTGGCGCACCGTGGTCAGCGGCGGTCCGATCCACCGGGTGAGCGGCAGGTCGTCGAAGCCGACGACGCTGAGGTCCTCGGGGATGCGTAGACCCAGCTCCCGCGCCGCCTCGTACACGCCGAGCGCCTGCAGGTCGTTGCCGGCGAAGATCGCGGTCGGCCGGTCGGCCTGCCGCAGCAGCTCCAGGCCCGCGGTGTATCCCGCCTCGTGCTGGAACTCGCCCTCGCGGACCAGCGCCGGATCGATCGGCAGGCCCGCGGTCTCCATGGCGGCGCGGTAGCCGTCCACCCGGGCCCGGCTGCACATCATCCGGGACGGGCCGCTGATGACCCCGATCCGCCGGTGCCCGAGCGCGGTGAGGTGGCGGGTGGCGGCCAGGCCGCCCTGCCAGTTCGTCGTTCCGACCGAGGGGATGTCGTCGCCGGGATCGCCCGCCGGGTCGACCACCGCGTAGGGGATGCTGCGGCTGGTCAGCTGGGCGCGCTGGGCGGCGGTGAGGTCCGAGAGCACCAGGATCACCCCGACCGGCCGGCGGGCCAGTACCCCGTCCACCCAGGTCTGCCCCGGGGTGAGCCGGCCCGCGCTCTCGGAGAGGACCAGGCTCAGGCCTTCCTCCCTGGCGACGTTCTCCACCCCGCGGACGACCTCCATGGCCCAGGCGCTGTCCAGCTCGTGGAAGACCAGGTCGATGAGCTGGGACTGGGTGGTGGAGCCGCGTCTGCGGCGGTAGCCGTGAAGCAGCAGCAGCTCCTCCACCTTGCTGCGGGTGCCCGGGGCGACGTCGGCGCGCCCGTTCAGCACCTTCGAAACTGTCGGAGCCGAGACTCCGGCCGCTCGGGCGATTTCCGCCAGGGTGGCGGTGCCTTCCGACGGTTCGCCGGCGGGCGCATTCTCCTGATGTGACTGGACGTTTGCGGGGCTCATAAAGGGATCGTAGCTTCCCGTGGTCCCGGCCGACGCCTGGGTCAGGCGGGAGTAAATACCGCTCCCCGACCCCTTGACGCACCCGAAACCCGACCGTACCGTTCCGGCAACATTCGGAAGTCACACCGAAACATTCGACAGAGGTGCGGTCATGCGGTCGGGTATTTTCACTCAGGGCACACGTACGGCGAGATGGACCGCGGCCGGCGCCGCCATGGTCATGGCCGGTCTGCTGGCCGGATGCGGTTCCGGAAGCGACAGCGGCGGCGGCGCGACCCTCACCGCCTACGTCTACGGGGACGACGCAGTAAAGATCCAGGAGGCGGCGGTCAAGGAGTTCAACAAGACCTCCGACGTCAAGGTCAAGCTCGTCTCCGTACCCGGCACCGACTACGTCAACAAGCTCCGCAGCGCCATGGGCTCCCCGAGCGCCCCCGACATCTTCTACAACTGGGGTGGCGGCTCCATCAAGCCGTACGTCGACGCCAAGCAGGTGGTCGACCTCACGTCGACGATCAAGAACGACCCCACCCTCAAGGACGGCTTCCTTCCCTCGATCGTCGCCGCGGGCAGCCTGGACGGGAAGATGTACGGCATCCCGATGCGCGGCATGCAGCCCGTGATGCTTTTTTACAACAAGACCCTCTTCGCCGAGCACAGGCTGCAGCCGCCCAAGACCTGGGAGGACATGCAGAAGGCCATCACCACCTTCAAGGGCAAGGACATCACGCCGTTCGCCCTCGGCGGCTCCGACAAGTGGCCCGAGCTGATGTGGATGGAGTACCTCCTCGACCGGATCGGCGGCCCCGAGGTCTTCCGCCGGATCCAGGGCGGCGACAGCTCCGGCTGGGGCGACCCCGCCGTCCTCAAGTCGGCCCAGGCCGTCAAGGAACTCGTCGACGGCGGCGCGTTCGGCAAGAACTTCAACTCCGTCGACTACGGCAACGGAGGCGCCCCCACCCTGCTCAACAAGGGCAAGGCCGCCATGCACCTGATGGGTTCGTGGGAGTACTCGACCCAGCTCGGCAAGGCGCCCGAGTTCGCGAAGAAGGACCTCGGCTGGACCGCGTTCCCGACCGTGGCCGGCGGCGTCGGTGATGCCGCGGACGTGGTGGGCAACCCCACCAACTACTGGTCCGTCAACACCCGGACCAAGCACAAGGACGAGGCCATAGCGTTCCTGAAGACCATGGCCGCCACGTCCTACAGCAAGGCCCTGGTCGACAACGGCGACATCCCGACCACGGCGAACGCCGCCTCGATGCTGGACTCCTCGCCCAACCCGCAGTTCGCGCACGACCAGTACACGATGGTCCAGAACGCGCCGAGCTTCACACTCTCCTGGGACCAGGCGCTGGAGTCGCAGATCGCCACCCCGCTGCTCACCGAGATCAGCAAGCTGTTCGCCGGGAAGTCGACCCCTGCGCAGTTCGTCGCCGCGATGAAGGCCGTCAAGTAACGATGTCCCACGTCTCTCCGTACACCAAGGTGCGTGGAGGAAGGAGGGCGGCCGTCGGCAACGTCGGCCGCCCGCCGGTCGGCTGGGCCCTGCCGGGCATCCTCTTCTTCGCCGTCTTCGCGATCGTCCCGCTGGCGATCGCCGTCTACCTGTCCTTCTGCCACTGGGACGGGCTCAACTCCCCGACCCCGGTCGGCGTGGACAACTGGACCCGGCTGTTCAAGGACCCCGAGTTCCGCCAGGCCGCCTGGCTGAGCCTGCTGCTCACCACCGTCAGCTGGGCCTTCCAGACGCCGGTGGCACTGCTGCTGGGCGTCTGGGCGGCGGGCAGACAGCGCAGCCGGACCTTCCTCTCCGCGGTCTTCTTCATCCCGCTGCTGCTCTCCACCACCGCCATCGCGATGCTCTTCCACGCCCTGCTGGACCCCAACTTCGGTGTGATCAAGCAGATCGGTCCCTGGTTCGGCATCGACCCGAACCTCATGGGCTCGTCCACCGGCGCCCTGCTCACCGTGGCCTTCGTCGGCGGCTGGCAGTTCATGCCGTTCCACACCCTGATCTACCAGGGCGGCGCCCGGCAGATCCCGGAGGTCCTGTACCAGGCGGCCGCCATCGACGGTGCCGGGATGCTGCGGCAGTTCTTCCACATCACCCTGCCGCAGCTGCGCAACACCATCACGACGTCGTCGGTCCTGATGATCGTCGGCTCACTGACGTACTTCGACACCGTGCTGATCATGACCAAGGGCGGTCCCGGCACGGACACCACGATCCTGCCCTACCTGATGTACCGCACCGGCTTCCAGACCTACGACCTCGGCTACGCCGCGGCCATCGCCACGGCCCTGGTGATCGTCGCCACCGGTCTGTCACTGATTCTGGTGCGCTTCAGCGGCTTCGGGTCCATGCGGTCGACACGGGAAGGTATGTGACGCCATGTCAGTCGACACCCGTCGTGCGGCGCGGCCCGCGCCGGCCGCGTTCCGGGCACGAGGCACCGCCGCGCGCCGCCGGAGGTGGGGAAACCCGCTGGCCGGCCTCGGCTCGCTGGTCTGGCTCGTCATCGTCGTCGTACCGCTCTACACGCTGGTCTCCTCGTCGCTGATGCACCAGGACGAGGCGCTCAGCGGCGATCCGCTGGCGTTCCCGACCCACCCCACCCTGGACAACTACAACACCGTTCTGCACAGCGGCTTCTTCACACTGCTGGGCAACACCGCGATCGTGGCCGCCTCCACGGTGGCCATCGTGCTGGTCCTCTCCGTGCCCGTCGCCTATGTCGCGGTCCGCACCCGCAGCCGGCTCTCCTCGCTGGCCTTCCGGACCTTCCTGCTCGGCGTGGCCATCCCGGCGCAGGCCGTGATCGTTCCGCTGTACCTGCTGATCGGCAAGATGGGCCTGTACGACACCCTGCCCGCGATCATCCTGCCGACCGCGGCCTTCGCGATGCCGGTGGCCGTGCTGGTCCTGAGCGGCACCATGCGCGACGTCTCCGAGGAGATGTACGAGGCGATGGCCCTCGACGGCGCCACGCCCCTGCGGATGCTGTGGCAGCTCGCCATCCCGATGTCCAAGGCCGGCATCAGCACCGTGGCCATCTTCTCGGCGCTGCAGGCCTGGAACGGATTCCTCTTCCCGCTGATCCTCACCCAGTCGCAGGAGAAACGCGTCCTGACGCTCGGTCTCTTCAACTTCATGTCCCAGTTCGGAGTGAACATCCCCGCCGTGCTGGCGGCGATCGTGCTCTCCGTCGTGCCCATCTTCGCCGTGTACCTCGTGGCGCGCCGGGCGCTGGTCAACGGACTGATGGGGGTGGGCGGCAAATAACGCACCCACGCCGCCCCGCACCACCGCACTCATGAGAGGAACCCCTGCCCCCATGGCAATCCCCGCTGGCCCGCACACCCGCCGCACCGAGGCGGCCCCGGCCGCCGACGGTCCCTGGCGCGACCCCTCGCTCACCCCCCAGGCACGGGTGGCCGACCTGGTCCCCCGGATGACCCTGGAGGAGAAGGCCGCCCAGCTGTACGGAATCTGGGTGGGCGCCGACGCCGACGGCGACGGGGTCGCACCGCACCAGAACGACATGGTCGACCCGGTCGACTGGGACGACCTCACCACCCGCGGCCTCGGCCAGCTCACCCGGCCGTTCGGCACCGCCCCCGTCGACCCCGGGGTCGGGGCGCTCGCCCTGGCCCGCGCGCAGCGCCGGATCGCCGGGGCCGGACGGTTCGGCATCCCGGCCCTCGCCCACGAGGAGTGCCTGGCCGGCTTCACCGCCTGGGGCGCCACCGCCTACCCCGTGCCGCTGTCGTGGGGCGCGGCCTGGAACCCCGAACTGGTCACCGGGATGGCCCACCGGATCGGCCGCGACATGCGCTCGGTCGGCGTCCACCAGGGCCTGGCACCCGTGCTGGACGTGGCACGCGACCTGCGCTGGGGCCGCGTCGAGGAGACCATCGGCGAGGACCCCTACCTCGTCGCGACCATCGGCACGGCGTACGTCCGCGGACTGCAGTCCGCCGGCATCGTCGCCACCCTCAAGCACTTCGCCGGGTACGCGGCATCGGCGGGCGCCCGCAATCTCGCGCCGGTCCGGGCCGGGGCCCGCGAAATGGCCGATGTGACCCTCCCGCCCTTCGAGATGGCGCTGCGCGAGGGCGGCGCCCGCTCGGTGATGTCCTCCTACACGGAGATCGACGGCGTGCCCACGGCGGCCGACCCCGTCCTGCTCACCGAACTGCTCCGGGACACCTGGGGATTCACCGGGACCGTCGTCGCCGACTACTTCGGCATCGGCTTCCTGGAGACCCTCCACAAGGTCGCCGCCGACCGCGCCGACGCCGCCCGGCTCGCCCTGGGCGCCGGGGTCGACGTGGAACTGCCCACCGTCCGCAGCTACGGCGACGTCCTCGTCGCCGCCGTGCGGGACGGAACCGTGGCCGAGGAACTGGTCGACCGGGCCCTGCACCGCGTTCTGCTCCAGAAGTGCGAACTCGGCCTGCTCGACCCCGACTGGTCGCCGCTGCCCACCGCCCTGAGGGACGCGGACCCCGCGCGGGCCCGGGACACCGTCGACCTCGACCCGCCGGAGAACCGGGCCCTGGCCCGGGAGCTCGCCGAGCAGGCCTGTGTGCTGCTCGCCAACCCCGGCGGCGCGCTGCCGCTGCGCGGCACCGGCCGGATCGCGGTGGTCGGTCCGCGCGCCGACGACGCGCTGGCCATGCTCGGCTGCTACTCCTTCCCCAGCCACGTCGGCGTCTCGCACCCCGAGACCGCGATGGGGATCGACGTGCCGACCGTGCTGGAGTCGCTGCGCGCGGAACTCCCGGGCGCCGGCGTCGAATTCGCCGTCGGCTGCGAGGTGGACGGTACGGACACGTCCGGGATCCCGGACGCCGTCCGGCTGGCCGGGGACGCCGATGTCTGTGTCGCCGTGCTCGGTGACCGGGCCGGACTCTTCGGCCGCGGCACCTCCGGCGAGGGCTGCGACGCGGCCGACCTCTCGCTGCCCGGCGTCCAGGGCGAGCTGCTGGACGCCCTGCTGGCCGGCGGTACTCCGGTGATCCTGGTGCTGCTGACCGGACGGCCGTACGCGCTGGGGCGCTGGGCGGACCGGGCGGCCGCCGTCGTGCAGGCGTTCTTCCCCGGCGAGGAGGGCGGTCCGGCGCTGGCCGGAGTGCTCTCCGGCCGGGTCAACCCCTCCGGCCGGCTGCCGGTCGGCGTACCGAACGGTCCGGGGGGTCAGCCGTGGACGTATCTTCAGCCGCCGCTGGGGCTGGTGAGCGGGGTCAGCAACCTGGACCCGACGCCGCTCTACCCCTTCGGGCACGGCATGTCCTACACCTCCTTCGACTGGGAGCCGGGAGCCCCGGTCCCGGACGAGATCCCCACCGACGGGTCCACCGACATCGAGCTCACGGTCCGCAACACCGGTGACCGCGACGGCGCCGAAGTGGTGCAGCTGTACGTCCACGACCCGGTCGCCCAGACGACCCGCCCCCAGGCGCGGCTGATCGGATACGCACGGGTGCCGCTCGCCGCCGGAGCGGCGGCCCGGGTCCGGTTCCGCTTCCACGCCGACCTGGTGTCCTTCACCGGCATCGGCGGCCGTCGTGTCGTCGAACCCGGCGAGCTCGAACTGCGGCTCGCCGCCTCCAGCGCCGTCACCGCCGTCCGCCGGACGGTGCGGCTGCGGCTGACCGGGCCCGAGCGTACCGTCGACCACCGGCGGCGGCTGGTCTGCGACACCTCGGTCGAGCCCGCACCGGAGCGCGCCGCGAACTGACCGGCTCCGCCCGCCGCGCCGCGCCGTCCCCTCGCTCCGCCCCGCCCGTGAACCTCCCCGCCGGATCTGCGGGGAGGTTCACGAAACTTTCGACATATCTCGGGGTGCAGATCAGTCCAATCAGTCATGAGTGCGAACAAAAGCAGGGGAGGGCAGCATGGGCAAGCACTTCCCGCGACCGGTCGGCCGTAGATCGGTCCTGGGGCTCGGCCTCGGCCTCACCGCCCTCACCGCGACACCCCTCGGCTCCCTCCTCGGACTCTCCGCCGAGGCGTCGGCCACCGGGCACGGCCCCGACGTACGGCCGACCGACCCCGGCGCGTACATCTCGTTCACGTCCCGCCCCGGCAGCTTTCCGCTGGTCCGCGACGGCCGCGCCGCGCCCGTCGTGGTCAGCGACCGCGACTGGGCGGGCGTCGTCCGGGTGGCGGGCGACCTCCGGGACGACATCGAGCGCGTCACCGGCATCCGGCCCGCCCTCGCGCACGGCACGGTGCCCATGGGGCGCGAGGTCACGATCATCGGGACCGTGGGACGCAGTCCGCTGATCGACGGGCTGATCGCGAAGGGCAGGCTCGACGTCTCGGCCATCGAGGGCAAGTGGGAGACCAGCCTCCAGACCGTGGTGGACAAGCCGCTGCCCGGCGTCGATTGGAGTACGCCTGGAACCCCGGTCGTCGATCGTCCGGTGCTCTCCCGCTCCCGGCCGGCCGGTTTCGTCGAGGCCAACGGGTACGTCTCCATCGAGGCCGACCACTACGGCCGGGCCGTGAACGGCGGCGGCGTCGGCTGGCAGCGCATCGCGGACATCGGCCGGACGGGCGCCGGGATGGAACCTTCCCGGTCACCGCACCCCGGCAGACTCCGGGCGGTGGCAGCCCGCGGTTGGAGTACCGGGTCAGCCTCTTCACCACCGGACCGGTCACCGTCCACGCATACCACCCGCTGCCGACCGACGGGCTGACGTACGCCGTCTCCTTCGACGACGACGCACCGCAGCCGGTCAACGTCACCCGGGTGACCGCGGCCGTCGACGGGACGATGAACGCGCAGTGGGCCCGTAACACCTCCGACAACGCCAACGTCACCAGTACGGTGCACCGCATCGGCACCGCCGGCGTGCATGTGCTCAAATTCTGGATGGTCGACCCGACGGTGGTGCTCCAGAACCTGGTGGTCGACACCGGCGACGGCCTCAAGCCCAGCTACCTGGGCCCGCCGGAAAGTCTCCGGCTGCGCTGAGGGCCGGGAGGCCCGGGCAAGGGGAGAAGAGAGCGAATGAAGAGCGCGAACGAGGACAGCGGTGCACCGGCCGGACACCTGGAGGTGACTCCGGTCGGTGCGGGGGTCGAGATCAGACTCGGCACGCCGTCGGGAGAGCTCTCGCTGATCTGCACCCCCGACCGGGCCCGGGAACTGGCCACTGCTCTCGGCCTCGCGGCGGACGAGGTCGAGAGCGTGCGCTCGGCGGACCCGGTCACGGTCAGGGCGGACGAGCTGCGCCGCGGAGACGTACGGGACGGCAGCCGTGCGATGACGGTGGACGGGGTCAGGGCCGACGGGGACACCGTCCATGTCACCTGGAAATCGGGCGCCGGGCGCAGCTGGAACCAGCTGTACGACGCCGACGCCGCCATCACCCTGCGCCGCCGGGGACGCCGGACACAGTGATCCGCCGCGCATGGCCGGGCGAAGGGGCGCACTCTGGAGACAGAGGCTCCGGAGGTGAGCACCATGACGCAGACCGCTGTCGGATGGCACATCGAGCTGGAATTCGAGGAGGACGCCCACCGCACCCGCGCCGCCGCTCTGGTGCGGCTCTCCGACGGGAGCGAGGTACGTGCCCACGGCTACGCCAGCCGGCACCCCTCCGACTCCGCGCAGCCCCGGGTGGGCGAGGAGATCGCGGGCGCCCGTGCGCTCAATGAGCTGGCGATGAAGCTGCTGACCAAGGCGCACGACGAGATCGACGAGGTGTCCGGCCGCACGTCCTACCCGCTGACCTGAGGGCTGGACCGGGGGCTCGCGCACGAGAGGCATCGGCTCGGCACGCGGTGTGCGAGCCGCTCGGCACGGTGCGTGCTCCCGAGCAGCACCGAGCCGCTCGGCACCGTGCGTGCTCCCGAGCAGCATGGCTGCGCGATCCGGTCGCACCCGCGACCATCCGCCCTCCCCGCACACGCCGTCCCGTGACGGCGTGTGCGGGGAGGGCGGATGCGTGCCGTGCGGACCGGCGGCATCCGTTTCCCGCGCATGCACGCGGTACGGCAACTTTTCCGACGGGGACCATTACCGGCAGCACGCTCGGCGGTGCTCCGGCAGCCTGTTTTTCTATCGTTGAAAATTCTCCATGCACGACTGTTGTTTTGCGTTTGGCGCTGTGGCTCAATGTTCGATTATGTGCTGTGCCTCACAGGTTTGAGGCACTTCAGCTCTCTCGACAGGACGACGCCTTGAGACGACAAACGCCCCGACCTCGTGCTCTGTTCAGAACGGTGGCCTGCGCCGCCGCACTCCTGATACCCGTCGGGGCCACCCTGGTCCCCGCCGCCGCTGCCACCCCGGCCCCCGCCGCCGCCTCCGCGTTCGCGGCCGACAATCCGGCCACCGCCGTGCACGGGCTGAAGGGCGAGTACTTCAGCATGTCCGCGCCCGGCGCGAGGGACTTCTACAAGCTCGGCGGTGTCGCCCTCGACCCGGAGATCAACTTCCCGGGTCTCACCGGCACGTTCGAGTCCGCGACCGGCCGGACCGAGAACACCACCGCACGCTGGACCGGCACCATCCAGGCGCCCGAGACCGGCGACTACACCTTCTTCGCGAGCGGCGACAACGGATTTCGGCTCTTCATCGACGGCAAGGCGGTCATCGACCACTGGGAGCCCGACTGGGACAACGAGCAGACCAGCGCCCCGGTCGCGCTGAAGGCCGGCGAGCCGCACGAGTTCAAGCTGGAGATGTTCCAGGACACCGGCGGCGCCAACATGTTCCTGCGCTGGTCCAGCGCGAAGCTCCCGAAGCAGATCGTGCCCGAATCGGCCTTCACCCCGCCGGCCGACTTCGAGGTCTACCCGGTCGGGCTGAGCGTCGCGAGCGACGGACAGAAGCTCCGGGCGACGTTCGACGACAAGGTCGGCAACCTCTCCGAGGTGAAGGACCATCTCAGGATCGAGGCGGACACCTCACCGATACCGGTGAAGTCCGTCGCCCGCGCGCCCGGCAACGCCGAGGAACTCCTCGTCACCCTGGCCGCGCCCGTCCAGAAGGGCCAGCAGGTCCGCGTCGCGTACGACGGCAAGGGCGGCCTCCAGGCAGGCGGCAAGGACGTCCCCGCGATCAGCCGCACGGCCAGGAACCTGTCCACGCACCGGCTGACCACGACCTGGGGCGACGAGCTCGACCGCAATCACCCGCTGCCCGAGTACCCCAGGCCGCAGCAGGTCCGCGACCGGTGGAAGAACCTCAACGGCCCGTGGGAGTTCGCCGGAGCCGCGGCGGGCGAGCAGCCCGTCTTCGGGAAGAAGCTCGGCGAGCGCATCACCGTGCCGTTCCCCGTCGAGTCACAGCTCTCCGGTCTTGAGCGCCACGAAGACCACATGTTCTACCGCAAGCTCGTCACCGTGCCGAAGAACTGGTCCGTGGACCAGGGCAAGGGTAAGCAGGGCAAGGACGGCAACCGGCTGAAGCTCAACTTCGGTGCCGTCGACTACCAGGCCCGCGTCTGGGTCAACGGCAAGCAGGTCGCCGAGCACACCGGCGGCTACACCTCCTTCAGCGCCGACATCACGGACGCGGTCAAGGGCAGCGGCCCGCAGGAGATCGTCGTCGCGGTCACCGACACCACCGGTGACGACCAGCCGAAGGGCAAGCAGTCCCGCAACCCCGGCGGCATCGTCTACACGCCGTCCTCCGGCATCTGGCAGACCGTCTGGATGGAGCCGGTCGCCCCCGCCTCGGTGGACGCCCTGACGACCACCCCCGACATCGACCAGGGCCGCCTGGCCCTGACGGTCAACTCCGCCGAGGCCTCGGCCGGTGCGCGGATCAAGGCCGTCGCCCGGGACAGGAAGGGCAAGGTCGTCGGCACGGTCACCGGCCCGGCCAACCACGCGCTGAGCCTGCTCGTCGGGAAGCAGCACCTCTGGACCCCGGACGATCCCTACCTGTACGACCTCGAGGTCACCCTCACCGACGGCCGCTCCAAGGACACCGTCGACAGCTACTTCGGCATGCGCTCACTCGGCATCCAGAAGGTCGGCGGCTACCAGAAGCTGGTGCTCAACGGGAAGCCGTTCTTCTCCCTCGCCATGCTGGACCAGGGCTTCTGGCCCGACGGCCTCTACACCCAGCCGAGCGACGCCGCGCTGACCTTCGACCTGAAGGCCCAGAAGGAGCTCGGTTTCAACGCGGTGCGCAAGCACATCAAGGTGGAGTCGGCTCGCTGGTACTACCACGCGGACCGGCTCGGCCTGCTGGTGTGGCAGGACTTCGTCTCCGCCGACATCACCGGCGCGAAGGGGCAGCAGGCCTTCCTCTCGCAGGGCAAGCAGATGATGGAGCAACTGCACAACTCGCCCTCGATCGGCGGCTGGATCGTCTTCAACGAGGGCTGGGGCGAGTGGGACCGCACCGAGACCGGCAAGATCACCGATTCGGTCAAGGCCGCCGACCCGTCCCGCGTCGTCAACGCGCACAGCGGTGTCAACTGCTGCTCGTCGAAGGGTGACTCGGGCAGGGGCGACATCATCGACCACCACGACTACGTCAACAACGACGCACCGTTCCCGGACGACCGGGCTGCGATGGACGGTGAGCACGGCGGCTTCAC
Source organism: Streptomyces brevispora (assembly GCF_007829885.1). Taxonomy (NCBI): domain Bacteria; kingdom Bacillati; phylum Actinomycetota; class Actinomycetes; order Kitasatosporales; family Streptomycetaceae; genus Streptomyces; species Streptomyces brevispora. Next base: position 164,180 of record NZ_VIWW01000002.1, read on the forward strand.
GCTCCGTACCGCCGGCCACATGTGGCCGGGCGCACCCGCGGCGATCTACAGCGGTGTCGCGGACAAGGACGCCCTCACGGCCAAGTACGTCGACAACACGCGTACGTACTACCTGGCGGCCGCCGGCGCCGAACTGTCCGGCGCGGTGTACACCCAGGTCAGCGACCTGGAGAACGAGCTGAACGGCCTCTACACCTACGACCGGCGCGAGATCAAGATCGATCGCAAGAAGGTCAGGCAGATCAACGAACAGGTCATCGCGGCCGGAGCGGCCGCCGGCCACCGCGACGCGGTGAAGGGCGGCGCCGCCTGGAACCTCGACGAGGGCAAGGGCACCAAGGCGAGCGACCAGGGCCCCAACCGTCTCCCGCTGACCCTCTCCGCGGGCACCACCTGGACGCCCGGCGTCCAGGGCTCCGCGCTGAAGTTCAACGGTGAGGGACAGTACGCCCAGACGGAGGGCCCGGTCGTCGACACCACCGGCAACTACACGGTGTCGGCCTGGGCCACGCTCGACGCGCTGCCGGGCAACTACGCGACGGTGGTCAGCCAGGACGGCCGACGCACGGAGAACCCGTTCTATCTCCAGTACGGGCAGGGCGCGTTCGCCTTCAGCGCCCCGGGCGGGAAGCGGGCCCGGGCGGAGATGACGCCCGAGACCGCCAAGTGGTACCACCTCGTGGGTGTGCGCGACGGCGACGAGCTGAAGCTGTACGTCGACGGCAGCCTCGCGGCCACGGCCCAGGCCGGTCCCGCGGACGTCAGCACAGGACCGCTCTCCGTGGGCCGTGCGCAGTACGCGGGCGAGAAGGGTGACTTCTGGAACGGCGCCATCGACCAGGTCAAGGTGTACGACAGGGCCCTGACCGCGGACGAGGTGAGCGCGCTGCACGGCACCGAGCAGCCGTAGACCGTCCGGCACAGTGAGCCGCTGCCTGCCGTCGCACCCGTGCGACGGCAGGCAGCGGCATGCCCGGCAGCCCCTCCGGGCGCGGCGTCGTGTGAGGATCAAGGGATGGAGCAACCCGAGATCCGTCGCCGCCGCGACGACGACATGGCGGCGTGTGCGGAGGCGCTGGCCACCGTGTACGTGGCGGACCGCTACCCGGCGCGCTGGCCGGCCGACCCGGGCGGCTGGTTGACCCCCGCGGGCATGCTCGCCGCCTGGGTGGCCCTGGACGGTACCGACGTCCTGGGGCATGTCGCACTCACCCGGACCGGCCCCGCCATGGCGGCGACGGCCGGGCTTCCTCAGGACGAACTGGCTGCGGTGTCAAGGCTGTTCGCCACGGCATCGGCCCGGCGGCGCGGAGTGGCGAGCGCGCTGCTGGCGACCGCCTCGGCAGCCGCGGTGGCCGACGGCCTGAGGCCGGTCCTGGAGGTGGAGGACGGCGGCGGCGCCGCCGTCCGGCTCTACGAGCGCGCCGGTTGGCGGCTCGTCTCCAGCCGCGTGGGCGACTGGACGACGCACGACGGCCGGACAGCGCTGCTGCACACGTACATCGCACCGGCCGGTGCGGCGCGGTAGCGCGCCTGCCGGTGCCGGACCGACGGCCCGGGCGCGACGCGATTGCGTCTCGTCCGGGCCGTCGGCGTGCGTGGTGCGGGGAGGGCAGGGAGCCAGGGGGGTCTCCACCGCCCAGGTGGTGTCCTCGGTGAACGTGGCCGGGTTGTCCCAGGCGTGTGTGCCGCCCGGTGTGGCCGGCCACACCTCGGAGCCGATGGGGCGCAGGCAACTGCCCGGCAGGCCGTTTCCTCTCCGCTCCCGCAGCCGTTGACTCTTCAGCGTGCACCGTGCGGAACGTACGGCCTGTCGAGGGCTCCGTCTGGTTGGACGGGGCGGGGTGCGAGCGGGGTGCGGGACCGGCGCACGGGAGCGCGTTGTGATCTGGGTGTGCCAGATCGTCTGCGGGCGTACGCCGTCGGCTATCCGGATTTGATCGGGTCGTATTCAGTAATACGCGCGCAATCGGGACATCGAGTGGCTGAATGTTTTCGTTGAGGGCGGTTCGGCCTGTGTCTCGGACGGGTCTCGGTCCTTCTCGGCCCATTGGGTGCTCCTGGGCAATGGGTTGAATTTTCATCTTCGGTCGACGAGGGTCCTCTATTGTGATCGGCGTGAGCGGACGAGGCCGGGAAGTCCGGCTCGGCCATGAGCGATACGTCGGTATCCCAGGGCGAAACGTATCTCCATCCCACGTGACGGAGATCGGGTCGTGCGGGGCGGGCGGTTCGACCGACGGCCGCATGAATTGATCGGTGCGGTGCGCTCGGAAGAGACTGATGAACATGTCGTGGAAAGCGTGAGAACAGGTGGGGGGACGGTCGTGGCCAATCCTTTCGATGACGAGTCGGGACGGTTCGTGACGCTGGTGAATGGCGAGGGTCAGTACTCGCTGTGGCCGGTGCACATTGATATCCCGGGCGGCTGGAGCGTCGGCGGCCCGGAAGGATCGCGTCAGGAGTGTCTGGACGCGATCGAGGCCGCGTGGACCGACATGCGACCCACCAGCCTGGTGCGGTTGATGGAGGCGGGCACCGGATAGTCGGACGTCCGAGCCGTCGGAGGTCTCGTGGGCCACCGCCGGGCCGGACGGATGCCGTCACTCCTGCCTGATCGAATGTGCTCCCAAGTGGGCAGAAATGATCAGGCGGGAGTGCTAATTGGTCATGTCTCGACTGTGAAAAGTCATGTTGCCCGTGCGGCTTTCATGAATCATCGGCGGACTGCTTCGCGGCTCGTCCTCGAATGAGTGAAGGCAGCGGAGTGCCCTGCCGGTTTGCCTGAGCCGGACGGTGCCCCGCCGGTGCCCGGTGCCTTGAGTGCGGCCACGCTCCACTTCACTTTATCCGGCCGCGGTCGGTCATGAATGCCCCACCGGCGCGGCCGGTTTTTGTTGCGCCTTCCTCGTCCCCCGCGAAATCTCTCCCCAAAGGTGTGGTTCGGCATGCGTGAAAACGGATCCTTCTCCTCGGGAACGGTTCCCGAAGAGTTCTTCGGGATGACCACTGCCCAACAGGGTGTGTGGTATGGACAGCTGGTCGATCCGGAGAGCCCGAAATACAACATCGGGGAATGCTTCGAGATTCGTGGCGACCTCGACCAAACCCTGTTCGCCGAGGCGCTCGACCGGGCCGTCGCGCTGTACGACAGCCTCAACGTCGAGTTCGTCACCGTGGACGACACCGTCCGCCAGCGTGTCGTCCCCAGCTCCCCGGCCGGAACCAGCCGGCTCTGCTTCGCCGACCTGTCCGGCGCAGACGACCCCGACGGCGAGGCCCAGCGCTATCTGGCCGACGACATGACCACCGTCGACCGTCTCGACGCCCCGCACCACCACTTCGCGCTGCTCCGGCTCGGCCCGCGGCTGCACTACTGGTACGTACGCTTCCACCACATAGCCGTCGACGGCCTCGGCGGCGCCGTCTTCGCCCGCTCCGTGGCCGACCTCTACGGACGAGCGGTGCGGGGTGAGAACCTCGCCGAGGCCGAACTGCCCGGCACGTCCCTGCGCGATCTCGTCGCCGACGAGGCGGCGTACCGCGACTCGGGCCGCTACGAGGCCGACCGGGCCTACTGGACCGGCCGGTTCGCGGACCTGGCCGCCGACCGCCCGTCGGACCCGGCCGGTGCCGGGGACGACGCGGACACACACGGCGGCGGAACGCTCATCCGCCGGCGCACCGACGCCCCGGCACCGCCCGGGTCCGACGGGCCGGAAACCGGCCTGCACACCGGCGAGACGCTGCCCGTCGCCGTCCTCGACAGCCTTCGCACGCTCGCCTCCGCCAACCGCACCAGCTGGAGCGCCGTCCTCGTGAGCGCGGTCGCCGCCTACGTCGGCCGGGCCACCGGAACGCGGGACATCACTCTGGGCCTCGCCTCCAACGGCCGGCACGGCGGACTACGGCACATCGTCGGGATGACGGCCAACATCCTGCCGCTGCGCCTGACCGTCACCGCCGACATGACCGTCGGAGCGCTCGTACGCGCCGTCGCCGCAGAGATGCGCGGTGCCCTGCGGCACCGCCGATTCTCCCGCGAACAGCTCGCGCGTGAACTGAACATGGCCGACGACGCTGCCCGTCTCACCGGTGTCGTCGTCAACATCATGGGCTACGACTACGACCTCGACTTCGCGGGCAGCCCCGGCGCCTCGCGCGTGCTGTCCATCGGGCCGGTCGACGACGTGTCGCTCTTCGTCTCCGAACGGGCCGAGGGCACGGGGCCGTTGATCGGGTTCGACGCCAATCCGGAGCTCTACCGGCCCGAGGACGCGCTGCTGCACCAGCGGGCCGTCGTCTCCTTCCTGTCCGCCCTGGCCGAGGCGGACAGCGACACGCCCCTGCGCGAGCTGCCCTTCCTCGACGGGACGACCGCCGTCGCCCTGCGGACCCAGGGGCGCGGCAGCGCCCTGCCGCCACAAGCCGTGGCATCGAGCCTGCCGGAGGCGTTCGCCGCACAGGCCCGCCGGACCCCCCGGGCCTTGGCGGTGGTGGACGGAGCCGTCACCCTCACCTACCGGGAGCTGGCACGGACGGCGGAAGACCTCGCGGGCGCCCTGTCCGGCCTGGGCATCGGCGCCGAAGACGGGGTCGGCGTGCTCGTCGGCCGCTCGGCGGCCGTGCTCTGCGCCACGCTCGGCGCGGTCCGCGCGGGAGCCGCGTACGTACCGATGGACGCCGCCTGGCCGGCCGAACGGCTCGAGCGCGTCGTGGAGACGGCCCGAGTCCGTGCCCTGGTGGCCGACGAGGCGGCCGCCGCCCTGCCGTGGGTACGGGAGGCGGCCGCCGGGCTGCCGCTGATCGTCCTCGACGCTCGCGGCCGGGCCGTGCGCGGCGCTCCGCCGCACCCCGGACCGCTGTCGCGCGTGACCGGCGGTGACCGGCTCGCCTACGTCATGTTCACCTCCGGTTCCACCGGTCTGCCCAAGGGCGTCGGCGTCACCCACGCCGACGTCCTCGCGCTGGCCGCCGACAGTGCCTGGACGGACGGCGTGTCCGACGCGGTGCTGATGCACTCGGCCTATGTGTTCGACGCCTCCACCTTCGAGATCTGGGCGCCGCTCCTGAACGGCGGCAGGGTGGTCGTCGCACCCGGCGGCGTCCTGGAGGGACCGGTCCTGCGCGACATGGCGGACCGGCACGGCGTCACCGCCCTGTTCCTCACGACGGCCCTGTTCAACGTGATGGCCGAGGCGGACCCCGCCGTGTTCACCGGGCTCCGCGTGGTCGCGACGGGCGGAGAAGCGGCGACCCCGGACCTGATGCAGCGGGTGGCCGCCGCGACACCCGGCACACTCGTCCTGCACGTATACGGCCCCACGGAGACCACGACCTTCGCCGCACGTCATCCGGTCGCACCCGGCACCGCGGGTGTGCCGCCCATCGGCCGGCCCCTCGACGGCATGAGCCTGTACGTCCTCGACGACACCCTCGCCATGGTGCCGCCCGGCGTCGTGGGGGAGCTGTACGTGAGCGGCCACGGCGTCGCACGCGGCTACCAGGGCAGTGCCGCGCCGACCGCGACCCGGTTCGTCGCCGACCCCTACGACGCCTCCGGCCGCCGGATGTACCGCACCGGCGACCTCGTGCGCTGGACCGCGCGGGGTGACATCGAGTACGTCGGGCGGGCGGACGGCCAGATCAAGCTCCGCGGATTCCGCATCGAACCGGCCGAGACCGAGAACGTCCTGCTGGCCGACCCGGACGTGCGTGCCGTCTGTGTCGTGGTCCGTGAGGACACACCCGGCGACCGCCGTCTTGTCGCCTACGTCGTGCCGGCCCCCGGAGCCCAGCCGGACGAGTCCGCCCTGGCCCGCCGCGTCGGGCGCGCCCTGCCCGCGTACATGGTGCCCTCCGCGTTCGTGTCGCTGGACGCGCTGCCCCTGAACCCCAACGGCAAGGTCGACCGGCGCGCCCTGCCCGCCCCCCGCGCGGCAGGCGGCAACGGCCGTGCGCCTCGGACCGCCTACGAGGAGGTCCTGGCCGGCCTCTTCGCCGACGTCCTCGGCATGACCGGCGTCGGGGTCGACGACAACTTCTTCTCGCTGGGCGGCCACTCCCTGCTCGCCACCCGGCTCGCCGGCCGGGTGCGGACGGCCCTGGGCGCCGAACTCGGCCTGGGCACCCTCTTCGACCACCCCACCGTCGCGTCCCTGGCCGCCGCCCTGGACACCACCGCGGCGCTCCGCCCCGCCCTCTGCCCGCAGCCGCGCCCCGAAGCCGTACCGCTGTCCTTCGCGCAGCAGCGCCTCTGGTTCCTGAACCGGGCGGAGGGCCCCGGCGACAGCTACAACGTTCCGCTGGTCCTCGAACTCGACGGCCCCCTGCACACGGACGCCCTGGCCGGCGCCCTCGCCGACGTGGTCGCCCGGCACGAGAGCCTGCGCACCGTCCTGGCCGAGCACGACGGCGTCGCCCGCCAGGAAGTCCTCGACGCGGACACCGCGGCACCGCTCGTCCCCCTCGTCGTCGAACAGCCTCCGGCAGGGGAGAGCGCCGACGCCTGGGCCGAGCAGACCGTGCGACGCCTGACCACCACGCCCTTCGACCTCACCGGCGGCATCCCCGTCCGTGCCCGCCTGCTCCGGCTGGGACCCGCCCGCCACACCCTGGTCCTCGTGCTCCACCATGTCGTCGCCGACGGCTGGTCCCTCGCCCCGCTCAGCCGCGACCTCGGCGCCGCCTACCGCGCCAGGAGCGAGGGCGCGGGTGCCCCGGACCTGGCACCGCTGCGCGTGCAGTACGCCGACTACGCCCTGTGGCAGCGGCGGCTGCTCGGCGACGACAGCGACCCGGACAGCCTGGCCGCTCGCCAGCTCGCCTTCTGGAAGGAGGCGCTGCACGGCGCCCCCGAACTGCTGGACCTGCCCCTCGACCGGCCCCGCCCGGCGGTGCCCAGCCACCGGGGCGGAGCCGTCCCCTTCGAGCTGCCGGCCCCCGCGCACGCCGCCCTGCTCCGGCTCGCCCGTACCGCGGGCTGCACACCCTTCATGGTGCTCCAGGCGGCCCTGGCCGTGACGCTCCAGGCCCACGGAGCCGGTTCCGACATCCCGCTGGGCACCGCGGTGGCCGGACGCACCGACGAAGCCCTCGACGATCTGGTCGGGTTCTTCGTCAACACCGTCCTACTGCGCGCGGACCTGTCCGGTGATCCGACGTTTCGCGAACTGCTCGACCGGGTCAAGGCGTTCGACATCGCCGCCCTCGGCCACGGTGACATCCCGTTCGAACGGATCGTGGAGGCACTCAACCCCGAGCGGTCCGGCGACCATCACCCCCTCTTCCAGACCATGCTGGTCCTTCAGAACCAGGAGCGGGCGCGGCTCGATCTGCCGGGCGTCACCGTTCACGACCGGTCCCGGCACCGCGGGGGCAGCAAGTTCGACCTGACGTTCTCGCTCACCGAAGTCACCGCCACGGAGACCACCGGGGCTGCCGACAGCGCAGCGGTCGCCGGAAACGCCGCAGGAGCCGGCCCCGCCCAGGACACCGCTCCGGGCGGCGCCGGCACCCCGTCCGGTGCCGGAGGCATCGGCGGATACCTGGAATACGCGACCGACCTCTTCGACGCCGCCACCGCGCACGCCCTGTGTGCCCGGTTCGCACGCGTCCTGACCCTGGCCGTGACCGACCCCGGCCGGGCCGTCAGCGACCTGGACCCGCTCGCGCCGGGCGAGCGGGACCGCCTCCTGGCCCAGGGGCGCGGCGCGGAGCACTCCCTGCCCTCCGGTACCGTCCCCGAGGCCGTCCGGGACCGGGCCGCGCGCGCACCGCACGCCGTCGCGGTGCGCGACGCCCACACGAGCCTCACCTACGCGGAACTCGACGCCCGGGCCGACGCCCTCGCCCGGCTCCTCGCCGACCGCGGCGCGGGCCGTGAGGGCATCGTGGCCATCGCCGCACCGGCATCCGTGGACAGCGTCGTGGCCATGCTGGCCGTACTGCGGGCCGGTGCGGCCTATCTGCCGGTCGACCCGCAGTACCCGACCGCCCGCATCCGCCACATGCTGGACGACGCCCGCCCGGTCCTGCTGCTCACCACCGCGGCCGTCCGCGCGGGGCTGCCCGACTGCGACGTCCCGTGGCTCGCCCTCGACGAACCGGCCCCCCGGAACACCGGCCGTTCCCGGAGCCTCCCGGACACCCCCCGTCCCGCGGACCCCGCCTACGTCATCTACACCTCCGGCTCCACCGGCCGTCCCAAGGGCGTGGTCGTGCCGCACGCGGCGCTGGCCAGTCACATGGCCTGGATGGCACGGCACCTGACGGTCACCCCGCAGGACCGGGTCCTCGCCCGTACCTCTTCCAGTTTCGACGCCTCCGTGTGGGAGCTGTGGCTCCCGCTGATGAACGGCGCCGAAGTCTGTGTGCTGCCGGACGGCGCCAACACGGAACCCCGCGCCCTGGTCTCCTGGATGAGGCGATTCGGCGTCACCGTCGTCCAGTTCGTGCCCTCCCACCTCGCCCTTGTCCTCACCGAGGCGGCCCACGCCGCGCCGCTGCCCAACCTGCGCGCCGTCCTGTGCGGCGGCGAACCGCTGCCCCGCGCCCTCGCCGCCGAGGTCGCCGGGCTGTGGCGGGCCGAGGTGCACAACCTCTACGGGCCGACCGAGGCGACCATCGACGCGACCGCCCACCTGATCGATGCTCCCGAGGACGACGTACCCGCCGAGCCCGGCACACCGTACGAGACCGTGCCGATCGGCCGCCCCGTCGACTCCATGCGCGTCTACGTCCTCGACGGCCGGCTGCGGCCCGTCCCGCCCGGTGTCACCGGTGAGCTGTACCTGTCGGGCCCCAACCTGGCCCGCGGCTATCTGGACCGGCCCGGCCTGACCGCCTCCCGGTTCGTCGCCGACCCCTACGACGGCGCCGGCGCGCGCATGTACCGGACGGGCGACCTCGTGCGGTGGAACCGTCACGGCCTCCTCGACTACGTGGCCCGCGCCGACGACCAGGTCAAACTCCGCGGCTTCCGCGTCGAGCCGGGGGAGGTCGAGGCCGCCCTGCTCGCGTGCCCCGGCGTCACGGCCGCCTGCGCGGTGATCCGTGAGGACATACCCGGCGGGCACCGCCTCGTCGCCTACGCCGTCACCGCCGACCCGGCCCTGCGCCCCGGCACCCTGCGCGACGTCCTCGCCGAGAGCCTGCCGCACTACATGGTGCCCGCCGCCGTCGTCGTCCTGGACGACCTTCCCCTCCTGCCCAACGGCAAGGTGGACCGGCGCGCCCTGCCGGAGCCCGCGCCGGGCTCCGGCACCACCGGCGGAGCGGGCCGGCACACCGTCCCGGAGGACCTGCTCGCAGGTGTCTTCGCCGATGTTCTGCAACGGCACCGGGTGGGCCCGCACGACAGCTTCTTCGAACTCGGCGGGCACTCCCTGCTCGCGATGCGCGTCGTCAGCCGCGTCCGGGCCGTCCTGGGCGCCGAGATCGCCGTGCGGACCCTCTTCGAACACCCGACCGCCGCGGGCCTGGCCCGCGTCCTGGACAAGCAGGGCCGGGCCCGACCGCCGGTGGTCCCCGCTCCACGGCGGCCCGATCCGCTGCCGCTCTCCTTCGCCCAGCAGCGTCTGTGGTTCCTCAACCGGCTGGAGGGGCCCGACTCCGCCTACAACATCCCGCTCGTGCTCGAACTCGAGGGCGCCCTGGACACCGAGGCCCTGCGCGCCGCGCTGCGCGACGTGGTCGAGCGGCACGAGGCGCTGCGCACCCTGTTCCCCGAACGGGACGGCGTGCCACACCAGTTGGTCCTTCCCGCCGCCGAGGCCACACCCCGGCTGCCCGTCGTGAGCACGGCACCCGCGGATCTGGAAGAGGCCGTCCTCGCCGCCGTGCGCGAGCCGTTCGACGTCGTCACGGACCCGCCCCTGCGCGCCCTGCTGCTGCGCTCCGCACCCGGTCACCACGTCCTGGTACTCGTCCTGCACCACATCGCGAGTGACGGCTGGTCCCTCGCCCCGCTCGCCCGCCACCTCGGGGAGGCCTACGGGGCCCGTCTCACGGGCCGGGAGCGCGGGCCGGCCGGCGGCACCCCGCTCCAGTACGCCGACTACACCCTCTGGCAGCAGGCCGCGCTGGGCGACGGCGTGGCACCGCAGAGCGTCCTGCGCCGGCAACTCGACCACTGGCACACCGCCCTCGCCGGACTGCCCGGACTGATCGAACTGCCGCTGGACCGGCCGCGCCCGGTCACCACCGACCCGCGGGGCGCCGTCCACACCTTCGGCGTACCCCCCGCTCTGTGCGGCCGGCTCCGGCGCCTGGCCGGGGAGTCGGGCAGCAGCCTGTTCATGGTGCTCCAGGCGGCGGTGGCTACCCTGCTGCACCGGCACGGCGCGGGCGAGGACATCCCGCTCGGCTCGCCCGTCGCCGGACGCACGGACGAGGCACTGGAGGACATGGTCGGCTTCTTCGTCAACACGCTGGTCCTGCGCACCGACCTGTCCGGCGATCCGACCTTCGCCGAAGTGATCCACCGGGTGCGGGAGTTCGACCTCGCCGCCTACGCGAACCAGGACGTGCCCTTCGAGCGCCTCGTCGAGAGCGTCAACCCGGTCAGGGCGCGCAACCACCATCCGCTGTTCCAGACCATGCTGGTCCTCCAGAACCAGGAGACCGCCCGTCCCGACCTGCCCGGCCTCACCGTGGAGAGCCGGCTCGTCCACAACGGCCTGAGCAAGTTCGACCTCACCTTCGCCTTCGAGGAGGAGCCGGGCGAGGGCGGCCTCAGCGCAGGGATCGAGTACGCCACCGCTCTGTTCGACCGCTCCACCGTCGAAGCCCTCGCGAACCGCCTGGTCCGGCTCCTGGAGCAGGTGGCGGACGACCCCGCCCGGCCGCTGGCGGGCTACGACCTGATGACGCCGGACGAACACACCCGCGTCACCCGATGGGGCACCGGCGGCGCTCTGCCCGCGCACACCGCGCAGGCCACCCTGCCCGCGCTCTTCGCGGACCGGGCACGCCGCACCCCGGACGCCGTCGCCGTCGTCGGCGACGGCATCGCCCTCAGCTACGCCGGACTCGACCGGATCTCCCTCGACCTCGCCCGCGCCCTGGCCGGCCTGGGCGTCGGCCCCGAGTCCGGGGTCGGCGTGCTGCTCGGCCGCTCGCCCGCGGTCGTCGCGGCGTCCCTCGGCGCGGTCCGCGCGGCCGGTGCGTACGTCCCGCTCGACGCGCGCTGGCCGGGGGAGCGGCTCGAACAGGTGGCCGCGGTGGCGGACGTGCGCGTCCTCGTCGTCGACGAGGACGCCCTCGCCTCTTCCTGGGTGACCGGGGCGGCCCGCCGGATGCCGGTCGTGGTCGTGGACCGGCTCGGCCGGATTCTGCGCGGCGCGCCCGAGCGGCCGGGAGAGCCCGCCGCCGTGCCGGGTCCCGGAGCACTCGCCTATGTGATGTTCACCTCCGGGTCGACCGGCCTGCCCAAGGGCGTCGGCGTCACGCACGCCGACGTGGTGGCGCTGACGGCCGACTCCGCCTGGCGGGGCGGTGCCGCCGACGCGGTCCTGATGCACTCGGCCTACGTCTTCGACGCCTCGACGTTCGAGATCTGGGCCCCGCTCCTGCACGGAGGCAGGGTCGTCGTCGCACCGGACGGTGTGCTGGAGGCCCGAGTCCTGGCCGACGCCGTCCGCGAGCACGCGGTGAGCGCGGTCTTCCTGACGACGGCCCTGTTCAACGTGATCGCCGACACCGCACCGGAGGCCTTCGCCGGCCTCCGGCTGGTCTGCGCCGGGGGCGAACTGGCCTCACCGGACGCGATGCAGCGGGTCGCGGGCACCGCCCCCGGCATCCGCGTCCTGCATGTGTACGGCCCCACCGAGACGACCACCTTCGCCACGCGCCACGACGTGCCGGCCGACCTGCCGCCGGGCCCGCCCCCCGTCGGACGCCCCCTGGACGGCATGCGGCTGTACGTCCTGGACGGCTCCCTGCGCCCGGTCCCGCCGGGCGTCACGGGCGAGCTGTACCTCGCCGGACGCGGCGTGGCACGCGGGTACACCGGCATCCCCGGCCTGACCGCCGCCCGATTCGTCGCCGACCCGTTCGACGCGGCGGGCGGGCGCATGTACCGCACCGGCGACCTCGTCCGGTGGACCCGCGAGGGGCACATCGCCTACGTCACCCGCGCCGACAGTCAGGTGAAGCTGCGCGGCTACCGCATCGAACTCGGAGAGATCGAGGGCGTACTGGCCTGCTGCGAGGGCGTCGCCGACTCCTTCGTCGTCGTCCGCGAGGACATCCCCGGCGACCGTCGGCTCGTCGCGTACGTGGTGCCCGCCAACGGTGCCCGCCCCGACCCCGCCGGAGCCGTCGGCCGTTCGCTGCCCGCCTACATGGTGCCCTCGGCCTTCGTCCTGATCGACGCGCTGCCGCTGACCCTCAACGGAAAGGTGGACCGCAGCGCCCTGCCCGAGCCCGCGCACCACGCACCGGTCCGCGGGCGCGCCGCCCGCACGGCGCGCGAGGAAATCCTGTGCGGACTCTTCGCCGACGTGCTCGGCCTCGACGGGGCGGGTGCCGACGACGACTTCTTCGCCCTGGGCGGCCACTCCCTGCTCGCCACCAGGCTGGCCGCGCGCATCCGTACCGCGCTCGCCGTCGAGGTCCAGGTCAAGGCGGTCTTCGAACACCCCACGCCCGCCGCGCTCGCGGCCGCGCTGGACGGCGCGGAGGAGGCCAGGAACCCGCTGGAGCGCGCCCCGAGCCGCCCCGATCCGTTGCCCCTGTCCTTCGCCCAGCAGCGCCTGTGGTTCCTCAACCGGTTCGAGGGACCCAGCGCCACGTACAACGTGCCGCTGGTGCTGCGCCTGGACGGCCCGCTGGACGCGGACGCCCTGCACAGCGCCCTCACCGACGTCGTCGGACGACACGAGAGCCTGCGCACCGTCTTTCCCGAGACCGGCGGGGTGGCGCGCCAGGTCATCCGTGCCGCCGAGGACGCCGACCTCGACCTGAGCCCCCGCGACACCGACCCCGCCCGCCTCGACACCGTCCTGACCGCCGAGGTCGCGCACACCTTCGACGTGAGCACCGAACTGCCCGTACGGGCGCGGCTGCTGCGGCTCGGCGCCGACAGCCACGTCCTCGTGCTGCTCGTCCACCACATCGCCGGCGACGGCTGGTCCCTCGCCCCGCTCGCCCGCGACCTCGGCGACGCCTACCGGGCACGCCTCGCGGGCGAGGCACCGGACTGGCGGGAACTCGCCGTCCAGTACGCCGACTACACCCTGTGGCAGCGCGCACTGCTCGGCGCCGAGGACGACCCGTCCAGCCAGGCCGCCCGCCAACTGGACTTCTGGCGCCGCGCACTCGACGGCGCCCCCGACCTGCTCGACCTGCCGTGCGACCGGCCCCGCCCCGCCGTCACCGCCTACCACGGGGACGCGTTCGCCTTCCCCGTCGACGCCGCGACCCACCGGGCACTCTCGGAACTCGCTAGGTCCCGCGGATGCAGCCTCTTCATGGTGCTCCAGGCGGCCCTCTCGGTCCTCCTCTCCCGGCACGGCGCCGGTGAGGACATCCCGCTCGGCACCGCCGTCGCCGGCCGCACCGACGAAGCACTCGACGACCTGGTGGGCTTCTTCGTCAACACCCTCGTCCTGCGCACCGACCTGTCGGGGGACCCCACCTTCGCCGAAGTCATCGACCGAGTAAGGGAGTTCGACCTGGCCGCCTACGCACACCAGGACGTGCCGTTCGAACGGCTGGTGGATGCCCTGGGCCCCGTCCGGGCCCAGAACCACCACCCGCTGTTCCAGACCATGCTCGTCCTCCAGAACCAGGCGGACACCGCGGTCGGACTGTCCGGCCTCACGGTGACCGCACAGCCCGTGCACACCGGCATCAGCAAGTTCGACCTGACCTTCACCTTCACCGAGACCCGCGACGCCGCGGGCCGCCCCGCCGGGCTCGACGGCGTCCTGGAGTACTCCACCGACCTCTTCGCACCCACCACCGCCCACGCCCTGGCCGCGCGCCTGACCCGGCTGCTCGCCCTGTTCACCGCCGACCCCGGCCGGCACGTCCACAGCGCCACGCTGCTGGACGCGGCCGAACTGGCCGCCCTGGAACGGGCCGCGCACGGTCCCGTCCGGCCGGTGGCGGCGCGCACCGCCCCCGAGGCCTTCCGCGGACAGACCGCCCGGACCCCCGCGGCGATCGCCGTACGGGACGGCGCCCACCGGCTCTCCTTCAGCGAACTGGACGCGCTCTCGGACGACTTGGCACACCACCTGCACGACCGCGGCATCGGCCGCGGCGACCTCGTGGCCCTCGCCCTGGAAGGCACCGCCGGCCAGGTCGTCGCGATGCTGGCCGTGGCCAAGGCCGGAGCCGCCTACCTGCCGGTCGACCTGGAATACCCCGAGGCGCGCATCACCTACATGCTCGACGACGCCCGTCCGGCACTGCTCCTCACCCACGGCACCGACCGCGCCGCACGATACGTCCCCTCCGTACCCTGCCTCGACCTCGACGACCGGGCGGCCTGGTCCACGGGCCGCGCCGCGCCGCCCGTCGCCGGACCGGAACCGCTCGACGCCGCCTACGTCATCTACACCTCGGGCTCCACCGGCCGCCCCAAGGGGGTCGTCGCCACCCACGCCTCCCTGACCAGCCACATGGCCTGGATGGCCGGCCACCTCGGCCTCACCGACGACGACCGGGTCCTCGCACGCACCTCGCCCAGCTTCGACGCCTCGGTCTGGGAGACCTGGCTGCCGCTGCTGCACGGCGGCTCCACCTGCCCCGTACCGCCCGCCGTCAACCACGACCCCTCCGGCCTGCTCGCCCGCATGCGCGAAGCCGGGGCCACCCTCGCGCAGTTCGTGCCCTCGCACCTCTCACTCGTCCTCAACGAGACCGCTCCCGAGGAGGCGCCCGCGACGCTGCGGGCCGTCCTGTGCGGAGGCGAACCCCTGCCCAGGTCCCTGGCCGAGCGCGCCGGACAGGCCTGGCGGGTCGAGGTGCACAACCTGTACGGACCCACCGAGACCACCATCGACGCAACCGCGCACCACCATCGGAGCGGCGAGAAGGGCACCGCGGCGGGGGAGGGGGGCGTGCCGCTCGGCCGCCCCGTCGACAACACCCGCGCCTACGTCCTGGACGCCTCCCTCCGGCTGGTACCGCCGGGCGTCACCGGCGAGCTCCACATCGCCGGCGAGGGCCTCGCGCGCGGCTACCTGGGGCGCCCCGGCCTGACCGCCGAGCGGTTCGTCGCCGATCCGTTCGGCCCCCCGGGCAGCCGCATGTACCGCACGGGCGACCTCGTCAGACGCGGCGCCACCGGGCTGCTCAGCTACGTCTCCCGCGCCGACGACCAGGTCAAGCTGAACGGCCTGCGCATCGAACTCGGCGAGATCGAGGCCGCGCTCACCGCACTCCACGGCGTCGCCGGCGCCTGCGTCCTCGTCCGCGAGGACCGGCCGGGCGAACGGCGGCTGGTCGCCTACACCGTCCCCGACGGACGCGGCGACGGTGCCGAGCGCCCCGCCGACGGCGAACTGCGCGCCCGGCTGACCTCGGCCCTGCCGCCGTACATGGTGCCGGCGGTCTTCGTCGCCCTCGACGCCCTGCCGCTCCTGCCCAACGGGAAGACCGACCGCAAGGCCCTGCCCGCCCCGGCCCGCCCGGCCGCCGCCCGGCCGGGCGGGCAGCCACGCACCGCACGGGAACGCGCGCTGTGCGACGCGTTCGCCTCCGTCCTGCGCACCCCCGCAGTCCGCACGGACGACGACTTCTTCGCCCTCGGCGGCGACAGCATCCTCTCGATCCAGCTGGTCAGCCGGGTACGCGAGGCCGGGCTCGGGGTCTCACCGCGCGATGTCTTCCTCCACCGCACCCCCGAGGGCATCGCGGACGCCGCCACCGACCTCGGCCGGCGCACCCCCGCGCCCGCCGACCAGGGCGTCGGCGAGATGCCGCCGACCCCCATCGCCGCCTGGTTCCTGGACAGACCGGGCGCCACCGACGGCTACAACCAGTCCGGGGTGCTGAGCACGCCCGCGGGGGCCGCCGAGGACACCCTCGTCGCAACCCTTCAGCTCGTCATCGACCACCACGACATGCTCCGCATGCGGGTCACCCGCCCGGCCGGGGGCGAACCGGTCCTCGAAACCCTGCCCCCCGGCGCCGTCCCGGCCCGCCGCCGCTTCACCCGTGTCGACATCACGGGTCTCGACGCGGAAGCGGCCCGCGCCGCCGTCACCGAGGCGGGCGAACAGGTACGCAGGCGGCTGCGCCCCGCCCGCGGGAACGTGGTCGAGGCCGTCTGGTGCGACGCCGGACCGCACCGACGCGGGCGACTGCTGCTCGTCGTGCACCACCTGGCCGTCGACGCGGTCTCCTGGCGCGTCCTCGCCGCGGACCTGGCCCGCGCGTGGCAGGTGGTCACCGGCGCCGCTCCGGCCGCCGCGCTGCCCGCCGTCACCACGTCCTACCGGGGCTGGGCGCACCTTCTCGCCGCCCAGGCGCGCGGCGAGGCACGGGAAGCCGAACTGCCCCTGTGGCAGGACGTGCTGAGCACCGCGGACCCGCAGCTGGGATACCGGCCGCTGGACCCCCGCCTGGACACCGCCGACGGGACACGCACCCTGGTCACCCGCCTTCCCGCCACCTGGACCCGGTCCCTGCTCACCACCGTGCCCGGCGCGTTCCACGCCGGCGTGGACGACATCCTGCTCACGGGCCTCGCCCTCGCCGTCTGCGCCTGGCGGGCGGAACGTGCCCCCGGCCCCGGCGGATCCCAGCACACCGGAACAGGTGTCCTGCTCGACCTGGAGAGCCACGGCCGCGAGCAGATCGCCGACCACGTCGACGTGTCGCGGACGGTCGGCTGGTTCACCAGCCTCTACCCGGTTCGGCTCGACCCGGGACCCGTGGACGCCCGCGGCCCCGGCGGCTTCGACGCCGCGCTGGTCGAACGCGCGGTCAAACGCGTCAAGGAGCAGCTGCGGACCGTTCCCGACCACGGTGTCGGCCACGGAATGCTGCGCCACCTCAACCCGGCGACCCGCCCCCGGCTGGCCACCGCGGCCGAACCCCAGATCGGATTCAACTACCTGGGCCGGTACGCCGTGTCTCCCGAGACCGCGGACGGCGGCCCGGCGGCCGACTGGGCCGTCCTGCTCGACGGCGGCGGGCCGCGCGCCCAGGACCCGGACATGCCCGTGCACCACGTCCTGGACATCAACGCGCACACCGAGGACCTGCCCGACGGCCCGAGTCTGGTGACCCGCTGGACCTGGCCCAGCGACCTCCTCAAGGAGGAGGACGTGGGAGCCCTGACCGAGGCGTTCACGCGCGCGCTGCGCGCCCTCGCCGACCACGCCGAACGGCCCGACGCGGGTGGCTACACGCCCTCCGACCTTCCCTTGGTGTCACTCAACCAGGCCCAGATCGACCGACTGCAGAACAAGTGGGGTGGACGCAAGTGACCGGCTTCCAGCTGGAGGACGTACTACCGCTGACGCCGCTTCAGGCAGGCATGCATTTCCACGCCCTGTACGACTCGCAGGCCGTGGACGTCTACACCGCGCAGGTCGTCCTCGACCTCGAAGGCACCGTCGATGTTCCCGCGCTGCGCGCGGCCATCGGCAGCCTGCTGCGCCGGCACGCCAACCTGCGCGTCGGCTTCCTCCACGAGGACCTGGACGAGCCCGTGCAGGCCGTCGCCGCCGAGGTCCCGGTACCGCTGGAGGAACTGGACCTGACCGCCGCGGCCGCCACCGGCACCGCTGAGGAGCGGCTGACCGCGTTCCTCGCCGCCGACCGCACCGGACGCTTCGACCTGACCACCCCGCCCCTGATGCGGTTCACCCTGGTGCGCACCGCGCCGAAGCGCCACCGTCTCGTCATGACGAGTCATCACATCCTGTTCGACGGATGGTCGATGCCCCTCCTCGTGCGGGAACTGTTCGCGCTCTACACGAGTGGGGGCGACGACAGCGCCCTGCCTCGCGTCACCCCCTACCGCACTTACCTGGGATGGCTCGCGCGGCAGGACCGCACCGCCGCGCTGGACGCCTGGACCACCGCTCTGGCCGGGATCGAGTCGCCGACCCTCCTCGCAGGGCCCGGCGGCGCGGGCGCGCAGGAATCCGCCGAACTGCCCGAAACGCTCGTCCTCGACCTGGACCCCGCCACGACGCTCCGGCTGCGCGAGACGGCCCGCGCCCACCGGCTCACCCTCAACACCCTGGTCCAGGGCGCCTGGGGCCTGCTGCTCGGGCACCTCACCGGACGCCCGGACGTCGTGTTCGGGGCCACCGTGTCCGGCCGCCCGCCGGAGATCCCCGGCATCGAGTCGATGATCGGGCTGTTCATCAACACCGTGCCGGTACGCCTCCGTCAGGAGCCCGGCGAAACCCTGGCCGGGCTGCTGACGCGGCTCCAGGAGGAGCAGGGGCGTCTCCTGGGCAGCCAGCACCTGGGCCTGAGCGAGATCCGGGGCGTCACAGAGCTGGACGAACTCTTCGACACCCTCGTCGTGTTCGAGAACTATCCGATGGACGACGAGGCCCTTCGCACCGCGCAGCGGGGGCTGCCGGGCCTGGCCGTCACCGGGTTCAGCGGCACGGACGCCGCCCACTACCCGCTCACCCTCACCATCGCGCCGGGCGACGCCCTGAGGATCACCTTCGGCTACCGCTCCGCCGTCCTGAACCGCGACGACGTGGCACGGACGGTCGCCCGTATGAGGCGCCTGCTGACGACGATGGCGCAGGGGCTCGACCGCCGCGCCGACGCCGTGCCCGTCCTCCTGGACGGCGAGCGGGAGACCCTGCTCTCACTGGGCGATGGCGCCGAACTGACCTGCCCGGCAACGGACATGAGCATCCCGGACGCGGTGGCCGCGCGGGCCGACCGGCACCCGGACACAGTGGCCGTCTGCGGCGCCGGCGAGCAGCTGACGTACCGGCAGCTGTCCGACCTCTCGGACGGTCTGGCCGGCGCCCTGACCGGGCTCGGGACCGGTCCCGAGGACGGCGTCGGGGTCCTCGTGGGCCGCTCGGCCGCCACGGTCACCGCCTCACTGGCCGCCCTGCGCGCGGGCGCCGCCTATGTGCCGCTCGACCCGCGCTGGCCGGCCGACCGGCTGCGCCGGGTGGCCGAGGTGGCAGCCCTGCGCGTCCTGATCGTCGACGGGACCACACGCACTCACCCCTGGGTGCGCCGGCTCGGCCCGGACACGGCCGTACTGACCGTCGACGCGGCAGGCCGCGTCCGGGAGGGGGCTCCGGTCCCCGCGGGCGCCCTCCCCGCCGTCACGGGCGGCGACCGGCTCGCCTACGTGATGTTCACCTCCGGCTCCACCGGCCTGCCCAAGGGCGTCGGCGTCACCCACGCCGACGTGACCGCCCTCGCAGCGCACCGGGCGTGGGCCGACGGCGCCGCCGACGCGGTCCTGCTGCACTCGGCGTACGTCTTCGACGCCTCCACCTTCGAGATCTGGGCTCCCCTCCTGAACGGCGGCCGCGTCGTCGTGGCGCCCGAGGGCACGCTCCAGCCCGCCGTGCTCAGGGACCTCGTCACCCGGCACGGGCTGACGGCGGCGTTCCTGACGACGGCCCTGTTCAACGTCCTCGCCGACACGGACGCGGCCGCCCTCGGCCTGTTGCGCCTGGTCGCCGCCGGAGGCGAGGCCGCCGCGCCCGGAGTCCTGCAACGCCTCGCCGCCGCCCACCCCGGCACCGCCGTCCTCCACGTCTACGGGCCCACCGAGACCACTACCTTCGCCACCGCCCACCGCGTCCGCCACGGCGCCGCCCCCGCCGGCGCCGCCCCCGTCGGACGGCCGCTGGACGGCATGCGCGCCTACGTCCTGGACGGGGCGATGCGGCCCGTGCCGCCCGGCGCCGAGGGCGAGCTGTACGTCGCGGGCACCGGGGTCGCACGCGGCTACCTGGGGCGGCCCGGCCTCACCGCCACCAGGTTCGTCGCCGACCCGTTCGCCGGGACCGGGGAGCGCATGTACCGCACCGGTGACCTGGTGCGCCGGGACGCCGACGGCACCCTGCACTACGTGGCACGCGCCGACCAGCAGATCAAGCTGCGCGGCCACCGCATCGAACCCGCGGAGATCGAGTCGGTGCTCCGCGCCGATCCGTCCGTGCACGCCGCCTGCGTCCTGGTCCGCGAGGATCTGCCCGGCGACCGCACCCTCACCGCCTACGTCGTCCCCGCCCCCGGCCACGCCCCGGACCCCGGTGCGCTCGCCGCGCACGTGGGACGCCGACTGCCCGCGTACATGGTGCCCGCGGTCGTCCAGCCGGTCGACGCGCTGCCGCTCACCCCCAACGGCAAGCTCGACCGGGCCGCCCTGCCCCGGCCCGCGGACCCGCCGGCCGGCCGGGGCCGGCCGCCGCGCAGCGCCACGGAGGAGATCCTCGCCGGGCTGTTCGCCGATGTGCTCGGCGTGGCGCGCGTCGGCATCGACGACGACTTCTTCGCCCTGGGCGGCCACTCCCTGCTCGCCACCCGCCTGGTGGGCCGGATACGCACCGCCCTGGACACCGAGACCGAGATCCGCACCCTCTTCGAGAACCCCACGGTCGCCGCCCTCGCCACCGCCCTGGAGGCGGCGGGCAGGCCCGCCCGCCCCGCTCTCGTCCCGCAGGAACGCCCCGCCACGCTGCCGCTGTCGTACGCCCAGCAGCGCCTGTGGTTCTTCCACCGGCTCGACGGCCCGTCCCCGACGTACAACATTCCCTTCGCCGTGCGCCTCGACGGACCGCTCGACACCGAGGCCCTGCGCCGGGCCCTGCACGACGTTGCCGGCCGGCACGCCGCTCTGCGCACCGTCTTCCCGGAGGGCGTCGCGGGACCGCACCAGCACATCACCGCCCCGCAGGACTTCCGCCTCCCGTTCGTCACGGAGCCGGTCGACGAGGACAAGCTCCACCACAGGATCAGAGCGGCAGCCGCCGAACCGGTCGACATCGAGCACCGCCCCCCGCTCCGGGCGACCCTGCTGCGGGTCCGCGACGACGCCCACGTCCTGGTGCTCGTGATCCACCACATCGCCGCCGACGGCTCGTCCCTCGCACCCCTCGCGCACGACCTGGGCGTCGCCTACCGGGCCCGTGCCCGCGCCGAGGAACCCGCACTGGGCGCACCGCCCGTCGACTACGTCGACCACACCCTCTGGCAGCGCCGCCTGCTCGGTGACGAGCACGACCCCGAGAGCGTCGTCTCCCGTCAGCTGGACCACTGGAAGGGTGCGTTGAGCGGCCTTCCGGAGATGATCGAGCTGCCGTGGGACCGCTCGCGCCCGGCCGTGCCCCGGCACACCGGAGGGACCCACGGGTTCGCCGTCGACCGCACCACCTCCCGGCGGGTCGCGGAGCTCGCCCGTACCAGCGGGTGCAGCGTCTTCATGGTGCTCCAGGCCGCCCTGTCGACGGTTCTGTCCCGGCACGGCGGCGGCGACGACATCCCGCTGGGCACGGCCGTCGCCGGCCGGACCGAAGAGGCCGCCTCCGGACTCGTCGGCCTCTTCGTCAACACCCTCGTACTGCGCACGGACCTGACAGGCGACCCGACCTTCCTCGAACTGCTCCAGCGGGTCAAGGAGTTCGACCTCTCGGCGTACGCGCACCAGGACGTCCCCTTCGAGCGGCTGGTGGAACTGCTCAACCCCGCGCGCGCCCAGGGCCACCACCCGCTGTTCCAGACCATGCTGGTCCTCCAGAACCACGCCCCGGCCGCCGGCATCGACCTGCCGGGCCTGAGCGTCAGCGGCGTACCGGTCGACGCGGGGATCAGCAAGTTCGACCTCTCGTTCACCTTCACCGAGACGTACGACGGGAGCGGCGCCCTCAGCGGCATGAGCGCCACCGTCGACTACGCGACGGAACTCTTCGACGCGGCGACCGTCCGCGGCCTCGCCGACCGGTTCGCCCTGCTGCTCGGCGCCGCCGCCGCCGACCCCGACCGCCCGCTGCACACCTACGACGTGCTCACGGCCGCCGAGCACACCCGCCTCGCCGCATGGAGCACCGGACCCGCCGGGCCTTCGGCAGGGCAGACGGTCCCCGCGCTCTTCGAACAGTGGGTCAGCCGTACCCCCGACGCCCCCGCCGTCCGCGACGCCGGCACCACCCTCACCTACGGCGAACTCGACGCCCGCGCGGCCGCCCTCGCCCGCCGGCTCGCCGCACGGGGCATCGGACCCGAGGACCGGGTCGCCGTCGCCCTGCCCCGCACCCACCACCTCGTCGTGGCCCTGCTCGCCGTCCTCAGGACCGGGGCCGCCTACGTGCCGATCGACCCCGACTACCCGGCCCGGCGCCTGACCTACATGCTCGACGACGCCGGCCCGCGCCTGCTCCTCACCACCCCCGCCATTCACCGGGGCCTGCCCAGCACCGAGGTGCCGCACCTGTACGCCGACGAACCCGGTGACGCGCCGGCCGCGTACGACGGTGCCGCCCCCACCCCGTTCCTCGTCCCGGAGCATCCCGCCTACGTCATCTACACATCGGGCTCCACCGGCCGCCCCAAGGGCGTCGTCGTCACCCACCGGGGCGTCGGCGCCATGGTCCGGACCCAGAGCGAGCGGCTGCGCGTCGGCCCCGGCAGCCGGGTGCTGCACATGGCCTCCGTCAGCTTCGACGCCGCGTTCTGGGAACTGTGCATGGGGCTGCTCACCGGGGCCTGCCTGGACATCCACGCACGCGAAGCGCTGCTGCCCGGCCCCTCCCTCGCCGCCCTGGTCCAGGAGCGGGGCATCACCCACCTCACCCTGCCGCCTGCAGCCCTCGCGGTGATGCCGCCCGGCTCGCTGCCCGCCGGAACCACGGTGGTCCTCGCCGGGGAGGCGTGCCCGCCCGCCCTGGTGCACGCCTGGGCACGGGACCGGTACCTCGTCAACGCCTACGGCCCGACGGAGACGACCGTCTGCGCCACCATGAGCGGTTACCAGCACGCGGACGGCCCGCTGGCCCCCGATCGCACGGTGCCCATCGGCGCCCCCGTGGACGGCACCCGCGTCCACGTCCTGGACGACCGGCTGGCACCCGTACCGCCGGGTGTGGCGGGTGAGCTGTACGTGTCCGGTGCGGGAGTCGCCCGCGGGTACCACGGCCGGGCCGCGCTCACCGCGTCCCGGTTCCTGGCCGACCCGTTCGACCGCGCGGGCGGCCGCATGTACCGCACCGGCGACGTGGTGCGCTGGACGGCCGACGGCGAACTCGTCTACCTCTCCCGCGTCGACGACCAGGTCAAACTGCGCGGCTTCCGTATCGAACTCGGCGAGATCGAGGCGGTGCTCGCCTCGATGCCCGGCGTGGCCGCGGCCTGCGCCGCCGTCCGCGAGGACCGGCCCGGCGACCGGCGCCTCGTCGTGTACACCGTGCCCGCGGACGGTGCGGCCGGCCCGGACGAGGCCGAGGTGCGCGCCCACCTCGCCGCGAGCCTGCCCGGCCACATGGTCCCCGCCGCCCACGTCGGTCTCCAGGCCCTGCCCCTCACCCCCAACGGCAAGACCGACCGGCGCGCTCTGCCCGCGCCCCACCGCACCGGAGCGACGGACGGCCGCGCACCGCGCACCGCGCGCGAACGCGTCCTGTGCGAGGTGTTCGCGGAGACGCTCGACGTGCCCGGCGTGGGAGTCACGGACGACTTCTTCACCCTGGGCGGCCACTCGCTGCTCGCCGTGACCCTGGCCCGGCGGATCGGGGAACGGTGCGGCCACCGCCCCTCCCTGCGGGCCCTGCTCGCGGAGCCGACCGTCGAGGGCATCGACCGGCTGCTGGGGAGCGCGGCGGGGGAGGCCGGCCCGCGGAGCACCGAGACATCCGGCTTCGCCGCCGAGGTCGCACTGGCCGACGACATCACGGGCAGGGGGAGGAGCCGGGACACGGCCCCCGCGCACAGGCGCCTCCGCCCGTCCGCACGGCCCCTCCTGACCGGCGCGTCCGGCTTCCTCGGCGCCTTCCTCCTGCGCGACCTCATCGAGGCGACGGGGGGCCCCGTCGACTGCCTGGTACGGGCGCGTGACGCCCACCAGGCGGCGGACCGGCTGCGGGCCAACCTGGAGCGGTACGGCCTGTGGCGCCCCTGGTACGCGAACCTGATCCGTCCCGTCCCCGGCGACCTCGCCGCCCCCGGCCTCGGTCTGTCCCCGGGCGACCGCACCGCCCTGGCCCGGCGCCTGGGCCCGGTCCTGCACAACGGTGCACGCGTGAACTTCGCCGCCGCCTACGGCGACCTGCGCGCCCCCAACGTGGCCGGCACCGAGGAACTGCTGCGCCTGCTCGCCGATTCGGCCTCACCGGGGATGCAGTACATCTCGACCACCGGTGTCTATGCCCACCGGCCCGGCCCCGTCGCCATCACGGAGTCGACCCCGACGGGCCCGGCATCCGGCCTGCCCGACGGGTACGCGCGGAGCAAGTGGGTCGCCGAGGGGCTCGTCGGCCTCGCGCGTGAACGCGGCCTGCCGGTGACCGTCCACCGGCCCGGCCGCATCAGTGGCGACACCGCCACCGGCGCCTGCCAGGACCGCGATCTGCTGTGGCAGCTCGTCAAGGGCTGCCTCCAGGCGGGGGCGGTGCCGGACCTGCCCTACGGGTCGACCGACTGGGTGCCCGTCGACTACGTCAGCGCCGCGGTCGTGGCGCTCTGCGGATCGGACCCGGCGGGCGTGCGGACGTACCACTTCACCAATCCGGACGCGCCGGGCCTGGACCGCGTCTTCGAAGCGGCCGCCCGCCTGGGGCACAAGCTGCGAACCGTTCCGGCGGCGGACTGGCGGGCCCGTGTGGCAGCCCGGCCCGACAACGCGGCGCAGCTGTTCCTCGGTGACGAGGTGCAGACCCGGCACGAGGCGACGGACCTGCGCCGCTTCGACTCCCGCCGGACGGCCGAGGCGGCGGCGGCCGTGGGAATCCGCCAACAGCCCCTGACCGACGAGATCCTGACCCGCTACCTGACGTACTTCCACGACACGGGCTTCTTGCCCGCTCCGGGGGCACCGGCCACGTCGTAGCGGACGCCGGAGCACCACCCCGGTCCCCGGCCGAAGCGACGGCCGGCGACCGGGGTGGTCAGCACGGCCGGAGGAAGCCCGTTCGCCGGGGCTTCTCCGGGATACCCGCAGGCGCGGGGCGCCTGAGCCCGTCGGCGCACGGCAGGTGCGGGCCGCCATGACGCACCGGTCCGCAGGGATGCCGGAACGCGCGCACGGCAAGGCGTGCCGTCGCGGCAGGAAGGGCCGCGTGGCAAAGGTCTTGCAACGTTAGAAAAATTGCTTCCGGCGGTATGACAGCACGGCGCCGGGCAGCTGTCCAGTGGTGCGGCGGCAACCGGTGGGATGGGGGCCGCCGTTCGGCCCGGTCGACTCCGAAACGTTTTGGAAACGCATCGACAACGCTCTTGCCGCCTGTGCCGCACCGCCTATATAACGTTGTAAACCGAGCCGCCGAGAGGCCGCGCAGGCTCTCACGACCGCAGTTCGTGCAGCTGGGGGCCACCCCGGTGAAGCACTGGCGGGGGTCGTGAGGAATGCAGTGACATCAGCCGCCGAGCGGCCGATGCATCGTCCAGCCATGCCCGACCGCACGCCCGTCGGTGTGCCGTCATCCCGCCAAGGAGCTCCCGCGCATGATGATCCAGCGCCGAACCCGTACCCTCGCCGTGGCCTGTCTCCTCGCCGCCACCGCCACGCTGGCCGCCTCCGGCTGTTCCAAGTCGGAGGGCTCCGACAACGCGTCCGCTGACAGCAGCCAGGGCGCCCAGGCGGCCAAGTCCCCTGAGACCTCGTCCGGTTCCGGCTGCTCGCTGCAGACCTACGGGTCGCCGAAGCTGGACCTGAAGGACGCGGTGGTCGGCTTCTCCCAGTCGGAGAAGGAGGCCAACCCGTTCCGGATCGCCGAGACCCAGTCCATCAAGGACGAGGCCAAGAAGGTCGGCGTCAAGAAGCTGCTCACCACCAACGCCCAGTCGCAGCTGTCCAAGCAGATCAGCGACATCCAGGACATGCTGTCCCAGGGCGCCCAGTTCCTCATCGTCGCCCCGCTGAACTCCGACGGCCTGGAGCCGGCGCTGAAGGCCGCCGCCGCCAAGAAGGTCCCGGTCCTCACCATCGACCGCAAGCTCAACTCCACCGCGTGCAAGGACTATGTGGCCTTCCTCGGCTCCGACTTCGTCGAGCAGGGCAAGCGTGCGGCCGACGCGATGATCAAGACGACCAGCGGCAAGGGCAAGGTCGCCATCCTCCTCGGTGCCTCGGGCAACAACGTCACCACCGACCGCACCAAGGGCTTCGTCGACCAGCTCAAGGCCAAGGCGCCCGGCCTGGAGATCGTCGCCCAGCAGACCGGCGAGTTCGCCCGCGACAAGGGCCAGCAGGTCATGGAGCAGCTCATCCAGTCCAAGCCCGACATCACCGCCGTCTACGCGGAGAACGACGAGATGGGTCTCGGCGCGGTCACCGCGCTGAAGGCGGCCGGCAAGAAGCCCGGCAAGGACGTCAAGATCGTCTCCGTCGACGGCACCCGCAACGCCGTTCAGGCCCTGGTCAACGGCGAGTACAACGCCGTCATCGAGTCGAACCCGCGCTTCGGCCCGCTGGCCTTCGCGACCGCCCAGAAGTTCTACGGCGGCGAGGAGATCCCGGAGAACGTCATCATCTCCGACCGCGCCTACGACGAGACCAACGCCAAGGCCTCGCTCGGCGGCGCGTTCTGACTGTGACCGGCCCCATCTGCCCGTAGTACCCGCAGGGATGCCACCGGGACGGGCGGGGCGCGTACCGATCCGTACGCGCCCCGCCCCCCCGCCCGCACCGGCACCCGGCGGCTGAACCGCCGCCACGACGCTCCCACCCGTCGCGGCGGCCACCGGGCCCACACCCTTGGAAGAGCGGAAGGCCAAGACCAGCCATGGCACCACCCGAAGCAGTACCGCAGCCGCCGGAGCCGGGCGCCGCCGCGAAGGAGGCACCCGTGCCGGCCGCCGCGGAGGAGATCACCGCACCGGCCGGCGCCGTCCTCGAAGCCCGCTCGGTTAGCAAGCGTTTCCCGGGCGTCGTCGCCCTCGACGACGTCACCTTCTCCCTGCGCGCCGGGGAGACCCACGCACTGGTGGGCGAGAACGGAGCCGGCAAGTCCACCCTGATCAAGGTGCTGACCGGTGTGTACCAGCCCGACGAGGGCGAGCTGCGGCTGACCGGACAACAGGTGTCCTTCGCCCGGCCGTTCGAGGCGCAACAGGCCGGTATCTCCACGATCTACCAGGAGGTGAACCTCGTCCCGCTGATGAGCGTGGCGCGCAACATCTTCCTGGGACGTGAGCCGAAGAACCGTTTCGGCCTGATCGACTTCGGCCGTATGCACCGCGAGACCACCGAACTGCTCGACGGCTTCGGCGTACGCGTCGACCCGAAGCGGCCCCTGCACACCCTGGGCATCGGCACCCAGCAGATGGTCGCCCTCGCCCGCGCCGTCTCGGTCAACGCCCAGGTCGTCATCATGGACGAACCCACCTCCTCGCTGGAACCGCGCGAGGTCGAGACCCTCTTCCGGGTCATCGAGGACCTGCGCGAACGCGGCATCGCGGTGCTCTACGTCAGCCACCGCATGGATGAGCTCTACCGGATCTGCGACCGCGTCACCGTGCTCCGCGACGGCCGCCACATCCACACCGGCGACCTCGCCGACCTCGACCGCATGCAACTCGTCTCGATGATGCTCGGCCGTGACATGGCGGAGGTCAGCCGCTCCGGCCTCACCAGCTTCGGCCCCGAGGGCCACGACGCCGCGCGCACCCCGGTGCTCACCGCGACCGGCCTTTCCCGCAACCACCAACTCCACCACATATCACTGTCGTTGTACGCCGGTGAGGTGCTCGGCCTCGGCGGTCTCCTCGGCTCGGGCCGCAGTGAGACCGCGAAGGCCCTGGCCGGTGCGCTGAGCCTGGACTCCGGTGAGATCGGGGTCGGCGGACGCACCCTGCGCAGGCTCACCTCCGCCGGCGCCATCCGGGCCGGCATCAGCCTGCTGCCCGAGGACCGCAAGGCCGAGGGCATCGTCCCCGGCCTCTCGGTCCGCGAGAACATCGTGCTGGCCGCGATGCCGCGGCTCTCCCGCGCCGGTGTCGTCTCCCGCGCCAGGCAGGACCGCATCGTCGACATCTTCATGAAGCGGCTGCGGATCAAGGCGGCGAGCCCCGAGCAGAAGGTCGGCGAGCTCTCCGGCGGCAACCAGCAGAAGGTACTGCTGGCCCGCTGGCTCTGTCTGGAGCCCAAGGTCCTGCTGCTCGACGAGCCCACCCGCGGCATCGACGTCGGCGCCAAGGCCGAGGTCCAGAGCCTCATCGACGACCTCGCCCGCGAGGGCCTCGCCGTCCTGCTCATCTCCTCCGACATCGAGGAACTCATCGAGGGCGCCGACCGCATCGTCGTCCTGCGCGGCGGCGCGGTCGCGGGCGAACTGGCGGGCGACGAGGTGGCCGAGAGCCATCTGCTCGAAGTGCTCGCCGACCACTCACCGGCGCCCGCAGGGAAGGCCCCGGCCGCTCAGGAGGACCCCCGATGACCCAGGCCACGCTCTCCACACCCGCCGCCCGCCCCCTGGCGCGGCTGCGCGACCCCGCCTGGTACCAGGAGTACGGCGTGTACCTCGCCGTCGCGGTGGTGCTCCTCTTCAACGCGCTGTTCACCGAACACTTCATGACCGCGGACAACCTTCGCACCCAGCTCGTCCAGGTCGCCCCCATCGTCATCGTCGCCCTGGGCATGGCCCTGGTGATCGGCACCGAGGGCGTCGACCTCTCCGTCGGCTCGACCATGGCGGTGGCCGCCGCGCTCCTGCCGCTCTACCTCGGGTACGGGCTGGTGCCCGCGCTCGTCATGGCGCTGCTGGCCGGTGCGCTCGTCGGAGCGGTCAACGGCACGCTGGTCTCCCTCGTCGGGCTCCAGCCGATCGTCGCCACACTCGCGCTGTTCGTCGGCGGCCGCGGCCTGGCCCTGGTCATGGCGGACGGTCAGCTCAAGCAGATCGTCAACCCCGACCTGCTCTCGCTCGGCACCGGATCCTTCCTCGGCATCCCGCTGGTCGTGCTCATCGCCGCGGTCCTCGCGGTCGCCGTCGCCTTCCTGGTCCAGCGCACCACCTTCGGCCGCCAGGTCGTCGCCATCGGCGGCAACCGGTCCGCCGCCTCCCTCGCCGGACTGCCCGTACGCCGGGTACTGATCGGTGTGTACATGCTCTGCGGAGTGCTGGCCGCACTGGCCGGCATCCTCGCCACCGCCAGGCTCACCGCCAGCGACCCCTCCTCTCTGGGCACCCTCATGGAGCTCTCCGCCATCACGGCGGTCGTGGTCGGCGGCACCCCGCTCAACGGCGGTTCCATCCGCGTACTCGGCACGGTCGCGGGTGCCCTGCTGATGCAGCTGCTGCGCGCCACCCTCGTCAAGCACGACCTGCCCGACTCCACCGCACAGATCGCCCAGGCGGCCATCATCATCGCCGCCGTCTACGTCGCCCGGGAGCGTCGGTCCCGATGAACGAAACCTCACCCGCCCCGGTGGCCCAGGCCCCGGCGCCGCGCAAGACCCCCGCAGCGGCCGGCGGCGGCGCGCCCCGCCCCGTGACCGGCGCCCCACCCCCGCTCGGGCAACGGCTCGCCGAACTCCTCCAGCGCCAGGGCGTGCTCGCGGTCCTGCTCACGGTCGTGATCGTCGCGTCCTTCATCTACCCGACGTTCGCCACCCTGGACAACGCCCGCGGCGTGACCGTACAGGCGTCGTTCCTCGCCGTGGTGGCCCTCGGCATGACCATGGTCATCATCACCGGCGGCATCGACCTGTCCGTCGGATCCGTCTTCGCGCTGGGCGGCGTCCTCGCCGCCTGGGCCTCGCAATGGGGCTTCCTGGCCGCGCTGTTCGTACCACTCGTGGTGTGCGGTGCGATCGGACTGCTCAACGGCTTCCTGGTCGCCCGCGCCGGGATGGCACCGTTCATCGTCACGCTCGCCACCCTGCTGGGGGCCCGCGGCATACTCCTCGCCTTCACCGACGAGGGGGCCACCACCTACCTGGTCCCCAAGGGTTCGGCCTTCGCCGAGCTCGGGCAGGGCAGCGTCCGGGGCTTCGGCTACCCGATCCTGATCGCCCTCGTGCTGTTCGGCATCGGCGGGCTGGTGCTGCAGCGCACCTCGTTCGGACAGACGCTCTTCGCGGTGGGCGGCAGCAGCGACGCGGCCACCCTGATGGGCCTGCCCGTGGCCCGTACCAAGGTCCTGGTCTACGCGCTCAGCGGACTGCTGGCCGGACTTGCCGGCGCGCTCAACGCGGCCAGGCTGTCGTCCGGGGTCACCATCGTCGGCGTGGGCATGGAACTCGACGCGATCTCCGCCGTCGTCATCGGCGGCACGCTCCTGATCGGCGGCGCCGGATCGATCAGCGGAACGCTCTGGGGCGTACTGCTGCTCGCCGTCATCCAGAATCTGATCAACCAGATCGGCTCGCTGAATTCCTCGTACCAGTCGGTGGTCAGCGGGGGGTTCCTTATCGTTGTCGTCGTGGCACAGCGCTACCTGGCGCGCAGCCGCAGAACCACTTGAACCCGTACCACTTGAACCCGTGCCGGGGCCGCGGTCCCGGCACGGGGCGAGCCGAACCGGGGCAGAGCCGGGCCACTGCGCTTCAACGCGCGTCAAGTCGATTCAGGGAGTGCCGTGGGCGTCAGCCTCAAGGACGTTGCGCAACGGGCGGGCGTATCCATCAAGACCGTGTCGAACGTGGTGAACAACTATCAGCACGTCACACCGAAGATGCGCGCCAAGGTGCAGCAGGCCATCGACGAGCTCGGCTACCGTCCGAACCTCACCGCCCGGCATCTGCGCAAGGGCCGCACGGGCATCATCGCCCTCGCCGTCCCCGAGTTCGGCAACCCGTACTTCGCGGAACTGGCCGGTGAGGTCGTCGACGCGGCCGCCCGGCACGACTACACCGTGCTGGTCGACCACACCGGCGGTCTGCGGGAGAAGGAGCTCCTGGTCAGCCAGGGATTCCGGTCCCATGTGATCGACGGCCTCATCCTCAGCCCCATCCATCTGGAGACCGAGGACCTGATGGCGCGCACCGAGACCGCCCCACTGGTGCTGCTGGGCGAGCGCGAGTACGAGGCCCCGTACGACCACATCGCCATCGACAACGTGGCGGCCTCCCGCGAGGCCGTGCGCCATCTCATCGATCAGGGGAACCGGCGGATCGCCTTCCTCGGCTCACGCACCGGCCGCGAACGGCAGCCGGCCCATCTCCGGCTGCGCGGCTGGCGTGAGGAGCTCGCCGCCGAGGGCATCACCCCCGACGAGTCGCTGGTCGTGGTCACCGACGGCTACGGCCGCGAGGACGGGGCCACGGCGATGGCGGCCCTCCTGGACCGCGGGGAGCAGCCCGACGCCGTGTTCGCGTACAACGACCTCATCGCCATCGGGGCGATGCGCACCCTCTCCGAACGTGGCCTGCGCATTCCCGAGGACGTCGCCGTCGTCGGGTTCGACGACATCGAGGAGAGCCTCTACGGAGCCACCACCCTGACCACGGTCGCTCCGGACAAGAAGGCCATCGCCCGGCTCGCCGTCGACAGCCTCGTCGAACGCCTCTCCGGCGACCCGGTGCCCGCACCCCGGCGGCCCCGGCCCGGCTACCGGCTCATCGTCCGGGAATCCACCGCCCCCCGGCCCTAGAAAATGCCCGGACCGCGCCGGACTCCGCGAGCCCGGCACGGTCCGGACGAAGACCGCCAGGGCCCGTCGTCGAACCGCGGTCCGCCCCGCGCGGCGCCCGGCACACCCGCTCCGGCCGTACCCGCCCAGCCCGGCCGTCCGCTCGTCCGCTCGTCCCAAGGATCTCTGATGCCTCGCCCCACCGTGAACCGCAATCCGTTCGGCGCCCATGGGAACACGGACGTCGATGTCTGGACGCTCGATTCCGGCGCCGGAGTCCGGGCCGAGATCCTCACCTACGGCGGCATCCTGCACCGCCTCACCGTGCCGGACACCGCCGGAGCCCCCGCGTCCGTCGTCCGGTCGCTGCCGGGCCTGGACGACTACACGGGCGGCAACCCGTTCTTCGGCGCTCTCATCGGCCGCTTCGCCAACCGCATCGCGTACGGCCGGTTCACCCTCGACGAGGCGGAGTACCAGGTCCCCGCCACCGACCGGGGGCACGCCCTGCACGGCGGGCCCGGCGGCTTCCACACCCGTGTCTGGCAGGCGGCCGGGGAGGCCACCGACGCGGCCGCGACGCTCCGACTCACCCTGCACAGCGCCGACGGCGACATGGGATTTCCCGGAGCGCTGGACGTCACCGTCACCTACGCCCTCGACGCGGCGGGCACGCTGGCCCTCGACTACACCGCGACCACGGACCGCCCCACCGTCGTCAACCTCACCAACCACGCCTACTTCGACCTCGCCGCACAGGGCGACATCCGCGGCCACACGCTCCAGGTGGACGCCGACAGCTACCTTCCCGTCGACGAGGACGGCATCCCCGAGGGCCCGGCCACGACGGTGCACGCCACCCCGTTCGACCTCACCGCCCCGTGCACCGTCGGGGAACGGATCGCGCTCCCCGACGAGCAACTGCGCAGGGCGGGCGGCTTCGACCACTGCTGGATCCTCCGCGCTCCCGGGACGGGACTGCGCCGGGCCGCCCGTCTCACCGCCCCCGGGGCCGGCCGGATCATGGAGGTGTGGACCACCGAACCCGGCATCCAGGTCTACACCGCCAACCAGCTCGACGGCACCCTCGCCGCCCCCGGCGGCGGGCGCCACGACCGCCACAGCGCCGTCTGCCTGGAGACCCAGCACCTGCCCGACTCGCCCAACCGGCCGGACCACCCCGGCACCGTCCTGCGCCCGGACGAAGTCTTCCGCAGCCGGACCGAGTTCAGGTTCCCGCACCTCGCCGCCGTCACGGGCTGAGCCCCCGGCCGCGCCCATGAAACGGCCCGGCCCGCGGATGTCGCACACTCCGCGGGCCGGGCCTCCTGGCATGCCGTGCTACTTCAGGTACGGACCCGCAGCCCCGACCTTCCCCGGAGCGGCGTTGCGGCCGCCGAGGTCCAGGACGTAGACCCGCATGTTGCCCTTGCCGGGGGCCGCCACGGTCAGCCTGCCGTTCGCCACCACCTGGGTGTCACCGGTGACGGCGTCCTTGTAGGTGCCGTTGGGGACACCGGTGTACGTGGCCGCGCCGGTGACCGTCACCAGGGCGAAGCTGTCCACTCCGCTGGCGGCGTCGGTATAGCGCCGCTTGTACGCCATTCCCCCGGTGATGCCCTCGGTGGAGTACTGGCCCATCTGCAGGGCCGGCACCGCACGGCGGATGTCGTTGAGCCGCTGGACATGCTTGACCAGGGGCTTGCTCAGCGTGTTCGCGACCTCGCCGGTGGCCGACGAGACCTTGCCGAAGTCGGACGCCTCGACCGTGCCCGCGAGACGGTCGCCGTAGTAGGCGCGGCCGGTGGTCGCCAGCGGGCAGCTGGGCCCGCAGTCGATCTTCTTGCCGGCCTGGAACTCAACCTCCGATCCGTAGTACAGGGTCGGGATGCCGCGGAACGTCCACATCAGGGCCATGTTCTCGGCCCAGGCGTCGGTGCCGCCCGCATAGCGCTCACCGCTCTTGTTGGGACCGTAGTCGTGGCTGTCCACGTAGACGACGTTGTACGTGGCGTCGTTGTAACTGTCGTCCGAGTCCTTGCCGTTGTTGTACGCGTTGTTGGCATCCCCGAAGTTCATGTGCATCCGCATGTCGATGACGTTCATGCCGGAGAACTTGCTGTGGTCGGGCGTGTGATAGGCGTTCCCGTCCAGGAAGGAGTTGGTGGACGTCGGCTGCGCCCCGGTGCCCAGCTTCTCCTCGTGGTCGTACATCTCCAGTGCGGCCTTGGTGTCGTCGGCGTCGTACTCCTTGCGCTCCTTCCACGTGAAGAACTGCGCGGAGTGGTTGACCGATCCGCGGTTCCACTTGTCGTTGACGAACGCGCCCACCTCACCGAAGACGAAGAAGTTCTTCGCCGCCTCCGCGCCGAACTGCTGGGTGACGCGCTCCTGGATCGCCGGCAGGAACCGGCGGTTCCAGGTGGTGCGCGGAATGTGAACGGCGGTGTCGATGCGGAAGCCGTCGACGCCCATGTCGATGTACTTGTTGTACGCCCCGATCAGGTAGTTCTGGACGGGTGCCGACTCGGTGTTGAAGTCGGCCAGGTCGTCGTGCAGCCAGCAGGAGCGAGAGTCCTCGCCCTCCCAGTTCCCCAGCCAGCAGTTGTGGTAGTACGCCTTCGGGAACATGCCGGAAGTGGGGTTCGGCCACTGGCAGTTGTAGATCCTGTAGCCCTCCGGGGAGGTGTACTGCGTGGGCTTGCCCCAGTCCACGCAGGTGTTGCCGGCCGGCTCCTCGGTGGACCACAGGTCACCGTTGTAGTACGACTTGCCGGTCTTGGGATCGATCGTCAGACCGTCGTACGCGAAACCTTCCTTCTTCTCGTCGTAGTACCAGCTCCATTGGCTGTCCCGGACCCCGTAGACGGTCGGCGTGTACAGGCCCTTGGCGCCCCAGCGCGAGGAGTGGTTGTAGACGACGTCCTGGTAGATCTTCATGCCCTTGGCGTGCGCGGCGTTTATCAGGTCCTGGTACGAGGCGCCCGCCGATTCGAGCCGGGGGTCGACCTTGTAGAAGTCGTAGCCGTGATAGCCGTGGTAATCGTAGTCGGACCGGTTCAGGACCACCGGAGTGATCCAGATCGCGGAGAACCCGAGCCCCTTGACGTAGTCGAGCTTGTTGACCAGGCCCTTGAAGTCCCCGCGGAACATCGGGTCGTTATTGGCGGCGTTGCCGGACTTCACATCCTGGTTGCCGCCTCTGTTGTTGCTCGCGTCCCCGTCGTTGAAGCGGGCGGTGAGGACGAAGTAGATCGGGTCCTTGCGCGGGTCGGTGCCCAGCGGCTTGCCCGTTGCCGGAGCCGTGGGCCTGGTCCCCGTGGTCGCCTTGGCGGCGGTCGAGGGCGCAGAGGTGTTGCCCGCCGCGTCGACCGCCCTGACGGTATAGCTGTATGCCGTCTTCTCCTCCAGGCCCGCATCGGAGAAGACGGTCGAGCCGACATCGCTCACCATCGTGCCCTTGCTGCCCCCGGTACGGGTGACCTGGTATTTCGTCACTCCCCGGTTGTCGCTGGACGGTTCCCAGGTGAGGACGACCGATACGCCGTCCGCGTCGGCCTTCACGGCGGTCGGGACGGTGGGTGCCTCGGTGTCCGGCGGTTCGGCGACGCACGGGTCCGCGGCGTCCTTGGTGACCTTCCGGTCCTTGACCGTGGTGACGCCCGCCGGGATGAGATAGTCGCTGCCGTTGTTGTTGTCCCAGACCCCGTTGCCGTTGTTGAACGCGGCCTGCATCTCCGTGGCGGCGCCGAGGTCGACCGAGCGCTTCACCCATCCGGTGCAGGCCGCTTCCATGCCGACGCCCGGCACGGTGGTCCAGGAGCCGCCGGTGGGCCGGTAGTGCAGGTTGGTGGTGCTCCAGCCGACGGTCGTGGTCGAGTAGTAGACCGTCGCGTTGTTCCCCGTACCGGGCGAGGGGCCCGGGTCGGTCCCGGTTCCGGCGCACGGGTCGCTGTGCGCCACCACGCCGTCCTTGACGGTGATGGTGCCGGTCCCCAGCGCGTAGTTCTTCCCGGAGTTGTTGTCCCAGATCCCTGATCCGTTGTTGAAGGTGGCGGCCAGTCCCGATGAACTGCCCAGCGAAACGGTCTTCTTGACCCAGTCCGTGCACGCGGCCTCCATGCGCACGCCGGGCACGGCGGTCCAGGAGCCGCCGTCGGGCGCGTAGTGAAGGTTGTACGCGGACCAGTCACGGGTCTTGGTGTAGTAGAAGACCGTTGCCGTGTTCTCCGCGGCCGCCACGGGTACGGCGGATGACGGTCCCGCCGGGTCCGGTGCGGCGGTGAGCAGGCCCAGCAGTCCGGCAGCGGCCGCGGCGGCTGCGAGGGGGCGTCTGAGCCGCAGGTGAGGGGAGCGTTTCATTCGTCTCTCCAGGAGGGAGTGCGACGACCTCCCGGCCGCCGCAGCCGACAACGCGGTGCTCATCGAGCGGCCGCGGGTCCCGCCGGAGAACCCGGACGCGCCTCGGGGTTCGGGCGAGCAGTGCAATCGACAGCAAGAACTATCTGAATTTTTCTGCAATCTTTTGCGGTCAGGAAGTTACCGGGGCATGACAGGTTCGTAAAGAGCCCGGACGGCGCCGGTTGTCCGGGCTCCTGCGGCGATCGGCGACGCTCGTCCGGGGACCGACCACCTGCCCCGACGCTCAAGAAGTTCGACCGGGCGGAGGCGGAACCGCCTTCGACCGGGCGGAGGCGGAACCGCAGCCCGATGCTCCGGAACGGCGTCCCGCCTGCGGTACATCGGGCGGCAGGGGATGCGTCACCAGAGCCTGGGCGACGCAGATCCCGCAGGGGCCGCAACGGGCGACGGCGACGCGTTGCACGGCGCACCTTTCCCCCCGAGGGACCCGGTGGGGGAGAGGTGCGCCGCGTGATTCGTCAGGAGGAGAGCGCGCGCATCCGGCCGATCTCGGCGGTCTGCTGGGCGATGACGTCGTCGGCCATCTCCTCGACCTGGACGTTGTTCCCCTCCGACAGCACCGCGGTCGCCATGGTGACCGCACCCTGGTGGTGGGTGATCATCCGCTTGAGGAACAGCTGATCGAAGGCCGTGCCCTTCGCGGCGCGGAGCTGTTTCAGCTGGCCGGCGGTGGCCATACCGGGCATCGCGCCGTGGTCGTGGCCGTCGGCCTGCTCCGGCCGGCCGTGGCGGCTGAGCCAGCCCCTCATCGCGCCGATCTCGGGCTGCTGGGCCGCGGTGATGCGCTCGGCGATCCGCTTGACCGCGGCCGAGCCGGAACGCGAGGGGACCAGTTGGGTCAGTACCAGCGCCTGGGCGTGGTGCTGGATCATCAGCCGAACGTAGCGCACGTCCGCCGAGTTGGGGGTGTCCACCCCGGCCTCCTTCGCGGCCTGTGAAGCCGACAGCGTACGCGCGGGCTCCCCCGGCTTCCCGGGAGCCACGACCGAACCACCCCCGCCCGCACGGTCCTTCGAGCCGTTGGCACCGCCGCCCCCGTCGCAGCCGGCCGAGGCGAGCACGGCGGCGCTGACGACGACGATGAGGGCGAATCCGCGGAACCGCCGGACCTGACGACAAATCAACAAAGCAACC
This sequence comes from Streptomyces brevispora, assembly GCF_007829885.1. NCBI lineage: Bacteria > Bacillati > Actinomycetota > Actinomycetes > Kitasatosporales > Streptomycetaceae > Streptomyces > Streptomyces brevispora. The sequence continues at coordinate 201,422 of NZ_VIWW01000002.1, forward strand.
TCCGTTGACACATGGGTGGTTGCGCTCTGTCCTAGCACGTCAACACACAGCTGCGATCAGAAACTTTCATTACGTCTCTGTTGCCATCTGTTGGTGTGCCCGTGAGAAGGACGATACTGCCGGGGTCCGTGAACCGGTCAACTACATTCGGATCCAAGGGAGGACGCAGTGACCTCGTTGCACACCACCCCGGTGCGGCGCAGACGTCTGGGCGTGGCGGCTGCCGCCGCCGGGCTCTTCGCGACTCTGCTGATGGCCGGACCCGCGGCCGCGACACCCGACCCAGGTGACTCGACCGCAATCCGAACCGACGCTTCCACACGCCAAGAGGCGGAGGCGACCGCCGCGATCAGGAGCGGGGAGATACCCGGCGTGGACGAGATCGTCCACAGCCGCAACATCACCCACCTCGCCAACGTCCCGAAGGACGCGCTCCAGGGGCTGAACACGGACCTGGCGTTCCAGGGGAAGTACGCCTTCGCCGGGAACTACGACGGCTTCAGAATCTTCGACATCAGCAATCCGAAGTCGCCGAAGACGGTTGCCCAGGTCCTGTGCCCCGGATCGCAGAACGACATCTCCGTCTCCGGGAACCTGCTCTTCCTGTCCACCGACTCCTCGCGCAGCGACAACTCGTGCTCGAGTACCACACAGCCCGCCACGGAGAAGTCCTCCTGGGAGGGCATGAAGGTCTTCGACATCAGCGACAAGCGCAATCCGAAGTACGTCGCCGCCGTCGAGACCGCGTGCGGATCGCACACCCACACGCTCGTCCCCGAGCGCAAGAACGTATACGTGTACGTCTCCTCGTACTCACCGAGTGAGGCGTTCCCGGACTGCCAGCCCCCGCACGACGGGATCTCCATCATCAAGGTGCCGCGCCAGGCACCCGAGGAGTCCCGCGTCGTGAACTTCCCGGTGCTCTTCCCGGACGGCGGAAACCCGGGCGCGCCCACGAACCCGGGCGTTTCCAGGACCACCGGCTGCCACGACATCACCGTGCTGCCGTCCAAGGACCTGGCTGCCGGTGCATGCATGGGTGACGGTCTGCTGTTCTCCATCAAGGACCCGGAGCACCCGAAGATCATCGACCGGGTGCAGGACAACGTGAACTTCGCGTTCTGGCACTCGGCGACGTTCAACCAGCGAGCGGACAAGGTCGTTTTCACCGATGAGCTCGGCGGCGGTGGAGCGGCGACCTGCAACGAGGAGATCGGCCCGAAGCGCGGCGCCGACGGCATCTACGACATCGTCGGCAGGGGTGACCATCGCAAGCTGGTCTTCCGCAGCTACTTCAAGATCGACCGTCCGCAGGCCGACACCGAGGTCTGCGTCGCCCACAACGGTTCGATCATCCCGGTCAAGGGCCGTGACCTGATGGTTCAGGCCTGGTACCAGGGCGGAGTCTCGGTGTGGGACTTCACCGACTCCTCGAAGCCGAAGGAGATCGGCTTCTTCGAGCGCGGTCCCGTCAGCACGGACCAGGTCACCACGGCCGGCCCGTGGTCGGCGTACTACTACAACGGCTACATCTACTCCAACGACATCGCCAAGGGCTTCGACGTCCTGAGGATCGACGACCGGCGCACCGATCCGGCGAAGCGGGTGCGGACGGACGAGCTCAATGTCCAGACGCAGCCGGACTACTTCGACCGCTGAGCAGACGGACCGGACTGCCGTTGGGCCGTACGGCCTGATGGTGCCGACCGCCGTTGGGCCGTACGGCCCCGTGGCCCGGCTGCCGCACCGGTCCCGCAGGGGTCCCTCACCTTGCGGGACCGGTGTTCACCCGGGAGCCGTACTTCACCCGCGTGACGGTTCATTGACCGCTGGGCCGCACCGGGACATGCTGTACACCCGCGTAGACCGGAGGCGGACCGTCAGGAGCCGCGCGCTCCGCGGGACCCGGTCCACCGGGGCGACCGCTGGTTCCGGCGACGCAGGGGATCGCCGGAATCAGACGTCTCAGGCCGCCTCGTACCGGTGCGCCCGAGCGCCCCGCCACTCGACCCACTCGGGCTTGTCCAGGATCCGCTCGGGTCGTCGAGCCCCGCACCCTCCAGGAACACGATCACATCGTGGTCGGAGTGCGCGAGGCCGAGTATCTGGACCCGCCCGTCACGCTGCACGGTGACGCGTCGCCCGCCCGAGGGGGACGGACGGAAGATCACGATCGGGGGAGAAGTCATGCCTCCAGGGTGCGACGCGCCGACGGTCGCCGCACAGCGAACCGGAAACCGGACGCGGAGCAGATCGTGGAGAGGTACGGAGGGCGAAAGGGGGTCGCCCGACCGGGCAGCGGTCAGGCGGCGGACCTGGCGCCGCCGCCCGTGGCGGCGGCCCACTCGACCAGCAACCGCTGGTACTCCTCCTCGTCCTCCGGCGACAGACGTCCGCCCGAGCGCTGCCACAGTTCGCGAATGTCTTCATTCACCACTGCGGCGGAACGCACGGAGCCGGACGGGCACGGAGTCGGGGGCATACCTACCAGGCTAAGGCCACGATGTGACAATCCGACCCATTGGGCGCAAGGGACATCTCTCACATGTTCGTCAGGCAACCTCGGGCACCAATCCGAGCTCCCGTAGTCCGTGCGGCCGCTCGGCCAGCGGTGCGTGCTTCACGAACCGCACCTCACAGCCCAGTGCGGCGGCTCCGCCGTCCGCGTGCCGGCTGTCGCCGACCATCACCACATCTGTCGGATGCTGTCCCAGAAGTGTGCAGGCGGTGCGGAAGAGTCGTGCGTCCGGCTTCTGGATGCCGTGCTCGAAGGACAGCACATAGGCGTCGACGAAGGCGTCCAGGCCGTGCGCCCGGAAGACCGGCCGCAGATCCCATCCGATGTTGCTGACCACTCCGATCCGGATGCCGCTGTCGGCCAGTGCGCCCAGCACCTCGGCCGCGTCCGGATACGGGGCCCAGGCCGCCGGGGTCCGGTGCCGTTCGTACAGCGCGTCGTACAGCCCGGGGTCCGGCAGTGCGACCTGGCGGGCCAGACCGGTGTACGCGACCCGGTGCAGGTGCGCGCTCTCGTCACGGGAGGCCCAGGCCTCGGCCAGGGTCTCCGGGACCCGCGGCGCAGTGGGCCCGCCCGGTAGTGCGCAGGCGGCCTCCAGCTCCGTTGCGTACCGGTCGAAGGCGGCCTCGTCCACGCTCAACCCCAGCTCGGCCAAGGCCGCGGCGAGCCAGGACCGGACGGACTCGATCCGGAACAGCGTTCCGGAGAAGTCGAAGAGCACACCCTTGATCTGCATGGCCTCGATCCTCTCCAACGCGCCGACGACGCGGCAAGGGCGACTTTTCAGTCGCCGGGCAAAGGCCGCCCACGCGACTCGTACCGTTCGAATCCGGCCACCGCGAACGCGACCAGTGCGGCCCCCAGCAGCCACCCGCCCAGCACATCGGACGGCCAGTGCACGCCCAGGTAGAGCCGGGTCGCACCGACCCCGAGCACCGAGACCCAGGCCGCCGCCAGAGCCGCCCGCCACATCCGGGGTCCGGTGCCGTGCCGCCGCAGCAGCCACAGCAGCAGTCCGCAGCTCACCACGGCCGTCATCGCGTGCCCGGAGGGGAACGCCGCGTAGTGGGCGGAGTCCACCGGGTCCGGCCACCGGGGACGCTCCCGGCCGACAGCGGCCTTGATTGCCTGCTGGAGCAGGCTGGAGGCCAACGTCGTCGCAGCGACCCAGCCCGCGAGCAGCCGGGCGCCGCGCCACCACAGGGCCACCACGGCAACGGCGATCAGCGCGCGCATTGTCCAGGGGTCCCACAGCCAGTCCGTCAGCACCCGGTTGACGTGGACGAGGCCGGGCTCCGTCACCGCCCGCCGGTGCAGGGCGTCGGAGACCGTACGGTCCAGGTCCATCAGCGGGGACCACCGCACGGCGACCAGGACCAGCAGCACCAGGGCGAGGGCCGCACAGACAGTCCCGGTCCGCAGGGCCTGCCGAGAGGAGCGGGTGTGGTTCGGACGGGAGAGGAGCGTGGAGTGATGCATGGAAGGATCCTCGCCGACGAAGGGTGTGCCGGGCCATCCCGGTACCCCGTTTCCGGGCGGGGCGTCCCGTTGTCCCCCGGCTCTGTCCCGCTAACCCAGGGCGCTGAGCGCCGGAACGACCGCGACCAGCAGCGGAATCGCCGGTACGAGCGCGGCCGCCGCGGTCAGCCGCAGCCGGCGGCCCGCGGTGAGGCGCCCCGCGGGCGCCAGCAGCCGGCTGACCCGAAGCGGCACCGACGCGTCCGGTGTCGGGCATGGGCCGAACACACCCCGGTCCTCGTTGAGTTCGACCAGCGCCAGGGCGATCGTCAGCCGGCCGAAGCGTCGTGAGGCCACATCGTCGGCGGCCAGCTCCACGAGCCGGTGCATCTCACCGCGGAAGGCCGCGAACACCGGCACCTGCGGAAACCCGGATGCCAGCGCGGCGGAGCAGTTCAGCAGCCAGTCGTGGCGCGCGTTCGCATGACCCTGCTCATGCGCGAGCACCGCATCCAGCTGACGGCCCTTCAGCCTTCCCAGCGCCGCTGTGGTGATGACCAGTTGGGGCGCCGCACCCGGCAGCCACCAGGCATCGGGGCGTTCCCCCTCCAGCACCACCAGCCGTTGACTTCCGGGCTCCTCGCCGGGCATCAGCGGGGAACGAACCAGGAGTTCGGCACGGCGCTGCCTGCGCCGCAGCTGCGCCCGGTGGATCTCCCGGGTCAGCATCGCGGCCGTCCACACACCGCCGAGAGCCAGCAGTACGGCCATCACCGCCGACCACGGTCCGTATGCCGCGAGGGCATACGCGTCGACGACAGCGTGCGGCGCGGGTGCGAAGACCTGGCCGCGCACCGCCTGCCAGGCCGCGGCCGCGCTGAACGTCATGGACAGTCCGAACGAGAGCAGCACACCGGCCACCACGCACTGCCACACCCACAGCGCCACAACGGGCTCGCGCTCCGGCCATTCGGCCCGCGCCATCAGCCGCGGGGTCACGACAGCGGCCAGTGCACCGAGCAGCAGCAGCGCGAGGGAGACCAACATGGCGTCAGCCTATGAGGGGTACGGCACACACGGGTATGGCTGCGCTCGCCAAGTGACGTACGCCACGGTTTGCCCGGCCCGCTCCCTCAAAGAGTGAGCAGCATCGCGAACATCGATATCCCCATGGTCAGCCGGCAGGCCAGCGCCAGCTCCGGCAGCATGGTCCAGCCCGTCGCCGGCGCTCCGCCCGTCGCGGGCCCGCCACTGGTCGCCGTCGCGGCCACCGGGATCAGCCGGGCGCCCGAGCGCAGTACGTAGACGGCGTAGTAGGCGAGGAGGAGTCCGGTCAGCAGCGGTACGCCCCCGGCCGCGGCCATGGCGTGCGATCCATGACCGCCGTGCGCCGCGCCGCCCGGCCCCGCCATCGCGACGGCCATGTAGACCATCGCCGAGGAACCGACCAGATGATGCAGATGGTGACCGCTGCGGCGGGAGAACCAGAGGGCGCGCAACGCGGCGACGCAGAACAGCGCCGCGTACACGGCCCATCCCCACGCGGGCGGGGCGAAGACGGCCGCGGGCACCGCCATCGCGGCCATGCCGAAGCCCATCAGGGCCTCCGCCCGCGCCGTCCTGCGCTCCTCCGCTGTCCCGCTGCGGGTACGCAGCAGGCAGTACGCACCGGTCAGCGCGCACAACGCCATCAGCAGCCAGCCGGACATCGCCTGTCCATGCACAGCAGACCTCCCCCGGGCGAACGACATCGCCGTTGCCTAGTCGATGCCCGGGGCAGGACACCCGTACGCGGCGCACTGGGGTACTGGGGGAGCGCGCGGCGGGGGTGCAATGGCGACGTGGCCCGGTGGGAGCGGCCCCGGACGTCAGGGCCGGAAGCGCAGTGGGTGGTCCCCCGGCACCTCGACGACGGCGATGCGGACCCCGTCCGGATCGGAGATCCACATCTCGTCGAGTCCCCAGGGCTCACGCCGAGGTGCCCGCAGGACCTCCACCCCGTGGGCCGACACCTCCTCGTACGCCGCCCGCACATCAGCCACCTGGAGCCACAGCAGCAGCCCGGGAGCCGGTGGCGCGTCGCCGCGTCCAGAGAGTTCGAGGAAGCCGCCGCCCAGGAAGTAGACCGTCCCCCGCTCGGGACCGGTGCCGAATTCCCGGTAGACCGGCAGTCCGAGGGACTCCCCGTAGAACGCACGTGACCGTTCGGGATCCGTGGGGCGCAGCAGGATCCGGCTGCTCAGCACATGAACCATGATCCGGAGCGTAGTGCCGCGAGCCAGGCCTTTCGTCCGGATCATGCCGGGCTCGCAGGGTCCCGGCGCGAGGACCTCGACTCCTGACGAGGGAGTTACTCTGCAGCGGCACGGCCACAGCAGAGAAACGGAGAGCCCCTCATGAACACCGCCCCGCCCCGGGACTCGGGAGAGCTGACCTTCCGAGACGCGACCGACGCAGATGTGCTCGCGCTCGTCGAGCTGATCCAGTCCGCGTACCGCGGTGACTCCAGCCGCGCCGGATGGACCACCGAGGCAGACATCCTGCAGGGGCAGCGCATCGACCCGCAGGGGGTCCGCGCGGTCGTGGAGGCCCCCGGCAGCCGGCTGCTCGTGGTGGAGCGCGACGGTGAACCGGTCGCCTGCTGCCAGCTCGAGCACCGGGGTGAGGCCGCCTACTTCGGCATGTTCGCGGTCCGCCCCTCGCTCCAGGGCGGGGGACTAGGCAAGGTGATCATCGCCGAGGCCGAGCGCACGGTACGGGAGAGCTGGGGGGCGCGGGAGATGCACATGACCGTGATCTCGGTCCGGCACGACCTGATCGCCTGGTACGAGCGGCGCGGCTACCGCCGCACGGGAGAGCTGAGCCCGTTCCCGTACGGCGATGAGCGCTTCGGTGTTCCGCAGCGCGACGATCTCGCCTTCGAGCTGCTGGTCAAGGACCTGTCGACGGGCTGAGCAGTGGTCATGCGGTGAATCGGCCCGCGCGGCGGATCTCCGGGAAGTCGGTGGTCGCGCCGTCGAGCCCGAGCCCGCGGGCGAGCCGCAGGTGGTCCTGGGTGTTGACCACCCAGCCGACCACCGTCAGCCCCTCGGAGTGCGCCCTCTCGACCAGTTCCAGGGTGATGCGCCGGACGTTGAGCACCAGCCGGGTGGCGCCCACCGCCTTCGCGCGGTCCGTCACGTCGTCGCCCCAGCGGCTGGCGACGAGCGCCGTGCGCACCCCGGGAACCAGTTGCGCGATCTCGGCGATCGCCTCGTCGTGGAACGAGATCACCTCGACCCGGTCGACGAGATCGCGCCGCCGCATCACCTCCGCCAGCGTGCGGGCGGCGGCCACGTCCTTGATCTCCGCCTGCAGCGGGGATCCCACGGCGTCGAGAACCTCCTCGAAGACCGGCACCCGCTCACCCCGGCCGGCGTCGAGTTCGCGCAGTTCGGCCAGGGTCTTCTCCGCGATCGGGCCCTTGCCGTCGGTCGTACGGTCCACTTCGGCGTCGTGCATGACGGCGAGGGCGCCGTCCTTGCTCAGGTGAAGGTCCAGTTCGATGAGGTCCATCCCGGCCTGCTCGGCGTGGACGAACGAGCGCAGGGTGTTCTCCGGTTCGACACCCATCACCCCGCGATGACCGATGGTGAGAAAAGGCAAGGCACTCTCGCTTCCGTCGACGGCGTCTCCCCGTGTGCTGCTCCTACCCATGCGGCACCACGGTATGACCGCACATCGGCAGCCCAGTGCCCCGCCGCGGCGAGCGGGCCGGCCGGGCGAGCGGGGCGCCGTGGCCCCGGACATCGGCTGCGGCGAGCAGGAACCCGGTGATGACGGCTGCGACCAGAACGGCAGGATGTTCACGCGGCGGTGCTCCAGGGCGGTACGGGAGGGGTTGACGCCGTCCGTCCCACCGGCAGCGGCGCGCGCCCCGCGAGCTGTGTCACTCATGCGTGGGCGTGTCCCGCACGCACTTGCCGGGCAGGTGTGCGAAGGCGGCGGGGGCCTCGTCCCCCTGGCCGACCCCGCACGGCCATCGTCCCGATGAAGCGTCTGCCGCAATGCGATGGCGCAGGAAAAATAGCGGTGACCATGGGGTCGGACAGGATAATTTTCAGGTCTCCACTTGTCTCAAGGAACCGCACACGGATACGGTTGCTTGACGCGAGGTTCTCCCGTGAAGGAAGTGTTATGACGGAAATTCTTGTGCACGACGTCGCAGTCGGCGGCATAACCGCAGCCCCGCGGGTGATCGAGCACCCGGCCTGGCCCGCGCTCAAGAATGCCGTGGAGGAGATCCGGCCCTGGCAGTCGAAGGACGGCTCCATCGACTTCGAGGCCGAGGGTGCGCCGTCCCCGGCGGTCGCCGGGGCGACGCTGGACCGGGTGACAGCCGCGGTCGAACAGCTCTCCCCGCTGCTCCCGCACGACGCCGCGTATCACCGAGCCCTTGTCATGGACCTCCGTCGCTGGGCGGCCACCGGCTTCGGCGTCCCGGACTTCCTCGACTCGCTGCTCGCCTTCCAGCCGGCCAAGGACCGCACCGACGGTCTCCAGCACCTGGTCGTCTTCGCGATGTACACGCAGAACGGCAACCCCGACCGCAACCTCGAAGCGGTCGTGCTCCGGATGGTCTGGCCCGAGTGGCTCGCCGACCTGGAGGCGACCCGCTACGACAACCCGCTGTTCTGCGGGATCACCTTCGAGGACTTCACCTCCGGGTACGACACCAACTCCGCGGTGCTCTTCCCGGAGACCATCGCCGTGCGCGAGGCCCCCGAGCGCTTCAGCTGGGGCGGCATCTTCTGCGACCGGGAGGCCGCCCGCTTCCGCCGGGTCACCGAGGCGTCCGTCGAGCTCCTCGGCGTCGAGCTGCCCGAGGACATCCGCGAGATGGTCGGCGACCAGCAGCGCTGCGAGCAGGCCTTCGTGCTCTGGGACATGGTTCACGACCGCACCCACAGCCACGGTGACCTGCCGTTCGACCCGTTCATGATCAAGCAGCGCCAGCCGTTCTGGATGTACGGCCTCGAAGAGCTGCGCTGCGACCTCACCGCCTTCAGGGAGGCCGTGAAGCTGGAGGCCGACGGCTTCGGCCAGGGCCGCGACGTGCAGTACGCCGTGCTGTTCGACCGGATGTTCCGCTTCCCGGTCACCGGCGAGCGCGTCCGCAACTACGACGGTCTCGGCGGCCAGCTGCTCTTCGCGTACCTCCACAAGCACGATGTCGTGCGCTGGACCGACAACACCCTGAAGATCGACTGGGAGCTGGCCCCGCGGATCACCAACCAGCTCTGCGACGAGATCGAGAAGCTCTACCGCGACGGCATCGACCGCCCCAAGCTCGTCCACTGGTTCGCCGCCTACGACCTGGTCGCCACCTATCTGGCACCGCACCCCGGCTCCCTGTGGGCCAAGGGCCCCGACGCCCTGGACCTCTCCCAGCCGCCCCGCAAACTCGTCGACGACGTGCTTCCGGACGAGTTTCCCCTGAGCATGTTCTATGAAGCGCTCTCCAAGAAGCTGAAGAACGTGATCGCCTCCACCAAGGGGATCACCGCCGCGGACGCCGGGCGGGCGGCCGCGTGAGTGCACGGAGCGAGGAGGCGGTGGCCATGAACGGAAACGGCAAGGGCAACGGGAGCGGTGCGCTCGAAGGTGCCGTGGTCGCCGTGGCGGGTGCGGCCGGACCGGCCGGCCGGGCCACGGTGCTCCGGCTCGCCGAGGCGGGTGCGGTCGTCGTCGCGTCTGACGCGAACGCCACCCGGCTCGCCGAGGCCGTGGACGCGGCCCGCTATGCCCATGGTGGCGCCACCGTCACCGGGGACACCGTGGATCTGCTCGACCTCGGTGCGGCCCGTGAGTGGGCCGAGCGGACGGAGAAGGAGTTCGGCCGGATCGACGGGCTCGTTCACCTCGTGGGCGGCTGGCGCGGAAGCGCAAGCTTCGCCGAGACGGACCTCGCGGACTGGACGGTGCTGGAGAAGCTGCTGATCCGTACCGTCCAGCACACCTCACTCGCCTTCCAGGGCGGTCTGCAGCGCAGCGACCGCGGCCGCTATCTGCTGATCAGCGCGGCCGGGGCGAGCCATCCCACTGCGGGCAACGCCGCGTACGCCGCGTCGAAGGCGGCGGCCGAGGCCTGGACCCTCGCGCTCGCGGACGCCTTCCGCAAGGCGGGGGGCGAGGACGGGTCGCGGAGCGCGGCTGCGATCCTGGTCGTGAAGGCACTGGTGCACGACGCGATGCGCGCCGAGCGCCCGAATGCGAAGTTCGCGGGCTTCACCGACGTCAAGGAGCTGGCCGATGCCATCGCCGGCGTCTGGGACCGGCCTGCCCCGGAAGTGAACGGAAAGCGCCTGTGGCTGACCCCGCAACCGTAAGGACCGACGCGCGTCGGCATCACGACCCGCAGGTACGCGGTTTCGCCAGTGACAACTACGCGGGAACCCACCCGGAGATCCTGGCGGCCCTCGCCCTCGCCAACGGCGGCCATCAGATCGCCTACGGCGAGGACGAGTACACCGGTCATCTCCAGCGCGTGATGCACAGCCACTTCGGCCCCACCGCCGAAGCCTTCCCGGTCTTCAACGGAACCGGCGCCAACGTGGTCTCGCTCCAGGCGATGACCGACCGCTGGGGTGCGGTCATCTGCGCGGAATCCGCCCACATCAACGTGGACGAGGGCGGCGCCCCGGAGCGGGTCGGCGGCCTCAAGCTGCTCACGGTGCCCACCGAGGACGGCAAGCTCACACCCGAGCTCATCGACCGGCAGGCCTACGGCTGGGACGACGAGCACCGCGCCATGCCGCAGGTCGTCTCGATCACCCAGAACACCGAGCTCGGCACGGTCTACACACCCGGCGAGATCCGCGCCATCTGCGAGCACGCCCACGGGCACGGCATGAAGGTCCACCTCGACGGGGCCCGGATAGCCAATGCCGCGGCCTCCCTGGACGTACCGATGCGTACCTTCACCAATACCGTCGGCGTCGACGTGCTCTCCTTCGGCGGCACGAAGAACGGGGCGATCTTCGGCGAGGCCGTCGTGGTCCTGAACCCCGATGCCGTCCGCGCCATGAAGCATCTGCGTAAGCTGTCGATGCAGCTCGCCTCCAAGATGCGATTCGTCTCGGTGCAACTGGAAGCACTGCTCGCAGGCGACCTGTGGCTCCGCAATGCCCGGCACGCGAACGCCATGGCCCAGCGGCTCGCCGAGGGGGTCCGCGCGGTGGACGGCGTGGAGATCCTCCACCCCGTCCAGGCCAACGCGGTCTTCGCGCGCCTGCCGCACGCGGTGAGCGAGCGGCTGCAGAAGCGCTTCCGGTTCTACTTCTGGGACGAGAAGGCCGGAGACGTGCGCTGGATGTGCGCCTTCGACACCACGGAGGACGATGTCGACATGTTCCTCCTCGCGCTGAAGGAAGAGATGGCGGCCTAGCCATTCATGCATGATTATGCGGCCGACCGGAAAGTGATTGACTTCCGGTTGGCCGCATACTTGCGCTCGGCGGCCATGGAACTGACTCAGCAGGTCCCCGCGATCTCGGCCTATCTCATGGCCGACGAAGCGATCGACCATGAGCATCCGCTGGTCAGGGAGACGGCCGCGCACCTGCGTTCCGAAACCGAAGACGCATACACATACGCCGCTGCCGCCTTCGACTTCGTACGTGACGCCATCGCGCACTCCGCCGACACGGGCGACACGCGGGTCACCTGGCGCGCCTCGGACGCCCTGGCGACCCGCAACGGCATCTGCCACGCCAAGTCCCACGCCCTGGCCGCCCTGCTGCGCGCGGAGGGTATTCCGGCGGCCCTGTGCTATCAGCGACTCGCGGGCGGCAACGGGGACCCGGGCCCGTGCACGGACTGATCGCGCTTCGGCTTCCCGGCCGGGACCGCTGGGACCGTCAGGACCCGCGGGGCAACCGGCCGGGCGTCGACGCGCGGTTCTCGCGGGAAGAGGAGCGGCTGGCCTGGCCCGTCCGGCCGGAGTTCGACGAAATGGACTATCCAGTGCTCTACGCCGCACCGCATCCGCTGGTTCTGCGCGGCCTGCGGGCCGCGGCCGACCGCGCCCAGCTCTGGCACACGCTTCCGGCAGCGCTCTGATCCGTGACGAGGCAAGGCGGCCCATACCCCTGGCCGTCACCGATTCCGGTGAGGCGCGAGCCCTCGCCCGGCACTTCACGCACCTCGCGGTCGGGGCGCACGGCTTGGCCGACGGGCCCGGCGGCGAAGCCCGGTCGGCGCTGCTGGGCGAGGTCACGCGCCGCCTCGCCCCACGACTCGACGGCCGGTCTCCGCACAAGGCCCCCGCATGGCCGCCGGGCGCGGCCCGTACGGCGGAGTGACGTTTCAGCCGTTGCCGCGAACCGGTCGGCGTCAGCTCCGCTCGCGGACCTCGGCGGGCGTCGGGGCCGTACCGCCCAGATGCGCGGGCACCCACCAGGTGTCGCTCGCGTCCTTCGGGCGCACCGGGTAGGCGCGCTGGGCGGCCTCGAGGAGCTCCTGCACGCGCTCTCGCAGCCGACGGGTGATCGCGCCCGCGTACTGGTCGGTGGGGGCCTCCACCGGCTCGCCGACGCGGATCGTCACCGGGATGTGGCTGCGCCTGAAGTTGCGCGGCCGGCCCTTGGTCCACAGCCGCTGTGTTCCCCACAGCGCCATCGGGATCAGCGGCACCCCGGCCTCCTGGGCCAGTCGTGCGGCACCCGACTTGAAGTTCTTCAGCGTGAAGGACTCCGAGATCGTCGCCTCGGGGAAGACACCGACGATCTCACCCGAGCGCAGCGAGGCGAGGGCGTGCGCATACGCGTCCTCGCCCTGCTTGCGGTCGACGGGGATGTGCTTCATGCCGCGCATCAGCGGTCCGGAGACCTTGTGACGGAACACCGATTCCTTCGCCATGAAGCGGACGAGCCGCTTCTGCGGCAGCGTCGCGAGCCCGGTGAAGATGAAGTCCAGATAGCTGATGTGATTGCTGACCAGAACCGCGCCACCAGTCTTCGGGATGTGCTCCGAACCCTGGGTGTCGATCTTCAGGTCGAGCGCCTTGAAAAACGTGCGAGCGGCGCCGATGACCGGCCGATAGACGAGTTCTGCCATCTGGGGGAGACCCTTCTTCAGCGCCTGGGGAGGGTTCTCCCGGCGGAAGTTACGCAGCCGTAGGTTTTCGGCATTGCGCCGATCGTGCCCCATGCGCGTCGCGGTGGCCAGTCTCGGCGGGCGCGGGGCGCGAGATTCTCGTCACGTGGAACGGCCGGGAATGTCCCGGCGACCGCGAGCGCTGACCCTTTGCGTAGAGCTCTGACAGGAGGCCGAAGGTGGACGGGCGGACAGACGTGAACAAGCTGGATTCCGCCCAACTCGGCGTGGAACTGGGTGAGCGGGCGACTCTCGTCCAGTTCTCCAGCGCCTTCTGCCAGCCCTGCCGGGCCACCCGGCGCACACTCGCCGAGGTGGTGGGAATGGTCGACGGCGTCACCCATGTGGAGATCGACGCCGAGGCGCATCTCACTCTGGTGCGAGCGCTCGACATCAGCAGAACCCCGACCGTACTGGTGCTCGATGCCTCCGGCCGGATCGTCCGACGGGCCGTCGGGCAGCCACGCACCGTCGATGTCGTGGCCGCGCTGGGGCAGGCGATATGACGGGCCGTGATGCATCTCCCACCTTGTGGGACGGTCTTGACTGCACCCACCACGCATCGTCAGTCTGACGTTATGCCGCCAGTACTCCTTCTCTACGGCCGGGTCCATGTCGACCTCGTCCGCTACGCGAGCGCGCGCTGTCCGGATGCCTGAGCATCCACGGCCCCGCACTCCCGACGCGCAGAAGGACGACATCTCCATGACGGCATCACCCGAGCTCGGCCATACCCGTACGGCATCCCCGGACCTCCTTCGCTCCGTGTTCCGGCAGCACGCCGCCGGAGTCGCCGTGATCACCGCCGCCGGTGACCGGCCGGTCGGCTTCACGGCGACCTCCCTCAACTCCGTGGCCGCCGAGCCACCGCTCATCTCCTTCGGCGTGGGGACCTCGTCCTCCAGCTGGCCGGTCATCGCGGAGGCGGAGCACATCGGCGTCCACGTACTCGGCGAGCATCAGCAGGAGCTGGCCGCCACCTTCGCGCGCAGCGGCGCCGACCGGTTCGGTCCGTCCACCTATTGGCGCAGTGGGCCGGAAGGTGTTCCGGTGCTGGACGGCGTGCTGGCATGGCTGGTGTGCCGGGTCGTGGCGCGGATTCCGGCGGGGGACCACCGGATCGTGATCGCCCAGGCGGTGGTCGGGGATCCGGCCGGATCCGGGCGGCCGCTTGTCTATCACCAGGGACGGTTCACGGCTCTGCGAGACTGAGAACCCCTTGGTGGCACATGGGCGCCGGGCGTTGGGCAGATCACAGTGCAAAGCGCTTGCTTATAGGGCATGCACTGGGTGTACTGGCGAGTAATATTACGGTCGGAGCGCCAGCCGCCCCGACCGGAAATCGCCCCATCAGGCGCCTATGCTGCGTGCAACAAGGCAGCCCGGAAATGACGATGCAGTAGGAGAGCCGGCGTGAGCTTGAGGATCGTTGTCTGTGTGAAGTACGTGCCCGACGCGACCGGTGACCGGCATTTCGCCGATGACCTGACGTTGGATCGTGAGGATGTCGACGGTCTGTTGTCGGAGCTGGATGAGTACGCGGTCGAGCAGGCGTTGCAGATCGCGGACGAGGCTGATGATGCGGAGGTCACTGTGTTGACGGTGGGTCCGGAGGATGCCAAGGACGCGTTGCGCAAGGCGTTGTCGATGGGTGCGGACAAGGCTGTTCACGTCGAGGACGACGATCTTCACGGTACGGATGCGGTGGGTACGTCGTTGGTGCTGGCGAGGGCGGTCGAGAAGACGGGTTATGACCTGGTGATCTCGGGGATGGCGTCGACGGACGGCGCGATGGGTGTGGTTCCGGCGCTGCTCGCGGAGCGGTTGGGGGTGGCGCAGGTGACGTTGTTGTCGGAGGTGGCGGTTGAGGGTGGTGTGGTGACCGGGCGTCGTGATGGTGATACCGCGTCCGAGCGGGTTGAGGCGTCGTTGCCGGCGGTGGTGTCGGTGACGGATCAGTCGGGTGAGGCCCGGTATCCGTCGTTCAAGGGGATCATGGCGGCGAAGAAGAAGCCGGTGGTGTCGCTGGATCTGGGTGATCTGGGTCTGGATGCGGGTGAGGTGGGTCTGGGTGGTGCGTGGACGGTGGTGGATTCGGCGGTGCAGCGTCCGGCGCGGACGGCGGGCACGATCGTGAAGGACGAGGGTGAGGGCGGCAAGCGGCTGGCCGAGTTCCTGGCGGGTCAGAAGTTCATCTGAGCCGGTTGTCCGTTTCTCGTTGTCCGTTGTCGTTGTCTGTCCTGGTTGTTTCGTCTCGATCTGCGGGAGATTGAAGTTTCATGGCTGAGGTTCTCGTCTTTGTCGATCATGTGGATGGTGCGGTCCGCAAGCCCACGCTGGAGCTTTTGACGCTGGCGCGTCGGATCGGTGATCCGGTCGCGGTGGTGCTGGGTGGTGGTGCGGGGGTGGCTGCCGGTGTGCTGGCGGAGCATGGTGCGGTGAGGGTTCTGGCCGCGGATGCGCCGGAGTTCGCGGAGTTCCTTGTGGTGCCGAAGGTGGATGCGCTGCAGGCCGCGGTCGAGGTGGTGTCGCCGGTGGCGGTGTTGCTGCCGTCGTCGGCGGAGAACAAGGAGATCGCGGCGAGGCTCGCGGTCCGGATCGGTTCGGGGATCATCACGGACGCGACGGATCTGGAGGCCGGTGAGGAGGGTGTGGTTGCGACGCAGTCGGCGTTCGCCGCTTCGTTCACCACGAAGTCCCGGGTGTCGCGGGGTGCTGCGGTTGTCACGGTGAAGCCGAACTCGGCTCCGGTCGAGGCTGCTCCGGCGGCGGGTGTGGTGGAGGAGTTGGTGGTGGTGTTCTCGGCGCTGGCGCGGGGGACGAAGGTGCTGTCGCGGACGCCGCGTGAGTCGACGGGGCGTCCGGAGCTGACGGAGGCGGCGATCGTGGTGTCGGGTGGCCGGGGTGTCAATGGTGCGGACAACTTCCGTGTCATCGAGGCGCTCGCGGACTCGCTGGGTGCTGCGGTGGGTGCCTCGCGTGCGGCGGTGGACGCGGGCTGGTACCCGCACACCAACCAGGTCGGGCAGACCGGGAAGTCGGTCTCGCCGCAGTTGTACATCGCTTCCGGTATTTCGGGGGCGATCCAGCACCGGGCCGGTATGCAGACGTCCAAGACGATCGTCGCGATCAACAAGGACGCCGAGGCCCCGATCTTCGACCTCGTCGACTACGGCGTCGTCGGTGACCTCTTCAACGTCGTCCCCCAGCTCACCGACGAGGTCACCGCCCGCAAGAACTGACCCGCCGGACAGCACACGGCACACAGGCACGACCCGCAGTCCGGGGCCGCACGGTGAACCCACCGCGCGGCCCCGCAGCCCTTCCGGTCGCCATTGACGCAGGTACGGCAGCCTTATAACTTCACCATATGGATTGTTGATTCCGGGAAGCGGAAACAGCGAGAGCGTGGAGGGTGCGGAAATGGGCCAGCAGGAGATGGTGGCGACGAGCCTCGCCGGTGCGGTCAGCGACGGGATCAGTGCCTCCCTCACCGAGGTGGACGCCGAACTCGCCCGCCGCTACCCCGGCGATCCCGGGACCCGTCAGCCCGTCCACACGGTCTACGTCCCCGGGGACACCTTCACCGCCGGCACCATCCGCTCCTGGGGCGACCAGGCACTGAAGGCCCTCGACGAGCACGCCCCCGACGCGGCCTCCCTCGCCGCGGTCCTCGGCATCCCGGACGAGCTCGCCGTGGCCGTCCACGACCGGGTGCGCGCCAAGCTGGAGCGCGAGCCGGTCGAGGACCTGCGGATCGACTTCGAGGACGGCTACGGTCCCCACTCCGACGCGGAGGAGGACGAGGCCGCGGCCCGGGCGGCGCGGCTGATCTCCGATGCGTACGGCAACGGCACGGCCGCCCCGTACATGGGCATCCGGATGAAGTGCATGGAAGCCGCCGTGCGGGACCGGGGAATCCGCACCACCGATGTCTTCCTCAGCGGCCTGATGCGGGCGGGCGGGCTTCCGGCCGGGCTTGTGCTCACGCTGCCGAAGGTGACGTACCCCGAACAGGTCACCGCCTTCGTCCAACTCCTCGAAGCCTTCGAGAAGGTGCACGGGCTGCCCTCGGGACGGCTCGGCTTCGAGATCCAGATCGAGACCAGCCAGTCCATCGTGGCCGCCGACGGCACCGCCGCCGTGGCCCGGATGATCGACGCCGCGCAGGGCCGCGCGACCGGGCTGCACTACGGAACGTTCGACTACAGCGCCTGTGTCGGCGTCAGTGCCGCCTACCAGGCGAGCGACCACCCGGCGGCCGACCACGCCAAGGCCGTCATGCAGGTGGCCGCCGCGGGCACCGGCGTACGTGTCAGCGACGGCTCGACCAACGTGCTGCCCGTCGGCCCGACCTCGCAGGTCCACGACGCCTGGCGGCTGCACTACGGCCTCACCCGGCGAGCCCTGGCCCGCGCCTACTACCAGGGCTGGGACATGCACCCGGGCCATCTGCCGACCCGTTACGCGGCCGTCTACACGTTCTACCGCGAGGGCCTGGAGCAGGCCGCGGCCCGGCTTGCCGCGTACGTGGCCAAGGCGGGCGGCGACGTGATGGACGAACCCGCCACCGCCAAGGCGCTCAGCGGCTACCTGCTGCGTGGCATCGACTGCGGCGCCCTGGGCACCGCGGAGGTGGCCCGGCTGACCGGGCTGACCCGCGCGGACCTCGACGGCTTCGCCTCACCGAGGCGCGGCGGGCTGACGGTCATGGCGCCGTAGCCGGTACCGCCGTCCATGGAGCCTCTCGGGTGACCTCTGATCGGGCGATCGAGGGTCACCCGACAGGCTCTTCGCGGCCCCGCGCTCAGGACGGGCGCAGTTCGCCCGAACCGCGCGGGATGAGCTTGGTGGGGAGCTCCACACGCACCGGTGCGTGGTCGGCGCCGTCGAGCCGGCGGAAGAGGTGCTCGGCCGCGGTGCGGCCGACGGCGGCGGCGTCCTGGGAGATGACGGTGATGCCGAGCAGGTCCGCGAGCTCGATGTCGTCGAAACCGACCAGGGCCACCGGGCGCTCCCGGCCGGCCAGGGCGCGTACCGCGGTCACCGTCACCCGGTTGTTGCCCGCGAACAGTGCGGTGACCGGTTCCGGGCCGCTGAGCATGGTCTCGACGGCCCGGCGGACCCGGTCGGGTTCCGTGGAGCCGAGTGAGACCCAGGAGTCCTGCACGGCTATTCCGGCGTCGGTCATGGCGGTGTGATACCCGCGCAACCGCTCGGTGGCGGTGTGGATGCGGGGCTGGTCACCGATGAACCCGATCCGGTGGTGGCCGTGCGCGATCAGATGGGCGACGCCCTGACGCGAGCCGCCGAAACTGTCCGAGAGCACCATGTCGGCATCGATCCGGCCCGCCGGCCGGTCCACGAAGACGGTCGCGATGCCGGCCCTGATCTCCTGCTCCAGATAGCGGTGGTCGTCGCCGGCCGGAATCACGATGAGCCCGTCGACCCGGCGCGCACACAGCGCGAGCACGAGCTCCTGCTCGCGCTCCGGGTCCTCGGCGCTCGAACCGTTGATGAGCAGGGCGCCGTGCGCACGGGCGACCTCCTCGACGGCGCGGCTCAGCGGCCCGTAGAAGGGGTCGGCGAGGTCCTCCAGGACGAGCCCGATGGAGGCGGTACGGCCCTTGCGCAGCACGCGCGCGCTGTCGTTGCGGCGGAAGCCCAGCGCGTCGATGGCCTCCTGGACCCGGCGCACGGTGTCGGGCGTGACGCCCGGCTCGCTGTTGACCACGCGGGAGACCGTCTTGAGCCCTACTCCGGCACGCGCGGCCACATCCTTCATGGTCGGCCGGTTGCCGTAACGGGGCTCGGGGTGACGGGTGGTCTCGGCCACGGTGCGCTGTCCTGTCGTCGGGTGCGGGCTGTCCGGCGGGGCCGCGGGGAGTAGCGCGGACGGGCCGGAGGCTGTGGCGTCGAGCATAGGCCCTGGACAACGTTGTCAGCTGAATGGAGACTGGGCAGACTATTTACTGAAGCCGCAGGTCCCACCCCTCACCATCCGGAGCCCACACCGATGCATACCGACCTCGTCACCGCGCTGGACATCGGCGGCACCAAGATCGCCGGCGCGTTGGTGGACGGCAGCGGCACGCTCCTCGTACGCGCGCAGCGCCCGACCCCCGCCCGCGAGAGCGGGGAAAGGGTGATGGAGGCGGTCGGTGAAGTGCTGGCCGAGCTGACGGCCTCACCGCTGTGGGGGCGGGCCTCGGCCGTCGGGATCGGCAGCGCGGGCCCGGTGGACGCCTCCGCCGGGACGGTCAGCCCCGTCAACGTTCCCGGCTGGCGTGATTTCCCGCTGGTGGAGCGGGTGAGCAGGGCGGCCGGAGGGCTGCCGGTCGAGCTGGTCGGCGACGGCGTCGCGATGACGGCGGCCGAGCACTGGCTCGGCGCGGCCCGCGGTTACGACAACGCGCTGTGCATGGTCGTGTCGACCGGTGTCGGCGGCGGGCTCGTCCTCGGCGGCACCCTGCGGCCCGGCCCGAGCGGCAACGCGGGACACATCGGGCACATCAGCGTCGACCTGGACGGCGATCCCTGCCCGTGCGGTTCACGCGGCTGCGTCGAGCGCATCGCCAGTGGGCCCAACATCGCCCGCCGGGCACTGGAGGGTGGCTGGCGGCCCGGCCAGGACGGCGACGCTTCGGCCGCGGCGGTCGCGGTCGCCGCGAGGGCGGGGGACGCGGTCGCCGTGGCCTCCTTCGAGCGGGCCGCGCAGGCACTGGCCGCCGGTATCGCCGCGACGGCCACGCTGGTCGAGATCGACATCGCGGTGATCGGCGGGGGAGTGGCCGGTGCGGGCGACGTCCTGTTCGCCCCACTGCGCAGCGCCCTGCGCCGCTACGCCACGCTCTCGTTCGTCCAGCAGCTGACGGTGACGCCCGCGGTCATGGGCAACGACGCGGGGCTGGTGGGCGCGGCGGCCGCGGCATTCGCGGCGCGGGCCGGCGCGGACGGGGCGGTCCCGGTACAGGTGTGAATCGTCCCCGAGGAGCGGGCCCGAGGTGCCGGGTCCGCCCGTCGCACGCGGGTGCCCGGTCAGCAGCTGATGCGGAGGTCGCCCCAGTCCGCGTGGTCGGAGTCGACACCGTCCCCTCCGTCGGTGACCACCAGGCGTACGACCTGCGCACCGCTCACATCCGCCGAGACAGGCTGCGCCGGCATCGCGTTGGTCAGTACCCCGGTCGAGGCCGCCTTCGTGCCGTCCGCCCATATCTCGAAGGTCACACTTCCCTTGGTGCCCTTCTCGTCGTCCACGCCGACCCGGGCCGTCACGGTGCCGCACGCGCCGCCCGCGTAGTACTCGACCGTGCTGTCCGCGTGCACCCCCAGCCCCTTCGCGTACACCTCGCCGCCGATGGTGAGCGGATTCCCGTCGCCCGCCGCGCTCTCACCGTTGCTGGTGTCCTTCTCGACCGGTCCGTAGCCGTTCGACGCGGAGAGCTGCGGCAGATCGCTCAGAAAGCCGCCGCCGGCCGGTGGTGCCACCACCACATGGGCCTGGAAGGGCACGGAGGCGCGCACGTGCTTCCCGGCGGGCGAGCGGTACCGCGCGGTGAGCGTCAGGTCGTAGGTGCCGGTGGTCGTGCCGGCCGGGGCCGTCACCCGCCAGCGCGTGGTCAGCGCCCGTCCGGTGGGCAGCGCCGCGGCGGTCGTCGCCGAGTCGGCCCGGACCTGCCAGCCCGACGGCCCGGTGAGCGCCGCCGAGACCTTCAGGGCGGGTGTACGGCCCAGATCGGTGACCGTGGTCGTCAGCGGTGCGGTGCGTCCGGCCTCGACCAACGGGCTTCCTTGCAGGCCGAGTTCAGCGGCCGGCGGATGTGAGGTCCAGGTGCTGTCGGCGGCGACGCGCAGCAGTACGGTGCCATGTGCCGCGACGGTCGCCGAGATGTCGCCCGCCGTGTTGTAGTCCGTGTGCTCCCACAGATCACGCATCGTGTACGCGGCGGCCCGAGGCAGTCCCGCCGCCGTGGCCGTCGTCGAGATCCGCTGTGCGCTCCCGGTCTCGTTGAACAGCGCGACCACCCGGCTGCCGTCGCGCATCTCCTTGGTGACGACCCAGCGTCCCCCGTCGGAGGAGAGCACGGTCCCCTGCTTGCCCAGCGGGTCCTGGTCGACCGCGATGACCTCGTGGTTGGAGAGGATGTCGAACGTCTCGGGCGTCACCTTGCGCAGATCGGAGCCGATGAGGAGCGGGGCGGCCATCACCGACCACATGGAGAAGTGGGTGCGGTACTCCGTGTCCGTCATCCCGCCGTTCCCGACCTCCAGCATGTCGGGGTCGTTCCAGTGTCCGGGCCCCGCGGCTGCGGCGAGCGGCAGATTCTGCTTCATGATCGACAGCATGCTGCTCCAGCTGTCGTTGATGTCGCCCGTCGTGCGCCAGAGGTTGCCGAGCTCCGCGGCCCATTCCCAGGGCTTGTTCTGCCCCCATTCGCAGATGCTGTAGACGATGGGCCGGCCGGTGGCGGCAAGCGCGTCCCGCATCGTCGTATAGCGCTCTTTCGCGTCGACGCCCTGATTGTTGCAGTTGTCGTACTTGAGGTAGTCGACGCCCCAGTCGGCGAACTGCCGCGCATCGCTGTACTCATGGCCGAGCGCGCCGGGAAGTCCGACACTGTCGCAGGTCTTGGTGCCCGCGCTGGTGTAAATGCCGAGCTTGAGGCCCTTCGAGTGGACGTAATCCGCGACGGACTTGATGCCGTTCGGGAATCGCGCCGGATCGGCCACCAGCTTGCCGTCCGCATTACGCTGCGGCACGGCCCAGCAGTCGTCCAGATTGACGAACTGATAGCCGGCGTCCTTGAGGCCCTTCTCGACGAAGATATCCGCGATGCCCTTGACCATCGACTCGTTGAACTCGGCCCGGCAATGGGTCGAGTTCCAGTTGTTGAACCCCATGGGGGGTGTGAGAGCGAGATCGCTGCCGGCCCGCGCGCCGGGAACGGACACCGGTGCGGGGGCCGGTTCCGGGGAATCCGCGGCGGCGGGGAAGGCGACCCCCGCCGCGCACAGGAGGCCTGCGGCCAGCGCTCCGATGACTCTGCGGCGGCCTGTGCGGGCTGTACGGGTTGGAAGATGACGCATCGTTACGTTCCTCCGGACTCGTGCCGAATCAGGTGACGACATGTGCACGCCAAGACGAGCGATTACGTTAGAGCGTGTTGAAGTCTGTTGGAAGAGGGGTGGCGCCGGTTGTTCGGTATCTCGTCAAAACCCTTGACGGGGACCCTGGTTGGGGGTGTGATCCAAGCGCACGTTCGGTTGTGTTGGGTTACCTTCCGGAGGAGGGGGTCATGGCGCGCTCGTACGACAGGTCAGATGTGCCCGGCAGTGTCGCAGGACATCGGATGTCCCGGCGAAGTCTGTTACGTGGCGCGGCAGTCGGTGCCGGAGCGGTCACGCTTCCCGCACTGCTCACCGCATGCGGCAGCGGTCCCGGCGGTGACGGCAAGACGATCACCCTTGGCTCGAATTCGTCCGACCCCGTTCCGAAGAAGGCGTTCGCCGAGGCCTTCAGTGCTTACGCGGCTCAGTCGGATGGCCGAAAGGTGAAGGTCAACACGGTTGACCACAACACCTTTCAGGAGAACATCAACCGGTACCTGCAGGGCAAGCCCGACGACGTCTTCATGTGGTTCGCCGGAAACCGCATGCAGTTCTTCGCGGAGAAGGGCCTGTTGCACGACATCAGTGACAACTGGCACGGCTACAAGGGCTTCTCCGCCGCTCTGAAGGCCCAGTCCAGCGGCGCGGACGGCAAGCAGTACCTCACCCCGTACTACTACTATCCATGGGCCGTCTTCCACCGTAAGAGCCTGTTCACCGAACGCGGCTATCAGGCGCCGAAGACGCTGGACGAGTACGTGGCACTCGCCAAGCAGATGAAGAAGGACAAGCTGGACCCCATCGCGTTCTGCGACAAGGACGGCTGGCCCGCGATGGGCACCTTCGACTACATCAACATGCGGACCAACGGCTACGAATTCCACAAGAGCCTGATGGCCGGCGAGGAAGCCTGGACGGACAAGCGGGTCAGGGAGGTCTTCGACACCTGGCGCCGCCTCCTTCCGTACTGCCAGCAGGGCGCCAACGGCCGTACCTGGCAGGAGGCGGCGACCAGCCTCCAGAAGCGCGACGCGGGCATGGCGGTCTTCGGCCTGCCGCACCCCGGGGCCCAGTTCTCCAAGACCGAACAGGGCGACCTCGACTTCTTCCCCTTCCCCGTCATCAACCCCGAACACGGCCAGGACGCGGTCGAGGCGCCCATCGACGGGTTCCTGCTGGCGAAGAAGTCGAAGAACCTCAAGAACAAGAAGTCCCTGGAGAGCGCCAAGGACCTGCTGAAGTGGCTCGCCACCGGCAAGGCCGAGGACATCTACCTGAAGAGCGACCCGAACAACATCGCGGTCAACGACCAGGCGGACACCTCCCAGTACTCCGCGCTCCAGAAGAAGGCCGTCGACCTGGTCTCCGGGGCGAAGCAGATCTCCCAGTTCATGGACCGTGACACCCGCCCGGACTTCTCCTCCACGGTCATGATCCCGGCGATCCAGAAGTTCATCAGCAGTCCGAACGATGTGGACGGCCTGGTCAACGACATCGAACGGCAGAAGAAAAGCATCTTCACCTCGGACTGAACCTGGAGCACCGACCGTGTCGTTCATCTCGGGGCGGCGCACCGGACAACGGGGAACGCGGCGGTTCACCCGCCGCGACCTCGTCGTGCTCGGCGTGCTGCTCGGCATCCCAGTCCTGCTCGACATCGCCATCGTCTGGGGGCCGACCCTCGCCTCCGTCGCCCTCTCGTTCACCAGCTGGGACGGCATCGGCGACATCAAGTGGGTCGGTACGCGCAACTACGCGAACCTGTTCACCAACTACCCGCAGTTCTGGCCGGCCGCCCGCCACAACCTGCTCTGGCTCGGCTTCCTCGGCCTGGTCGCCGCACCGTTCGGGCTGCTCCTCGCCGTACTCATCGACAAGGGCGTGCGCTTCAGCCGCTTCTACCAGTCGACCCTCTACATGCCCGTGGTGCTGTCCCTCGCCGTGGTCGGCTTCATCGCCCAGCTGATCTTCTCCCGCGACCAGGGCGCCCTCAACGCGATCGTCGGCGACACCCGGACGCCGACCGACTGGCTGGGCGATCCCGACCTCAACATCTGGATGATTCTGCTGGCCGCCGCCTGGCGCCACACCGGCTACGTGATGATCCTCTACCTCGCCGGACTCAAGGCCGTCGACCCCTCGCTGAAGGAGGCCGCCGCGATCGACGGCGCGAGCGAGACCCAGACCTTCTTCCGCATCGTCTTCCCCACACTCCGGCCGGTCAACGTCATCGTCGGGGTCATCACCGTCATCGAGTCGCTGCGCGCATTCGACATCGTGTACGCGGTCAACCACGGCCGCAACGGCCTCGAACTGCTCTCGGTACTTGTCACCGACAACATCATCGGCGAGGCCAGCCGGATCGGATTCGGCTCCGCCATCGCCGTCGTCCTGCTCGCCGTCTCGCTGGGATTCGTCGTGACGTATCTGGTCCAGGAGCTCCGAGGGGAGAAGAACCGATGACCACCCGAGCCGCCGCCGTCCGGCCGGCACCCCCCGCCCCCACCACTGCCCGACGCAGGCTCCGCCCCGGCCGGCTCGGCGTGCACGCCTTCCTGATGACGGTCTCGATCGCCTTCCTCGCGCCTCTCGTCCTCGCCGTGTACGCGTCGCTACGGCCGTACGACGAGACCTCCGAGTACGGCTACTTCTCGCTGCCGCGCCATCTCTCCCTGGACTACTACCGGCAGGCGTTCACCGACTCCGGCATGACGAAGTACTTCGTCAACACCATGATCATCGCGGTTCCGGGGGTGCTCGTCACCCTTTTCCTCGCCTCGTTCGTCGCCTTCGCACTCGCACGGCTGAAAATGCGCGGCGGGCTCGTCCTGCTGATGCTCTTCACCGCCGGGAACCTGCTTCCGCAGCAGGTGATCGTCACGCCCCTGTACGTCGTCTTCAACCGCATCCCGCTGCCGTACTGGATGTCCGACTCGATGACGATGTTCGACTCGTACTGGGCCGTCGTCCTGGTCCAGATCGGCTTCCAGCTCGGATTCTGCGTCTTCGTGCTGGCCAACTTCATGCGCACCCTCCCGCAGGAGATCCTGGAGGCGGCCGTCGTGGACGGAGCGGGCGTCTGGACCCAGTTCTGGCGGATCACCCTGCCCCTGTGCCGTCCGGCACTCGCCGCTCTCGGCACACTCCAGTTCACCTGGATGTACAACGACTTCCTCTGGGCCCTGGTCTTCATCTCCGACGGCGACAAACTCCCGATCACCTCGGCACTGAACAATCTGCGCGGCCAGTTCTTCACCGACTACAACCTGCTCGCCGCCGGCTCGGTGATCGTGGCGCTCCCGACCCTCGTGGTCTTCATGCTGCTGCAACGGCACTTCATCGCGGGGCTCACCCTGGGATCCAACAAGTGACGGCCCGACCTGGTGAGATGCCGGACACCGAGAGGGTCCCGCAGCCGAACGGCAGGCGCGCACACGCCCGCATGCCGTTCGGTGGCTAGCCCGCTCAAAAAATCCCTACGGCAAAACCGATGTGATGAATACAGTGGCCCTCAGATTCATGCACCTCCCGGTGCGCGGGGTCCGCCTACTTCTTCCAAGCGCCCGGCGGCCCCGTTCCTGATCTCGGGAGGCGCAGCATCGGGGTGCCCGGTGCGCAGGCGACGGATACTTCTCCGACTGAGACCGACCGGCAACTGACGGCCGGTCCACGAGAGGACCCGGGTTCGAATCCCGGCCGCCGTTCCACGGACCGACGGTAGCTCAGCGGCCCAGAGCACTATGTCTCCGTCACCGATTCTGATCTCGGGCACCCCATCGCTGAGCTTCCCCTCCATGCGAGGGGTTCTTCCATGTCCCGCTTCAACAAGCTCGGCACCCGTCCCGCCGCTGCCTCGGCCGTGCGGACCACGGGCATACGCACCAGCACGGCCAAGGGCGCCACCGGCTATCTCCGGGACGCCAAGTCCGAACTGTTCCTGCTGGCAGTGACCAACTTCGTCGCGCAGGACACCTTCTACGAGCGGGGCGGCGAGCGCGACGACCGCTACACCCAGCTCGTCCGCAAGCTCGCGGTGGAGGACCCCGAGTGGGTGGCCGGCCTGCTGAAGTGGCTGCGCGGCGAGGGCAACATGCGTACCGCCGCCCTGGTCGGTGCGGCCGAGTTCACCACCGAACGCCTCCTGCGGGAGGCGCCCGGCCACTCCCGCCAGGTCATCGACTCGGTACTCCAGCGCGCCGACGAACCGGGCGAACTGCTGGCCTACTGGACGTCGAAGTACGGCCGCCGGCTTCCGAAGCCCGTCAAGCGCGGCATCGCCGACGCCGTGCGGCGCCTCTACGACGAGCGGGCCCTGCTCAAGTACGACACCGGCTCCAAGGGATACCGGTTCGGCGACGTCCTCAACCTCGTCCACCCCAGCCCGGCGAACGACAGGCCGTGGCAGGGAGACCTGTTCAAACACGCCATCGACCGGCGCAAGAACCGGGACGAGGAGATCCCGCACCTTCTCCACACGCTGCGCGCCCGCGACTCTCTGATGAAGATGCCTGTCGAGGACCGCCGCGGCGCCCTCGGCGACCCGGACGTCACGGACCTGTTCAACGAAGCGGGCATGACGTGGGAGGCACTGGCCGGCTGGCTCCGGGGCCCCATGGACGCGGCGGCGTGGGAGGCGGTCATCCCGTCCATGGGGTACATGGCGCTGCTCCGTAATCTGCGGAACTTCGACGAGGCGGGGGTCGGCGACGACGTGGCGGAGCAGGTGGCGAAGCGGCTCTGCGCCCCCGAGCGGGTGGCCCGGTCCCGGCAACTGCCCATGAGGTTCTACTCCGCGCACAAGGCCGCACCGTCCCTGCGCTGGGGGCACGCCCTCGACAAGGCGCTCACCGCCTCGCTCGCCGGCGTTCCGCGGCTGGACGGCCGGACGCTGGTCCTCGTCGACACGTCCGCCTCGATGGACGAGGCTTTCTCCCGTGACGGCTCACTCATGCGCTGGGACGCCGCAACCGTCTTCGCCATCGCCCTGGGGCGCCGATGCGCACAGGCCGACGTGGTCTCGTTCTCCTCCACCCGTGAGTACTGGGACCAGCCGCCCGGTGCGAGGACGAAGGCGTTTCCGCTCGCCCCCGGTGGATCCCTCCTCGGCGATGTCCGGAAGTGGAAGGACGGGGGATGGTTCCTCGGAGGAGGCACCGACACCGCCCTGGCCCTCCGAGAGACGTTCCGCGACCACGACCGAGTCGTCGTCATCACCGACGAACAGGCCGGTCACGACGGCCAGGAGGTCACCGAGGCCGTTCCCGGGACGACACCGATGTACACCTGGAACCTCGCCGGGTACGAAGCCGGGCACGCCCCGTCCGGCCGCGCCCGGCGGCACACCTTCGGCGGACTCACCGACCAGGCGTTCCGCATGATTCCGCTCCTCGAAGCCGGGCGGGACGCGGCGTGGCCGTGGGAAGTCGCGGTCGCGTGAACCGGACCCACGGCGTCGCGGTCGCGTGAACCGGACCCACGGCGTCGCGGTCGCGTGAACCGGACCCACGGCGTTCCGGTCGCGTGAACCGCTGATCAGCACCTCTGCCGACGCGGCCCCGTTGACGCCCGGACCGCGCAACCACGCCTCGGCCAGGCGCTCGGAGGGACGAAAGCGTTCGGACAGTGCGGTCCAGGGCTCCCGGTCGGCATCGGTCTCGGCCATCCGTCGATTGAACAGCTCCGGAGTTGAATGATCAATGCCTTCTCATGTCCCTGGGCTGCGTACACACGCGGCCCGAACGGGCGGACATGCCTCCGATCGAGTCACACGGGCCCGCTGACCGAGGAAGTTGTCAGTGGGCGGTGCGATCCTTCTGATATGGACGAGATCATGCGGCGGCGCGTGTACGGCGCCGATCACGACGACCCCGACCCGGGTCCCCGGCCGGGGCGTGTCTACCGGGAACTGGTGGGCGGCCCGCTCGACGGCCTGCTGCTGGATGTCACCGGCTGGACGGGGGTCGCCCTCGCGGACGGCACCGCCCTGATCACCGAGATCGGCTCCTACGGGGCCGGCGGCAGGGCCGAGTACGGACCGCGGGCGAACGAGCCGTACAAGTGGGACTGGCGGGGCGATACCCCCTGAGCGCCAGGGCGTGTGCTGCACTACGGGCCGGTGGGATCGGCGGACGGCGGGCACTTCAACCTTCATGAGCCGGGCACCGTCCGCGCCCCGCTCGCCGAGGCACGGCCCCGCGGCCGGTGCGCCGACACCCCACGGTCCGGCAATTGGATGGCTGGGCCTCTTCGACGCCGTGTCCGCGCGCCGGAACGAGGCTGCGCCCCACCGGACAGGCAGGCCGACGAGCGGTACCGGTCGTTCACCTGCGTGTCCCGCCAGGGCTCAGCGGCCCCGGTCCGAGGACTGCTGGGGCACGACCACCAGGAACGCGTCTTGTTCCAGGTCCATCACGACCTCCGCCGCGACACCCTCGACGCGGCGGGCCGCCGCGAACTCCTCCGCCGGCCAACTGCCCCGCGGACCTCCCGCGGGGAACTGCTCAAGCACGGTGCGAGGCACGATGCACCCCCTGTCGTTCTCTCTGCTGTCGGCTCCAACGACGCCCGGCCTTCCCCGTTACGGCTCCGAGCCGCCGTTCCCGCTACCCCGGGACACCTGCCTGTGGCTGCGTTCGTGCAACGGCATCGCCTCAAACGGGTTTTCGAGGGAGGGTGTTGCGGGCAAGCCACAGGGGGCTACGGAAGAGGGGGAACCGTGATCGTCTGGATCAACGGTGCGTTCAGCGCGGGCAAAACCAGCGCCGCGCGCGAACTGATCGATCTGATCCCGAACAGCACCTTCTACGACCCGGAACTGACCGGCGCGGGGCTGCGGCATCTGCTGCCCCAGAAGAAGCTCGCCGAGGTCACCGACTTCCAGGACCTGCCGATCTGGCGGCGCCTGGTGGTGGACACCGCGGCGGCCCTGCTCGCCGAGGTCGGTGGGGTACTGGTGGTGCCGATGACGCTGCTGCGACAGGAGTATCGCGACGAGATCTTCGGAGGGCTCGCTTCCCGGCGCATTCCGGTGCGCCATGTGCTGCTCTCACCCGACGAAACGATCCTGCGGCAACGGATCGCCGGCCGAGTGGAAATCGCCGACGATCCGGAACACAGCGAACGGGTCCGTCAGTGGGCGTACGAGCACATCGGGCCCTACCTGTCGGCGCTCGACTGGATCACCGGGGACGCCCACACCATCGACAACAGCGCGCTCACCCCGCACGAGACCGCCGAGCTCATCGCCGAGGCCCTGGACACGGGGGCGGCACCGGCCTGCGAGATCGTGCAGACACCCGACCCGACGTCGGAGACCGTCGCGGCGGGGGTGCTGCTCTTCGACGAGGACGGCCGGGTCCTGCTCGTCGACCCCACCTACAAACCCGGCTGGGAGTTCCCCGGCGGCGTGGTGGAGTCCGGTGAAGCCCCGGCACAGGCCGGGATCAGAGAGGTCGCCGAGGAGATAGGCATACGACTCGAACGGGTGCCGAAACTGCTCGTCATCGACTGGGAGGCGCCCGAGCCGCCCGGATACGGTGGGCTGCGGCTGCTCTTCGACGGCGGCCTGCTGCCGGGCCGGGAGGCCGAACGGCTGATGCTGCCCGGTTCCGAACTACGCGGCTGGCGGTTCGTCACCGAGGCCGAGGCGGCCATCATGCTGCCGCCCACCCGGTACGAACGGCTGCGCTGGGCGCTGCGTGCCCGCGAGCAGTCAGCCGTGCTCAACCTGGAGGCCGGAGTCCCGGTCGGCTGAGGCGTGCAGTACCGCGGCGGCGTCGGCGGTGACGGGATCACCGTGGCCGAAGCAGACCGTGGCCGGTTCCAGTGCCGCCGGCCGCTGGAACGAGGCCACGGCCTGCTCACGGTGGATGTTGAAGACGTCCAGCATCACCTGCCCGACGCCCCCCACGCAGTCCCCGGTGAACAGCACCCCGTGCGCGGGGAGATGGAGACCGATGGAACCCGGGGTGTGACCGGGGGAGTGGATCACCCGCGCACCGCCGCCGAAGCCGATCGTCGAGCCGTCGGAGAGCTCGCGGTCGACCCGGGCCGGCGGGGCCGCGGGCACGGTCAGCGCGTGCTCGTACAACGGACGTTCCCCGTCCAGCAGCACCGGGTCGCCGATCTCCTCGTCGCCCCGGATCACTGGTGCGTCGAGCCGGTGGGCCAGAATCTCGGCGCCGTGGCGGTCGGCCAGTTCCTGGGCGGCGCCGTAGTGGTCGCGATGGCCGTGCGTGATGACGATCCGGGAGATGCGGGCGGGGGCCGGGCGATCAGGGTGAGATCCGCCCCGTCGCGCCAGAGGTACGCCTGACCGATCGGGAACCGGAACATGTGCAGCCGGGGAAGCACTTCGACGAGATCCGTGCGACGAACGTATGCAGCGGCGGACGTCCGCCGCACGGATCTACGCTCTGGGCGTGCTCCGCTCAACGCGTAGCGGAGGCCGGCGGGCAGGGGCCGGCGGGCCCGGCCCGGTGTGACCCGGCCCGGATCAGTGCGACCCGGTTCGGCCCCGCCCGCCCGACCGGCCCCGCCCGCCCGACACGGGCCGGGCTGCTCAGACCTTCTTGGAGGCGGCGTAGTTCCGCAGGAACAGCGCCTCGGCCACCGACATCCGCTCCAGTTCCTCGGGCGACACGCTCTCGTTCACCGCGTGGATCTGCGCCTCGGGCTCGCTCAGTCCGATCAGCAGGATCTCCGCCTCCGGGTACAGCCCGGCGAGCGCGTTGCAGAGCGGGATCGAGCCGCCCATGCCGGAGGACTGCATCTCCTCGCCGGGGTACGCGACCCGCATGGCATCCGCCATCGCCGTGTACGCAGGGCTGGTGACATCAGCGCGGAACGGCTGCCCCTGGCCCACCTGCTCGACCGAGATCCGGGCACCCCACGGGGCGTGCGACCGCAGATGTGCGGTGAGCAGCCTCGTGGCCTCGTCGGCGTCGCCGCCCGGCGGCACCCGCAGGCTGATCTGTGCCCGTGCGCTCGCCTGCACCGAGGGCGTCGCACCGACGACCGGCGGGCAGTCGATGCCGATGACCGTGACGGCCGGCCGCGCCCAGATCCGGTCCGCGACCGTCCCCGTGCTGATCAGTTCGACCCCGTCGAGCACCTTCGCGTCCTTGCGGAACTCGGCCTCGGGGTACTGGAGACCGTCCCACTGGGCATCGGAGGTGAGCCCGTCGACGGTCGTCGTTCCGTCCTCGGCGCGCAGCGACGCGAGGAGTTGGATCATCGCGGCCAGCGCGTCGGGCGCGGCGCCGCCGAACTGCCCGGAGTGCAGGTTCCCTTCGAGGGTGTCGAGCCGGACCCGCAGCATCGTCATCCCGCGCAGGGTCGAGGTGACCGTGGGCAGGCCGACGCGGAAATTGCCGGTGTCGCCGATGACGACGGTGTCGGCGGCGAGCAGTTCCGGATGCGCCTGCGCATACTGCTCCAGACCTCCGGTGCCCTGCTCCTCCGAGCCCTCGGCGATCACCTTCACGGAGACCGGCACCCCGCCGTTCGCCTTGAGGGCGCGCAGCGCGAGGAGATGCATGATGAAGCCGCCCTTGCAGTCGGCCGAGCCCCGGCCGAACCAACGGCCGTCACGCTCCGTCAGCTCGAACGGCGGGGAGAGCCAGGCGGACTCGTCGAGCGGCGGCTGCACGTCGTAGTGCGCGTAGAGCAGCACGGTGGGCGCACCGGCCGGACCGGGCAGGAAGCCGTAGACGGACCGGCTGCCGTCCGGGGTGTCGAGCAGGGCGACGTCCTGGAAGTCCTCGGCGCGCAGCGCCCCGGCAACCCACTCGGCGGCGGCGTCGCACTCGCTCCTCGGGTACACCGCGGGATCCGCCACCGACTGGAAGGCCACCAGCTCGGCGAGCTCCGCCTTGGCACGGGGCATCAGAGAGGCGATGGTCCCGGAAATCGGATGGGCGGTCATGGGCACGCTCCTAGCAGGTGCGACGTTATGTGTACGAATCCGTGTACTTGAGCGCTGCGAATGCGGCGTTGTGGTTACGACGGAGGCACGGCCGATCCTCCCACAGCAGGGGTCGGGCGGAACGCGCCGTAGGATGCCGTGAGCAGCTTGGGCCACTGGTGGGATCGGGAGCAGAAGCACATCGTGAGCAGCGAGAACGCAGACGCCGGACATGAGCACGAAGAGTTGTCCGTGTGGGATGTCGTCGTAGTCGGCGCCGGACCGGCGGGAGCCTCCGCGGCATACGCGGCGGCGGTCGCCGGCCGTCGGGTGCTGCTGCTGGAGAAGGCAGAACTGCCCCGTTACAAAACGTGCGGTGGCGGCATCATCGGGTATTCGCGTGATTCGCTGCCGCCTGGATTCGAACTGCCCTTGCAGGACCGGATCCACGCGGTCACGTTCTCGCTGAACGGCAGGCTCGCGCGGACCCGCCGCTCAAGGCGCATGCTCTTCGGGCTGATCAACCGCCCCGAGTTCGACGCGGGTCTGGTCGAGGAGGCGCAGAAGGCCGGTGCCGAACTCCGTACCGGCGCGACGGTGTCGCGGGTCGAGCAGCACGGTGCCGCGGTGCCGGACCGGCGCACGGTCGCGGTCGTGCTGTCCGGCGGCGAGACCGTCCTGGCCCGTGCGGTGGTGGGTGCGGACGGCAGTGCCGGGCGGATAGGAGCCCACGTCGGGGTGAAGCTCGACCAGGTGGACCTGGGCCTGGAGGCGGAGATCCCCGTTCCGCAGACGGTCGCGGAGGACTGGGCCGGCCGGGTGCTGATCGACTGGGGTCCCATGCCGGGGAGTTACGGATGGGTCTTCCCCAAGGGCGACACCCTGACGGTCGGTGTGATCTCGGCGCGCGGCGACGGTGGCGGTACCAAGCGGTACCTGGAGGACTTCGTCGCGCGGCTCGGTCTGGCCGGCTTCGAGCCGAAGATCTCCTCCGGCCATCTGACGCGCTGCCGCAGCGACGACTCGCCGCTGTCGCGCGGCCGGGTGCTCGTGTGCGGTGACGCGGCCGGTCTGTTGGAGCCGTGGACCCGCGAGGGCATCTCGTTCGCGCTGCGGTCGGGGCGGCTCGCCGGTGAGTGGGCGGTCCGTGTCGCGGAGTCGCACGACGCGGTGGACGCCCGCCGTCAGGCGCTCAACTACGCCTTCGCCATCAAGGCCGGGCTGGGTGTCGAGATGAGCGTGGGGCGGCGCATGCTGAAGCTCTTCGAGCGGCGCCCGGGTGTGCTGCACGCGGTGCTGACGGGATTCCGCCCGGCGTGGAACGCGTTCGCGGGGATCACCCGGGGGACGACCTCGCTGGCCGAGCTGGTTCGTTCGCATCCGCTGGCGCAGCGTGCGCTGTCCGTGATGGACCGCAAGTAGCCACCGCCGTTCGCGGCGGGAACGCCAGAGGCCCGGCCGGACCGGACAGTTGCGCGGATCCGGCCGAGGCGGCGTGAGGGAGCCGGTGCGGGGGAGGCGGCGCGGGGAATCGGTTGTCGGGCCGGGCAGTCAGTCCTCGACGGTGATCCGGAAGACGGGGTGGTCGGGGCAGGCCGCGAGGAGTTCGGCGTCCGTGGACTTCGCCGTGATGCCCTGGAAGTACTGGTTGACCTCCCAGCCCCAGCGCTCCAGGTAGGCGCGGACGACGATCACCTTCTGCTCGTCGTCCGCGATCTCCACGGCGGTGAAGACGCGGTTCCTGCGGCCCTTGCGCAGTTCACCGCCGCCCGCGGCCCGCATGTTGCGAACCCACTGCGAGTGGCCACGGGCCGAGACCAGGTACTGCGCGCCCTCGTAGGTGTGAGGGTTGACGGGGATGCGCTGCATCTGACCGCTCTTGCGTCCGCGCACCGACAACTCCTGCGAGCCGAGCAGGCTGACGCCGTGCCGGGCGAGCCAGCCGATGACGCTGTTCAGCCGGACGTTGAGCGGGCTTCCCTGAAGGTAGTAGGCCTGCGGCTGCGACATGGTGATCCCCACTAATTGGGAGAGCGGTGCTCTCGCTTGAGATCAGTGTGCACCGGAGTGGTGCACTAAAGCAAGAGCACTGCTCTCATTATTGGTCGCCGCTCTGATCGCGTGGCAGGATGATGCCCATGAGCGCTATCCGAGGAGCCAGGGAACGGGCCCGCATGGAGGTCACCGCCGCCATCAAGGACGAGGCGAGGAGGCAGCTCGCGGCCGAGGGCGCGGCGAAGCTCTCGCTGCGTGCGGTGGCGCGCGAGCTCGGCATGGTCTCCTCCGCGCTCTACCGCTACTTCCCCAGCCGCGACGAACTGCTGACGGCCCTGATCGTCGATGCGTACGACTCCGTGGGTGAGGCCGCCGAGAGTGCATACCGGACGGCCGGTCCGGGCCCTTCCGCGCCCGCTGCTCATCTGACCCGCTGGATCGCGGTCGCCTGTGCCGTACGCGACTGGGCGCTGGCGCACCCCCATGAGTACGCCCTGATCTACGGCTCGCCGGTGCCCGGCTACACGGCGCCGCAGGCCACCGTCGGCCCCGCGTCGCGCGTCGGCCTCGTCCTCATCGCCGTCGTCGAGGATGCCCACCGCACGGAGGGGCTCGCGCTTCCGCCGTTGGCCGAAGAGTTGCGCCCCGAGGCCGAGAGGCTCGCCGCGGACCTGGCCCCCGGCCTGCCCCCCGCGGTGGTCCCACCGCTCGTCGCCGCTTGGTCGCAGCTGTTCGGACTGCTGTCGTTCGAGATCTTCGGTCAGTTCAACCGGGTCGTGGAAGCCAGGGAGATCTTCTTCCGCCATGCCGTCGAGGAGCTGGCCCACACGGTCGGCCTGCTCGGCGGCGGCAGCCGCAGCGGCGGAACGGGCGGCAACCGCGGCGGTACCGGCACGGCAGGCCGAGCGCGGAGCCGACATCGCTCTGATCCCGGGCGCCCCTGATCCCGGGTGTCCAGTGGGCCGGCCGCTTCGGCTGCTTCGGCCCCTCCCGCCCCTCCCACCCCTCCCCTCTCCGTTCGCCGTACTCCACAGGGAGTACGGGTGATCACCACGCCCGGCGGACGCCCGCGCGGTGGTCCGCGGTCTAGCGTGGCCGGCATGGAACAGCAGCGCTCACAGACAAGCGACGGTCCCCCCGGTGACCAGGGCGGAACGCCGCGGCGACGGTCCTGGGCGCGCGCAGAACCGGACAGCGGGACTGCAGCGGCAGCGCACGGATCAGGGGGGCCCTGGAGCCACGGCGAGCCGCCGCGCTGGCTGACCGGAGTGCGGGCAGGGGCCACCACCCGTCTGCCGTGGCTGTCGACTCTGCTGCTCGGTGTCGTCGTCATGGTCGGATCGGGTATCGCGGCCCACGGCCAGCTCGGCGAGAAGGCCCCGCTGGACCTCTTCGCCCGGCTGCTCCTCCTCGTCTCCGTGGCCGTGCTGCTGCTGCGCCACCGCCACCCCGTCGTGGCCGTCTTCGTGAGTTCGACCGCGGCGATGGTCTACCTCGGTGTCGGTTACCCGTACGGTCCGGTCTTCCTGGCTGTCGCCGTGGGCTGCTTCAGTGCCGTCGTCGCCGGACACCGTCGGGCCGCGTGGTCGGCGGTCGGCATGGTGTGGCTGGGGCATCTCCTGGTCGCCCACTGGCTCTACCGCTGGCTGCCTCCCTCCGGTGACTCGGCCCCGCCCTGGGGGCAGGAACTGGGGGTCACCGCCTGGGCGGTGGCCATCGTCGCCGCCGCGGAGTTCGTCCGCGTACGCCGCGAACAGTGGGCCGCCCAGCGGATGGAACGGGCGGCCGCCGAGAAGCGGCGGGCCGACGAGGAACGCCTGCGGATGGCCCGCGAACTCCACGACGTCCTCGCGCACAGCATCTCCGTCATCAACGTCCAGGCCGGTGTCGGCCTCGCCCTGCTCGACTCGGACCCCGAACAGGCCCGCACGGCGCTCACCACGATCAAGGCCGCCAGCAAGGAGGCGCTCGGCGAGGTCCGACAGGTCCTCGACACGCTTCGCACCCCCGGGGACGCGCCCAGGACGCCGGCGCCCGGACTCGACCGGCTGCCCGAGCTGGTGGAGCAGGCCGCGAGCACCGGCCTGAGCGTCACCGTCACGACGGACGGCGCACGCGGCGCCGTGCCGCCCGGCGCGGACCTCGCCGCGTTCCGGATCGTGCAGGAGGCGCTGACCAACGTGGTGCGGCACTCCGTTTCGCGTACCGCGGAGGTCGGCATCGGTTACGATCCGGGCCGCATCCGACTCCGTATCGACGACCAGGGACCGGCCACCGGCACGGACGCCGGGGGCAGCGGCAACGGACTGGCGGGCATGCGGGAGCGGGCCGCGGCGCTGGGTGGCACGATCGAGGCGGGGACCCGTCCCGACGGAGGCTTCCGGGTACGTGCCGAACTTCCGCTGCCGACCGACGGAACGGACCGGGCGCCGCACCGCCAGGAGGCATCGTGAGCCCGGCGAACGGACCGGGCACCGCACCGCCAGGAGGCATCGTGAGCCCGGCGAACCGGCCGGGCGCCGCACCAGAGGGAGACACCGTGATTCGCGTACTGCTCGCCGACGACCAGCTGCTGGTCCGGGCGGGATTCCGGGCGCTCCTGGACGCCCAGCCGGACATCGAGGTGGCGGGCGAGGCCGCCGACGGCGGGGAGGCCGTCCGCCTGGTGCGTGAACTGCGGCCGGACACCGTGCTGATGGACATCCGGATGCCGCATCTCGACGGCCTCGCCGCGACCCGCGCCATCACCGAGGACCCCGGGCTGAACGAGGTGAAGGTGGTCATGCTCACCACCTTCGAACTCGACGAGTACGTCTTCGAGGCGATCCGTTCCGGAGCCTCCGGATTCCTGGTCAAGGACACCGAGCCGGAAGAGCTGCTGCGGGCAGTCCGGGCGGTGGTCGCCGGTGACGCGCTGCTGTCCCCGGGCGTCACCCGCCGTCTGATCGCCGAGTTCGCGGCCCGCTCGAAGGAACCCGCGACGCCGACGGGTCTGAGCGAACTGACGGAACGGGAACGGGAAGTGATGGCCCTGGTCGGCATAGGGCTCTCCAACAACGAGATCGCCCGCCGACTCGTCGTCAGCCCGCTCACGGCCAAGACCCACGTCAGCCGCACCATGGTCAAGCTCGGTGCCCGCGACCGGGCCCAACTGGTTGTCCTCGCCTACGAGTCGGGGCTCGTGCGACCCGGCTGGCTGGGCTGAACCGGTGGTACCGGATCACCCGGCGCCCCGATCTCGACAGTGGCGTCGCGGTGGCCGAACCGCCACAGTACGTCGATGACGCGCCCCATGAAGACGAGCCCGGCCACGCCGGCCGCGATCATGAGCAGCACGGACCGCACACCGCCGTGCGGTGCGAGGAACACGCTGGGGACGCTGACCGCGATGAACGCCCCTGCGGCCATCAGGGCTCCGGTCAGTACCGCGAAGCCGATCTCGACGGTCATGGCGTCACGGTCGGCCTGGCTGCGGTGTCCCATGTCCGAAGTGTCACAGGTGCGGTGACCGGGGGACAACCCCGCTCTGCGGGATTTCGGCAGGAGCACCCGGTCCGTTTCGTCGGCCGGCACCACACGGGCGCAGCGACGGCAGCAGCCCTGTTCACCAGGCATTCCGGCAGGGCAGCCGGGAAGGAACGCGTGCGCCGCCGGAACAACCCCGCCCTGGCGTGAGCCGGCGCCCCCATCCGCGGAAGGGGGCGCCGGCTCAGGACCAGGTGACGGCCGAGTGCTCGCGCCGCGGCCGGGCGAGATCGGGGTCGCCGGTCACGGTGAGGGCGGTGAGCAGCAGCCGCCGCGCTCAGCAGGTGAGCGGCGACGGCGCGGCGAAGAACCAGTGGTCAGGCACCCTGGGGGTGGGCGGAACGCGTCCGGCCGGAACCGCCGCGCAGCAGGCGCACGAACCAGCCGAGGGCGAACGACTGCACCAGCACGGACACCACCAGAGCCAGGTACACATACCAGTCGGGCCCGGCCGCCTCCGCGCCCCACATCGAGCTGCCGAGGAGGAAGAGGAGCACGGTGGGCGCCGCCAGGAAGAAGAGCCAGACACCTGAGAACGAGGCGTCCTCGTGGGCGACGAACAGGGTGTCCACGGTGACGAACACGGCAGTGGCTGCCACGATTCCCAGATAGATCAGTGAGGCGGTGTTGCCGAAGGTCAGGCGTGCGACCGTGCGAAGGTGCTGGTTGGTTATGACCGGCTTGTTCATCATTGCTCCCCGTTGGTGGCTGACCTCTCCATCGTGCGTCCGGGGAACCGTTTCTGCCTGAGTACGGCTACTCATTCGCTCAGGTGTGTGCCACGTTGCGGGCTCCGTACCCCAGCGCCGCCGCCGCGGTTGCCAGTAGGGCCACCGTGGTGAGAGCCGCGGGCAGTGAGAACCAGTCGGTCAGGAAGCCGATCGCCGGTGGTCCGAGCAGCATTCCGCCGTAACCGAGCGTCGAGGCCGCGGCCACTCCGCCGGGACCCGCCAGCTCACCGGCCCTGCTGACCGCCACCGGGAAGATATTGGCCAGGCCGAGTCCGGTGATCGCGAACCCGAGGAGCGCGAGCCAGGTGGTCGGGGCGAGTGAACCGAGCAGCATGCCCGCCGCCGCGGTGCCGCCGCCCGCGACCAGGGTCCGGGTCTGGCCGAGCCGTTCGAGCAGTGCCGTGCCGCTGAGCCGGCCGGCCGTCATGGCCAGGGCGAACAGCGAGTAGCCGGCCGCCGCGATCCCGGGGTGGGCGTGCAGGTCCTGTTCCAGGTGGAGGGCGCCCCAGTCTGCCAGGGCGCCCTCGCCGTACGCCGTGCAGAGCGCGATCATGCCGAAGAGAAGCACCACGCGGCGCGCCCGTCCGGACAGGCGCTTGGGGCGCTGCTCGTTCGCGGCAGTCTGCGCCGCGGGTTTCGCAACGGTGTGCCGCAGCAGTGCGGGGCCCGCGACGGCTGTCACGAGCAGTCCGAATCCCGTCAGGACGAGGAGATGCTTCGAGGGCGAGAGGCCGCCGGCGACGAGCCCGCCGAGCCCGGCACCGATCATGCCGCCGAGGCTGAACGCGGCGTGGAAACTGGGCATCACGGGGCGTCGCAGAGTGGCGACGAGATCCACCGCGGCACTGTTCATGGCCACGTTCATCCCGCCGTACGCCGCACCGAACACCAGCAGCACCAGGCCGAGCGAGAGTGCAGTATGGGTCTGTGCGGGCAGTGCGATGCTGAGCGGGAGCAGGACGCCGCAGACCACGGTCACCCGATGGCTGCCGAAGCGGTGGCAGAGCCGGCCGGTGAGCATCATGGTGATCACGGCACCGGCGGATACGCCGAGTAGTGCGAGGCCGAGGGTGGCGGCCGAGGCGCCGGTCTGCTGCTTGATGGCCGGGATACGGACCACCCAGCCGGCGAACAGGAACCCGTCGAGGGCAAAGAATACGGTCAGCGCGGTACGGAGGCGGGAGAACGAGGGTGGGGCGGTGTCGCCGCCCGGTCCCCCCGGCAGGGCCGTCCGCAGTTTGTTTAGTTGCGGCACAAACTCAGCATAGAGGCCTGCGGACAACGTACGCAAGACGGTTGATGGCCGGGGTGGCGCGGGGAGCGAGGCCGGCCACCATGGCGTCGGCAACACCTCCGGATCATGGGAGACTCGCCCCCATGAACGGCAAGGTGACCACCACCCGGACGAAGTTGGAGAGGGGCCGCAGCGCGCTCGGACCCGCACTGGAACTGGTCCATACCGGACGCGCGCCCACCCGCGCCGTCCTCACCTCCGAGCTCGGTGTCACCCGCGCCACGGCGGGCGCTGTCGCCGCGGAGCTGGAGGCCCTCGGCCTGATCAGGGTGGACTCCAGCCCCGGTTCGGCCGCGGGCTCGCAGGGCCGGCCCTCGCACCGGCTGGCCGTGCGGGAGTCCGGGCCGGTGGCCGTCGCGGCCCAGGTCCACGCGGACGGCTTCCGGGCCGCGCTGGTCGGGCTGGGCGGCCGGCTCGTCGCGACCGCCCCGGGCTGTGTCACCGTCACGGCGGACCCGGCGCAGGTCATCGGTGAAGTCGTGGACGACTGCGCCCGGTTGCTGCGTGACAGCGGGCTGAGGTGTGTGGGTGCGGGGCTCGCCGTGCCGTCCGCGGTGGCCGAGCCGGAGGGCACCGCCCTCAATCCGCTTCACATCGCCTGGCCCGCGGGCGCCCCGGTCCGCGAGATCTTCGCCACATGCGTCCGCGAAGCGGGCATCGCCGGACCTGCGTTCACCGGCAACGACGTCAACCTCGCCGCCCTCGCCGAGCACCGGCACGGGGCCGGGCGCGGCGCCCAGCACCTGCTCTGCGTGGCCACCGGCCACCGCGGCGTCGGCGGTGCGCTCGTCCTGGACGGCCGCCTGCACAGCGGGAGTTCGGGCCTGGCCCTGGAGGTCGGTCATCTCACGGTGAACCCGGAGGGCCGGCCGTGCCACTGCGGCGGCCGTGGCTGCCTCGACGTCGAGACCGACCCGCTGGCCTTCCTCACGGCGGCCGGGCGCGCACCCGGCCCCGAGGAGTCACTCCTCAAGCAGTCCGGGGACCTGCTGCGCAACGAGTACAACGACGTGGCGGTGCGCACCGCCGCCGAGGAGCTGATCGACCGGCTGGGCCTCGGTCTCGCCGGGCTGGTCAACATCCTCAACCCGGACCGGATCATCCTCGGCGGACTGCACCGCGCGCTGCTCGACGCCGACCCGGAACGGCTGCGGGCCGTGGTCGCCGACCGCAGTCTGTGGGGACGCAGCGGCAGTGTGCCGATCCTGCCGTGCACCCTCGACCACAACAGCCTGGTCGGTGCGGCGGAGCTGGCCTGGCAGCCGGTGCTGGATGACCCCCTGGGCGCTCTCGCCTGAGGCGCGGACGGGCGGACGGGCGGGTGGACGGACGGACGGCCGCGCGCCGGCGGGTCCGCGATCC
This sequence comes from Streptomyces brevispora, assembly GCF_007829885.1. Taxonomy (NCBI): domain Bacteria; kingdom Bacillati; phylum Actinomycetota; class Actinomycetes; order Kitasatosporales; family Streptomycetaceae; genus Streptomyces; species Streptomyces brevispora. The sequence continues at coordinate 242,452 of NZ_VIWW01000002.1, forward strand.
CTCCGAACGCGAGGAACGCACCCGCCCGCGCCGCCGCCTGCTGAGCGCCGCCGCCCGGCGACCGGTGGAGGTGCCCGAGAACCACCCGGTGCGGTGTGACATCCAACTCCCCGCGCGGCAGGGTGAGTACGTCGGGTGTGGCGGTGTCAGCTCCGGATGGGCGGCGATCGGCGCACCCGTGTGGATGGTGCGCTGCCTGCTCGTTGCCACTACGTGCACGCCCGCCGAACCCGAGGCACGGGCCGGCACATGGCCGCCCTGCACCGTTGCGACGATCGTCGCCGCGCTGCCGTCCGGAACCAGGGGACGGGTGAACTCGCCGCGGTCCAGGCAGTCCTGGTCGATCGCGGACGGCCTGCCGCGAAGCCGCGCAATCGTCTCGTCCACGGGTGCCCGCAGTTCGTCGCTCGCCATGACCTCCGGGGCCATCGTCAGCCGGTCCACCGGGCAGCGCCGCAGTACATCGCGCTCACCCAGCGGGTGACGCGAGATCCGCTCGTACGCCGACCCGGGGGAGTCGAAGGCGCGGCCGGCCGGCGCAGCTCGAAGGCCGTACGCCGAATGGCCGCTGTGAGAGCAGGATCGGGCTTGCCGCTGACGTGGCGGTACATGCTGCCCTGGCCCGCGCCCGCGTGCTGCTGGATGGCCTCGGGACGCGTACCCACGTAGCCGCGCTCCCACAGAAGCTCCCGGTTGGCTTCGAGCAGACGGTCCGGCGGACACCGGGCGGGAGCAGCCGCCGACCCGCCGGCTACTCCCGCGGGGGTACGCACACGGCCGCTGGCCGTACGACGACGCGGACCCCTCCCCGGAGACAGGCTCGGAAGCGACAGAAAGACGTGCAGGAGAACCCTGAAACGAGGAGCTGACCGAGATGAACACCCTGGCCTTCAATGGCGGACCCGGACCGTGGATCCTCCTCCTCCCGCTCATCTGGGCGACCGCCGTCATCGGTGTCGTCACGGTCGCGCGTCGCACCGTATGGCGCCGCCGACGCGGCCCCTGGCAGGCCGGAGCCGCACAGGGCGGACCCGTCGAACCCTCACCGATCGCGATGCTCGGGCGCCGCTTCGCCGCCGGGGAGATCGACGAGGACGAGTACTGGCGCCGCCTCTCCGTCCTCGACGAGCAGTTCGGCATCCGTGGCAAGGGCGGTGCGGCATGACCGCCACCGTCGCGACCACCGGCACCACGACCGCCGCCCGGGTCGTCGACGCGGTGAAGCTCTACGGCACGGGCGACACCGAAGTCAGGGCCCTGAACGGGGTGAGCGTCGACTTCCCGGCCGGCCGCTTCACCGCGATCATGGGGCCCTCCGGCTCCGGCAAGTCCACCCTGATGCACTGCGCCGCCGGCCTCGACACCCTCACCTCGGGGGCGGCCTACATCGGCGACACCGAACTCGGCACCCTCGACGACCGCAGGCTCACCCTGCTGCGCCGCCGACGTATCGGATTCGTCTTCCAGGCGTTCAACCTCCTGCCGACGCTGACGGTCGCCGAGAACATCACACTCCCCATGGACCTGGCGGGGGAGCGCCCCGACCAGGCGCGGCTGGACGCGCTCATCGACACCGTCGGGCTGCGGGACCGCCTGCACCACCGGCCCAGCGAACTGTCCGGCGGCCAGCAGCAGCGGGTCGCCGTGGCCCGCGCCTTCGCGGGCGGTCCCGAAGTCGTCTTCGCCGACGAACCGACCGGCAACCTCGACTCGCGCTCCGGCCAGGAAGTGCTCCGGCTGCTCGGCCGCACCGTCCGGCAGACCGGCCGCACCGTCGTCATGGTCACCCATGACCCGGTCGCCGCCGCTCATGCGGACGAAGTCGTCTTCCTGGCCGACGGCAGGCTCGTCGACCGGATGCCGGACCCCACCGCCGAACGCGTGCTCGACCGCCTCAAGGCGTTCGACCCCGCGCCGAACACCCAGGGGACCGCATGACCAGCACCGGCGCCTCCGTACGCCTCAGCCTCTCCGCGCTCCGCGCCCACCGGCGCCGCTTCGTCGGCACCCTGACCGCCGTGCTGCTCGGCGTCGCCTTCCTCACCGGAACGCTCATCATGGGGGACACCCTGCGCGCGAGCTTCGACACGATGTTCGGCAACGCCGCGAGCGGCACCGACGCGGTCGTCCGCAGCACCAACGTCGTCACGGTCTCGGGCGATTCCGAGGGCACCCGGCAGCCGGTGAGCATCGCCCTCGTGCAGCCGATCGCGAAGCTTCCCCAGGTCGCCGCGGTCGCCCCCGACATCCAGGGCGCCGGCCAGCTGATCGGCTCCGACGGCAAGCCCATCGGCGGCCAGGGACCACCCACCCTCGCGGGCAACTGGATCGGCGACCCGAAGCTCAACCCCTACCGGATCGCCGAGGGACGGGCCCCGGCCGCGCCCGGCGAGGTCGTCGTCAACCGGGGCACCGCCGACAAGGGCGGGCTGAAGATCGGCGACACGACCGTACTGCGTACCCCTGACCCGGTACATGTCACCGTCGTCGGCCTGGCCACCTTCGGCGGCGAGGACGGCATGGCACAGGTCACGTACACCGGGATGACGCTCGCCGACGCGGAGAAGCACCTCACACCGAAGCCCGGCCAGGCGTCGAGCATCCAGGTTCGCGCGGGCGCCGGCACCAGTCAGCGGGAACTCGTCGACGCGCTGCGCCCCGTCCTGCCCCCGAACACCGAGGCCATCACCGGGCAGGCCTCGGCAGCCGAGAACCAGGACAAGATCTCCGGCGCCTTCCTCAGCCTGTTCACCACCCTGCTGCTGGTGTTCTCCGGCATCGTGCTGCTCGTCGCGACCTTCTCCATCCACAACACCTTCGCCATCGTCGTCGCCCAACGCACCCGGGAGAACGCCCTGCTGCGTGCCCTGGGGGCCTCCCGGCGGCAGATCCTCGGCTCGACCCTTGTGGAGGCGACCGTGGTCGGCGTGATCGCCTCCGCGGCCGGTCTGGCCGGCGGCATCGGCATCGCCGCCGGACTCCAGGCGCTCTTCCCGGCGATCGGATTCCCGTTCCCGGCGGGATCCCTCGTCATCAGCGGTGTGTCCATGCTGCTGCCACTCGGCGTCGGCCTCGTCGTCTGCGTTGGCTCCGCCCTCGTGCCCGCCGTCCACGCGGGACGCACCGCACCGCTCGCGGCCCTGCGGGAGACCGCGGTCGACGACTCGGCGGCCTCCCGGCCCCGTGCCGTCACCGGGCTCGGGCTGCTGCTCGCCGCGGTCGCCGTAGTCCTGGCCGGTGCGCTGGTCAACCCGTCCGTCTGGCTGTCGGTCGTCGGCGCGGTGCTGGCGCTCACCGCGTTCGTCGTACTCGGTCCGGTCGCCTCCACGTACGCCGTACGCCTCCTCGGGGCGCCGCTCGGCCGACTGCGCGGCGCCACCGGCCACCTCGCCCGGCGCAACGCGCTGCGCAGTCCCAAGCGGACCGCCTCGACCGCGACCGCCCTGATGATCGGTGTCGCGGTGGTCTCGCTCTTCACGGTGTTCGGAGCCTCGCTGAAGGCCACCATGAATCAGACGGTCGACCGTTCCTTCGCCGGTGACGTCGCCATCAGCGCACCCGCGTTCGGAGCCGGCGGCAGCGGTCTCAGCCCGCAGTTGGCCCCGGCCGTCGGCCGGCTGCCGGACGTGGACACCGCGGTGGGCCTCGGAAAGGGCGTCGCGGAGGTCAACGGCTCCGGGCGCGCCCTCACCGTCACCGACCCGGCCGCGCTGGCCAGGGTCTTCGACCTCGGCGAGGTCGACGGGACGATGAAGTCGCTGGGCACGAACGGCATCGCGGTCTCCGACACCGAGGCGGGCAAGCGCGGACTGCACACCGGCTCCACCGCCCGGCTGACCTTCACCGACGGCAAGGAACAGACGTTCACCGTCCGCGCCGTCTTCGGGCAGTCGGAACTGGCCGGGGACTATGTGATCACCCGGCAGGCGTGGGCGCCTCATCGCGCCCAGGACTCCGACTCACTGATCGCTGTGTCCTTCAAGGCAGGGGTGTCCACCGCCGACGGGAAGGCAGCGGTCGCGAAGACCGCCGCCGCATACGGGAACCCGGATGTGCAGACCCGCGGAGAGTACGCACAGTCCTCGGCGGGCGGCATCGACATGATGCTCACCCTGGTCTACGCACTGCTGGCACTCGCCGTGCTCATCGCCCTTCTCGGCATCGCGAACACCCTCACCCTGGCCATCCATGAACGAACCCGGGAACTGGGTCTGCTGCGGGCCGTCGGACAGACCAGGAGGCAGCTGCGGGCCATGGTCCGCTGGGAGTCCGTGCTGGTCGCCGCGTTCGGTACGGCGGGAGGCCTGCTGCTGGGCGGTGCCCTCGGCTGGGTGCTGGTCAAGGCGTCCGAAGGGGCGGGCGACACGGCGTTCGCCTTCGCCCTCCCGCCGCTCAGGCTCCTGCTGATCGCCCTGGTGAGTGTCACCGCGGGTGCCCTGGCCGGCTGGCGACCGGCCAGGCGGGCGGCACGGCTCGATGTGCTCCGCGCCATCGCCACCGACTAGCTAGCGCGAACCCCGTTCCGGCCACGCAGGCCAGGACGGGGCCACACCCGGGGCGGCCGCAGCCCTGAGGGCAGGAACGACGGCGCGCCGCACGGGTGGCGACAGTGCCACCCGTACCACCACACATCCATCTCTGAGAGGCACACGCATGGGCATCTTCCGGCACGACGAGAACACCGCGATCAACGGAGGCGGAGAAAGGTTCATCGTGCTCATCCCCCGCCCCCGCCGCAGGATCGGCCGCCCGCAGCCCAGCATCCCGGCCCCCGTTACCCGCTGCCCCAGCGTCGCCTTCCCGGTTCCTGGAGCAGGTGATGGCCGACCAAGACCTGGTCGACGTCGACCCGAACGACCCCGGCGACGGCTCGATACCGGTCCTCCGGTGGAAGCGGGCCGGGACGGGGGCCCGCACAGCCCGGGCGGCCGCAATCGCCGAAACAGGCAAGAGAGCGGTGGCGATGTCGGTGGTGAGGTCCTTGACGTCCCACTGGGTCTCGTGGGCGTTGGCGGTGGAGTGCAGGAGGCCGTCGTCGCCGGGCTTCTGGTAAGCCAACTGAAAGACGGCGGTGGACTTCATGTCATGAACGGGAAGTCCTTCTTCAGCTGGTCCGGGTCGTTAGCGGCCTTGAGCCGCCGCCACAGGGGGTGGGGGCACCGGCCGCTACTCTCCGAGGCCGCCGGTAACGGGCGGCTCACGGCTGCGCCGGGGGCGGTGCGCCTCGGCGAGGCCGTCGGGAAGGCGGAACCGGCCGGATTCGAACCGGCGTCCTCGCGGTTTTGGAGACCGCGCGCGACGACCTCTGCGCTACGGTTCCGCCCCGTCCGCCATCTTAGGGATCCAGCTGCGGCCGCGATTCCGTCGCCCACTGTCCTCGCGACGAGACCGGCGGCTGGACAGGCCGACGGGTGGCCAGTTGTCTCCCACTGCCTACGGTTCTCGGACATCCGAAGAGACCGCGATGAGGATCGGGCCCGATAGCCCCGTCACCGCCCGGGTCGAGTCCGCGAACACCTCCGTCGTCCACGCGGCCACATCCGTCGACCACTCGCGCACGTCGCAGCGGAAGGCGAGCGCCCGGCGCAGGCCCTCGGCCTGCACCACCCCGGCGAGGGGACGGGCGAGTCCCGCAGTCATCGTGCCGGCGGGCTTGAGGGGCTCGACCGTCATGTGCCGGTACGTGCGTTCAAGCGCCGCCTCGCGGATCTCGGTAGCGCGCGCGGCGAGGTTCGCCGACGGCAGGGCGGACACGGTGACCGTCAGCGAGGCCGCGCCGGACGGGTCGGCGAGGGCGAACCAGTCCGCCACTTCGGCGAGTTCGATGCGGGCGTCCCCGGCACGGTGCAGCGGCACGAGGGCGTGTGCGCCGGTGAGGCGGACGGTGCCGACGCGGCGTAGCGCGTCCGAGAGGACCGTGATGACGGGCAGGATCGGGAGGCGGCGGGCGCGCTGCCTCTTGCCCGGAGTGTTCACGGGCCGGGGCAGCGAAGACTGCAGCCAGGCCAGCTGGCGGACCTGCCCGTCCTGTGTCCAGTCGCCGTCGGCGTCGTTGTGGTCCCAGCAGTTGTCGGCGGGGTTGTCCGTAAGAGCGGTGGAGCTCCAGGCGTAGGCGGACGCCCGCTTCACGGCGAGGCTGAAGACGTCCTCTTCGAGGTCGAACTCGGCGCTCACCCGGTCGATCCAGGGATGACGGTCCAGTACCCCGTGCAGTCCCACGATGAGGGTGGCGCCCGGACCGGTGTCGCTCATGGTCGTACTCCTGGATCAAGCGGGTGCGATGGCGTAACCAGAAAATCAGACGCCGCACTTGACCGTGACCGGCTTCGTGTAGACCTTCTCCGGCGAGTCGCTCACGCCGATGAGGTCGACGTCGATCTTGGTGCGCCACTGGCGTTTGCTGAGGTTCGTGCACTTCTTGCGCGCGACGACCCGGCGAGCGCTGCCGCCGTTGCCGGACTTCAGGTTCTTCGCGTTCTTGGCGACCGAGTGCCACTTCTTGCCGGACTTCATCTGCAGCCAGATGGTGACCTTGGCCTTGGTGCCGGGGCCGCTGATGTGGGTCCACCAGGCGTGGGCCGACGCCGTGCGCGGCGGGGTGCTCGAGATGTGCACGCGATCGCCGTTGGTGATGAAGACGCCGGGGCCCTTCGCGGTGGCGGGCGCGGCCGTCGCGGGGGCGACGGTGGCGGGCGCGGCCGTCGCGGGGGCGACGGAACCGGCGAACAGCGCGGTGGTCAGAGCCACCGACGTTAAGAGGGTGCGCATGTGCATTGGTGTGGTGTCCTCCGTTGGTCGTGATGCCGTGTGCGCGGGATGCGCCAACGGTGGACGGAGCTGACACATGCGTGCCGTACCGGGCGTGCCGTACCCGCGTCGGTCGAGCGCGGGCGCGTGACATGACGTCAGCCCCGGGATCATCCCCGTGATCCCCGTTCCCCGTGGGCGGTCGGCAGGAGCGGTGCCGTCCGCGCGCACACCACGCTACGGGGGGAGCACGCTGCGGTGCAATCACACAATTGATGGCGATTCATCGACTCTTCGTGCGAGTTGCCGGTCAACTGGTGGGTTGACCGTTTCACGGTCATACCCGTTGACGCGGCCGGAAGCCCAGGGGCGATGGCCATCCTCTCGGTCTTGTGCAGAGGTGGAGCGTGGACCGCTCGGCTGTCAGTCAGGGCCTATCGGTGAGGTGCGGCCCCTGCTCGCCGAGCGAGGGTGCGCCATCAGTCCCGACGTGCGGCTGCGAACCCTGACCGCGTCGTTGACCTTCTCGGCGCGAGAGGGAAGACCGGTGCCGGCGCCAAGGGCTCGGAGTACGGACCGGTGGACGCGTCGTGCCTCGGCGCGGCTTGTCCAGAGGGCGCATCTCGCCGTTCGTTCGGGTGACCGACGAGCGCGTAGTGGCGGCTCACGTCGTGAACGATGACGAGCGGACGCCTCAAGAGGCGCCCGCTCCTACTGCGTCAGCCGACCGAAACGGACCGTGCCACCGAGGGCTGCACGTACTCCGGCGACATGATGCCGCTCAGGTCGAACGGCCCGTCGGTCGTCGCCCCGTACACCGAATGCGGTGGCTGGACGGCGAACAGGGAAGGGGCCGGAAGGGTGAACCAGACGATCTTCCCGGCTCCGCCCCGGGGGCGGACGCCCCAGCTCTCGCTGACCGCGGCGATCAGCGCGAGGCCGCGCCCCGATGTGCTGGAGTCGTCGGCCTGGCGCACGGTCGGCAGCCGTGGGTCGTGGTCATGGACGGACACCGTCAGCCGTTCGAGCAGCAACTCGATCTCGACGGTGCATGATTTGTCCGGCTGTGCGTGCCGGTGGACATTGGTCAGCAGTTCCGTGACGCCCAGCGCTGCATGGTCGATCAAGGGATCGAGATGCCAGTAGCGCAACTGCGCCGAGATGATTCTGCGGACCTGACCGATCCGCGACGGCAGGGCCTGGAGCTCCACCGTGCAGTGCCTGCTTGGCTCGCTGATCACGGCTGCGACTCCCCGAAATAGGTCCGGAAGAAGACGAAGGGACGGATCCAGCAGATGGCTGGCTGCTGATTCCGGGCCGGCGGGCTGGATCACAGAGTCACCGCCGGTTAACCATGAGTGACGTGTCTCCAATGTCGCTCAGGGGATACGACTCCGCAACTCGCGGTGTCCCCGCTTCGTCCGCCCCGCCCCGCCGGCCCCGTCCGTTGTGCCGCCGCGTCAGTCCCGTTCGCCGCCCGCGTTGCGTAGCGCTTCGAGGAACCGGCGCGCGGGACCGGCGCCGTCGGACTTTCCGGGGCGTCGCGGCATCGTCAGCCGGTATCGCGTCCCGTTGACCCGCGCCACCGTCGCGTCCCCGCCCGCGAACCACGCCCTGCCCGCGCTCACGGTCCCCACCGGTGCGCTGTCGATCTCCCGGCCGTAACTGGTCAGCAGGGCGACCCGGCCGTCCTTGACGGTCACCTGCCCGGCCCTTGAGAGTGATCGCGCCCACCGGTCGATCCGTACACCCGTCTCACTGAACTCCGTTTCGGACATGACCTCTTCGCCCCCTTCGTCGCGCCCCTGAGAGAAAGTGTGCACAACCCCGCTCGGGTGCACCAGACCGGGGCGGGGCGCAATGACGCATTTGCGCCGCGCAGGCGCCCACGGGGTCCCGCACGCAACACCAAGGCAGGGCTATGGACTATCAAAGTCAATGTTTGTGCAGGTAGGGGGAATATCGTGGGGCGCGCCGAGACCGGTCGTACGAGGAGAAGCGCGCTGATGGACACGAGTGAGCACAGGCACGACGGCGAAGCCGTGGCGACCGTCGACATCGACCGCACGGACCTGGCGTACCGGGCCTGGCTCAAAGAGGCCGTGCGCAAGGTCCAGGCCGACGCCAACCGCTCCGCCGACACCCATCTGCTGCGCTTCCCGCTGCCCGAGAGCTGGGGCATCGACCTCTATCTCAAGGACGAGTCGACGCATCCCACCGGCAGTCTCAAGCACCGGCTTGCGCGCTCGCTCTTCCTCTACGGGCTCTGCAACGGCTGGATCCGCCCCGGAAAGCCGGTGATCGAGGCATCGAGCGGCTCGACCGCCGTTTCGGAGGCGTACTTCGCCAAGCTGATCGGGGTGCCGTTCATCGCCGTGATGCCCCGCACCACCAGCCCCGAGAAGTGCCGGCTCATCGAATTCCACGGCGGTCGCTGCCACTTCGTCGACGACTCGCGCAGGCTGTACGAGGAGTCCGCCACCCTCGCGGCGGAATCCGGCGGCCACTACATGGACCAGTTCACCTACGCCGAGCGGGCCACGGACTGGCGCGGCAACAACAACATCGCGGAGTCGATCTACCAGCAGTTGAGGCTGGAGCGGTATCCCGAGCCCGCCTGGATCGTCGCCACCGCGGGCACCGGTGGTACCTCGGCGACCATCGCGCGCTATGTGCACTACATGCAGCACGACACCCGGGTCTGTGTGCCCGACCCGGAGAACTCCTGTTTCTTCGACGGCTGGACGCACCACAACCCCCTTGCCACCAGCGACTGCGGATCGCGCATCGAGGGCATCGGCAGGCCGCGGATGGAGCCGAGCTTCGTCCCGGGGGCCATCGACCGGATGATGAAGGTCCCGGACGCGGCCACTGTCGCGGCCGTGCGCGCCCTGGAGCGGTCCATCGGCCGCAAGGCGGGCGGTTCCACCGGGACGGGGCTGTGGAGTGCGTTCAAACTGGTCGCCGAGATGCTCGCGCAGGGCCGTACCGGCAGCATCGTCACACTGATCTGCGACCCAGGTGACCGCTACCTCGACAAGTACTACTCCGACTCCTGGCTGGCCACACAGGGTCTGGACATCGTGCCGTACACCCGTACCATCGAGCACTTCCTGGCCACTGGCAACTGGCCCGGCCAGGCGGGGGGCGCGGCCTGATCCACCGGACGCGGAACGCGACGCGCCTCAGGCCCCGGCCGCCGGGAGCCGCCGGTCGAGGTTGCGCACCGCGTCCCGGAACGACCTGCCCACCGCCGCCCGTCCCCGCCGCATCAGGAACCGGAACAGCGGCGAACCGTCGGCGGCGAAGGTCCACTGCACACGGGTGCCGGCACCGGCCGGGGCCAGCAGCCACTCCTCCAACAGGGCGTGCAGTCCGGGGGCGTTGGACGCGTCGACCCGGTACGCGTACCGCAGGCCGGGTTCCGCCGCGACGACCGTTTCCCGGAACGCGATGCCGCCCCGGAGCCGCACCTCGCGGCCCGCGCCCGCGTCGACCGGCCGCGCCGCCGTCACCTGGGTGAACCAGCCGGGCCAGCCCTCGACATCATCGGCCAGGGCGCGGTACACGGCATCGGGCGGCGCGGCCACCTCGGCGGCGAAGACCAGTCGCAGCGGAGCGGACTCGACGAAGTCGAGGCCCACGGAGCGGAGTCGGCGTGCCATGGAACGCACCTCCCGTGCTGTCGGCGGCGGACGGCCGCGACCCACCATATCTGGCGTACCGTCAGATGCCGTGGGTAGCAGCGGCGTCGGAACGTGCGGAGGGAAGCGAACCACGTCATGGTGCGGCTGTCACCGCGCCGCCGATCACGAGTTGCTGACACGGCACGCTGATCACCGAGTTGCTGTCACCGCACCGCTGTGAGCGAGCCGCCCTCCCGCAGCCGGCCCGTCAGCTGCACCGTGGCGTTCCTCGGCGCCCGCACCGCGAGCGTCGTGCCCTTCGCCGTGCCCCGGACCGCCCCGGCGGCCTCGATCCGGCTCACCGCTCGGCTCCCCGCGGCCAGCACGTACCACCGACCGGAGGATGCCCTCCAGTGCGTGCCCGCCAGGACGTGCTGACCGAAGCGGCTGCACAAGGCCGTGTCGCGCTCCTCGCCCACCACGGTCCCCGGCGCGGTGAGTGACGGGTCGGGCCCCAGGAACTGCACCAGAACGCGTCCGGGGCCCTGCCAGGTGTCGGCGCGGGTGCAGACCCACTGGGCCGGGGCATGGCCCTCCGGGAGGCGCTGTTCGGCGAAGTCCCAGTTGTTGACCGCACGGACGCCGGTGCCACGCAGTGCCCGCAGCGAACACGCGGTGCGCGCCCAGCTCAGCAGGGCGGGGCCACCCGTCGCCTCCCTCGGCTGCCGTGCGGGTGCGCCGCCGCCCGGCTTCGGTGTGAACGTGAGGTGGGCCGGGGTGGGATCACCCAGGTCGGTGACGAGGAAGGCGTGCTTCTCCACGATGCGTTCGGAGGAACGCAGTTGCATCACCGGCCAGGCGTCACAACTGCCGCCGGGGGACGGACGCGCGACGGCGGCGGTGACGCCGTCCGCACCCACCTTCAGCGCACGCGCCGGAGTGTTCGGCCTCAGCAGATCACGGGTCGTCGTCCCGGAGATCCAGGGCGCCAGCAGAAAGCGCGCACGGTCACCCCTGCGGCTGACGACCACGGCCGCGCCCGTTGTCACGTCCGCGCCATCGGTCCGGGCGAAGTCCAGCGCGGGAGCGCCGGGCCCGGACAGCGGTTCCGCGTAGCGCACCACCCGTACCCCGCCGTCGTGGAACAGCACCACGGCGGCACCGTCCACCTCACCCGCGTACAGCAGTTGCGGCGGCTGGACCGGGGGCACCGGGAGGGTCCCGGGCGTGGTCGAGACCGGGGTGTCCCGCGGGGTTCGGCCCCAGGTCCGCAGCGCCCGGCCGAGCAGGGCCCGGTCGTCGGCACGGTCACCGCGGACAGGCCATGCGGTGAAGTCGATGCGCGCGGTGTCCGCCCAGTCCTCGGCGGCGGTGCGCAGCAGCGTCGCCGGGTCGAGGGCGGGGGCGAGCGCGCTCCGGCCGTCGGGGAGACGGACCGCCGAGCCCTCCTCGGCCAGCGCGACCACGCCGCCCGCCATCACGCACAGCGCGGCGACGCCCGCCGTCACCCGCACCCGGTGTCTGCGCCGCAGCAGATCGTTCGGGCGCGTCTGCAGCACGCACGGGTCGAACTCCCCGGAGCGCAGCAGCGCCTCGGTGCCCGCACGGTCGGCGCCCCCGAGCAGCCCGGCCGCCCGCACCGCCCCCGCCGGGTCCAACGCGCCCGCGCGCGCGAGCAGCGCCTGCGCCTCGGGCTCGTCGAGTTCCTCCAGCAGCCGAAGCGCGAAGGCCGCTCGGACGGCTGCGGGGACCGCCGACAGCGCCTGGTCCAGCGCCAGTTCGGCCGCGCCGCCGGCACGCGGGAAGAGCCGCAGGCCCCAGACGGCCGGGAGCGAGGGGCGCAGCGCGGCAGGTGCCGGAAGTCGCCCCGGCCACCAGCGCGGCCGCCGCTCGTGGGCCAGCGCCGTACGCAGCACCCGCACGCGCATCCAGGCGTACGCGGACGTGGCGCCGTCCCGCGGAGCGGTCCGGTGCGCGGCATCGCGGGCCTGCGCCGGAATCCGGGCAGGGGCCGGCGCCTCGGGCACCGTACGCACCCCGGGCAGCGCACGCTGTACCGAGGCGTGGGCGGCCAGCACCCTGCGGTGCCGGCCGAGCGCCGGTGGCAGCACCAGATAGGCGAGCCGGACGAGACGCGGATAGTGCTCCACGAGCGCGGCCTCGGCCTGGGGGACGCCGGGGCGTTCGCCGCTGCCGGAGGACCGTTGCTGTGGTTGGTGGATCGGCATGAATTCGGTGCCTTCTGAGCCGTGGGCGGAAACCGTCACACCGACAAACGAGTCGATCGTGTGACGGTCACATCACCTGCTCCAGGCTTCCCTCAACCCCTGCACATGTGCGGCCGCCGGTCAGTGATACCCCTGCCCGGGCCGGTCGAGCATGGAGTCGAGCACCCGGCCGAAGACCCGTCGGCCCGCGCCGGAGATCAGCGGATCACCCCACCTCGGCAGCAGCCGGATGCTCAGCTCCTCCACCCACACCACATGGGAGCCGGCATGGGTGGGATAGACATCGATCGACGCCCGGCCGAGCACCACCCGGCCACGCTTCTCCAGACGGCACATCCCCGCCCGGCTGCCGGACGGCGGGGACCACCGGACCACTTCCATCGGATCGTCGAACGCCAGCGGACCGACTCCGGTGCGTGCCACGAAGACCGTCCCGGTCCGGGTCGGCAGCCCGGCGGGCACCGTGATCGTGGTCAGCGGGACATGAGCGGCGTGCCGTTCCCAGTCCGTGACCCGGCGCCAGGACTCGGCTGCGGGCAGAGGGGTGAAACGCTCGATCCGGAAGACGGCCACAGCACGATCCTAGGCCGTGGCAGCCCCGTCGCGAGCTGAGCGGAATCCGCAGCCCCGTCGTGAGCCGCGTGCAATCCGCAGCGCCACCTTGAGCCGCGTGGAATCCGCAGCCCCGTCGTGAGCCGCGTGGAATCCGCGGCTCAGCCCTGCGCGGGCTCGCCGTCCGCGTTCCGGCCCGCGACCACCAGACCGGGCAGATGCTCCTCGATCTCCTCGCGGGCCGCCGGGGACAGGCCCGCGTCCGTGACGAACGTGTTCACCTGCTCCAGCGTGGCGAATGAACTCAGGCCCACCGTGCCCCACTTGGTGTGGTCGGCGACCACCACCACCCGCCGCGCCGACTGGACGAAACGGCGGTTGGTCTCGGCCTCCGCCAGGTTCGGCGTGGACAGACCGGCCTCCAACGAGATCCCGTGCACACCGAGGAAGAGCACATCGAAGTGGAGCGAGGCGATCGCCTGGTCGGCGACCGGGCCGACCAGCGAGTCGGAGGGCGTCCGCACGCCACCGGTGAGCACCACGGTCGCGGCACCCGACCGGGCGCCCGGCGATCCCGGACGCTGCGCCGCATGGAACACATCGGCGACCCGCACCGAGTTGGTCACCACCGTCAAGTCCGGTACGTCCACCAGGTGCTGGGCGAGCGCGTAGGTCGTGGTGCCGCCGGAGATCGCGATCGCACTGCCCGGCACGGCCATCGCCGCGGCCGCCCGTGCGATGTCCTCCTTGGCGGTCAGCTCCAGCGTCGACTTGGCCTCGAAACCGGGTTCGTGCGTACTCGCCTCGACCACCGGTACGGCGCCGCCGTGCACCTTCTCGATGACCCCCTGCCGGGCCAGTGCGTCCAGGTCCCGGCGGACGGTCATGTCGGAGACGCTCAGCTTCCGGGTCAGCTCATTGACCCTGACTCCGCCGCGCCTGCGCACCTCGTCGAGGATCAGCGCACGCCGCTGCTCCGCGAGCAGATTCTGATTCTCGCTCAACGCCGGGTCCGGTCCTTCCCTCTGGCCGTGCAGGAGTCCGTTCGGACGGGGTCATCCTGCCACGCGGTGTCGCGGGCCGCCGCACTGGGGAGATTCCGTGGGAGCGGTACGGATACCGTCGCTCAGCCGCGATTCCGGTGACCGGCCATCGGCCGCCTTCCCACTTCGAGAGCGAGTCACCTCAGTGCCACCTCCCACCCAGACCCCGCAGGCCACCGGGCCAGCACTGGAACTGCTGGTCCACGGTGTGGGCGGAGCCACTCCCCAGGAAATGCTCGACGACCCGCGCACGGTGAGGGTCACCGGTGACGCCACCGCCGCCATATACCGGTGTTCCGGTGACATCGACGCGGAACAGCACCCCGAGCGGTACCGGGACAGGCCCATCCCCGAGGCCTACTGCTGGTCCAACCTGACGTCCGGCAACGGCTCCCGGGCGCTGTGGCTCCTGCTGCTCCCGTTCATGGTGATCAACCTCGCCCACTGGATGCGCCCGGCCGCAACGGGCCGCCCCCGCACCATCCGGCTCTACGGCGCGCTCGTCCGGCTCGTCGCGCTGAGCCTCACCGTCCTGCTGACGGCCGCGGCCTGCGAGGTCGCGCTCGACCTGACGGCCTGGCAGTGCGCCGGCGTGCCGGTCTGTTCCGACCAGCGGTCATGGCTGGGATTCCTGTCCTCCGCACAGGGCGGCTGGTGGTCTCAGCCGGGCCGCCGGATCGCGCTCGCCGCCCTGGTGCCGACCGCGCTGGTGGGACTGCTCTGGTACCTGTCCAACCGCACCTGGAGCGCTTACGAGTCCCAGCGCCCGCTGACCGGCACGGTCCCGGACGACGGCGAGCCGGGCACCGCCCCCGAATCCGGCGCCGCACCCGCCGCCGTGCCGCTGCGGCCCGCACTCGGACGCCCCGGATTCTGGTTCGGGCGCCGCCTCGTCGCCCGGCTGCGCGCCGCCCACACTGCCGCCGGGTTCCTGACCGTCACCGCTTCCGTCGCGGGCGCCGCGGCCCGGCACGACCGTTCCGCCGAGGGGCCGGTCCCCGCCGTGTACGGCCGGCTGATCGAGGCGCTGCTCGTCCTGGGCATGCTCGTGGTGCTCTGGGTCGTCTGCCGACGCGGCCGGAGCGAACGGCGCCTCGACAACCGGCTCGACCGCGCCGTCATCACATACCTGCCCGGGGCGGCACTGATCCTGCTCGTCCTGGCCTCGGTGCACGCTTCCTGGTCGCGTCCCGGCTGGGTCTCCGCGGGCACGCTCCCCGGTGACGTCGTGTTCCGCGTCGTCACCCTCGCCCAGGGCGCCCTGGTCGTCGCCCTGGCCGTGGTCGCGTGGAGCCTGTACCGGCGCAGCCCCGAACCGCGCACCGTGATGCGCGGACTCGGCGGCCCCGCGGTCGCGATGCTCGCCTGCGCACTCGGCGGCGTGATGACCGGCGGGGTGGCCCAGCGGGTCGCCGACTGGCTCGACGGACCCGGCAGCCCCGGCATGGGACGCAGCGCCGTCATAGAGGGCCCGCCGGTGCTGCTCAGCTGGCAGGCCTCCGTCATCCCCGTACTGCTGGTTCTGCTCCTGGTGCCCGGCATCGCGCTCGGCGTACGGACATACCTCACCGCCCGCCGGCTGGAGCCGGTCGTCGACGCCGAGTACGAGGAGTCGCGGCCCGACCCCGCCCGTACCAAGCAGATCGCCCGGACCCGGGCCACGGCCGCGCTCACCGACTCCGCGCCCGGCATGCTCGGCCTGGTCTCCGGCGCCACCCTGCTGCTCGGCGCCGCGGCGGTCGGCGGGGCCTGGGCGAGCGGACAGGTTCCCGGACTCGCGATGGACGGCAGCAGCCCCTTCGTCGAATCGGTGGCCGAGGCGGCGCAGTCGACCGGCTCCTGGATGATCGGCTTCGGCTTCCTGGTCTTCGTCGCCTGCGGCCGACGCGCCTACCGGGACGCCGCCGCCCGGCGCACCATCGGCATCCTCTGGGACGTCGGTACGTTCTGGCCACGCGCCGCACACCCCTTCGCACCGCCCTGCTACGCCGAGCGCGCCGTCCCCGACCTGGCCTCACGCATGTCCGGCTGGACCGCACGCACCCGCGGCAGGCTCGTCATCTCCGGCCACTCCCAGGGCAGCGTCCTCGCGGCGTCCGCGGTCTGGCAACTGCCCGCCGAGACCCGTCGCAGGGTCGCCCTGCTCACCTACGGTTCACCGATCGAGCGGCTCTACGGGCGCTGGTTCCCGGCCTACTTCGGGCCCGCGCAACTGCACGGGCTGCACCGCTCGGTGCACTGCTGGCGCAACCTGTGGCGGGCCACCGACCCGATCGGCGGCCAGGTCCGGCTCGGCATGGACTCCGGGCCCGAGGTGGACCGGGGCCCGCTGAAGGACCCGCTGGTCTACGGGCGCACCCCCGAACACCCGCTGCCCGAACCGGTGCTGGGCCACTCCGACTACCAGGCGGACCCGGTCTTCGGCCAGGAGCGGGCCGCGCTCCTGGAACGGCTCCTCCCGGTCCTGCCCCATCAGGCCGACGAGTCCCGCCGCGAACTCAAGGGAGTTCCGGAAGGTCCTCCGGATACAGCAGGGTGAGGTCGTCCGTGCTCATCTCGGCGAGCTGGGCGACCCGCCCCGCATGCCGCTCCACCATCGACTCGAAGGTCTGACGGGCCGTACGGCCGTTGCCGAAGGCGGGCCCCTTGGGGAGCTCGGTGAAGTACTTCAGCAGCGCCTCGTCGGTCCCGGGGGCCAGGCTGTACTCCTGCTCCTCGGTCTGCTGCTCGACGATCCGCAGCAGTTCCTCCGGCTCGTAGTCGCTGAAGGTGATGGTCCGTGAGAAACGGGACGCCACGCCGGGGTTGACGGTGAGGAACCGCTCCATCTCGTGGGTGTACCCGGCGACGATCACGACGACCGCGTCCCGGTGGTCCTCCATCAGCTTCACGAGCGTGTCGATCGCCTCCCGGCCGAAGTCCCGGCCGGAGTCCTCCGGGGACAGGGCGTACGCCTCGTCGACGAACAGCACCCCGCCGCGCGCCCGGTCGAAGGCCTCCTGGGTACGGATGGCGGTCGAGCCGATGTGCTCGCCGACCAGATCGACCCGGGACACCTCGACCAGATGGCCCCGCTCCAGCACGCCGAGGGAGGCCAGGATCTCGCCGTACAGCCTGGCCACCGTGGTCTTGCCGGTACCGGGGGAGCCGGTGAAGACGAGGTGGCGGCGGACCGAGGCGGCCTTCAGACCGGCCTCCCGGCGTCGCCGGCCCACCTCGATCATGTCGGTGAGGGCGCGCACCTCGCGCTTGACGCTGTCGAGGCCGACCAGCGTGTCCAGCTCGCCCAGCACCGCCTCGGACGTGCGCGACGGTTCGGCCGGCTCCTCCACGGCGACCTGCTCGACCGCGCGCGGTGCGGGGACCGCGCCGAGCAGTCCCGGCGTCGTCTGGGTCGCCGTCAGGACCGTGGGCGGCGGGGGGGTGGCGGTGCGCAGCGCGCTCTCGTCGCTGGTGCAGTCCTCCACGACCGGCCCGGTGCCCGACCCGTCGCCGTGGGAACCGCCTTCCGCGAACTCGTAGCCGCCGCGGGCGCACCGCTCGGTACGGCACCGGGTGAGCGTCGTGCGGCAGCCGTCCATCACATGGAAGCCGTAGCCCTCGCTCCCGGTGACCCGGCAGCTGTGGAAAGTACCGCGGCCCTCGGCCGACACATAGAAACCGGCTTCGGCCGGCGAGGTGACCGTGCAGCGCTCGATCGTCGGATCGGCGCCCTTGGTGACGATCACGCCTGTCTGGGCGGAGTCGATGGTGCAGTTGTTCAGGGTGCCGCCGCTGCCGTGGTCGCGGAACCAGGCACCGGTGGACACCTCCCGGATCCGGCAGTCGTCGAGCTGCGCGGTCGCCCCGTCGCTGACCGACACCGCCGTATTGCGGACCTGGGACAGATCGCTGTCCACGACGTCGGCGCGCGAGCCCCGGTCGAGCACGAAGATGGCGTCCGGCACGTCGTGGACGCGGCAGGAGTCCAGTATCACGGTCGCCCCGTCGCTGACCCAGACCGCCGGGTAGTCGCCCGTACTGTCGTGGATCTCGCACTGGTTGGCGTCGACCCGGGTACCCGGGTCCCACACCGAGAGCCCGTTGCGGCCGAACCGGCGCACGGTGGACCGGGTCAGGGTGAGGATCGAGCGGGAACGCAGATCCACCGCGTTCTCCGGGATGTCGTGGATGTCGCAGTCGGCCAGTGTGAGAACCGCGTCGGTGTCCAGGGTGACGCCGTCCGCGGACGTGCGGTGCACCGTGCAGTTGGTGAGGTGGGCGGAGGCGCGGGCGGCCACCTGTATTCCGCTGCCCTTGATCTCGTAGATCTCGCAGCCGACCGCCTCCAGCCCGCTGCCCTCGCCCGTGACGGACAGGCCGGCACCCGAGGAGTGGTGGACGCGGCAGCGCTCCAGCCGGGGGCGCCCACCGTCGCGCACCGAGACACCGGCCTGGCCGGCCGAGACGATCTCGCACTCCTCGAACACACCGCCCGCGCCCTCGAGCACGGCGATGCCGACGCCGGCCGGATTGTCGACGGTGCAGCGGCGCACGGTGGGCCGGGCCGCCCCCCGCACCTCGATACCGGCGGCCGAGCGGGTCACGATCCGCAGGTCCGCGAGTTCCGGAGCGCCTTCCTCGATCAACAGGGCGGGGGCAGCCGAGTCCTGACCCTCCACATGCAGATCCAGGACGACGGCCGAGGCACAGAGGGTCAGCGGTACGCCGTCGACGGGGGCGATCCGGACGGATCCGAGGGAGCCCTCGGGCCCGCGCAGCGTCACCGCGCGGGCGATGACCAGATTCTCCCGGTAGGTGCCCGGAGCGACGGTGAGCACATCACCGTCCGCCGCCGCCTCCAGCGCCGCGGTGAGGGAAGCGTATTCGCCAGTGCGGCGCCGCCACCGCGAAGTGCCGGTGTGCGTCACCTGGACCGTGCCCTGTGCCATGGCGCTGTTGTGCCCCCGCCTCGTGCGTGTGTGATGCCCGGGTCACCGGCCTCGCGGCAGTGACCACCCAGGGTCCGCCTGCCGAAGTGACGGGCGGGCCGGTCCACCGTAGCGCGCGTGGAGGGCGGCAGTTGACCCGATCAGCAGCTCTTCAGCTGCCGGTGCCCGTCCTGCCCCAGTCCGGACCGGCCTCGGCCCATGCCCGGTCGAGCCGCTCGTACCGCTGTTGCACCATGCGCCATACGATCAGACGCCGTCCCGCCTCGATCAGCAGGGCGGCCAGCATCGCCGCGCCGAACCCGGCCAGTACGGCATGGGTGTGCGCCGTCGGCGCGTCCATGGGGCGCAGCGTGGGCTGCCCGTCCCGGTCGGTCCAGATCCGCACCCGGGCCCCTGGCGCGGTATTGCGCGAGGAGGTCGTCACCGTGGCGCTGCGGGCCGTGCCGTCCGGTGCCTGCCAGCGGGCCGACACCGTGGTCAGGGCCGCCCGGTCGGTGGATATCTCGGGGTCGGCCACGAAGCGCCGTGCCCCTGTCGCCCGGCGCACCACGACGGCGGTGGTGAGATGGCTCCGGGCCTGCTGGGCCCGAACGGCTTCCTGGAGTGTGTCATCGGCGCGCGACCCGAAGAGCCAGCCGAGCGCCGGCGCCGCCAGTACGAGCAGCAGGAACGCGACCAGGGCCACCCACGCCTCGCGCCGGTCCGTGGCACGGCGCAGGGGGTTGCGCCGCCAACGCCAGACTCCCGAGAGCGCCCGCACAGTTCCGCACCCCCTTCCGTATCCGCCTCGACCCGATACGGTGCGGTCCGCGCGCCGGAGCAGCGCGGAGAGAGTATTCTCACCCGGCCCAACGCACCGGGCGTCCACGAGAGTTCCCGTCCGGGCAGGGCCGCCCGGACGGCGTTCGTACCGGATCCCCGACCCGAATGACGTCACGTCGGCCCTGCTCCCCGGCTACGGGGCTTCTGCCGCGGGCATCGGCAGGAATCGGGCGAGGTCCGCAGTCGAGTCCCCATGGCTCGACTGCGGTTTCGCCGGTCGTCAGTGCCGTCGGAGCTCCGGCCGGATCACTGCGGACGGGCCTCGGTACGGCAGGGCGCGGGTGTCCAGTGCGTCAGCCAACGCGCACAGCCCGCCCCTTGTGCGGCAGTGCCCGCTAGTACCCCCGGCCCTGGTACGGGCGGTTGTACGGGTCCTCGTACGGGGACTGCGCGGGGGCCGGCCGCGGCGACGCCGGGCGCATCGACTCGTAACCGGTACCCGGCGCGGGCCGCTGCTGCTGCTGCGGGGGCTGCTGGTAGCCGCCGCGGCCCGCGATCGGCTGCTGCGGAATGTACGGCGCGGGCGCGTGCTGCAGATGCGCCGGCTGCATCGGCGGGTAGCCCTGCTGCGCCGCCGGCTGCTGGTAGCCGTACTGCGGACTGGGCTGGGAAGGCGCCGCGGGAAGAGCAGGCAGGGCAGCCGGGAGGGCCGGGAGATAGCTGTTGCCGGTGTCGTAGGCGGCAGGCACTCGGATCGGCGCGATCTGAGGGGTTCCCCGCTCCGCGACCAACGAGTCGTAGATCGGGGTATCAGGGAACGACGGTGCGGCGTAGTAGCCGCCGCCGTAGGTGGAGCGAGGGGAGGTCATGCCACCTAAGTTAAGCCCACGATGTGCTGAATGGGGAGCCCGATAAGAGGGTTGTTTGACGTGTTGTGAGTGAACCAGGATCCCCAATGCGAGCGAACTTGGGAAAAAAGGGCACCGGAACGCATCTTGATCGTGTAAAGAGCGAGTTTACGGGGGGTTGCCGGTGGGTGCGTGGGCGCCTCCCGGTGCCGCAGTGGGTTCTGTGGTGGGACGGGCATTAGGTTGACCGGGATAGGTCTCGGCAGCCGGACTCGCGATGGGGGCGAGCATGACCATGCTAAAAGGAACCAACGTTCCAGTGGCGGCACAGGCCGTGCGCGTCGAATTGGGGTGGCACAGCGCCCCGGGAACACCGGACGTCGACGCCTCGGCGCTCCTGCTCCAGGGATCGGGAAAGGTGCGCAGTGACGCGGACTTCGTTTTTTACAACCAGCCGGCCCACGCATCCGGTGCGGTACGCCACGAAGGCAAGCGAGTCGCCGGCGGCGCGACCACCGACACCCTGACCGTCGATCTGGCACGGGTGGAGCCGGTCGTCGAGCGCATCGTGCTGGCCGCCTCGGCCGACGGCGGCACGTTCGGCCGGGTGACAGGCCTGTACGTACGGATCCTGGATGCGGCGAACGGCTCCGAACTGGCGCGGTTCGAAAGCGCCGACGCCACGGTCGAAACCGCGTTCATCCTCGGGGAGCTCTACCGGCGTCAGGGCTCGTGGAAATTCCGGTCCGTGGGCCAGGGATACGGAACCGGCCTCGAAGGCCTCGCCACGGACTTCGGGATTTCCGTCGATGAACCACAGCAACCGCAAAGGGCTCCTCAGCCCCAAACGCCCGCGCAACCTCAACAGCCCAACCCGGCAACGCGGGTCCCCTCCATGCCGCCGCCGCAGCCTCAGTACCCCCAGCCCGCGGCCGCCGCACCGATGACATCTCCTGTCCCTCCCGCGCCTCCGGCGCCGCCCGTCACCCAGCCCGTCCGGCTCACCAAGGTGACACTCACCAAGGAGGCGCCGTCCGTCTCGCTGGCGAAGCAGGGCGGCACTTCGGGATCCATGCGCGTCAATCTCAACTGGGAAATGCGCAAGCAGTTCAAGGGATGGGGCAGCAAACTCGGCAGGGCCGTCGCGAACCACGCGGATCTCGACCTTGATCTCTGTGCCCTCTACGAACTGGCCGACGGACGCAAGGGCGTGGTGCAGGCGCTCGGAAACGCCTTCGGAGCCCTTCAGCAGCCGCCGTACATCCACCTCGACGGCGACGACCGGACCGGCGCCGTCGCCTCCGGCGAGAACCTGACCATCAACCTCGACCAGAAGGCCAGGATCCGCCGGATCCTGATCTTCGTCACCATCTACGAAGGGGCCCGGAGTTTCGCCGATCTGCACGCGACCGTGACCCTTCAGCCACAGCACGGCGCCGCGATCGACTTCTCGCTCGACGAATGCACCGTCCCGTCCACGGTCTGCGCACTAGCGCTCATCACCAGCAATGGGGGCGACCTCACCGTGCAGCGCGAGGCCCACTACCTCGTGCCGCAGCGCGGAGTGAGCCCGCAGCGCACCATCGACCAGGCCTACGGCTGGGGCATGAACTGGACCCCCGGCCGCAAGTGAGCCCACCGGTCACTGGTCTGGTGCGGCCTCGGGACGGGCGTACGTACGCCCCTTCCAGGCCGCACCGCGGCCCCGGTAGTGCTGCACCGCCGAATCGACCGTCATCAGCAGGTACAGCAGCGCGGTGAACGGCAGCAGCGGTGCCGGCCACAGAGACTGCCGGTAGTACCCCAGCATCGGCATGTACGTGCACGCCATCACCCCCCAGGCGACGCCCCCCGCCCAGGCGGCCGCCGGTTCGCCGCCCAGCAGCCCCGCCACGAGCGTCACGGGCGGCGCGAGGTAGACGAGCGCGAGCCCCAGCACCGTGCCGAGCAGCACCAGCGGGTTGTGCCGCAACTGGGCGTATGCGCTCCGCGAGATCATCCGCCACAGGTCGGCCAGGCACGGATAGGGCCGCACGCTGTCCACCCGGTCCGCGAGCCCCAGCCAGATCCGGCCGCCGCCGCGCTGTACCGCACGGGCCAGCGACACATCGTCGATCACCGCCTGCCGGATCGACTCCGGCACCCCCGCCCGTACCGCGGCCTCGGTCCGCAGCAGGACGCATCCGCCCGCGGCCGCCGCGGTCCGCGCCCCCACCCGGTTCACCCACCGGAACGGGTAGAGCTGCGAGAAGAAGTACACGAAGGCCGGCACGACGAGCCGTTCCCAGACGCTCTCCACCCGCAGCCGCGCCATCTGCGAGACCAGATCGAACCCGCCCGACCCGGCCGCCGCCACCAGCTCCCGCAGACTGTCCGGCTCGTGCGCGATATCGGCATCCGTGAGCAGCAGGTACTCCGGGTCCCGGGCCCGCGCCAGCGCCATCCCGTGCCGCACGGCCCACAGCTTGCCCGTCCAGCCGGGCTCGGGCTCCCCGGGCGACACCACCGTCACCGGCAGCCCACCATGCCGTACGGACAGCGCACGGGCGAGATCCCCGGTGCCGTCCTCGCTGCAGTCGTCGACCAGAAAGATCTCGGCCGCTCCCGGATAGTCCTGCGCCAGCAGCGACGGCAGGCTCACCGGGAGCATGTCGGCCTCGTCACGTGCGGGGACGACGATCGCGACGGACGGCCAGTGCGCGGGGGCCGCGCGGTCCGGCAGCCGCTGGTCCGTCCGCCAGAAGAACCCCTGCCCCAAGAGCAGCCATACCCAGACGGCAAGCGAACCCACGGCGATCCAGACAACGGCGCTCATTGGCCGAAGTCTGCCCCACTGAGCCGGGACCGCAAGGGGGGTCGACTATGGTGACTGGGTGAAGATCGCGCTCATGGACTCCGGAATCGGCCTGCTCGCCGCCGCCGCCGCAGTACGCCGGCTGAGGCCGGACGCCGATCTGGTGCTCTCCTCGGACCCCGACAGCATGCCCTGGGGCCCCCGCACCCCCGAAGACGTGACGGCCCACGCGCTCGCGGTGGCACGCGCGGCCGCCGCCCACCGGCCCGACGCACTGATCGTGGCCTGCAACACCGCCTCCGTGCACGCGCTGGCGGCCCTGCGGGCGGAGCTCGAACCCGCCCTGCCGGTCATCGGCACCGTCCCCGCGATCAAGCCGGCCGCGGCAGCCGGCGGCCCCTTCGCGATCTGGGCCACCCCGGCGACCACGGGCAGCCCGTACCAGCGCGCACTCATCAGGGACTTCGCCGGCTCCGCGGCCGTCACCGAGGTCCCCTGCCCCGGTCTCGCCGACGCCGTGCAGTACGCGGACGAGGCGGGGATCGACCGGGCCCTCGCCGCGGCCGCCGCGCTCACCCCGCCCGACGTACAGGCCGTCGTGCTGGGCTGCACCCACTACGAGCTGGTCGCCGAGCGCATCCGCAGCGCCGTGCGGCAGCCCGGCCGGCCCCCCGTGGCCCTGTACCCCTCCGCCGGAGCCGTCGCGGCCCAGGCACTGCGCCGGATCGGGGCCGTACCCGCTCCATCGGCCGAACCGGGCACCGGACTTGTCGTGCTCCTCGGCGGCCGCGAGTCCGAGATGCCCGAAGCCGCTCTGGCCTACCCGGAAGGGCTTCGGCTCTCGGTGGTCAGCCCCGCCCGCTGACCGTCCGGCGAACTGCAGGGTGCCGTTGGACCCGTTCCGCCGTGCGGTTTCTTAAGTACGCTGCTTGCCATGAGGGACCATCCCCGAGAACCGAGGCAAACCGGAACCGACTTCCACTCGGCGGTCTGGACCGGCCGGGCCACCAACCGGACCCAGTGGGTGCTCGCCGCAGTGGGCGCCGCCTGTCTGGCGCTCGGCATCCAGCTTGCCGTCAGCTCCACCTGGACCTCCGGCATCGCCCCGCTGCTGATGTCCGTGAT
Source organism: Streptomyces brevispora (assembly GCF_007829885.1). Lineage (NCBI taxonomy): Bacteria > Bacillati > Actinomycetota > Actinomycetes > Kitasatosporales > Streptomycetaceae > Streptomyces > Streptomyces brevispora. The sequence continues at coordinate 267,108 of NZ_VIWW01000002.1, forward strand.
CGGCTGCATGGCGGCCGGACTGCTGATGCTCTTCGGCACGCTCGCCTTCGTGAACGTGGCCGTCCGGGTCGACGGCGACGCCCTCGAAGTGCGCTGCGGTCACATGGGGCTGCCGCGTCGCCGGATCCTGCTCACCCATGTGGTGGGCGCGGAGTTCGTACCCCAGGTCACGCCACGCCAGTGGGGTGGCTGGGGCTACCGCTGGCGCCCCGAGCAGGGCACCGCCGTGGTCGTACGACGAGGCGAGGGCCTGGTGCTCCGGCTCGGCGACGGCAGGACCTTCACGGTCACGGTGGACGACGCGGAAGCCGGCGTCCGGTTCATCCGCGAGCGGCTGCACCTGTCGGCCACCGGCGCACCGGCCGAAGCCTGAGACACCGCGCCGACGCCCCACGTCCGTGGCCGCCTCACAGCCCGGCGCGGTCTCGTCGCGGATCATGTCCGGGCACGCCCTCCCCACCTTGCGGAGCAACCGCTCCGTGCCGGTGAAACGGTCCGCCCCGCCGTCCCCGATCGGCCGCTTGGCGGACGCCGGCCCGGCCGGCAGGCCGGCCCCCGCCGTCACCGGCGTGAAGCTCAGCGCGCTGCCCGCACTGGCCGGTGCGGCCAGTGCCGTGAGCGCGGCACCGGCGGTCAGGACGAGCTGGGTGCCGCGCGGCGAGCGCCACAGCATGTACAGCAGCCAGCCCCAGCAGCACTACCCCACACTCCCTGCTCGGCCGCCTGCTGCAACGGCGCCGAGTGCGGCTTGCCGTCGGAGCGGAGGGTCTGCCGCGCGGTGGTGCTCAGCTCGGCGAAGCGGTCGGAGCCGATGCCGCGCACCGGGTGCTGCCCGGCCAGCTGTACCGCGTCCTGCCAGAGCTGAACCCGGTTCCTGGTGAGCAGGCCCTCCAGGGAGACCGTGAGCCCGTCGGGAGACACGTCCTCGGCCGTCCCCACGGAAAGGCCGACGACCAGACCGGCGGCCGGGGCGAGCCCGACGAGGCCGGCCGGCCGACGGCGCATCCTGGCCGCGGCGAGTGAGCACAGCAGCACCCCGAGTGCCGCCACGCACCCCGCCACCGAGCCGAGTCCGAGCTGTGACGGTCCCGTGCGCGACGGCCGGATCCGACCGGTCGGCGGGGGACCGGCGCACAGGTTGACGGCCCCGGCGGGCATATGTGCAGAAGATGCGGAGAATCGATCCGGCGGTGAGGATTCCGGCGTCACGACAGAGCTGCCGGGCACACAGCGGGCCACCGTAGACTCCGCCTGGTGAGCACCATCATCGCCCCGGTCGGCGACCCGCAGCAGCCCGCCTCCGTCCCCCGAGCCAGGCGCCTGCTGCCTCGACTCGCCCGCCCCTGCGCAGCCGTGCTCTCCGGGCTGATGTTGTACGTGAGCTTCCCGCCCCGGCCTCTGTGGTGGCTGGTTCTGCCCGGGTTCGCGCTGCTCGGCTGGGTGCTGTTCGAGCGCAGGATCCGCGCCGCGTCCGGGCTGGGTCTGCTCGCCGGGCTGGGCTTCATGCTGCCGTTGCTGCACTGGACCGGGGAAGAAGTCGGCCCGGTGCCCTGGCTGGCCCTGGCCGCCGCCGAGGCACTGTTCATCGCGGTGGGCTGCATCGGCATCTCCGCCGTGTCCCGGCTCGCCGGCTGGCCGTTCTGGGCTGCCGCCGTCTGGACCCTGGACGAGGCGGTACGGGCCAGGGTGCCGTTCGGCGGCTTCCCCTGGGGCAGGATCGCCTTCGGCCAGGCGGACAGCGTGTTCCTGCCGCTCGCGGCGCTCGGCGGCACACCGCTGCTCTCCTTCGCCGTGGTCCTGTGCGGCTTCGGTCTCTTCGAGGCGGTCCGCCGGTTCCGGGTCCGCCGCACCACGGGCGAGCTGCCCCGACTGGCCGCGGCGGTGACCGCGGCGGCCGTTCTGGTGCCCGTCGCCGCGGCCCTCGCGTCGCTGCCGCTGGTGGACGACTCGGCCGAGGACGGCACCGCGACCGTCGCCGCGATCCAGGGCAACGTGCCGCGGCTCGGCCTCGACTTCAACTCCCAGCGCCGCGCCGTCCTGGACAACCACGCGAACCGTACGGAGCAGCTCGCCAAGGACGTGAAGGCGGGCAGGGCGCCGCAGCCCGACTTCGTCCTGTGGCCGGAGAACTCCTCCGACCTCGACCCCTACCGCAACGCCGACGCGAGGATCGTGATCGACGACGCGGTGAAGGCGATCGGTGTGCCGACCGTCGTCGGCGCGGTCGTCGAGCCCGACACCGGGAATCTGCGCAACACCCTCATCCAGTGGGACCCGGACAAGGGCCCCGTGGCCACGTACGACAAGCGCCACATCCAGCCGTTCGGTGAGTACATGCCGATGCGTTCCTTCGTGCGCATCTTCAGCTCGGACGTGGACCGGGTGCAGCGCGACTTCGGACCGGGAAAGAAGGTCGGCGTCTTCGACCTCTCCGGAACCTACGTCGGGCTCGTCACCTGCTACGAGGCCGCGTTCGACGACGCCGTACGGGACACGGTCGAGCACGGGGCCCAGATGATCGCCGTCCCCAGCAACAACGCCACCTTCGGCCGCAGCGAGATGACCTACCAGCAGCTGGCCATGTCCCGGGTGCGCGCCGTCGAGCACAGCCGGTCCGTCGTCGTCCCGGTCACCAGCGGCGTCAGCGCGGTCATCCGCCCGGACGGCACCGTCGTCCAGAAGACGAAGATGTTCACCCCGGACGCGCTGGTGGACGAGGTCCCGCTGCGGTCCTCGCTGACCCCCGCGACCCGGATGGGACCGCTGCCCGAAGGAGTCCTGTCCCTGCTCGCGGTCATCGGCCTCGGCTGGGCGGCGACGCGGACGGTACGGATGCGACGCGGCCGCTGAGCCGATACGCAGCCACGTAGGGTCGGCCCATGGCAATTCCTGACTTCATCCGCGAGATCCGCGCCACGGCGGGTCATCAGTTGCTCCTGCTGCCCGGCGTCACCGCCATCGTCTTCGACGAGGAGGGCAGAGTGCTGCTCGGACGGCGTGCGGACACCGGCAAGTGGTCGGTCATCGGAGGCATCTCCGAGCCGGGGGAGCAGCCGGCAACGACGGCCGAGCGCGAGGTGTACGAGGAGACGGCCGTGCACTGCGTGGCGGAACGCGTGGTGCTGACCCAGGCCCTGCCGCCCGTGCGGTACGAGAACGGCGACCACTGCCAGTACCTGGACGTCACCTTCCGCTGCCGGGCCACCGGCGGCGAGGCCCGCGTCAACGACGACGAGTCGTTGGAGGTGGGCTGGTTCGGTGTCGACGCGCTGCCGCCGCTGGAGGAGTTCGCGCTCCTGCGCATCAAGCAGTCGCTCAACGACGGACCCACCTGGTTCGAGGCCACCGCCTCGCACTGAACAAGACGGAACGGACGGAACGGGCGAGCCGCGAGCGGCCTCCGTTCCGGTCCGAAACCCCTGCCGGATCAACGGGGTTGCCGCTCGGCGCGTGGACACCGGGTGTTCGGGCAGGAGTCGTGGCCCGGCGTCTGCGGATGTGGCACAGTCGGGCCGTGGACGCACTGAGGCCCCAGGACCCCGCGCGAATAGGCGCCTATCAGCTGCTCGCCCGTCTCGGTGCGGGAGGCATGGGGCAGGTGTATCTCGGCCGGTCTCCCGGCGGACGGCTGGTGGCTGTGAAGGTCATCCGCGACGAGATCAGCGATCACCCCGACGCGCTGGCCCGGTTCCGGCGCGAGGCCGCGACCGTCGAGACCGTGCGCAGCGCGTACACCGCCCAGTTGATCGAGGCGTCGCTCGACACGTCCCCCTACTGGCTGGCCACCGAGTACGTTGCAGGGCCCACGCTGCACGGCGCCGTCCGCGTGAGCGGCCCCTTCCCGCCGGACAGCGCCCTGCGGCTGCTGGCCGCGCTCGCCGAGGGGCTGGCCGCGGTCCATGTGCACGGAGTCACGCACCGGGACCTGAAACCGCACAACGTCATCCTCTCGCCACAGGGACCACAGCTGATCGACTTCGGAATCGCGCGGGGACTCGAACAGTCGATCCTCACCCGGGACGGGATGGCATCGGGAACGCCCGGCTACGCGGCCCCCGAGGTTCTGCTGCGCAACGAGGTGGCTCCGGCGGCGGACGTGTTCGCGCTGGGGGCGACGCTCGCGTACACGGTGACGGGCCGTCCCCCGTACGGCACGGGCGACGCCGCGTCGGTCAGCTACCGGACCGTGTACGAGGACATCGATCTGTCGGGAGTACGCACGGACCTGGCCACAGTGATCCGGATGTGCGTCGCCAAGGACCCGGCGGAGCGTCCGGCGCCGGCCGCGGTGATCGCGCTGTGCGGGGTGGACTCGCCGCTGGCGTCGGACGCCCACTACCACGCGCTGGTACGCACCGCCGAACCCGTCCTCGTACCAGGAGACTTGAACACGCTGTCCGGGGCGTACGGTGCGCACGCGGAGCCGGGAACGGTGCCGGGGCCCGCGGCCCGGACTCGGCGGGCGGGGCGCGAGCCGGCCGACCAGCCGGCGGACAGACGGCGGCACCCCGGCAGCCCCCGGCGGGGGAGGGTCTGGCTCGCCGTGTGCGCCGTGGCGCTCGCGGTTCCGGTGACGGCCTGGCTGTTCCTGGAGGCGGACGGCAAGGGCGCCGACGCCGCACCCGGGTCCGGGGCCACGTCCGGCCGGCCTGCCGCGAGCCGTTCGGCAACCGCGGACAAGACGGCCGGCCCGCCGGACCACATCGTCAACGACCGTGTCTCGAAGGACCGTTGGACTCTGTCGCACGATCAGAAAGAGGCCGCTCGGGGCAGCGGATCCTGCGATCTGGCCGGTATTGCCGAGTCCCTTCCACTGTCGGGTCTGTTGTCGTCCGTTTCGCACACCACCGGCTCCGGCACCGCCTCGGTGTCGATGCGGCCCGAGGGCGCCGGGGAAGGGAAGAGGCCCGCGCCCTACTACGTCTCCGTGGGGGTGCGGCCCCCGCACGAGACCGACCGCTCCACCGGACGGCCGCTGCGGTCCACCGCCAAGGGCATCGGTTTCACCAGCAAGCCCGTCGATCTCTACTCCCGCTGGAACTCCGGCGGAACCGTGGAGTTCAAGTACCCCGACGACTTCCGGGCCCACTTCGGTGACAAGGTCCTCGACGCGATCCCGGTGGGGGACGACCGGGGCGACTGGACCGTGGTGATCTACCACGTCGAGGGCGGGCCCACGAAGTACACATCCGTCGCGTGCCTCGGCTTCCACGCCTGAGGCGGACGCATCCGCGGCTCTGCACGGGGCCCCGCCCGCCGCGGACGCCGTAACAGGGGCCCGAGACGGTGGCTGACCGCCCGCCGTCACGGCCTTGAGCTCGTCGAGCGACTTCCGGATGAGCTCCGACTTGTCCGGCCGGCCGGTTCCGCTGATCCAGCGTTCGAACGCGACCTGGAAGACGGATATCCCCACCTCGGATGCCAGGCTCGCGGCCGGGTCCGCGACGCCGCGCCGACGGAGCGTGTCAGCGAGAGCAGTGGGCAGTCTCACGAGCGTGATCAGCTCGCGTTCCTGCAGCTCGGCATGGGCAGTGATGATCATCTGGCGCTGCCGGGCATGTTCGTGGCGGCCCCGGAAGACGCCCGCAGCTGCATCGGGCGCCGCGGCCACACCGCGTCGATCGGTGCAGTGGACTCCGGCACGCCCGTGAGCGTGTCCACGAAGAGTTCCTGAAGGGCGGACGCGCCCGCGAACAGGACCTCGCGCTTGTCGGCAAAGTGCCTGAAGAACGTCCGCTCGGTGTGCCCGGCCCGGCTCCCGCGCGGGAGGCGGGGCTTTCACGTACGAAGTCCTCGCCGCGGATCGGCGTGAACCCGCTGGACAGTCGTGCCCAGCGTCAGCGCCTCATGGAGGTTGTGTTCGACCACTTCCCGCATGAACTGCCGGTTCAGGATGACCGGACTGCTCAGCGCCGCCATCTGTCGTTCGCGATGCGTACCTCGATCCGGACGAAGGCCGAATCCGCCGCTCTCAACTGCCCGTCCACGGCACCCGGTCCCGAGCCGGGAAGGGATACACGGTGCGCCTTTCCCCGTTCGGTGCGAAAGCCGACCGTGCCGGCCGGCACACCGTGCACGTCCACCCTTGCCACGGCCGGATCACCGCCCGTCGCCAACAGCTCACCGGTCCCGGCGCCCCGCCCGCCTGCCGAAACCGTGAACGACCGCTCGACCGCTACAGATTCCGCGATCCGACTCCGGCTCCGGCATCCGTTCGGACGCCCGTCGCAACGGATCGTCGTGCATCGGCGCGTCAGCGTCCGCCCGCCACGCGCAGAATCGCCCCGGTGGCGTACGAGGCATCGTCCGAGAGCAGCCAGGCAACGGCGCCGGCGACTTCCTCGGGCTGCCCGGGCCGGCCCAGCGGGATACCGGCGGCGGCCTTGTCGGGGCGCTCTGGGTCCTCGTGGAAATCGGTGCGGATGATGCCGGGCGACACCGCGTTGACCCGGATGCCGGCCGCGGCGACCTCCTTGGACAGGCCGATGGTCATCGTGTCCACGGCCGCCTTGGCGGCGGCGTAGTGGACGTACTCGCCGGGACTGCCGAGGGTGGCGGCCGCCGACGACATGTTCACGATGGCCCCGCCACCGGTCCGGCTCATATCGCGCACGGCCCGCCGCGCGCAGAGCAGATACCCGACGACATTGACGTCCAGGGCCCGCCGGAGCCCGGCCGCGTCCGCGTCCGCGAGCGAGCCCGTCGGACCTCCGACCCCCGCGTTGTTGACCAGCCCGGTGACCGGGCCGAGATCGGCGGCCGCGGTCTCGAAGAGCCGGTCGACACCTGCCTCGTCGGTCGTGTCCATACGCACCGTGACACAGCGCCGGCCCGTCTCCCGCACGGCCTCGGCGACTGCGTCGGCCGCTGCCGCGTCGGAGCGGTAGCCCAGCGCGATGTCGTGGCCGTCGCCCGCCAGACGTACGCAGACCGCCGCGCCGATTCCGCGACTGCCGCCGGTGACCACGGTGACCGGATGACGGCTCATGAATGCCCCTGACTCCAGTGCGAGGACCCGATGACCCCGGCGCAGGGACCCATCGTAGGGAGTGATGATCGATTCGACCGGATCTTCGTCGGACCCGGGCGGATGCTCTTCCGGCGCACTCCGGCGGGCCGGTCCGATCCGGGCCGCGCGGCGACTGAACCCGGCGTATCCGCAGACCCGCAGCGGGCCCATTCACGAACGGGGCCGGACAGCACTGAGCGACCGATGGACGCCACCCACTCATGGAAGAGTGGCGGTCCATCGGTCGCCCGTGTGATGCGGTGACTACATGGGGGGTTCGCTGCCGCCCCGGCCGGCCTGCTGCTCGCTCTGCTCGTGCAGCTTCCGGGCCTTCTCCTGGAGCCGTCGGCGCTGCTCCGGGTCGTTGGTGCGCTCCGCGGCCTCGGTCATGTGCTTGGCCTTTTCGCGCATCTGCTGGGCTCGGCCGGTTTCTCCTGCAACGCTCATCGTCGCTCCTTGAACGGTAGGGAAGAGCGGGCTCCCTCAGAGAACCAGCGCTTCGCGTCCGCCGCACCCCGAACCGCTACGCACCGTGAAGGTGCCAGGTGAGGCGGGTGTCGGGTGCCGGTGGTCACGGCGGTGCGGGCGCCGGCGTCCGCACCGGCGTGACTCACGGTCCCCTGACGCTGGCATGATCAGGGGTATGAACGAGCGCATGATCGCCGCGTGTGACGGGGCGTCGAAGGGTAATCCGGGGCCTGCGGCCTGGGCGTATGTGGTGGCCGACGCGGCGGGCAGGCCGTTTCGGTGGGAGGCGGGACCGCTGGGCACCGCCACCAACAACGTCGCCGAGCTCACCGCGCTGCAGGAGCTGCTGGAGTCCGTCGACCCCGGTGTGCCGCTCGAGGTCCGGATGGACTCGCAGTACGCGATGAACGCGGTGACCAAGTGGCTGCGGGGCTGGAAGCGCAACGGCTGGAAGACCTCGGCGGGCAAGCCCGTCGCCAACCGCGACCTGGTGGCCCGCATCGACGCCCTGCTGACCGGCAGGGCCGTGGACTTCGTCTACGTACCCGCCCACCAGGTGGACGGCGACCCGCTGAACGCCCTCGCCGACCAGGCGGCCAGTGAGGTGGCCGTGGCACAGCGTGCGGCAGGCACCTCGCAGGGTTCCGCGGACCTGCCGGTGCCCGTGGCCGCCCGCGCCTCCGAAGGGCGGCGGACCGGCGGTACGGCGAAAAGCGCCGACGGTACGGCGAAGAGCACCGGCGGTCCGGGGAAGGGCGCGGGTGGCGCGCCGCGCTCCGGCGCCACCATCCGCGCCAGGTTCGCCGGGCGGTGCCACTGCGGGAAGCCGTACGCGGCCAAGGACACGATCGCGAAGAACGACCAGGGCTGGGGCCACCCGGAGTGCCGGACCGTCTCCGCCTGACCCACGCCGTCCCCGCCCCGCGGCCCGCTCTCCGGCCGGCCGGGGCGGGAACCGCCGTCCGGACCGGGCGAACCGGCCCGCGGGGCGGGTTCCGCGTGCCATGATGCGGCTCCGGCGGAGAGATCGATACGCCGCCGGGGCCGCGGAGAACGGCGACACGCTGGGGGGCGTATGGAAAGCACGGTCACGGTGCTGCGTGAACTGCGCGGGGCACAGAAGTCGGCCAAGGGAGTTTCGCTCTACTCGCGGTACGTGAACCGGCCGGCCGGCCGGATCTTCGCGGCCGTCGCGTTTCGGCTGCGCATGACGCCCAATCAAGTCACCTCGGTGAGCGCGGCGTTCACATTCGCCGCCCTCGCCTCCGTGGCCCTGGCCAGGCCCACATGGGGGCTGGCCGTCCTGGTCTACCTGGGGCTGGCCGTGGGCTTCGCCCTCGACTCGGCCGACGGGCAGCTCGCCCGGCTCACCGGCCGGGGAGGCCCCGACGGCGAATGGCTCGACCACGTCGTCGACTGCGCCAAGATGATCCTCGTCCACACCGTCGTACTCATCTCGTTCCACCGGTATTTCGCCCTGCCGGCCGACGGCTGGCTGCTCCTGCCCCTCGGCTTCCTGTTCGTGGCCGTGCTGACCTTCTGCGCGGGGCTGCTGCGCGAACAGCTGGGCAGGGCCGCCGCCCGCTCCGGGCCGGCCGGTGACGCCGGGCCCCGGCAGGCGGTCTCCCGGCTGCGGGCCGTGGCGCTGCTGCCGGCCGACTACGGGGTGTTCTGCCTGGTGTTCCTGCTGCTCGGCGACGAGACGGCGTTCCGTATCGGCTATGCCGTGCTCGCCGCCGTGCACGCGCTGTTCCTGGTCGCGTTCCTCGTCAAGTGGTTCAGGGAGCTGAAAGCGCTCCGGGCGGACTGACCAGCGAGTCCAGCGCCCGGCGTAGCTGGGTGCTGGACGTGTGGACGGTGTACGGGAAGTAGACGACCTCCACGCCGACCTCGGCGAAGTCGCGTTCGAGCCGTCTGCCCTTCTCCGTGTCCCGCCAGTCGTCCCCCTTGAAGATGACGTCGAACCTGACCTGCTGCCAGGTCTCCACCTTGTCCGGAACGGTCTCGACGAACGCGGCGTCCACGTAACGCACGCTCCGTACGATCTCCAGCCGCTCCGGCAGTGGAATCACCGGCCTGTGGCCCTTCGCGAGCGCGGCCATCTCGTCCGAGACGACCCCCGCGACCAGGTAGTCGCACTGACTGCGGGCATGCCGAAGGATATTGAGATGACCTATGTGGAACAGGTCGTAGACCCCCGGCGCGTAGCCGACCCTGTGCACCATCCGTTCTCTCCCCCCACGGTGAACGTAATGTCCGTGTCCCGCCGACAGGTATCCGGACATGGCATCCGGTCCGGTGGGATATCGGTATCGGTGTTGATCGTGCAACGACCTTACTGTGAAGACCACTTGCTCATCTCGTGAACGGATAAGCTCACTTTTGGGGCTGTTCCTTGGGGGAACACAGATGGCTCCGGGGGAGGGCGATCATCCGATGCCAGACGAAGACCAGCACAGACCGTTCCAGCACCGCCGTCTGCTGGTGGTCTCGACGAACTACGCACCGGAGCTGACCGGAATCGGCCCGTACGCCGCGCAACTCGCGGAGCACTGGGCCGCGTCCGGGGCCGAGACCCATGTGCTGACCGGGATGCCGCACTACCCGTCCTGGCGGACCGAGCCGGAGTACCGGGGCGTGTGGCGGACCGATGAGGACCGCTCGGGGGTGACGGTCCACCGGCGAAGACACTATGTGCCGAGCCGTCAGAGCGCCCTGCGCAGAGCCGCCTTCGAGGCATCGGTCCTCGCGCACGGCCTGATCTCACCGCCCGCCGTGCGGGCGGACGCGGTGATCTCCCAGATGCCGAGCCTCGCGGGCGGCGTCCTGGGCGCCCGGCTGGCCCGTCGCCACCGGGTCCCGTACATACCCGTCGTGCAGGACCTGATGGGCGCCGCCGCGGCACAGAGCGGCATCCGCGGCGGCGGCAGGGCGGCGGCGGTGGCATCCGCGGCCGAACGGTACGCACTGCGTGCCGCCTCGCTCGTCGGCGTCATCCACGAGAGCTTCGTCCCGCGTGTCACCGCCTACGGAGTCGATCCCGGACGCATCCGTCTGGTCCCCAACTGGACCCACGTACAGGCCCCTTCGGCCGACCGCGCAGAGACGAGGGCGCGCCTCGGCTGGCGCGAGGGCACCCCGGTGGTCCTGCACTCCGGCAACATGGGACTCAAACAGGGCCTGGAGGTCCTCGTCGACGCGGCCCGGCTCGCCCCGGGGATACGCATCGTGCTGATGGGCGACGGCAACCAGCGCGAAGCCCTGCTGGCCCGCGCGGCCGGACTGCCCAACCTCGACTTCCTGCCGGCGGCCGGGGCGGACGAGTTCACCGACGTCCTGGCCGCCGCCGACGTCCTCGCCGTGACCCAGCGCGCATCCGTGCTCGACATGAGCGTGCCCTCCAAACTGACCTCGTACTTCGTCTCGGGCCGCCCCGTCGTCGCCTCGGTGGCCGACGAAGGCGGCACCGCCCAGGAGGTTCAGCGCTCCGGCGCCGGACTCCTCGTCGCCCCCGAGGACCCGGCCGCGGTGCTGGCGGCCGTCCGCAAACTCGTCGAGCAGCCCGCCGCCGCCGACGAACTCGGCGCCAACGGACCCCGCTACGTGGCACGTCACCTCAGCCGGGAAGCCGGTCTCGCCCGCTTCGACGCACTGCTCACCGAGGTCCTTCACGACGCCCAAGGGAGACCACGCCGATGACCCAGCCGATCCGTGCCCTGGAGGATCAGGACGAACCCGCACTGCTGCGGGACCAGTTCCGCCAGCTCCTGCGCTACCGCGCCCTGCTCGCGTGCGGTGTGGTCGTCGGACTGCTCGGCGGCGGCTGGCTGGCCCTGAGCGGCGAGGACACCTACAGCTCCACCGGCGAGGTGTCCGTACGCTCGGCCACCTCGGACCCGTTCGCCGCGGGCGCCTCGGCCGACAAGGGCATCAACATCGGCTCCGAACGCCAGACCGCCGTCAGCGACGCCGTGGGCACCGTCGCCGTCGGCTCGCTGGTCAAGCACGGCGACCGGGTGGAGGTAGGAAAGCTGCTGACCGGCCTCCAGGTCACCAACCCGCCCAACACCCTGGTGCTCAAGTTCTCCTACACCGCCCGCAGCCCCGAACAGGCCAGGGCCAGGGCCCAGGCACTCGCCGAGGCGTACCTGGAGATCCGCAGGGAGCGCACCGAGAACAGCATCGACAACATGGTCGACGGCTACCGCGCCCAGCTGAAGCCGCTCACCGAACAGCGCGACCGGCTGGCCGAGCAGACTACCGGCACCGTCGGCAGCGACGTCACCAGCGCCCGCGCCAACCTGATCGTCGCCATCTCCGAACTGAGCCAGAAAATATCGGAGTTGCGCGCCCTCGACACCACACCCGGCTATCTGAACACGAAGCCGGTCGCGCCGGAGCACCCCACCGGCGCGGGACTGCCCCTGCTCCTCGGACTCGGCGGCGTCGTCGGACTCGCGCTCGGCCTGCTGCTCTCCTGGGTACGGCTCGTCTTCGACCCGGCCGTCCGCTCCACCCGGGAACTCGTCCGCTCGCTCGGCGCCCCGCTGCTCGGCACCCTGCCCAGGGAACGCGCCGCTGCGGGCCGGCTGCTCGCCATCGGGCGCGGCGGCAGCCGGCTGGCCGAGGAGTACCGGGCGGTGGCCTTCCGGCTCGCGTACGACCCCTCGTTCGCCGAGCGCCGGCGGGTCCTGGTCACCGCGCCCCGCGGCGACAACGACATGGCCGCCGCCGCCGCGGTCAACCTGGCGGCAGCCTTCGCCGAGATGGGGCGTGACGTCCTGCTGGTCGAAGCCGATCTGCGCACCCCGTCACTGGCCAGGGACCTCGGTGCCGCGGCGCAGGGCGGCCGGCCACGCTGGGCCGCGGAGCGCGACGAGCGGGGCTGGCCCTCGGACAGCCGCACCAACGTGGACGTGCCCGGATCGGGGGCCTTCACCCTGATCGCGGGCCGCCGGATGGACAACGTGCCGCGCGCCCTCACCTCCGCGCCCGTCGGCCGGATCGTCGCCGAGGGCGGCCGGCCCGGAGCCGTCGTCATCGTGCTGGCCCCGCCCATCCTCTCGTACGCCGACGCCGTCGCGCTCATCGACCGCGTCGAGGGCGTCGTGGTGGTCTGCGACCCGCGCGAGGTGCACCGCAGCGACCTGGAGCGGATCCGCGAGATCATCGGCGCCGCGGGCGGATCGGTGCTCGGCACCCTGCTGCACCCCGGCCACGGACGGCTGGAGCGCCGGGCGCGCAGGAAGGCCGCCAAAAGCCGTGCCCGCAACCGGCAGACACCCGGACAGGGACGGGACGAGCAGGACGGCCACGGACAGCCGGACGGACCCGACCGGACCGACGGCGGGCGCACGGGCGACCCCACCGAGACACTCGGCCTGCGCACCCTGGACAGCGGCACCCGGCACAGCGGCAACGGGCACAACGGCGACAGCGACCACAGCAGCACAGCCGGACGCCGATGAAGGCACGCACCGCGATCGTCTGCTCGGTCGCGGACCAGGGGGTGGCGGCACTCACCAACATCCTGGTCCTGGTGGTGGCGGCCCGGCTCTCCACCGTCGCCGACTTCGCCCGGTTCTCCGGCGTCTATCTGGTCTTCACCGTGCTGCTCGGCGTCTTCGGCGCCTACACCGGACAGCCGCTGGTGCTGCGCCGCGGAGCGAGCGACGAGACACGCGGCGCCTGCCGGTCGGCGGTCGCCTTCACCCTGCTCGTCTCGGCCGCACTCGGCGGCCTGCTCGCCGCCGTCTGTACTGTCCTGCCGGGGGACACGGCACGGGCCCTGATGATGCTGGGCATCGTCCTGCCCGTCGTCCTCGGACAGGACACGGCCCGCTACGCCTTCGCCACGCTCCAGGCGCAGCACCTGGCCCTGGCCGCGGACACACTCCGGCTGGTCTGCGTGCTCGGCGCGCTGGCCGTGCAGCCGCACGGCGCGTCCGCCGCCCGGCTCGTCACCGTCTGGGGCCTGTCCGCACTGCCCGCACTCCTGCTGTCCGCCACCGTGCTGTACCGCAGGACGGCCGGCACCTCCGTGCGACTGCGGCCCCTGCTGCGGCGCGGGCACCTCGGCCGGAGGTTCGTCGTCGAGTTCGCCGTGGGCAACGCGACCAGCCAGCTTTCCGTGCTCGGCCTGGGCGTGGTCGGCAACCCCCTCGTGGTCGGCGCGCTGCGCGGCGCGACCACGCTCTTCGGCCCGCTGAACGTGCTGTTCACCTCGGCCACCGGCTTCGGCCCCCCGTTGCTCGGACGGCTCGCCACCGACCGGCTCAGGGTGCGGGCCACCATCGCCCTGGCCGCAGTCCTGGCGGCGACCGCCGCCGGCTGGGCCACCGTCCTGGCCCTGCTGCCCGGATCGGCGGGCCGCCATCTGCTCGGCGACACCTGGCCCACGGCGGCGGCGCTGCTGCCCGCGACCGGCGGCCAGTACGCGGCGATGGCCGTCGGCACCTGCGGACTGCTGGCGCTGAGACTGCTCGACCCCCGCACCACGCTCTCCATCCAGGTGGTCTTCTCGCTCGCCTCGGTCGCTTTCCTGACCGGCGGCTATGTGCTCGACGGGGTCCCGGGCGCCGCCTGGGGCCTGTGCCTGGGCTCCGTCTGCAAGGCGATCGCCACCTGGACCCGGGTGGCGCGGCTGACCCGTCCCGGCGCGGCGGGGCGGGCCCCGGTCAGTGCGACCGCCGTCCGCTCCGGTCCCTGAAGCTCGTGACCAGCAGCAGACACAGGGCGGCGATGGCCAGCTTCCCGGCCGCCTGCAACAGCGGGCCGCGCAGCAGGATGAAGGTGTACCCCGCGATCAGCGGAGCCGCGATGGCAAGGATGCTGCCGGACCCCGGACCGTCCCGGGAGACCGCCCGCGCGTGCCGGCGGTCGGTGCGCGCGGCCGCGTACCCGATCACGGCGAAGCCGCCGATCATGCCCGGGGCTCCGAAGTCGACCCAGAGCTCGGTCCACAGCGGCGCCGAGAGGTTGGTCATGTTCATCCCCATCCACTGCCCGACCCGTACCCCGGTGTCCTGCGGCTTTCCGCTCCACGCCGACCGGGGCACGAAGAAGAAGGCGGAGCCCGCCAGTTGGCGGCCGTAGGTGTGGCCCCGGGTGCCGACCCAGGAGATGGTGTTGGCGAACATGACTGTCTGGTCGTAGTCCTTGGTGGCCAGCGGCTCGAAGACCGAGGACGACTGCACCGGCCGGTACCCGGAGTCGTCGTAGCGGAACCGGTCGGCGTACGGGAACAGCACCAGTGCCCCGATCACGCCCATGGCCAGCACCGAGCGGTACATCGCCGCGCCGGCCGGGAACGCGGTGAACAGCAAGGAGACCAGCACCGTCAGGAACCAGTAACGGGCGTTGGAGACGGGGTTGTTCACGACCAGGTTCACGATCAGCAGCGCGAACCAGACCAGCACGGTGGACGGCGAGCGGCGGGCCCGGCGCGAGGTCACCAGCCGCCGGGTGTAGAAGAGGAGCGCCAGCAGGGCCGGAACCGTACCGAACCCCTTGAGGAACGCCGACCCCACATTGGACTCGCCGGACATCACCCCGCTGTCCGCGACCGAGGCGCTGATCTCCTGTCTGCTGGAGAAGAAGACCGCGGGCCCGCCGAGCTTCAGCACGTAGTAGCCGCTCGCCGCGAACGCCAGCAGCACCAGCAGCCGAAGCCGGACCGGATGCGCGGTTGCAGGAGCGCCGCCCCCGCGCGCGGCGGTACGCCCGCGCAGCGGACGCCGGGAGGCCAGCAGCGCCCCGAGGTCGAACGCGGCGCACCCCACCAGGACGAGCGCGACCGCGGTCACCAGGTCGGAGCGCGGCCCGACCATCGGCGTCGGGGTCTGCCCGATGACGGCCTGGGCGAACGGGGCCACCCCCATCGCGATGTACACGAACATCCAGAAGACGCCCTGCAGCAGCCGGCGCCGGGTGGAGAGGATCATGGTCGCCAGTCGCGCCCCCGAATAGCACGTCAGCACCAACTGCAGCCAGTACGCGGTGTCCCGGACCCCGGTACCTGCCTGCGCGGCGATCAGCGCAGGCAGGAAGCAGACCAGGCCGAGGATGAGCGGAACGGCCATCGCGCGCGACAGCATCGCCCAGGACATGGGCTTGGCCGGTGGCTCGGCCGGACGGCGCGGTCCGCCCTCCCGGACGGGAGCGGACGGCGTCGCCCCGTGCACGGACGTCATCTCTTCCCCGTTCCGTGATCCTGTGAACACTCTAACGAATCAACCCACTTGGGGCGATGCGATGACTAGTCTGTGAACTGCTGCCGAGGTCGAGGGGAACCCTGGTGAAGATCCTGCACGTCGTCACACTGCACACCCCGGACCACGCCTTCGGCGGTCCGACCCGGGTGGCCCTGAATCTCTCGAAGGTCCAGCGGGCCGAGGGGGACGACGCCCGCATCATGGCCCTGGGTGACGGCTTCGACGGCCCGCTGCCGTCCCGGGTGGAGGGGGTGCCCGCCCACCTCTACCAGGCCCGCCATCTGCTGCCGATGTTCGAGGTCAGCGGCATCACCTCGGGGCCGCTGCTGCTGGCCGCGCGCCGGATGATGCGCGGCGCCGACGTCGTCCACGTCCACCTGATGCGCGATCTGGTGACGCTGCCCGCCGCGCTGCTGGCGCTGGCCTCCGGAACCCCGCTGGTCGTACAGACGCACGGCATGGTGGACCCCACCGAGAAGCGGGTGGCGCAGCTGACCGACCTGCTGGGCGTTCGGAGGGTCCTGCGCGGCGCGGACGCGGTGCTGCACCTCACCGAGGCCGAGCGGATCGATGTGAACGCCGTCGCGGCCCCGGTGGAGCTCACCCGGACCGTACGCCTGGTCAACGGCGTGCGGCCGCAGGAGCGAAAGCCCGACCGGGACCCCGCGCGACCGCCCACGGTGCTCTTCCTCGCCCGGATACAGGAGCGCAAACGCCCGGAGGACTTCGTCGCCGCGATGCCGGAGGTCCTGGCCGAGCACCCGGACGCCCGGTTCGTGCTGGCGGGCCCGGACACCGGGGCACTCGACGGGACGCTCCGGCTGGCCCGCAGGCTGGGCGTGCTGGACTCGCTCGACCACGTCGGACCGCTCGGCCACGAAGAGGTGCTGGCGGCGGGGCGGCAGGCCGATGTGTACGTCCTTCCGTCGATCGAGGAACCCCTCGGTGTCTCGGTCCTCGAAGCGATGTCCGTCGGCACCCCCGTGGTCATCACCCGCACCTGCGGCCTCGGACCCGACGTGGCGAAGGCCGGGGCGGGCCGGGTGATCGACAGCAGGGTCGGCGAGGACGCGGCCAATGCGGGGAAGGTCGCACGGGCCGTCCTGGAACTGCTGGAGCCGAAGGCCAACGCCGAGGCCGGGCAGGCCGCCTGGGAGCTGGTCGGTGACCACTTCACCATCGACGCCGTGACCCGGACGCTCCGGCGGACCTACGAGAACGTGGTCCGCCGGAAGCGCCGGTGACTCAAGAAGCTGACGCCCCACGCGACTTCAGGGCGATCTGCCACCGGTAGAAGCTCATCGCCAGGGCGAAGTCCAGGCCGGCCCGCCCGTCCAGGAAGCCCCGCCGGTACACGTACATGTACGCGAAGGACACCAGCGGTTTGAACGGTGCCTTGTGGAACAGCTGCCCCTGACGGGACTTGACCCTGCGGACCTGCTCCTTGACCTCGGGGTGATGCTCCAGCCACGCCTCCCAGTCCGAGTACCGGTTGTGCCGCTCGAACCAGGCGGTCACCGGGTCGAGATCCTGATGCTCGATCGGGTTACGGAGTGTTCCCGCGCTCACCGCGACCGGCTGGTAGTGGCCCTCGACCTCACCGATGCCGGGGGCATCGAGATCGCCCACCTCCGGATACCGGCTGCGGGTCCGGTCGGTCAGCGACCGCTTGCGGATGGTGTAGCCGTGCCGCAGCCGCTTCCCGGAGAACCAGTAACCCAGCGGGATGTCGTACGCGGCGGGCCTCGGCGCGTCCGGGTCGGCGAAGACCTGCCGCAACTCGGCCAGCAGACCGGGGCTCAGCCGTTCGTCGCCGTCGAGCAGCAGGATCCAGTCCAGGTCCGTGCGGACATGGTCCAGGCACCACTGCTTCTTGCGCGGATGCCCGCCGTCCCAGGTGTACATGACGACCTCGGCCCCGCACTCCGCGGCGATCTTCGCCGTGTCGTCCGTACTGTGCGAGTCGACCACCACGACCGCCTCGAAGTGGCCGAGGACCGACTTCACCGCCTCGGCGATGTTGAGCCCCTCGTTCTTCGTGGGGATGGCCACGGCTATCGGCAGCCTGTTCATCCGTTGCCTCCTTCGGGCAGCCAGGCGTAACAGCCTGTGGAGGTGAAGGCGCGGGCCGCCACCGGGATCGTGATGCGGCTGCGCTTCCCGTCGCCGGACGAGCCCGACGCCAGGACCTTGCCGTTCGCCCCGGTGATCTCCCAGCCGCAGTTCTTCGTGGGTGCGACATCGCGGTAGCGGCCCGGCCGCAGCCGCGCGCCCTTGTACGTGCCGTCGGGGTACGCCAGCGAGGCCTGCTCCACGAGCTCCTTGTGCTGCGTGCACAGGTGTCCGGCGGCGGGCTCGGCATCGGCGATCTCGCCCGTGGCCACGGCGCCGACCGCGATGTCCCGGTCGACCTTGACCAGATACGTCAGCCGGTCGCAGGTCTCCTGTCCGCTCTGGAGCACCGCCGCCGGGTCCATGCCCTTGGGCACCCGGTCGACCAGGTACTTCTTCTGCTTCTTGGTGAACGTGCCTGTGGCCGGGGTGAGTTCGACGGTGGGTGTCTTCGGCGGCTCACTGGAGCGCGAGGCCCGCGGACCGGCCGGGGCCGCGCCCGGCCCCGCGGAGCCGTCCGGGCTCGCGGGCGCGCCGGCCACCGGCCCCGCCGAGGCCGCAAGGCCGGCGCCGGCCGTCTTCTCCCCGCCTCCGTCGGAGGAGGAGCCGCAGGCGGCCAGCGCCGCCGTCGTGATCACGACGACGGCGCCGGCCAGGAACGGATGTCTCATCCACCTGTCCTCAGGGCGTAGTGGGCACTGACCTGGGCCGCGGTCAGCGCGGTCGGGTACACGGCGGTCTCGTCGATCTGTCCGGCGAAGAAGTCGCTCGTCGGACGGTTCGGCCAGGTCGCCAGGTTGTCCCCGCCCACCCGCCAGTAGCCGGTGTAGTTCTCGTTCGTGGTGTACAGCGCGTTCGAGACACGGAGCTGTCCGTCCACGTACAGGGCCATGCCGCCTGAACCCTGGGTCGCGACGACGTGGTGCCAGGCACCGTCGTTGTAGGCCGTGGATGTGCTGACGGTCCGGCCGCCGCCGTCGTGGGTGCCGAAGGTGAGGCGCCCGTTGTTGAGCATGTACACATGCTTGTCGTACTGGCCGCTCACTTCCATGGTCTTGCTGCCGAAGCCGATGATCTTCCCTCCCCGGATCGTCGTCGTCTTGATCCAGGTCTCCACGGAGAACTTCGTGGCCTGGGCGTGGCTCCGGTTGCTGTACGCGTACTGAGTGGTCCCGTTGAACCCGATGGCGGTCGAGGGCCCGGCCACGGCGGCCGGGGTCTGCCGATAGGAGGGCGCGTTGCGCAGGAAGCCGTTGTCCAGACCCGCTCCCGTGTCGGCGGCGAAGGTAGACGTGCCCTCGTCGTAGCGCCAGTACAGGGTGGCGCCGTCGGACAGCACCCTGGCCGGGTAGCTCTCGGCCTTCGACGCCACGATCGCGGTCACCGCGGGTGACTTGGCGCTGGTGTTGATGCCGTCGCTCGCACTGATCCGGTAGGTGTGCGTCTCACCCGGTGCGACGTCGGTGTCGGTCCATCGCAGCTGCGGGCGGTCCCAGAACACGGAGTAGCCCGTCGTGGTGTGGACGGGTGTGCTCGCGCCGTCCCGGTAGACGCGGTAGATCAGCTCCCCGTCGTCCGTGTCGAAGCTCGTCTGCCAGTTCACGTCCACCTTGTTCGGGGCGACCGTGGAGACGCTCACGTTGGGCACCCACGGGGCCCCGGTGTCGGGGCCGTCGGCGAAGCGGGTCAGCCCCTGCTGCGGTGAGCTGTTGACGGTGGTGAACTCGCCGCCCACCCACAGGTAGTGATGCCCGCCGCTGTCGGTCTGCGCCATCACCCGGGGGCCGACCGGCTCCCCGATCCCGTCATTGGTGTCGGGGAACCACGGAAGCAGCTTGGGGTCGTCGACGGACTGCGCCAGCAGATGCTTGCGCGGCTGGTCCGGGAACTCACCCATCGAGGCGCAGTCATGAGCGTGACTGCCGCTGTAGAGCACCCCCTTGTGCACCAGGACGGCCTGTGTGGCACCGAGACAGGTGTCCCGCCACACCTGCTGGAAGGTGGTCAGGTCAACGGCGATCCGGCCGTCGAAGACACCACCCCCGGTGCCCTCGTTGGCGGTGTAGAACTTGGTGGCGTCCGTGGTGAGGTCCTGCACCGTCGAGGTGTTCGGGATGAAGCCCGGGTAGCTCTTGTCCAGGGCGCCCGTCGTCGCGTTCACCACCGCGAGGGCGTGCGACGCGGTGCCGTTGACGGTGAAGAAGTCGCCCCCGATCACGACGTGCTGCCCATCGGGAGTGACCTCTACGGCCCGCCCCACCTCGTCCGTGTTGGCCGTCCACGGCTTCAGCGCGGCGCCCGTGGTGACCGCGGCGAACTTGTTGCGGGTCTGCCCCGCGACACTGTTGAAGTCACCGCCGAGATAGACCGTGTCGCCGGTGACGGCAAGGGCCCGGACGGTCGCGGAGACGGCGATCTTGAAGTTCGTGCGCGGGGTGCAGGTCGCCGTGTCGATGGCCACGATGTTACTGACGCCGACCCCGTTCACCGAACCGAACTGGCCTCCCGCGTAGAGGGTTTTGCCGTCGGGGGAGAGGGTGAGGGCCCGCACGGTCGCGGTTCCCGAGGAGAGGGTGAACGACAGGCTGCAGCCGGTCGGCGCACCGGTCGCGGCGTCGAACGCGGCGAAGTTCACCGCGGGCTGTTCGGACGATCCGGCAGGCGCGCCCGGCGGCCGTACGGTGGAGAAGGTGCCGCCCGTGTAGACGACCCCGTCGTCCGACGCGGCCATCGACCAGACGATGCCGTTGGTCTGCCAGGTGGAGAGATTGTCGGCGGTGAGCGAGACCGGCGCGGTGAGCGCTGTGGCCGGGGAACCCCCGGCAGCGGCGGCGCTCAGCGCCCCGGCGAGCAGGCCGAGCGCGGCGGCCGCGGCCCGTACCCGGCCACGTCCACGGGATCTGCGCCCCGTACTTTCGTTCATCATTCAGCTCCGAAGGTGAGAACGAGCTGCGGCCGGTGGGCCGCGGTTGCGACCTCGCTCGACCAGATGCGGAGAGAGTCCGTTCCGCCGCTGGTGAGGGCGAGTGAGTAGGAGGAGCCCAGGGCTCCGCCCAGCGCCGGCGCGTCCAGCTCCACCGCGTAGTCGGTGGAGACGGCGGTCGCGCCGGAAATGGTCCCGAGCACCGTCGCGGCGAGCGACGGCCGGGAGTTGTAGGTGACCGCCGACTCGGTCCACGCGCCGGTGACCGGCACGAGGGTGTGGCTGTCGGCCGAGCCCGCCGTGGGGTCCGACGAGGTACGGAAGGTGAGCCGGGCGCTCTTGAGTTCCTGCCCGGCCGGGGCGGCGGGCAGGTCGTACCGGAGGTAGCTCAGATAGGCCGTGGTGCCCCGGGAAGCGAGCTGGTTGTCGTCGTACGTGGTGTTCGCGGCGACGCTGTTGACGTACGCGTCCTCGGTCGGTGTCAGGGTGACGGTGGTGTCGCCCGGACCGGACGGGGTGTCCGCCAGATCATGGTGCGCGGCCACCTGCGCCGCGGTCAGCGCCGACGGATAGATCGCCGTCTCGTCGACCTGCCCCGCGAAGTAGGTGCTGGTGGGGCGGTTCGGCCAGCCGTTGGTCATGGCGTCCCCGCCGACCCGCCAGTACCCGTTGTACGAGCGGTTGCCGGCCGTGGGGTTGGAGCCGACGGACACGCCGTCCACGTACAGCCTCATGCCGGACGGTCCCTGGGTGGCCACCGCGTGGTGCCAGGCGTTGTCGTTGTACGAGGCGGCCGAGGTGACGGTGGGGCGGCTGCTGGTGCTGCCGACCTGGACACCGAAGGTGAGGCGCCCGTTGTCGGTGAGGTACAGGAGCTTGTCGGAGATCCCGCTGGTGTGCCCCTGCGCGCTTCCGATGTTGTTGCCGTAACCGACGATCCGGCCGCCCCGGCCCGTGTCGGTGCGGAACCAGGTCTCGATGGAGTACGGGGTCGGCGACGTGTAGTGGTGCAGCCGGTCACTGTAGACGTACTCGTCGGTGCCGTTGAGGGCGAGCGCCGCGGAACCGGCCACGGCGGACGGCGTCGAACGGTACGAGGGCGCGTTCATGTACACGCCGCCGTCTTCGTTGTCCGAGGCATCGGCGGCGAACGCGCCGCCCGCCTCGTCGTAGCGCCAGTACAGATCCGCCCCGTCGGCCAGTACCCGCTGCGCGTACGGACTCGACGAAGCGGCCGCGGTGACGGAGAAACTGGGGCTGAGCGCACTGGTGTTGGTGCCGTCGCTCGCCGTGATCCGGTACGAGTAGCTCCGCCCCGCCACGACATCGGTGTCGGTGAACGTGAACTGCGGCCTGCTGAAGAAGAGCGAGGAACCGGTCATGGTGCGGACGGGCGTCGAGCCGCCGTCGCGGTATACCCGGTAGGTGAGCAGGCTGTCGTCCAGGTCCAGGCTCGCCCGCCAGCTGACCCGCACCTCACCGGCCCGCGGCGCCGAAAGGCTCACCACGGGTACGGAGGGCGCCCCGGTGTCCGGGGCGTTGGCGAACCGGGTCAGGGCCTGCTGCGCCACCCCGTTGACGGTCGTGAACTCCCCGCCCACCCAGAGGAAGTCGCGGCCGCCCCGCGACGAGACGGTCAGGGCACGCGGCCCCACCGGTTCACCGATGCCGTCATTGGTGTCCGGGAGCCAGCCCAGCATGGCCGGATCGTCGACCGACTGGGCGGTGAGGTGCTTGCGGACCTGGTTGGGGAACCCGCCCATGGTCGAGCAGTCGTGGACATGGCTGCCCGCGTAGAGCACCCCCCGGTAGACCCGCAGGGCCTGCGTGGCGCCCTGACAGGTGTCCCGCCAGCGCTGGTCGAAGGTGTCGAGCCCCATGGCCAGACGGCCGTCGAAGGAGGCGCCGCCGGCACCCTCACCACCGACGTACCAGCCGTTGGACGCGGTGTCGGTGATGATGTCCTTGATCACGGCGGAGGACGGGATGAAGTTGCCGGTGTAGGCACGGGTCAGCGCGCCCGAAGCGGCGCTGGTCACCGCGAGGGCGTGAGAGTTCGTGCCGCCCACGGTGAAGAAGTCGCCGCCGATCAGCACGTTCTGCCCGTCCGGGGTGACCTTCAGGGTCCTGCCCGGATCATCGACGTCCGGGTTCCAGCCGGTCACCGCACCGGCGGCCGTGACCGCGCCGAAGAAGCGGCGGGTCCGGCCGTTGAGGCTCTGGAAGTCGCCGCCGGCGTAGACGGTTCCGTCTGCCGCCACGTCCAGCGCCCGCACGGTCGCCCCGAAGTTCGGTGCGAACCCCGGGCGCAGCGTGCAGTTGCCGGTGTTGATGGCGACCAGGCCGTTGGCGCCCGTCCCGTTGACCGCGTTGAAGTAGCCGCCCGCGTACAGCGTGGACTTGTCGGGCGAGACCGCGAGCGCCCGCACGGTCGAGGTGCCGCTGCTCCGGGTGAAGGAGAGCGAGCAGCCGGTGGGTGCGCCGGTGGCCGCGTCGAACGCGGCGAAGTTGACCGCGGAGGTGGTGTTGCCGCCCGCGGGGGAGCCGGCCGGGCGCACACCGGTGAACGTGCCTCCCGCGTAGACGACGCCGTTCGCCTCGGCGAGCGACCAGACGATGCCGTTCGTCTGGTACGTGGCGAGGCTGTCGGCGGTGAAACCGACGGGCGGAGTCAGCGCGGCGGCCGGGGGAGCGGTGACCCCGGACACGGTGAGGACCCCGGCCGCCAGGGAGAGCACCGCGGCGAACACCCCGCCACGTCCGGGGCGGCTCACCGGTCGACCCGCACGGCGGCCCCGGTGAGCTGGTCGGCCAGCTGCCGGACATCGGCGTCGACCATGATCCGGGCCAGCTCCCGCGATTTCACGGCCGGCTTCCAGCCGAGCTGTTCCGCCGCCTTGGACGCGTCCCCGATCAGCGCGTCGACCTCGCTGGGCCGCTCGTACTTCGCGTCGTACCGGACGTGGTCGCGCCAGTCCAGACCGGCGTGCTCGAAGGCGTACTCCAGGAACTGCCGGACGCTGACCCCCTCACCGGTGGCCACCACGTAGTCGTCCGGGGCGTCGCACTGGAGCATCCGCCACATCGCGTCGACGTACTCGGGGGCGTAACCCCAGTCGCGCACCGCGTCCAGGTTCCCCAGGTGCAGATGCGTCTGCAGGCCCGCCTTGATCCGGGCCACCCCGCGAGTGATCTTCCGGGTCACGAATGTCTCGCCGCGACGCGGGGACTCGTGGTTGAACAGGATCCCGTTGACCGCGAACATCCCATACGCCTCACGGTAGTTGACCGTCGACCAGTACGAGTAGACCTTCGCGACGCTGTACGGGCTGCGCGGATGGAACGGCGTCCGCTCGCTCTGTGGCGGCGGGTTGGCGCCGAACATCTCCGAGGAGGACGCCTGGTAGACACGGGTGTCGATGCCGCTGGCGCGCACGGCCTCCAGGAGGCGGATCGTGCCGAGCCCGGTGATGTCACCCGTGTACAGCGGGGCGTCGAAGGAGACCCGGACATGCGACTGCGCGCCGAGGTTGTAGACCTCGTCGGGCCGGATGTCGCGCAGCAGGTTCACCAGGGCGACACCGTCGGCGAGATCGGCGTGATGCAGGACGAAGGAGCGGTTCTCCTCCTCGGGACCCTGGTAGATGTGGTCGATCCGCTCGGTGTTGAAGCTCGACGAACGGCGGATGAGTCCATGGACCGTGTATCCCTTTTGGAGCAACAGTTCGGACAGGTACGAACCGTCCTGTCCGGTCACGCCGGTGATGAGCGCGGTCTTCGCCACGTCTCCCCCTTCTGTGGTCGCCGAGAGGCTGTTGGCCGACGAAATTTCAGAGTTTGAGCGATCTGCGGTAAAACGTCACCGCGACATGGAGCTGCTGGCACAATCCGAGCCATGACGACTGATCTCCCCGGCCCTTCCCAGGAATCCGTCCCGTCCCTGCTACGTCCCGGCGCCCGTGTGTTCGTCGCCGGCCATCGCGGTCTGGTGGGCTCGGCGGTGGTGCGCCGACTCACCGCCGAAGGCCACGAGGCGATCACTCGCGGCCGTGACCACCTGGACCTGCATGATGCCGAGCGGACCGCGGCCTTTCTGCGGGACGCGCGTCCGGACGCCGTGGTGTTGGCCGCCGCCAAGGTCGGCGGGATCATGGCCAACAGCACGTATCCCGTGCAGTTCCTGGAGGACAATCTGCGGATCCAGCTGAGCGTGACAGCCGGGGCGCACGCGGCGGGCGTCGAGCGGCTGCTCTTTCTCGGCTCGTCCTGCATCTACCCCAAGCGCGCCCCGCAGCCCATCCCCGAGAGCGCCCTGCTCACCGGCCCGCTGGAGCCGACCAACGAGGCGTACGCGCTGGCGAAGATCGCCGGGATCGTGCAGATCCAGTCCTACCGCCGGCAGTACGGCGCCTCGTACATCAGCGCCATGCCCACCAATCTCTACGGACCGGGTGACAACTTCGACCTGGAGACCTCGCACGTCCTGCCCGCGCTGATCCGCCGCTTCCACGAGGCGCGGCGGAGCGGGGCGCCTGCCGTCACGCTCTGGGGCTCCGGAAGCCCCCGGCGCGAGTTCCTGCACGTCGACGACCTGGCAGCCGCCTGTGTACTGCTGCTGGAGCGATATGACGGTGACGAACCCGTCAACGTCGGCTCCGGAGCGGATCTGACGATCCGTGAACTCGCTTCGACAGTATCTGATGTGACGTCCTATCAGGGAATCGTCGAATGGGACACCGCCAAGCCGGACGGCACGCCGCGCAAGCTGCTGGACGTGTCCCGGCTGGCCGCCCTCGGCTTCGAACCGCGGATCGGGCTGCGTGAGGGAATCGCCAGGACGTACGCTTGGTGGCTCCAGCAGCAGGGCGCCCAGGTCTGACCGACGGCCGGGACCGGCCCTCCCGGCCGGGTGGGTGGACGCCTTCGCGCTGCCGCCCACCCGGCCCTCTCCCGCTCCTCGCATCTGCCGCCGCCGCTCTCAGTACGCCCCGCGGCCGTCGGTGACGGCGCGCAGCGTACGGGCCATGAGCCCCATGTCCGTGGCCACCGACCAGTTGTCCACGTACCACAAATCAAGCGATACGGTCTCCTGCCAGGACAGATCGGAGCGCCCGCTGACCTGCCACAGGCCGGTCAGTCCCGGTTTGACCGCGAGCCGT
Organism: Streptomyces brevispora; assembly: GCF_007829885.1. Lineage (NCBI taxonomy): Bacteria > Bacillati > Actinomycetota > Actinomycetes > Kitasatosporales > Streptomycetaceae > Streptomyces > Streptomyces brevispora. The sequence goes on from NZ_VIWW01000002.1 coordinate 292,992, forward strand.
CTCAGCTCGCGCTCGTCGTAACGGGACACCTCGTCCGGCAGCGGTGGACGCGGTCCGACCAGGGACATGTCACCTCGTAGAACATTGAAGAGCTGGGGCAGTTCGTCGAGGGACGAGCGGCGCAGCAACCGGCCGACGCGGGTGACCCGGGGGTCGCGGCGCATCTTGAACATCGGGCCGTCGTTCTCGTTGGCCGCGGCGAGCCGCGCCCGGTGCTGTTCGGCGTCCGCGATCATCGTGCGGAACTTCCACATGGTGAAAGGCCGGTTGTGCTGCCCGTGGCGGATCTGCCGGTGGAAGACCGGTCCGCCGGAGGTGAGCCGGACCGCCGCCGCGACCAGCAGCAGCAGTGGGGCCAGTGTGAGCAGGCCGAGGGCGGCGCCGGTACGGTCCACCGCGGCCTTGAGCACGGGCTGCGGTCCGCGCCGCAGCGGCGGCACGATGTGCAGCAGAGTCAGTCCGGCGGCCGACGTCGGACGGACCCGGCCCACCGCGATCTCCGAGAGGTGCGACAGCACGGACAGTTCGAGTCCGCCGTCGTGAAGGCCCCAGGACAAGCATCGTAATCGCTCCTCGGCGAGCTCCGGCCCCGGTATCACCAGAGCCAGATCGGCGTCGTGCGCGAAGGCCGCGCCCAGCACCGTCGAGGCGTCGTCGTCGGCAGGCGCCGGCGCGAGCCGCCCCGGGACCGGGGCGTCGCAGTCCAGTGCCGTCGTTCCCACGGGTACGGCGGCCACCACGAGGTACTCGTGGTCCGAACGCGAACCGAGCAGTCGCACCGCCCGGTCCACCCCCGCGGCCTCGCCGACCACCAGCACCCGGCGGGGCGTCCGCCGTTTCCCCCACCGCGGCAGCTGAAGCACTCCGGACACGGTCGTGGCCGCCAACAGGCCGGGGATCAGTGCCACGACCGCCGCCGCCGGATCGATGGACCCGTCGGCCACCGTCCAGAGCACCGCCAGTACGCCGATGAGCAGCAACCAGTCCCCGGACGCGGTCAGCGCTCCCGCCGCGGGGCCGGGGGCCCGGAACGAGTACCGGCCGCGCGCGGCCCGCACCCCGGACCACACCAGCGCGGCCGCGGCCGCACCGGCCAGGGCCCCGGGCTCTCCGTCGGTGCGCAGGACGAGCCAGCCGGGAAGCCCGAGGCCGAACAGGTCGAAGCAGATGACGAGTGGCAGGTACCGGCCGGGCCTGTTCCTCGGCCCGGTCCGGGCGGAACGCTCGCGCTGTACGGTCGGGCCCTGCGGCAGCCGGTCGAACTTCTGGCTGCGAGGGCGGTTGGAAACGGTCCTTGGACGCGGCGCCCCCGCCAGTCCCACAGGTCCTGATATCTCGGATTCGGGTAGCTCGACATGCCCCATGAACCCCCCAGTCACAGTCGCATCTCCACAAACGGGGCGCATCCGCCGATCCTGTGGACTGACGGACGCGCCCTCGCTCGGTGCACGATATCCACACACGTGCCATTTCGCTGGAGTTCCAGTGAAGTTCAGACATGCGGTGTGAGCCGGAACTCGTCCCGTTCCGTGCTGGATCAAGGGTTCTGTGCGCGGGTGTCGGTATGTGGGACGCACCGGAATCGGGTGGTGTGCGGATATGTACCGCTCCTCAGTCAACCACCTTACGTGGCCGATTCGTTGGTCCGCGCTGCCTGCTCGCCGGACGGGTCCGGCGGGCCGTCTGGGAGAATGCACCGCCGGGGGACTTCGCCCGGCCACGAGTGAAAGAGGACGCACGGTGACTCCCGCGGAGAAGAACTGGGCCGGCAACGTCACGTTCGGGGCGAGGCGACTGTGCGTGCCCCGCTCGGAGGCCGAACTGCGGGAGACGGTGGCCGCTTCCGGCGCGGTGCGTGCCCTGGGCACCCGGCACTCCTTCAACACCGTCGCCGACACCTGCGGGGACCTCGTGTCGGTGGCCGGTCTGCCGCGCGTGGTCGAGATCGACCCGGCGGCGGGAGCGGTGACGGTGAGCGCGGGGCTCCGCTTCGGCGAGTTCGCCGACGAGCTGAACGGGAGCGGCTTCGCCCTGCACAACCTGGGTTCGCTCCCGCACATCTCGGTGGCCGGCGCCTGCGCTACCGGAACCCATGGCTCGGGTGTCGGCAACCGGTCGCTCGCGGGAGCCGTCCGGGCACTGGACATGGTCACGGCGGACGGCGGGACCGTGTCGCTGCGGCGTGGCGACACGGACTTCCCCGGAGCGGTGGTGTCCATGGGGGCGCTGGGCGTGGTGACCCGGCTGACGCTGGACATCGTCCCGGCCTTCGACGTACAGCAGTGGGTCTACGAGGACCTTCCCGAGTCCCGGCTGACCGGCGGTTTCGACGAGGTGATGTCGGCCGCGTACAGCGTCAGCGTCTTCACCGACTGGCGCCCCGGACCGGTCGGCCAGGTATGGCTCAAGCAGCGGGTGGGGAGTGGGGGAGTGCGGCAGGCGCCCGGCGAGTGGCTGGGCGCACGGCTCGCCGACGGCCCGCGCCATCCGATCGCCGGTATGCCGGCCGGTAACTGCACCCGGCAGCAGGGCGCCGCCGGAGCCTGGCACCGGAGGCTGCCGCACTTCCGGCTGGAGTTCACCCCCAGCAACGGGGACGAGCTGCAGTCGGAGTACTTCGTGGCGCGGGAGGACGCCGCAGCCGCCTACGAGGCCGTGGCCCGGCTCCGCGACCGGATCGCCCCACTGCTGCAGATCTCCGAGATCCGTACCGTCGCGGGTGACGACCTCTGGCTGAGCCCCGCGTCCGGCAGGGACTCGGTGGCCTTCCACTTCACCTGGGTACCGGACACCGCGGCGGTGGCACCGGTGCTCGGGGAGATCGAGGAGGCGCTGGCGCCGTTCGGCGCGCGGCCGCACTGGGGCAAGGTGTTCACCACCGCCCCCGATGTCCTGCGCACGCTGTACGGGCGGTACCCGGACTTCGAGAAGCTGATGGCCCGCTACGACCCGGCCGGCACCTTCCGCAACGACTTCCTGGACCGGCACTTCCCGCGCTGACCCCGGCACTTCCCGCACCGGCCCCGCCGCTTCCCGCACCGGCCCCGCCGCTTCCCGCACCGGCCCCGCCGCTTCCCGCACCGGCCCCGCCGCTTCCCGCACCGGCCCCGCCGCTTCCCGCACCGGCCCCGCCGCTCCCCGTGCTGCGCCGGCGCTTTCCGAGGCGGCCCGGTGTGGCGGCCCCGTTCGGCGGCCCCGCGCGGCGGGGGTCAGCGCCGCTCGCGCTCGTCGCTCGCCCGGGACGGCCACACCGCCGCCGACCGGCCCGGTGCGAGCTGGTCCACCACCTCGGTCGGCTCCCCGCAGGCGCGCTCGATCCGGCGGCGGACGTTCTGCTTCTCGGCGACGACGGCGGCCAGCAGCAGCGAGGTCAGCGCCACGGCTCCGTTGAGAACCGTGAGGTTGACCATCACCTCGACCATGCCGTGGCCGGCGAACGGACCCAGCCGGTCCGTCCCCGCGACCACCGCCAGGACGGACACCAACAGGGCGCACGGCGCGCTGCCCGCCAGCTGGAACCGCAGCGCCGCCCAGATGAGGATCGGGAACACCAGACAGAGCATCGACAGCGCACTCCGGGTGGCCAGCAACGAGGCCGCGACCGCGACGACCAGCAGCGCACCGGCCTCGACCCATCGGTCGGTCACCCGGGGCATCCGCGCCGTGAGCAGCACGACCAGTACCAGCGGGGTGACCACGAGCACCGCAGGGGTGCCGCGGCCTTGCGCCGGTACTTCTCGCTGCGGATCACTGTTCTCATCAGACACCGGCCCCCGCCGGAGGCGGCCGCGTGACACGTACCGGCCCGGATCGCTCGGTCATCCGGGGGCGGCGGGGAACTCCTCGTGCCGCAGGACGAGCACGGCGGCGTCGTCCTGGTGCCCGGTACGCTCCGCCGTCCTCAGGATCGCGTCGGCCAGCTCGCCCGCGTCGTCACCGACCCGGGAGCGCACCAGCCGGACCACGGCGTCCATCCCGTCGTCGATCGAGTAGGACGGCCCCTCGATCACCCCGTCGGTGAGCAGCACGAAGGCCCCGGCGGTCGTGAGGTGCCGTGTGGTGACCGGGTACTCCTCACCGCTCTGGATCCCGAGCGGCAGACCGCCCTCGTCCTCGGTGGTGCCCGACAGCCCGTTCGCCGGGGCCCACACCGCGGCGACATGACCCGCCCGCGCACTCTGGAGCTCCCGGGTGAGCGGGTCGAGCCGGACGAAGGCACAGGTGGCGAGGAGGTCGGAGTCCACGGACAGCAGCAGTTCATTGGTCCGGCGCACCACTTCGCCCGGATCGGCCGCGGTGACGGCCGGCGCACGCATCGCGATCCGGATCTGGCCCATGAAGGCCGCCGCCTCGACGTCGTGTCCCTGTACGTCCCCGATGGCGAACGCGAGCGAACCGTCCGGGAGCCGGAACCCGTCGTACCAGTCGCCCCCGATGTCCAGACCGCTGCGGGCGGGCGTGTAGCGGGCGGCGGTCTGCAGCCCCGGCAGGGCGGGCAGGGAGGAGGGCAGCATCTCGCGTTGACTCACCTCGGCCAGTTCCGTCCGCGCCTGATGCCGCTCCACCTCGCGGCGCGCCCGGGAGGTGAGGTGCTGGAGCGTGGTCAGGAGTTCCTCGGAACTGGCCGAGTGGGGAGGACGACGCCGGTTCATGGACCGCTCCGCGGTGCGTGTGGTGGCGAGCCGCACTACAGGGTCTGTCGTGGCGGGACGATCCGGGAGGCACATGCCTCGGATTCGGTACGGGGCCGCGCGCCGACTGCTCCGGAACACGGCCCACGTCATCCTCATTCGGTGCGGGGATCCGCGCAGGACGAGCCGTTCGGGCGGCCGGGAACGCGCGCGGCGTGCCGATCGGGTGGATGCTGGGAGTGAACCCGTGTGGCGGCTGTCGAACGGCGGCCGGCGCGGGCTTGGAGGTGTGCGATGAGCCGGACGATGGAGTGGACGGTCCGCGTCGATCTGTCCGAGGAGGACGGCGCGACGAAGGCGGCGGCGGTGCTGGACACCGGCACGGCGAAACTCACCGGCCACGGGGTCGCCCATTGCAGCCCGCAGGATCCGGACGTTCCCACCATCGGCGACGAGCTCGCGGCGAGCCGTGCGATGCGCGATGTCGCGGCCCAGCTGATGAGCGTGGCCGACCGCGAACTCGGTGAGGCCGGCGCGGGGTCCGCGGACGGGCCCGTGCCGCCGCCGTACGCCTGGTCGGACGCGACGACCTGAGCCCGCCGCGTCAGTCCTCGCGCACGGCGCGGGGGTCGTAGCGTGCCCGGGGAGGAGACCGGTTCACGCGAACGAGAAACCCCCGGGTGACGCCATGTGCTGGAGCGCGACCGCCGATCTTGTCGCCGGCACCGCCGTCGCGGCGATCGGCGTGGCCTGTGTCGTACGGACGCGGCGGCTCCAGGACCTGCCGCTCGCCGCGCTCCCACTGCTGCTGGGCGCCCATCAGATCATCGAGTCCGAGGTGTGGCGCTCGGACGGCGGCACCGGCCCGGCCACCGTGGCCTGGGCCGTCATCGCGCTCCCGCTGCTGGCGCTGTGGGTGCCACTGGGCGTCCTGTGCGCGGCGCCGCCGCAGGCCCGGTGGCAGCTGGTGCTGCCGCTGGCGGCCGGAGCCGCGACGTCCGCCGCCCTCGGGTACAGCCTGGCCGTCCGGCCCGTGACCGCGCAGATCCGCGGGCACACCCTCGGCTATGTGCTCGACCTGCCCCGCCCGGGACTGCTCGTCGCGGGCTATCTCCTGGCCACCGTCGGATCGCTTCTGCTGTCCGGCGACCGGTGGCTGTGGTGGCTCGGGGTGCTGGCAGCGGGCGGGGCCGCGGTGTGCGCCGCCCTGTGGCGGTTGGAGTTCATCTCGACCTGGTGCGCGTTCGCCGCCGTGTGCTCGGTGGTCCTGCTCGGCTGGTCCGGGAGGCGCCCGGCCGACGCGGTGTGACAGACAGGGGCGGGCCCCGCGCCTCCGCATGGTCCGGCAACCCGAGGCACCGGCCTCACCCCCCGCCTCAGCCTCCCGCCTCAACCTCCAGCCTCAGCCCGTCGGCCTCACCCCTCGCCGAAGTGCCGGGCCACGATCGCGGCGGCGTCCGTGCCCCGCGGCAGGATCCCGTACTGGTGGCCGCGGGCCTCACCGAGCCGGGCCGCCACGAACGCCTCGGCCATCGGCGCGGGAGCGTGGCGCAGCATCAGCGAGGACTGCAGGGCCAGCGCCATGCCCTCGACCGTGGCGCGTGCACGGGTCTGCGCGGCGACCGGGTCGCGCAGGTCCTCGGCGAGGTCCCGCCGTACCCGGCCGATGTGCGCGTCCAGGACCGGGCTGGCTCCCGCCGTGCCCTCCAGCTCGGTCCAGAACGCCTCCAGCGACTGCGGGGTGCGGGCGATCCCGCGCAGCACGTCGAGCGCGATGACATTGCCCGAGCCCTCCCACACCGCCATCACCGGCTGCTCCCGGTAGCGGCGGGCCAGCGGCCAGTCCTCGGTGTAGCCGTTGCCGCCGAGGCACTCCAGCGCCTCGTAGGCGTGGTGCGGGCCCCGCTTGCAGATCCAGTACTTCGACACCGCGGTGGCCAGCCGGCGGAACATCGCCTCCGGCTCGCCGCCGCCGTCCTCGTACGCGTGGGCCAGCCGCATCGACGTCCAGGTGGCGGCCTCCGTCTCCAGTGCCAGGTCCGCGAGGACCGCGGTCATGGCCGGCTGGCCGGTCAGCCGCGCGCCGAACGCGCTGCGGTGGTGCGCGTGCCAGATCGCCTCGGACACCGACTGGCGCATGCCGGCGGTGGTGCCGAGCACACAGTCGAGACGGGTGTGGTTGACCATCTCGATGATGGTGGGCACACCCCGGCCCGGCTCGCCGACCCGCACTGCCCAGGTGTCGTCGAACTCCACCTCGCCCGACGCGTTCGACTTGTTGCCCAGCTTGTTCTTCAGCCGCTGGATGCGGATGGTGTTGCGGGCGCCGTCGGGCAGGACCCGCGGTACGAGGAAGCAGCCGAGGCCGGCCCCGTCCTGGGCCAGGACCAGGAACGCGTCCGACATCGGCGCCGAGAAGAACCACTTGTGCCCGGTGAGCAGATGGGCCCGGCCGTCCGGGTCGGAGGCCACCGGGACCGCCCTCGTGGTGTTGGCGCGCACGTCGGACCCGCCCTGCTTCTCCGTCATCCCCATGCCGAAGGTGAGCCCGGACTTGCTGCCCGGGGCGATCGGCCGGGGATCGTACGAACGGCTGAGCAGGCCGGGCAGCCAGTCCCGGCCCACCTCCGGATCGCGTTGCAGGACCGGGACCACGGCGTGCGACATCGACATCGGGCAGGCGTGCCCCGGCTCGATCTGGGCGAACAGCATGAAGGCCGCGGCCCGGCCCACGGCGGCGCCCGGTCCGGGGTCGGCCCACCCCCCGGTATGCGCGCCGTGCCGCACGGCCGCGCCCATGACCTCGTGATACGCGGGGTGGAAGTCGATCTCGTCGATCCGGTTGCCGTACCGGTCATGGGTGCGCAGAACGGGCGGGGAGGTGTGGGCGAGTTCGGCATCGGCCTGGAACGTCTCCGAGCCGACCAGCCGGCCGATTCCGTGCAGCTCCGGCTCGTGCCGGCCGGCACCGAACACGGCGACGGCCTCGGTGAGCGGCACATTGGTGCCGTACTCGTCGAGCCCGCTCCGGGGCGGCGCCTGGTTGGTGACCTCGTGCGTACGGTGCGCCGCGGCGGCCCCGGTGTGCGGGCCGGCCGGGTGTGCGGTGGTGGTCATGGCGGGATTCCTGTCTGCGTCCGGCGGCGGGCGGCGGCTGTTTCGGCGGGTGGCCGGGTCAATCGGCGGGGGATCCGACCGCCCTGAGGCACAGCGCGGTGATGCCCTCCACCACCGCGGTGGGGTCGGTCCGCTCGCCGACGGGGGACAGCGGACCGAGCAGCGCCTCGCCCACCGCCCCGATCAGGGCGGCGGCCGAGAGCCGCGGATTCTGCCCCGGCAGCTCACCCGTGGCGACACCCGCCGCGACGGCCGACTCGGCGAGCGCGTGATAGCCGCGCCGGTAGGTCAGCCGTTCCTGCTCGACGAGCGGGTCGACCGGCTCGGCCAGCAGCGCCCAGGCGGTACGCGGGCTGCGCAGCGCCCGGTACGAGAACGCCTCGACCAGGGCCCGCAGCTGTTCCGCCGCCCCGCTCCTGGCGTGCACCGCCTCCCGCACCGCGGCGAGCTCGTGATCGGCGACATGGCGGAAGACCGCGGCCAGCAGCTCCTGTTTGGAGGCGAAGTGGTTGTAGACGCTGCCGGTGGCGACACCGGCCCGCTCCGCGACGGCGGAAATGCCGGCCGCGGCGTAGCCGCCCTCGGCCAGCAGCTGCCTCGCGGAGTCCAGCAGCCGCTCCCGGCGGGCGAGCCGGGTCGCCTCGGTACGAGCGGTGGGTCGGTAGGCCACGATGTTCTGAACCTCGATTCATTACTTACCCTGCCACTCAACCACTCCCGGTCCGCCGGTGCAATCACTCGCTTCGCCCGATGTTCGAGAGAACTTGCGTGCACTCCTTCCCGGAGTAACGGAACGGGCATTCGGATGCGGCGGTGTGGCGGCTGTTACAGATTCCGGGTCCGGATCCGCGGCGCCCGTGCGGGCTTGCGGCGGAGGACGCGCCGGGGTGTCGGTCTCCGTCAACCCGGTGCCGTACGGCTGGATGCAGCGGACAGGAATTGACAGGTACCCGGACGGGTTCGGTGGGTGGCGCCTGCAGGCGTGTGTGACGGATATGTCATCACTTCGTAACACGTACCGGGGTGGTTTCCACTGATCGGGCAACAGCGCCAAAGTGTGCCTTCTCGGCATCACGCCGGGACCGAACAACGCCCGGACCGCACGGCCCGGGCCTGCATCTGAGGGGTCTTCATGTCCCGTTCCGCACGGCGGATCACCGCCACCGTTCTCGCTTCCGGCGCGCTTCTGGCCGCTGCCGCTCTTCCGGCGACCGCAGACGGTCGCGACCACGGCCGCGATCGTGACCGCGACCACGGCCACAGCCGCGACGATGGCCGCGACCACAGCCGCGATCATGGCCGTGACCAGGGCCACGGCCGCGACGATGGCCGTGACCAGGGCCACGGCCGCGACGATGGCCGCGATCACGGCCGCGATCATGGCCGCGACCACGGCCGCGACCACGGGCACAGCAAGCCGGCCCAGCGCTCGGCCGTCGTCCTGGGCAAGATCCAGTACGACAGCCCCGGCCGCGCCAACGGCTCGAACCGGAGCCTGAACGGTGAATGGGTCACGGTCACCAACACCGGCCGCAGCCCGGTCAACCTGCGTGGCTGGACGCTCAGTGACGAGAGCCGCCGCGTCTACCGCTTCGACCTGCGTCTGGCCGGCCGCTCCTCGGTGCGCGTGCACACCGGTGTCGGCCGTGACAACAGCCGCGATGTCTACCAGGACCTCCGCCACTACGTCTGGGACGAGAGCGACACGGCAACCCTCAGGGACGCGCACGGTCACAAGGTCGACTCGAAGTCCTGGGGCCGCCACCACCACGGCGGCCGCCGCTGACCGCTGACCGCCGCCCCCTGAACCCGGGGCCGCTGCCGGCTTCCTGACCGCGGCGCACCACGGCCCACCCGGCCGCGGTGCGCCGCACCCGTGTCCGCGGAGCCGGGCAGCCGGCCCGCCCGCACCGGCTGCCGGTCCGTCAGGAGCTGTCGTCGGGGTCCGGGATCTCCTGTTCGGTCCACAGGGCCTTGCCGTGGGTGCCGTACCGGGTGCCCCAGTGCGTGGCGAGCTGCGACACGATGAACAGGCCGCGGCCGCCCTCGTCGACGGTGCGCGCGTGGCGCAGGTGGGGCGCCACCGGGCTGGAGTCGTGGACCTCGCAGGTGAGGGTGCTGTCCAGCATGAGCCGCAGGTGCAGCGGCGGCGTTCCGTAGCGGACCGCGTTGGTGATCAGCTCGCTCGCGATCAGTTCGGTCGCCCCGATCGTCTCCTCGTCGAGGTTCCACCCTTCGAGCCGGTCCCGGACCAGCGTGCGGGCGACGGCCGGTGTGGTCGTGTCGTGGGCCAGTTCCCAGGTCGCGAACCGGTCGGGCGGGACCACACCGGTCCTGGCGAGGAGCAGCGCGGCACCGTCGGGAGGGGTGTCGGCGGGCAGGCTGTAGACGATGTCGTCGCACAGCTTCTGCAGCGGGCGGTCCGGATAGGCGAGCGCGTCCTGCACCCTGGCCACGGACCGGGCGTCCGGCAGCAGCGAACCGGTGAGGAACGCCAGCACACTGCCCTCGTCGAGCTCGAACGTCGCCGTGGCGAAGGGGGCGCTGTCGTCGGAGAAGAGCGGCGGACCCTCCGGGACGTCGAGGACGATCGGGCTGCCGTCGGGCGCGACGGCGACCGGCGCCGGATGCCCCGCCCGTGCCACGGTGCAGGTCCGGGCGAACGGGTCGTAGACCGCGTACATGCAGGTCGCCGTCAGGGCCTGGTTGTGCAGCGAGTCGCCCGGCGGCAGCGACCTGCGTTCCTGGGCCAGCCGGTCGGCCGTGTCGTTGAGACGGGCCAGCACCTCGTCGGGCTCCAGGTCGAGACTGGCCAGCGCAAGGATGGCGATGCGCAACTGCCCCATGGTGATGGCCGTCTGCAGCCCCTGCCCCTCGACGTTGCCGATGATCAGCGCGGTGCGCGCACCGGACAGCCCGATGGTGTCGAACCAGCAGCCGCTGTTGCGCCCCGGGAGCAGCACGTGCGCGGTCTCGACGGCGATCCGGGCACCGTTGTGCCGCGGGAGCAGCCGGCGCTGGACGGTCGACGCGATCACATGGCTGTGCTCGAAGCGCCGCGCGTTCTCGATGCTCAGCGCAGCATGGGCGGCCGCCGTCAGCGCGAGGGAGAGGTCGTCCTCGTCGTACGGCTCGACGCCGCGGAACCGGTAGAGGCTCACCAGGCCGAGGACGGCGCCGTGATGTTTCAGCGGGACCACGATCAGGGAGTGGGCCCCGGACACCTCGACCATCCGCGCGCTGTCCGGATCCTTGGCCAGCCACGGGGTGTCCGGGCCGAGCGCGGACAGCCGGGGGCGCAGATCCGTGACGGCCAGCGCGAACGGCGTACGGCGGGGCAGCCGCCGCATGTCTCCGGCCACGTGGTCCCCGCCGAGCCCCCGCTGCGCCGCGCGGCGCAGCGGCACGTCGTGCCCCAGCGGACTGAGCGGTGGGGGTGAACCGCGCAGGACCTCGTCCACCACCTCGACCACGGCGAAGTCGGCGAACCGCGGCACCAACGCCGCGACCAGCCCCTCGCAGGTCGCCGCCACATCGAGGGATTGGCCCGCCTCCCGGCGCACGGCCGTCAGACAGTTCGCCCGGGCCCGCGCCTTCTCCCGTTCGTTGACATCGACGACCGCTGCCAGCAGTCCGAGCGGCCGCCCCTCGGGGTCGTCCAGGCGGTGGAGGGTGACCATCAGGCTGCGATGGGGGCCGGGGGCGCTCATCAGCCGGCCGCGGATGACCCGGTTGAGCACGGGAACGCCGCTCTCCAGCACCTTGCGCAGCACTCGTTCCGCCTCGTCCGGATCATCGAGCCGGTACGCCTCGGTGAAGTGCAGTCCCACGATCTGTTCGGCGCCGACCATGTCGGGCAGGGGGTTGACGCGCTCCACCCGCAGCTCGGTGTCCAGGACGTGCAGTCCCACCGCGGACTGGTTGAACAGGGCGTCAAGGAGCGCCGCCGTCATGACATCGCCCGTGGTCGTCCCGGGAGCCTGCCCACCGGCGTCCGTCACGTCGCACCCCCGTCCGGAACCGCCGCCCCATGAATCGGCAGCTCTCGGGACAGCCTGCGTACGTCCGGTCCGGCCCGCCACCGCGCAGGGCCGTACGGGTGAACCGGCTTCCGCGCGCACCGCCGTGATCCGGGTACGGAGGGACGGCAACCTTTCCAGGCCCTGTGGTCACTGACGTTACGAAACCCGCCCCCACCCCGGAAGGCATCCACCGTGGCTCCTGAGCAACCCCGATCCGCCCGCAGACGCCGCACCATCGGTCCCCGCACGCTGCTCGGCGCGGTGGCGGCGGGTCTGCTGGCCACCGCCGGACTGGTCGTCTCCGGCCAGATCTCGCAGGCCGCGACCGTACGCCAGGCAGAGGCGCTGGACCGCGGCGTCGTCAGCGTCCACACCGACGCCGGCAACCTGATCAGCTGGCGCTGGCTCGCCACCGACGCCGACGACGTCTCCTTCAACGTCTACCGGGCCGGAACCAAGGTCAACGCCTCACCGGTCACCGGCTCGACGAACTACTTCCACGCCGGGGCGCCCAACTCCGCGGACTACACCGTGCGCGCGGTCGTCGCAGGCGTCGAGCAGAGCGACTCCGTGCACGCGATCCAGTTCCGCACCGGCTACAAGGACGTGCCGATCAGCCCGCCCGCCGGGGGCACGACCCCCGACGGCGTCGCGTACACCTACGAGGCCAACGACGCGTCCGTCGGAGACCTCGACGGCGACGGCGCACTCGACTTCGTACTGAAGTGGCAGCCCACCAACGCCAAGGACAACTCCCAGTCCGGCTACACGGGCAACACGATCGTCGACGGGATCAGGCTCGACGGCACCCGGCTGTGGCGCGTCGACCTCGGCCGCAACATCCGCTCGGGCGCGCACTACACCCAGTTCCAGGTGTACGACTACGACGGCGACGGCAAGGCCGAGGTCGCGATGAAGACCGCAGACGGCACCGTCGACGGGCAGGGCAGGGCGATCGGCAGCACGTCCGCCGACTACCGCAACTCCTCCGGCTACATCCTGTCCGGGCCCGAATACCTGACGATGTTCAACGGCAGGACGGGTGCCGCCATGGGTACGGTCGACTACGTTCCCGCACGCGGCACCGTGTCCTCGTGGGGCGACAGTTACGGCAATCGCGTCGACCGCTTCCTCGCCGGCACCGCCTGCCTCGACGGTGCGCGCCCGTCACTGATCATGGCCCGCGGCTACTACACACGGACCGTCATCGCCGCCTGGGACTGGCGGGACGGGGCGTTCACCCGGCGCTGGACCTTCGACACCAGCAGCTCCACCAACTCCGGCAAGGGATACGACGGCCAGGGCAACCACCAGCTCTCGGTGGCCGACGTCGACGCCGACGGCAAGGACGAGATCATCTACGGCGCCATGGCCGTCGACGACAACGGCAACGCCCTGTGGACCACGAAGAACGGCCACGGAGATGCCATGCACGTCGGTGACCTGGACCCGTCCCGTGCCGAACTGGAGGAGTTCAAGGTCGACGAGGACGGCTCCCGGCCCTCGTCGTGGATGGCGGACGCGAGGACCGGCCAGATCCTCTGGTCCACGCCCGCCAACGGTGACAACGGACGCGGCGTCAGCGACGACATCTGGTCGGGCAGCGCCGGCGCCGAGTCCTGGTCGGCCGCGGTGGACGGGGTGCGGAACCCGAAGGGCACCGTCGTCGCGAGCCGAAAGCCCTCCAGCTCCAACTTCCTGGTCTGGTGGGACGGCGACACCACCAGGGAACTCCTCGACGGCACCCACATCGACAAGTACGGCACCTCGTCCGACACCCGGCTGCTGACCGGGGCGTCGGTGCACTCCAACAACGGCACCAAGGCCACCCCCGCGATCTCCGGCGACCTGTTCGGCGACTGGCGCGAGGAAGTGGTCTGGCCGACCACCGACAACACCGCGCTGCGGATCTACTCCACGCCGTACGAGACCGGTACGAGGATCACCACACTGCTCCACGACACCACCTACCGCATGGCTCTGGCCTGGCAGAACACCGCGTACAACCAGCCTCCGCACCCGAGCTTCCACATCGGCAGCGGGATGGCGACGGCGCCGCGGCCGAAGGTGTCCACTCCCTGACACCGGCGGCCGGGCCCGCATGACGCGAGCCGCACCCCCGGCGGACCGGCGCCGGGGATGCGGCTCGCGCAGTGCCGCGCGGGCGGCGTCAGGCGTTCAGGGCTGCCGAGACGACGGCCTTGGCCTCCTCCTGGACGCGGCCGAGGTGCTCGGCACCGAGGAAGGACTCGGCATAGATCTTGTAGACGTCCTCGGTGCCCGAGGGCCGGGCGGCGAACCAGGCGTTCTCCGTCGTCACCTTGATACCGCCGATCGCCGCCCCGTTGCCAGGCGCCGAGGTGAGCACGGCCGTGACCGGCTCGCCCGCGAAGGTGTCGGCGTCGACCTGCTCGGGGGAGAGCCGCGCCAGCACCGCCTTCTGCTCGCGGTCCGCCGGTGCGTCGATCCGGGCGTACGCCGGCGCACCGAACCGGGAGGTCAGCGTGGAGTAGTGCTCGGACGGCGAATTGCCCGTCACCGCGAGGATCTCGGAGGCGAGCAGCGCGAGAAGGATGCCGTCCTTGTCCGTCGTCCAGACCGATCCGTCACGGCGCAGGAAGGAGGCCCCGGCCGACTCCTCGCCGCCGAACCCGAGCGACCCGTCGGCCAGACCGTCCACGAACCACTTGAATCCCACCGGTACCTCGACGAGCTCCCGGCCGAGCTCGCCGGCGACCCGGTCGATCATTCCGGACGACACCAGGGTCTTGCCGATGCCCGCTCCGGCGGGCCACCGGTCCCGGTGCGTGAACAGGTAGTTGATGGCGACGGCGAGGTAGTGGTTCGGGTTCATCAGCCCCTCGTCGGGCGTGACGATGCCGTGCCGGTCCGCGTCGGCGTCGTTGCCGGTGGCGATGTCGTAGAGGTCACGCTGCTCGATCAGCGAGGCCATCGCGTACGGCGAGGAGCAGTCCATCCGGATCTTGCCGTCCCAGTCCAGCGTCATGAACCGCCAGGTGGGGTCGGTGAGCGGATTGACCACGGTCAGGTCGAGCCGGTGCTGCTCGGCGATGCGGCCCCAGTACGCGACCGATGCCCCGCCCAGCGGGTCGGCGCCGATCCGTACCCCGGCCGCGCGCACCGCGTCGAGGTCGAGCACGGACGGAAGGTCCGCCACATAGCTGCCGAGGAAGTCGTACGTCCCGGTCGACGGGGCCGCCAGCGCGCGGGCGTAGGGCAGCCGGCGCACGTCCTTGAGGCCGTTCACGATGATCTCGTTGGCCCGCTCCTGGATCCAGCCGGTCGCCCCGGACCCGGCCGGGCCGCCGTTCGGCGGGTTGTACTTGAACCCCCCGTCACCGGGCGGGTTGTGGGACGGGGTGACCACCACACCGTCGGCGAGATGCGACGTACGGCCGCGGTTGTACGTGAGGACGGCGTGCGAGACCGCGGGCGTCGGGGTGTAGCCGTCGGCGGCGTCGATGAGCACGGCCACGTCGTTGGCCGCGAACACTTCGAGGGCGGTGACCCGTGCGGGCTCCGACAGCGCGTGGGTGTCGGCTCCGAGGAAGAGCGGCCCGTCCGTGCCCTGTTGGGCCCGGTACTCGCTGATGGCCTGGCTCGTCGCGGCGATGTGGTCCTCGTTGAACGCGGTGGCCGTCGACGACCCCCGGTGCCCCGAGGTGCCGAAGGCCACCCGCTGGCCGGCCTCGGCCGGATCGGGATGCAGCGCGTAGTACGCCGTCACCAGCCGTGCCACGTCGGTCAAATCCTCGGGGCGTGCCTGCTGTCCGGCTCGTGTGTGCGGCATCTGCCACTCCTCCGTATCGGTCGGTCGGTGCGATCTGCCCGCCGGATCATTTTCGCCGCTCGTCGTCATGTGCGGGCGGCTGCCCCGCCGTGCGGACGGCCACCGCCGCCGCGTATCCGGCGGGGACCGCGACATCGGTGACGGTCCAGCCCGCCGGGCCGGGCTGCGGACGGGGGCCGGTCCCCACGTGGTCGTGCGAGAGACCGCCGGCCAGACCGATTCCCTTGCCCTTCAGATACGCCTCCTTGCGGGTCCACGCCCGGACGAAGGCGGCCGGCCGCTGTTCCTCCGGCAGGTCCGCCAGCTCGCGGCGTTCCGCCGGATGGAGCTGGTCCCCGATCTCCGACACGGTCCGCGCCTTCGGGGCGCGCTCCACATCCACCCCCACCGGCTCGTCCGCGAACGCCAGCAGCGCGACGCCCCGGGTGTGCGACAGGGAGAAGTGCACACCGCCGTCGGTCGCGGGGCGGCCGTGCGGCCCGCCGCAGGACGGACACCGCTCCCGCGTCAGCCGCACGGCGTCGGGGGCGACACCGAGCCGGGCCCCCAGCAGGATCCGCAGCGCCACGTGCGAGGCGGTGTAGCAGAGGCGGTCGGCCTCGACGACCAGTCTTCCGGCCCGTTCCAGCTCCTCCGCGTCGAGGATGCCCGGGGCGAGCCGCTGCGCCCGCTCGCCCTCCTGCCGCGTGTCCACGATCCACAGCGCGGGGGTGGCGGGGGCCCAGGAGGGCGCCGGGCCCCGGTAGCCGGTCTCGGTGAGTGCGAACTCGTCGGGCTGGTACACCGTTACGTCTTCCCTCGGCCGGGGCGGGTGCCGTGAGCGGTCGTCAACGGCGGAGCGGTCGCACATATTCTATGGAGAAGCGGGCCGGTGCAGACGTACGTTCGACCACGGGTGGCCAGGTCACCGTGCCGAATGAGGTACGGCGGGCCTTTCGGCCACCGCCCTTTCGAACAGGAGACACCGGATGCCATCGGACAACCACCCGCAACTCGGCACCGTACGGCTGCGGGACGCCCGAGCCGACGACGCCGGTTCCCTCACCCGGCTCCTTCTCGCTTCCCGGGCCGCCGCCATGCCGTACCTGCCCAGAGTGCACAGCGACGAGGCCACGCTCGGCTGGATGACCCACGTCGTGCTGCCCGACACGGATGTCTGGGTGGCCGAACTCCACGAGGAGGGCGGTGCGGCGGAGATCGTCGGCTTCGTCTCGCTCGACGGTGATGAGCTCGAACAGCTCTACCTCAGCCCCGGTGCACGACGCCGGGGCATCGGAACCCGGCTGCTGGCGAAGGCCAAGGAGCACAGCCCCGAGGGTCTCGCCCTCTACGCGTTCCAGCGCAACACCGACGCGCGGGCCTTCTACGAGCGGCACGGCTTCACCGCGGTCGAGTTCAACGACGGCAGCCGCAACGAGGAGGGGGAGCCGGACGTCAGATACCGCTGGACCGCGAAGGGCTGACCCGCCGGGCGTACTGGCCGGGGGCCGGGAACATCCGCACGGCCGGGCCGACCACGCGGCGTGGCGGCGAACGCCGACCAGGCGGCATGGCGAGTGCTCGCGGCGTGAAGTCCCGGGTGGGCTAAGACGCTTGCGGCGTTCCGGCCGCGGCGTCCCCGTCCGTCGCGCGGCCGAGAGTGCCGTCGAAGACGGTCAGGAGGAGGTAGAGCACGCCTGCGCCGAGCATGATCCAGGTGAGGTGGTGCATTCCGCCGGTGTCCGCGCGCTGGCCGAAGGAGGCGGCCGCCGTGGAGGAGGCGACCATCGAGCCGACATAGGCGAAGGTGCGCAGCAGACCGGGCCGAGGAGGCGGTGCGCTCGGGATCGGCCTGGTGGTAGACGGAGTTCTGCAGGGCCAGGCTGTTCAGTCCCTGCGGGACGCTGGATATCAGGGCGACTGACCGGGTTCAGGACCGAGCCCAGCATCATCGGCGGCAGCAGCCGCCGGTCGAAGCCCGCCGTCGCCGTCGTGTCCCGCCCCGCTGTCGTCCGGTCAGCCATGGGTGAGACGCTCCAGTACCGCCATGGCGGCGATCACGGCCAGCCGTTCCTCTTCGGTGCACTTCTCCTGCAGCTCACCGGCAAGCCACTCCTGCCGGGCCTGCCGGCCCTCCGCCACCCGCCGGTGCCCCTGTGGGGTCAGCGCGATCAGCAGGCGGCGCCCGTCATCGGGGTCGGGTCGCCGTTCCGTCAGCCCCAAGGCGGTCAGCGACGCGACCGTCGCCGTCATCGACTGGTGGCGCACCCCCTCGGCCGCGGCGAGTTCACTGGCCGTGACGCCCTGCTTGCCGGACAGGCGGGTCAGTACGGACTCCTGCCCGAAGGTGATGTCCTCGGCCTCGGCGGCGTTCAGGATGCGGCGCCGCAGGCGGCCGATGACCGTACGGACCTCTCGTGAGGCCTGAACCGCTGAGGGCGACGTGCGCGGGCTCTCATTCATGCGCCCCACGGTAGAACCACAGTTTGGGGTGTACAGGTTCACCTGTACACCTTGAGTTTCCTCCCGCTCCTCTCTCCCCGCCCGAGCTGGCACCTTTCAGTGGCTTTCACTTTTACGCAAATATATTGCGTAAATTGCAGACCGTTTGCGGAGTGGTCGGCGAACGAGTGATGGGCGCTCCATTGCCGTATTTGTCAAGGAAGTTGAAGCGGTGATGGAGAGTCCGTTTAAGTTGCGGGTTCTGCCGCGACAGTGGACGCCCCGTCAATTCTCTGCAACTCTCTGACCGGAATACGCAAAAGTCCATCCTGTCGGTGCAGGAAATCATGCCCCAGCAGGTACGCAGACAGAGCCGCGCCTTGGACGCGCCCTGCGCCGAGGCCGAAGATCGGGGACATATGAGAACGCAACGCTGGAGATGGCGGGTCCTTTCCGCCGCTGTCACCACCAGCATGCTGATGATCGGCGGGCCGGCGCTCAACGCTGCGGCGGCCGGTGGTCCGAACCTCGCCGTCGACCACCAGACGGCCGCGAGCAGCGCCGGCAGCGGGAAAGCCGCAGGGAACATCGCCGACGGACAGCAGTCGACGTACTGGGAGGGGTCGAGCAGTGCCCTGCCCCAGTGGGTGCAGAGCGACCTGGGCAAGGTCACCCGCATCGACCAGGTCACCCTGAAGCTTCCCGCCGACTGGAAGAGCCGCCGGCAGACCCTGTCGCTCCAGGGCAGCGCCGACGGCACCAGCTTCTCTACGCTGAAGACCTCGGCCGCCTACACCTTCGCGCCGGGCAGCTCCAACAAGGTGACCATCAGCTTCCCGGCCACCAAGGCCCGGTTCGTACGGGCGAACATCACCGCGAACACCGAGGCGAAGAACGGCCAGCTCGCCGAGCTGGAGGTCCGCGCGGCGGCCGAGTCGTCGGTGAACCTCGCCGCCGGCCGTACGCTCACGGCCAGCAGTTACACGCAGAACTACATCCCGGCGCAGGCCAACGACGGCAACGCGGCCAGCTACTGGGAGAGCCGCAACGGCGACCTGCCGCAGTGGATCCAGGCCGACCTCGGCTCCTCGGTGCGGGTCGACCGTGTGGTGCTGCGCCTGCCGGACGGCTGGGAGACCCGCACCCAGACGCTGAAGATCCAGGGCAGCACCAACGGCTCCGACTTCACCGACCTGACGCAGTCCAAGGCGTACACCTTCAGCCCGACGGCCGGCGAGTCCGCGACGATCACCTTCGACGCCACGACCACCCGCTACGTGCGCGTCCTGGTCAGCGCCAACTCCGTCCAGCCGGGCGCCCAGGTCTCCGAGCTGGAGATCTACGGCCCCGACTCCGGTGACACCCAGGCGCCGACCGCGCCGACGCAACTGGCCTACACCGAACCGGCCACCGGGCAGATCAAGCTGACCTGGAAGGCGTCGACGGACAACGTCGCCGTCACCGGCTATGACATCTACGCCAACAACACGCTGCTGACGAGTGTGGCCGGCAACGTCACCACGTTCACCGACACCCGTCCGGGCGATGCCACCGTCTCGTACTACGTCCGCGCCAAGGACGCGGCGGGCAACGCCTCGGCCAACAGCAACACCGTCACCCGTACCGGGAGCTCGGGCGACACCCAGGCGCCGACCGCGCCGACCGGTCTGAGCTTCACCGAGCAGACCGCCGGGCAGATCAAGCTGACCTGGCAGGCATCCACCGACAACAAGGGCGTCACCGGGTACGACATCTACGCCAACAACGTGCTGCGCAAGAGCGTGGCGGGCGATGTCACCACCTACACCGACACCCAGTCCACCACCACCACGGTGTCCTACACCGTCCGGGCGAGGGACGCGGCGGGCAACGTGTCGGGCGACAGCAACACCGTCACCCGCAACGGCAGCACGAGCGCGGCGTCCAACCTCGCGATCGGCAAGCCCATCACCGCCTCGTCCGTGGTCCACACCTTCGTGGCGGAGAACGCCAACGACAACAGCCTGACCACCTACTGGGAGGGCGCCGGGGGCAGTTACCCGAACACCCTGACCGTCAAGCTGGGGGCCAACGCCGACACGGAGAACGTCGTCGTCAAGCTCAACCCGGACAGCAGCTGGGGAGCCAGGACGCAGAACATCCAGGTGCTCGGCCGTGAGCAGAGTGCCTCGTCCTTCACCAGCCTGGTCGCGGCGAAGGACTACGCGTTCAGTCCGGGCAGCGGCAACTCGGTGACCATTCCGGTCAGCGGCCGGGTCGCCGACGTCCAGCTGAAGTTCAACTCCAACACCGGCTCGGGCGCGGGCCAGGTCGCGGAGTTCCAGGTCCTGGGCGCTCCGGCACCCAACCCGAACCTCCAGGTCAGCTCGGTGACCGCGGCTCCCGCCGCACCCGTCGAGTCGGACCCGATCACCCTGACCGCGACGGTCCGCAACAGCGGCCCGGTCGCGGCGCCGGCGAGCAAGCTCGAATTCCGGCTCGGCGGCTCCAAGGTCGCCACCGTGGCCGTGGGCACGCTGGCCGCAGGGGCCTCCACCCAGGTCAGCGCCGACATAGGGCCGCGTGACGCGGGCACGTACGAACTCAGTGCCGTCGCCGACCCGGCGAACGAGGTCATCGAGCAGAACGAGACCGACAACACCTACACGAGCGCGACCGGCCTGGTCGTCAAGCCGGTCGCCAGCTCGGACCTGGTGGCGACCGGGGTCAGCACCTCCCCGTCCGCCCCGTCCAACGGGCAGAACGTGGCCTTCTCCGTCGCCATCAAGAACCAGGGCACGGTGGCCTCGGCCGCGGGCGGGCACGCCATCACGCTCACCCTGCTCGACTCCAAGGGCGCCACGGTGAAGACCCTCACCGGCACCTACACCGGGGCGATCGCCGCGGGCGCGACCAGCGCTCCGGTGAACCTGGGCAGCTGGACGGCGGCCAACGGCTCGTACACCGTGCGGACGGTCATCGCGGACGACGCCAACGAACTCCCGGTGAAGCGCGAGAACAACACCTCCACCAGCTCGCTCTTCGTCGGCCGCGGCGCCAACATGCCGTACGACATGTACGAGGCCGAGGACGGCGTCACCGGCGGCGGCGCCCAGGTCGTCGGTCCGAACCGGACCGTCGGGGACATCGCGGGCGAGGCGTCCGGCCGCAAGGCCGTCACCCTCAACAACACCGGAAACTATGTGGAGTTCACCACCAGGGCGAGCACCAACACCCTGGTGACCCGGTTCTCCATCCCCGACTCCGCGGGCGGCGGAGGCATCGACTCCAAGCTGAACCTGTACGTGGACGGCACCTTCCTCAAGGCGATCGACCTCACCTCGAAGTACGCCTGGCTGTACGGCGCCGAGACCGGACCCGGAAACTCCCCGGGCTCGGGTTCGCCGCGGCACATCTACGACGAGGCGAACGTGATGCTGGGCAGGACCGTCCCGGCGGGCAGCAAGATCCGGCTGCAGAAGGACGCCGCGAACACCTCCACCTACGCGATCGACTTCGTCAGCCTGGAGCAGGCGACCCAGATCGCGAACCCGGACCCCGCCGCCTATGCGGTGCCCGCCGGATTCACCCACCAGGACGTCCAGAACGCCCTGGACAAGGTCCGGATGGACACCACGGGCAAGCTGGTCGGCGTCTACCTGCCGGCCGGTGACTACGACACCGCCAGCAAGTTCCAGGTCTATGGGAAGGCCGTGAAGGTCGTCGGCGCGGGCCCCTGGTACACCAGGTTCCACGCGCCCGCGTCCCAGGAGAACACGGACAACGGATTCCGTGCCGAGGCCAGTGCGAAGGGATCGACGTTCGCGAACTTCGCGTACTTCGGCAACTACACCTCGCGCATCGACGGACCCGGAAAGGTGTTCGACTTCTCCAACGTCTCGGACATCACCATCGACAATGTCTGGAACGAGCACACGGTGTGCCTCTACTGGGGCGCGAACACCGACAGCATCACCATCAAGAACTCCCGCATCCGTGACACGTTCGCCGACGGCATCAACATGACCAACGGCTCGACGGACAACCACGTCGTGAACAACGAGTCCCGGGCGACGGGCGACGACAGCTTCGCGCTGTTCTCGGCGATCGACTCCGGCGGCTCGGACATGAAGAACAACGTGTACGAGAACCTCTCCTCGATCCTCACCTGGCGTGCGGCGGGTGTCGCCGTCTACGGCGGCTTCAGCAACACCTTCCGCAACATCTACATCGCGGACACCCTGGTCTATTCGGGCATCACGGTCAGTTCGCTGGACTTCGGCTACCCGATGAACGGATTCGGCACCGTTCCGACGACGATCGAGAACGTGTCGGTCATCCGCTCGGGCGGACACTTCTGGGGGACGCAGACCTTCCCCGGGATCTGGCTCTTCTCCGCCTCCAAGGTGTTCCAGGGTATCCGGATCAACAACGTCGACATCGTCGACCCGACGTACAGCGGCATCATGTTCCAGACCAATTACGTGGGAGGACAGCCGCAGTTCCCGATCAAGGACACCGTGCTGACCGGCATCACGATCTCCGGCGCCCGCAAGAGCGGGGACGCGTTCGACGCCAAGTCCGGCTTCGGGCTCTGGGCCAACGAGATGCCGGAGGCCGGCCAGGGGCCCGCCGTCGGTGAGGTCACCTTCAACGGCCTGAAGCTCAGCGGCAACGCGCAGGACGTGAAGAACACCACCTCCACCATGAAGATCAACATCAACCCGTAGCGACCGGCGTGCGCAGGGGCGCCGTCCGGCCTGCCGGACGGCGTTCCGGGGTGCGCAAATTCCTTGCGCCCGGGCGTGCGAAGTTTGCAGTAACGGGACTGCCGGCCGGTCACGAACCGTGCGGAACCACCCTTGGCGTGCTGCCCCGGCTCCGTGGAGCCGGGACAGCACGCCTCTGTCGTGCGTCACATGGTGCGCGCAACGAACTGTCAAACATTTACGAAAACTGCGCGAGATATTGCGTTCACATGTCGGCGCTGGTTGAGTGTGCCTCGCCCCGGCAGAGAGTCGGCCGAGGGCCTTCCATGCTCATGCCCGAAGGGGACCATCGATGAGAAGTGCTGGGTTCCGCCGCACACGCCGTACAAGCCGTGCCTCAGCGGCCGCCCTCGTCACCGCACTCGCCCTGACCGCTCTCGCCTCTTGCGGCACGAGCAGCAGCAGCGACAACGGTGACAAGGACAGTGGATCCAAGGGTTCGTCCGACCCCTCGGCTCCGCTCGACCCGAAGACGAAGGTGACGATCTCGATCGACTGCATGCCGCCGGCGGCCAAGGCCGCGGAGCTGCGTGAGTGGAACGAGGACATCAAGACGTTCAACAAGACCTACCCGAACGTCACGATCAACGGAAAGTCCACCCCCGGGCAGTGCCTGGAGCCTCCCCGCTTCACGGCCATGCTGAAGGGGAAGTCGCAGCCAGACGTTTTCTACGCGTACTTCACCGACCTTCAGCAGGTGCTGGACAACGACGGGGCCGAGGACATCTCCGCCTACGTCAACGACAAGTCCGTGCCCGCGCTCAAGGACATCCAGCCCCAGGTCATCGATGTGGCCCGCAAGGACGGCAAGCTCTACGCCCTGCCGACCAGCAACTACACCATGGGGCTGATGATCAACCGGAAGCTGTTCACGCAGGCCGGTCTCGACCCGAACAGCCCGCCCGCCACCTGGGACGCGGTCCGCGCCGCGGCGAAGAAGATCGCGGGCCTGGGCAAGGGCATCTCCGGCTACGGCGAGTACAGCGCCGGCAACAACGGCGGCTGGCACTTCGCCGCCGCCCAGTACGGCCTCGGCGGGGACGTCGTGGACGCCTCCGGCAAGAAGGCGGCCTTCAACGACGCATCCGGCAAGCAGGTCCTCCAGCAGCTGCACGACATGCGCTGGGAGGACGACAGCATGGGCAAGACCCAGCTGCTGAAGTGGGGCGATCTGCAGAAGCAGATATCCACCGACAAGCTCGGCATGTTCCTCGCCGCCCCCGACGACATCACGTACATGGTGCAGCAGCTCGGCGCCAAGTACGAGACCTTCGGCCTGGGCCCGATCCCCGGCGGCAAGGGCACTCTCTTCGGTGGCAACAACTACATGATCAAGAAAGGCAGTTCGCCCGACCAGATCAAGGCCGCTGTCGCCTGGCTGAACTTCAAGAACCTCACCCCGGGCAAGGGCCAGTTCGACTGGGCCCGCACCAAGGCCGACAAGCTGCCCGTCGGGCTGCCGCAGCCGAACTTCTTCCTGGGTGACAGCAAGGCCAAGGACGACGCCTCACGCACCACCAACGCGTCGATGCCGATCGAGAACTTCAAGGCCTTCATGGACAACCCCATCCAGGGCAAGGCCGAGCCGCCGAAGGCGCAGGAGATCTACAAGATCCTCGACAACGCCATGTCCGGTGTCCTGACCAACAAGGGCGCCGACGTCGACAAGCTGCTCTCCACCGCCGAGCAGCAGGTCAACCAGGTTCTGGCGAACCAGTAACGGACGCGCGGGGCCGGGTCACGCGGACCCGGCCCCGCATCCGGACCCGTCCGACTGCGCTTCAGTTCACCGGCACCGAGGAGACACCATGTCGGCCCCTACCCTGTCCCCGAGCAAGGCGACCAGGCCACGCCACGGACACGCAGGACCCACCCGCCCGAACTCCGCCCGCGAGGAGTTCCTGCGCACCCTGCGCCGCAACATCTCAGCGCACGGCTTCCTGATCGGAGCGGTGCTCTGCTTCTCGTTCTTCTCCTGGTATCCGATGGTCCGGGAATTCATCCTGGCCTTCCAGAAGACCGAGAACGGCAAGACCACCTGGGCCGGCTGGTCCAACCTGTCCTACGTCGTCAACGACCCGGCGTTCTGGCAGGCCTGGCGCAACACACTGCTGTTCTCCGCGCTCGCGCTGGTGTTCGGCTTCGCTATCCCGTTCGTCGTCGCCGTCGTGCTCAACGAGTTCCGGCACGGTCAGGGATACCTGAGGCTGCTGGTCTATCTGCCGGTCATGCTGCCGCCGGTCGCCTCCGTACTTCTCTTCAAGTACTTCTACGACCCCGGCTACGGACTCTTCAACCGCATCCTGGAAATCTTCCATCTGCCCGCACAGCAATGGCTCCAGGACACCGACACCGCCATGCTCTCGGTCGTCATCGCGGCGACCTGGATGAACATGGGCGGCGCGACCCTGATCTACCTGGCCGCGCTCCAGGGGATCCCCGGCGAGCTGTACGAGGCTGCCGAACTGGACGGCGCCGGGCTGCTGCGCAAGATCTGGCACGTCACCATCCCGCAGACCCGGCTCATCCTCTCGCTGCTCCTGCTGATGCAGATCATCGCGACGATGCAGGTGTTCACCGAGCCGTTCCTGCTCACCAACGGCGCCGGCCCCGAGGGCTCGACGACCACCGTCGTCTACCTCATCTACCAGTACGCCTTCAACTTCAACAACTACGGCAGCGCGGCGGCACTCGGCCTTGTCCTGCTCGTCGTCCTCGCGGGATTCTCCGCGGTGTACGTACGACTGAGCCGCAACAGCGAAGACTAGGACGGGAGCACGACCATGGCATCGAACACGCTTGTCTCCCGGCCAGGGAGCGATGCGCGCAAGGCTGGGCGGCGCAGGGCACAGCGTCCCGCCGACCTCGGGCGCCAGCGGACCCTGATCTCGCCGGCCCAGCTCGGCAGAACCCGCGGCAAGGCCGTCTACTGGATCGTCTTCGCCCTGGTGATCCTCCTGTTCACGGTGGCCTTCCTCGGCCCGCTGTACTGGATGGTCACCGGCGGCCTCAAGGCCACCCAGGAAGTGGTGCAGAGTCCGCCCACGGCCTTCCCCAGCTCGATCCACACGGAGAACTACAGCCGGGCCTGGACCGTGATGGACCTGTCCAGGCTGCTCTTCAACACCCTGTACTACGCCTTCGGCGCGCTCGCCTTCCAGTTGGTGTTCGACGTCGCCGCCGCCTACTCGCTGTCCAAGCTGCGGCCGGTGTTCGGCAAGGTCATCCTCGGCATGATGCTGGCCACCCTGATGATCCCGGCGACCGTCCTGGTCGTACCCCAGTACCTGACCGTCCTGGACGTGCCGATCTTCCAGCGGAACCTGCTGAACTCACCGTGGGTGATCTGGCTCCCGTCCGTCACCAACGCCTTCAACATCTTCCTGCTGAAGCGATTCTTCGACTCCATCCCGAGAGAACTCCTGGACGCCGCGGCCATCGACGGCGCATCGCCCCTGCGCACCCTGCGCTCCGTGGTCCTGCCGATCTCCCGGCCGATCCTCGGCGTCGTCTCCATCTTCGCCGTCGTCGGGGTGTGGAAGGACTTCCTCTGGCCCATGCTCACCCTGCCCGACCCGAGCAAGCAGACCCTGAACGTGGGCATCTACTCGCTGGCCAGCGGCGTACCGGAGAACGTACTCATCGCCGCGCTGACCATCGCGTCCATCCCGACGCTGCTGATCTTCCTCCTGTTCCAGCGCAACATCATGAGCGGTCTGACCGCGGGCGGCCTCAAGGGCTAGGAGTCCTCCGGGACCCGAGCCCGCCCCCGCCCGGGGGACACCCCGCACAGCCGCCCTCCCCTCAGCACTCCGCCGCCGGCTCGACCGTCCTGCCCCGCATGCGGGCCGGCGGCGGAGTACCACCTGCCCGAAAGGAACGTCACGTGGCAGCCAACCGTCCGTCCGAGGTCACCGCGAACTGGTGGCGCGACGCAGCCATCTACCAGATCTATGTACGCAGCTTCGCCGATGGCGACGGTGACGGCACCGGCGACCTCGCGGGAGTGCGGGCCAGGCTGCCCTATCTCGTCGAACTCGGCGTGGACGCACTCTGGTTCACCCCCTGGTACCTCTCGCCGCTCGCCGACGGCGGCTACGACGTGGCCGACTACCGCGCCATCGACCCCGCGTTCGGCACCCTGGCGGAGGCGGAGAAACTGATCGCCGAGGCCCGCGAACTCGGCATCCGCACCATCATCGACATCGTGCCCAACCACGTCTCCGACCAGCACGCCTGGTTCCGGGCAGCCCTCGAAGCCGGCTCCGGCAGCCCCGAACGCGACCTCTTCCACTTCCGCAAGGGGCGCGGCCCGGACGGCGCGACACCGCCCAACGACTGGGTCTCCGAATTCGGCGGCACACCGTGGACCCGGCTGGACGACGGCGAGTGGTACCTCCACCTGTTCGCCACCCAGCAACCCGACCTCAACTGGGCGCACCCGGCGGTCCGCCAGGAACACGAGGAGGTGCTGCGCTTCTGGTTCGAACGCGGCGTCTCGGGCGTACGCATCGACTCAGCGGCCCTGCTCGCCAAGGACCCCGCACTGCCCGACTTCGTCGAGGGCAGCGACCCGCACCCCTTCGTCGACCGCGACGAACTGCACGACATCTACCGCTCCTGGCGCGCCATCGCCGACGAGTACGGCGGCGTCTTCGTCGGCGAGGTCTGGCTCCCGGACACCGAACGGTTCGCCCGCTACCTGCGCCCCGACGAACTGCACACCGCCTTCAACTTCAACTTCCTGGCCTGCCCCTGGGACGCCGCACTGCTGCGGACCGCCATCGACGACACGCTCGCCGAGCACGCCTCGGTCGGCGCCCCCGCCACCTGGGTCCTGTGCAACCACGACGTCACCCGTACCGTCACCCGCTACGGCCGCACCGAGACCGGCTTCGACTTCGCCGCGAAGACCTTCGGCACACCGACGGACCTGGCCCTGGGCACCCGCCGCGCCCGCGCCGCCGCCCTGCTCTCGCTGGCCCTGCCCGGCGCGGCCTACCTCTACCAGGGCGAGGAACTCGGCCTCCCGGAGGTGGACATCCCGCTGGACCGGATCCAGGACCCGATGCACTTCCGCAAGGGCGGCGCCGATCCCGGACGCGACGGCTGCCGGGTGCCACTGCCCTGGTCGGCGCAGGGACCGTACGCGGGCTTCGGCGCCACCGCCGAACCCTGGCTCCCGCAGCCGGCCGACTGGTCCTCGTACGCCGCCGACCTGCAGAGCGACGATCCGGACTCGATGCTCACCCTGTACCGCGAGGCGTTGAGGCTGCGTCGCGGCGAACCGGGATTCGGGACGGCGGGGGAGCCCGGCATACGGCGGCTGACCTGGCTGGACGCGGCGCCCGGAGTGCTTTCCTTCACCCGGACCGACGGACTCGTCTGCGTGGTCAACCTGGCCGCAGAGGCGGCCGAGCTGCCCGGCCACTCCGCGGTGCTGCTGGCCAGCGGCCCGCTCGACGAGGCGGGCGGACTCCCGCAGGACACCGCGGTCTGGCTGCGGGCCTGACCTCCGGACGGATGACGCACCTGCCCCTGGGCCCGGCGGGGTCCATGGGCAGGATCGCGGGGGAACGTGGGCTGCGGCAGAGTAGAGCATATGGACGTCCCCAATGATCTGAATGCCCTCGCCGACGAGCACCTGGCCGCGGCCCGCACCTCCGCGCACGGCCGCAGCGCCCACCTCCTGCTGCACGAGGAGCCGCTGCGGCAGACCGTCATCGCCCTGACCTCGGGTTCCGCGCTCGACGAGCACAACGCCCCGCCCGCCGCCTCCCTCCAGGTGCTGCGCGGCACGGTCCGGCTCACGGCCGCGTCCGGCGATGTGGAACTGGCACCCGGACGGCTGCACCCCATCCCGCAGGAGCGGCACGGGCTGCTCGCGCTGGAGGACGCCGTGGTGCTGCTGACGGCGGTCAACGGCTGACGGCCCCGGTCAGCCGTCGGGCAGCGCCCGGCGGCGGCGCCGCAGGAAGTCCCGCTCGGCCGTGTTCCGCGTGCGGTCGGCCGCCGCGTCGTACGCGGACGCGGCCTCCCGGGTGCGGCCCAGCCTGCGCAGCAGATCGGCCCGCACGGCATGGAACACGTGGTAGCCGTCGAGCCCCAGCCGGTCGACGAGCGCGAGGGCCGCTTCCGGACCCGCCACCTCCGCCACGGCCACCGCACGGTTCAGCGCCACCACCGGGCTCGGCCCGACGGCGAGCAACTGGTCGTAGAGCCGCAGGATCTGGCCCCAGTCGGTGGCGGACGCGGTCGCCGCGTCACTGTGCACGGCGTTGATCGCCGCCTGGATCTGGTACGGACCCGGCCGGCCCCGCCGCAGGCACTGCCGGACGAGCGACTGCCCCTCGGCGATCAGCGCTCCGTCCCACAGATCGCGCCGCTGCTCACCCAACGGCACCAGTTCACCGCCCGGTCCCGAGCGCGCCGGGCGCCGCGACTCGGTGAGCAGCATGAGCGCGAGGAGCCCCACCGCCTCCGGTTCGTCGGGCATCAGCGCGGTCAGCAGCCGGCCGAGACGAATGGCCTCCGCGCAGAGTTCCTCACGCACCAGCCGGTCGCCCGAACTCGCCGTGTACCCCTCGTTGAAGACGAGGTACACCACGGCGAGCACCGAGCGCACCCGCTCGGGCAGATCGGCGTCGCAGGGCACCCGGTAGGGGATGCGGGCGTCACGGATCTTGGCCTTCGCCCGCACCAGCCGCTGCGCCATGGTCGGCTCGGGCACCAGGAACGCGTGTGCCAGCTCCGCGGTGGTCAGGCCGCCGAGCAGCCGCAGGGTCAGGGCGATCTGCGCGGCGGTGGAGAGGGAGGGATGGCAGCAGGTGAATATCAGGCGGAGCCGGTCGTCGCGCACGGGGCCCTCCTCGGCCGGTTCGCTCCCGGCACGCAGCAGCGCGGCCTGGGCGTGCCGGTCGGCGCGCGAGGCCTCACGGCGCAGCCGGTCGATGGCCCGGTTACGCGCGGTGGTGATGATCCAGCCGGCGGGCGCGGGCGGTGGCCCGGTCACCGGCCACCGGTCGAGCGCGGCGGTGAACGCCTCCTGGACCGCTTCCTCGGCGATGTCGATGTCACCGAAGGAGCCGACGAGCACGGCAACGCAGCGGCCGTACTCGGCGCGGAAGAGACGCTCGATCTCCCGGGCGGGCACGGCCGGCTCGTCCGGTCCACCGCTCGGGGCGGACCGGCCGGGCGAGTCCGTCATCAGCCCTCCACTTCTCCCTCGAACGGGCGGACCTCGATGGGGAGCCCGATCGCCAGCGCGGCCTTGCGGCCCCAGTCGAGCGCGGCATCCAGATCGGGGGCCTTGATGATGCTGAGCCCGCCGAGGTACTCCTTCCCCTCGATGTACGGCCCGTCGGTGAGCACCGTGCCGCCGTCCTTCGCCCGCACGACGGTGGCCGTGCTCGGCGCACTCAGCCCGCCGTCGAAGACCCAAGCCCCGGCCTGCTGGAGCTCCCGGTGAAAGCCCTCGACGTCGCGCATGATGCGTTGCAGCTCCGCGGGAGCGGGCGGTACGCCGTCGGCCGGTGTGACGACGCTGAGCAGATAGTGCTTCATGGTGTGCCTCCTCGGGTGCGACGCCGGCGTCGTGCCGGCCTCTCACCCTCTATACGAACGGCTGCCGCCCGGATCGACACGGAACACAGTCGTGTTCGACGTCTTTCTTTCCCAGACCCTTTTGGGAGCGCTCCCAAAAGGGTCAGGATGAGGGCATGACCTTGCGACCCGGCATCCGCGAGTACCACCCGGCCGACCGTGCGGCACTCGCGGACATCTGCGTCCGGACGGCCGACAACGGCGGCGACTCCCGGCATCTGTACCCGGACCCGGAGCTGATGCCGTCGATCTTCGCCGCTCCGTACACCTATCTCGAACCCGGTCTGGCCTTCGTGATCGACGACGGTACGGGCCGGGCGGTCGGATACATCCTCGGGACGGCGGACACACCGCGGTTCGTGACGGAGTTCCGTACACGCTGGCTGCCCCTCGTCCAGGACCGCTACCCGCGCCCGGACGGCGCGCCGCGCGGTCCCAGCGACGAGATGATCGCCCTCCTGCACAACCCGGAACGGATGATCCTGCCCGAACTGGCCGGCCACCCGGCCCACCTGCACATCGATCTGCTCCCCGAATGGCAGCGCAGGGGGTACGGGAGAGCGCTGATGCGTACGTTCCTGGCAGCCCTGCGCGCCAAGGGGGTGGGGCGGGTGCACCTGTCCATGCTCACCGCCAACACCCCGGCGAGAGCCTTCTACGACCGGCTCGGCTTCACCGGGATCCGGGTGCCGGACCCCGGGCCCGTCACCTACCTGGGGCGCGGCACCGAGGCGGACCTGTAGAACGACGCCGCGCCGGGGGTGCCACGCCGGATCGCTGGGCAGGTAGTGGTGTACGACCCCGAAACGGGGCGAAGCGGCCGGTGGCGAGAGGCGTGTGACGTGAACGAGCAGAGCGTGTGGCAATTCTCCGACGACCGCGGCCAGTTGACGTCCGCCGAGCGGCGACCGACGCGAGTGCTCGCGTATGTCCAGGCCGGAGCGACCTTATGGGACCACGGGATACGGCCGAGCGCGGTATTCGGCTCGGGCCATGACGACCCTGCCGTGCCCGACACCGCGAAGACCGGCTCGCTGCCCCTGGCCGAGGTCGCCTATGCCGGCGCCGGCGCCGCTTTGGACGTGGAGACGCTGCTGAGCGGCGAGCCCGACCTCGTGGTGGCCGTCAGCTACGGCGGCGGCCAAGTCTACGGCCTCGCCCCGGAGACCGCCAAGCACCTGGAGGAGCACGTCCCGGTCGTCGTCATCGACGTGGGCCAGGCGCGCACCCTCGCGGAGATCGGTGAGCGGTTCGCCCGGCTGGCCCGTTCGCTGGGAGCCGAGGAGCCCACGTCGGCCGCCCGGGAGCTGGACGCCGCCCGCGACCGGCTGCGCGCGCTCGCCGCCGGACCGGCCGGGGCCAGGGTCCTCGCCCTGTCCCCGGCCGGGCAGCACCAGGCACACCTGGCCCGCCCCCGCATGTGGCCCGAACTGCGGGTGCTGGCAGAGCTCGGCGTCAACCTCGTGGAACCGGCCGAAGGCCCCGGTGCGAACTGGTCCACGGTCGGCTGGGCGGAGGCCGGGGCGCTGCGCCCCGCCGTCGTGCTCGCCGACATCCGGGTCAACGCCACCCCTCTCGGCGAGCTCCGGACGAGCGAGGCGTGGGCGGCGATCGAACGCACCGCGCGGGTGGTGCCCTGGAACCCGGAGCCGGTGTGCAGCGCGCGGGCCCACGCACGGTTCCTGGCCCTGGTGGCCGACGCGCTGGAGGCGTAGCCGAGCCGCTCGGTGACATCGCGGCCTGCGTGCGCCGATGCCCCGTACGGACGTCTGCGATCGCGCGGGCCGCCGCGGTTCGGGAGGCTGGCCGGGAGTGTCCCGTCCCGGTACCCGCACGTCCCCAGGAGCAGACAATGCAAAACGACAAGCACCCTTCCTACGGTCCGGTCGTCTTCCGTGACCGTTCCGCGGGCTACGCCTTTCTGACCCGGTCCACCGCGTCGAGCGAACAGACCATCGACTGGGACGACGGGAAGAGCTACCCCGTCATCGACGTGGAGATCTCCGCCGAGAGCCACCCCTTCTACACCGGGAAGGCCCGGGTGGTCGACTCCGAGGGACAGGTCGCCAAATTCGAGCGCAGGTACGGCGAGGACGGGGGCGCGGACGCCTCCTGACCCGTACGGGACCCGAGTTCCCGGCCCTCTCCACCGGAGCGCGGCACGGTGAGCGGCGTCCGGGAAATTAACCCGTTCGGCCCAGTGGGCGCATCCTCTCCCAGGACACCGCCGTTCGAACGAAGGCGGGGTGAACGACGACGGGAGGGCCGCGGCATGGCGTGGGACGGGGCAGCAACTGTGGTGACGGGCCTGGGGCTTGTGACCCCGGCGGGCGCCGACGAGGAAACGGTCTGGGCGGGGCTCTGCGCAGGGGCCGGAATGGCCCGGCACTGCGACGAACTGGCCGGCCTGCCGGTCGGCTTCGCCTGCCGGGTCGACGGCGACCTGGACGAGGCGGTGGGCGGCCGCGCGGTGTTCCGGATGGCGCGGTTCGTGAAGATGGCCCTCGTCGCCGCGCGCCGGGCCGTGGCGGACGCCGGGCTCCGCCCGGACCGCTGGGACGGCGCCCGGGTGGGCGTCGTGCTG
This sequence comes from Streptomyces brevispora, assembly GCF_007829885.1. Lineage (NCBI taxonomy): Bacteria > Bacillati > Actinomycetota > Actinomycetes > Kitasatosporales > Streptomycetaceae > Streptomyces > Streptomyces brevispora. Next base: position 325,928 of record NZ_VIWW01000002.1, read on the forward strand.
GGCGTCGGCGTGGGCGGGGTCTCCGTACTCGTCGACAACGTCCGCAGGCTGGACGCGGACGGGCCGCTCGCGGTCTCCCCGCTCCTCGTGCCGATGATGATGCCGAACGCGGCCGCCGGGGAGGTCGCCATCGACCTGCGCGCCCACGGGCCGAGTCTGGCCCCGGCCACCGCATGCGCGTCGGGCGCCACCGCGATCGCCCTCGCCCGCGACCTGCTGACGAGCGGTCAGTGCGATGTGGTGGTGGCGGGCGGGGCGGAGTCCGTGGTGACCCCGCTGGTGGTGTCCGCGTTCGCCGGGATGGGGGCGCTCTCGGTGCGCACCGGTGATCCGGCGGCCGCGTCGAGGCCGTTCGCCGCGGACCGCGACGGGTTCGTGCTGGGCGAGGGCGCCGCCGTACTCGTACTGGAGCGGGCCGGGGACGTCAGGGCCCGCGGCGGGCGGGCGCGGGCTGTACTGGCCGGTGCGGGCGCCGCCACGGACGCGCACCACCCCACCGCACCCGACCCGGCCGGCCGAGGCGCTCAGCGGGCGGTCGAGGCGGCACTGGACCGGGCGGGCTGGGCCGCCCGCGACGTGGACCACATCAACGCGCATGGCACCTCCACCCCGCTGAACGACGCCATGGAGTCCGCGCTGATCGCCCGGCTCTTCCCGCACCGGCCCTCGGTGACCGCGCCGAAGGGCGTCATCGGGCACACCCTCGCGGCGGCCGGTGCGATCGAGGCGGTGGCCACCGTACTGACCCTGGAGCACGGTCTCGTCCCGCCGATCGCCAACCTCGACGCGCCACCGGCGGAGTCCGGCCTCGACTGCGTGACCAAGGAGCCCCGCCGCCAGCGCGTCGAGCGGGCCCTCAGCCACTCCTTCGGATTCGGCGGCCACAATGTCGCCCTGGCCTTCCAGCGGGCCGAACCCCGCTGAACAGGAAAGGAATAGCCGCGACTGCTGTTTTCGGGTGTCCTGGCTGATTCCTGATCGTTCCTTTCGTATGACCACAATGATCGACAGCCCCGTTGTGACCGGAACCGGCACGGAACGGGTCGCGGACCGGCTCACCGCGGTGCTCCTCGGCACGGACGCCCGCCGGGAGCACGGCTTCTGGCAGCGCATCATCGCCACCGAACCGTTTCGCAGGCCGGCGGCCCCCCTGCCAGGTCCCACCCCCGACGAGAGGCTCGCACTCGCCCACGCGCGGCTGCGCACGCTCAACAACGCGCTGGACAGCGGCGCCAGGCTGGCAGCCGACCCGCGCGCCCTGGCCGCACTTCACGAATGGCTCGCCCCGGTGGATCCGTCACTCGCCACCGTCGCGGGAATCCACTACAACCTCTTCCTCGGCAGCTTGCTGGACCACGACGCCGACCGGCTCCGAGATCTGTCGGACTTCCTGGCGATGCGACGCATCGGGACCTTCCTCTGTACGGAGGTGGCGCACGGCAACGACGCCGCCGCGGTCGAGACGACGGCCACCTACGACCCTGCCCGGGACGGATTCGTACTGCACACGCCGCACCTGGGCGCGCAGAAGTTCATGCCCAACACCAGCCGGGCCGGCGGCCCCAAGACGGGCCTCGTCGCCGCCCGGCTGATCGTCGGGGAAGCAGACCACGGCGTCTTCCTGCTGCTGGTGCCGCTCACCGACTCGTTCCGGGCCCTGCCCGGGGTACGGATCCGCAGGCTTCCGGCACGGATGGGCAGCCCCGTGGACCACTGTCTGACCTCCTTCGACCAGGTATTCGTGGGGCGCGAGGCGCTGCTCGGCGGGGAGCAGGGGCGGGTCGGCGACGACGGGGTGTTCCGCAGCGGCACCGCCGGCCACAGACGCCGGTTCCTCGCTTCCATCGGCCGCGTCACCGCGGGCCGCATCTGCATGAGCGCGAGCGCGGTCGGCTCGGCCCGGGCCACCCTCGCCATCGCGGTCCGCTACTCCGGCCACCGGTATGTCTCCGGGGGCCGCGCGTTGCCGCCGTTGGCGGTGATCGCCCACCGCAGCCATCACGGCCCCCTCGCCGGGGCCATGGCCACCGTCTTCGCCATGAGCCTCCTGCACCGACGGGCCCTCGACCGCTGGGAGGCGGCGGCGCACCGGCCGGCGCCGGAGCGCGAGGCGGCCGGGCGGCTGGTCGACATCGCCAAGGGGTGGATCACCTGGCAGGCCCGGTCCGTGATCGTCGAATGCCGGGAACGGTGCGGCGCCCAGGGCCTGCTGGAGAACAACGGAATGGCCGAACTCGTCACCGGGGTGGAGGGTGCCATCACCGCCGAGGGCGACAACATGGCCATCCACGCCAAGGCGGCGGCCGAGATGGTCATCTCCGCGATGCCTGAGGCGATGGACGCGGGGGGCACCGCGGACGCGGGCGCGCCGGCCGGCGGCCTGGACGATCTGCGGTACCTCGGCCGGCTCCTGGCCCAGGTGGAGCGGATCCAGTTCGGCCGCTCCCGCGCCCGCATGGCACGGGCCCCGCACGGCGGCCCGCTGAAGCGGTGGAACGCGGGATCAGGGCCCGCGCTGCGAGGAGTCGAGGCCCATGCCTGCCGGCAGGCGGCCGACGCCTACGCGGACGCGGTCGAGGGCCTGCCCGAGGGGCCTGCCCGCGAGCGGCTGACCGATCTGGCCCGGCTGTTCGCGCTGCGCTGGGTCGAACGCAACAGCGGGGACCTGCTCGTCGCCGGTCACCTCACGGCCGACCAGGTCGAGGGCCTGACGGAGACCATCGAGCAACTCGTCGCCGCCGTCGCGGCCCACCTTCCGGACCTCGCCGACTCCTTCGCGCTGCCGGAGGAAGTGCTCGCCGACTGGCCCATCGCGGGAGCCCGCTACGCCGAGGCGTACGACGACCCGGGTGCCTCCTGGCACACGGGCGGGCGCCGGGTAACGGTCGGGGGTGATCGATGAGGGCCGAGCCGGAGCCGGCCGCACCGTCGGGCCCGCGCCGTGGCCGACGCGGCACAGGGACTCTGCCGCGGTGCCGTACTCCTGGCCTTCTGGGGTACGGCGGCCGTGTTGTCGCGTTGGTGCACGGGGCCGCGGACCCACGGAGGCGAATCGGTTCGCTGCAAGGCGTAACTGGACGGACGCTGCTCAGTTACTTCGGCGTCGGGGTGGTGAGAGGCGCCGCCCGGACATCCCCGCCGGACGGGCATGATGGAGAGGAAGACCATGAGCGCGATTCACCCCACGATCACCGAGGTACTCAGCCGTACCTTCAGGGTGCCCGTGGCCGAGATTCTCCCGGAATCCACGATGGAGAGCCTGGACATGGACTCCCTGGCAGTCGCCGAGTTCGCCGTCGTCATGAGGGAGGCCGTCGGCGTCGAGCTGGACCCGGGCACACTGCACCGGGACACCAGCCTCGCCGGGCTCACGGAGTTCCTCCGGGCGTCGGCCGGCAGCGAGGCGCCGGTGGGCACCGCCCGATGAAGATGCCGGCCATCGCCGTCACCGGCCTGGGAATGATCACCCCGGTCGGCAACGACACCGAGTCCACCTGGGACGGGGTGTGCGCCGGGGTCAGCCCGGCCCGCACCGTCCCCGCGCTCGCAGGGTGCGCGATCGACTTCGCCTGCACCGTCGACGGTATCGACCTGGACGCCTCGATCGGCCGCCGTACGGCCTTCCGCATGGGCAGGTACACCAAATTCGCCGTACTCGCCGCGCGGGAGGCGGTGGCCGACGCGGGACTCGACCCGGGCGGCTGGGACGGCGGCCGGGTCGCGGTCGTCGTCGGCACCAGCAGCGGCGGCTCCGCCGGTCTCACCGATCAGGCACTGGTGCTGGAACGGCGCGGGCCCGAGGCGACCTCGCCGTCCGGGATCCTGCTCACCATCCCGAACATGCCCGCGGCCGAGATCGCGATCGAGATGGGAGCGACGGGCCCCAGCCTGGCACCCTGCACCGCCTGTTCGTCCGGGATCACCGCACTGTCCGTGGCCCGGGACCTGCTCGTCACCGGGCAGTGCGATCTGGCGATCGCGGGAGCCACCGAATCGACCCTCTTCCCGATCGCCATGACCGGATTCGCCAGATCCGGCGCGGCCGCCCGCGCGGACCGGGACCTGTCCCGGCTCAGCCGGCCCTTCGCGGCCGACCGGGCGGGGCTCGTCATGGGAGAGGGCGCCGCCGTCATGGTGCTGGAACGCGCGGCCGACGCCGAGGCCCGGGGTGCCGAGCCGCGCGCGCTGCTCGCGGGCACCGGCGCCACCACCGACGCCCACCACCCCACCAGCCCGCACCCCGACGGCCGACTCGCCCAGGCCGCCGTCGAGGCCGCGCTGCGCGCCGCGGGCTGGCAGGCCGCGGACGTCGAGCACATCAACGCGCACGGCACGGCCACACCGCGCAACGACGCGGCCGAAGCCGCCCTCATCGGCCGGGTCTTCCCGCACCGGCCGCCCGTCACCGCGCCCAAGGGGGTGCTGGGTCACTGCATGGGCGCGGCCGGAGCGATCGAGGCGGGGCTGACGATCCTCACACTCCAGCGCGGAATCATCCCGCCGGTCGCCAACCTGGACGCGCCCGCGCCCGGGTTCGACATCGAGTGCGTCACCAAGCAGCCCCTGGTGCTGCCCGTCCGGCGTGCCGTCAGCCACTCCTTCGGATTCGGCGGACACAACGCCGTGGTCGCGCTTCTGCGTCCGTAGCGACCGGGCCGGTGGTGGTACGGGCCGAGGCCGGGCCCGATTCCACCGGCCGCACCGCCGCTGAGCTGCGCAGAGGCTCGTGGTAGCGTGCCTGGGCCAGTCGAACTCCATGGTGGAGTCAGGGAATCCGGTGCGAATCCGGAACTGACGCGCAGCGGTGAGGGGGACGGGCGGGGCACACGGCCACTGGGAGACCCACAGGGTTCCCGGGAAGGCGTCCCGACCGTACGAACCCGAGTCCGAAGACCTGCTGGCACCCGCGGTCCGGCACCGGGCCGCGGAACTCCGTACAGCGGGCCCCGCGCATGGGCCCAGAGACGCCGAGGTACTTCGTGCCGCCCATAGCCGGCCACGCCCGCTCCGCCGCCCTGCTCACAGCCGGAATCGTTCTGCTGACCGCCTGCGGCGGTGCCAAGGACAGTTCCGCGGCCAGGTCCACGGGGGCCGACGGCTATCCCGTGACCCTGGAGAACTGCGGACGCACCGTCACCGTGGACGCCGCTCCGCGCCGTGCCGTCCCGGTCGACCAGGGGTCCACCGAGATTCTGCTCTCGCTCGGCCTCGCCGACCGGCTGGCGGCCACGGCCACCTGGACCGACCCGGTGATGAAGGGCCTGGAGAAGGCCAACGCCGGCGTCCCGAGGATCTCCGAGAACCGTCCCTCGTCCGAGAAGGTCCTCGACCAGGAGCCCGACTTCGTCAGCGCGTCCTTCGAGTCGACGCTCGCCAAGGGCGGCGTGGCCCCCCGCGAGCAGTTCGAGGAACTGGGCGTCCCCACCTACGTCTCGCCCGCCGACTGCACCGCCAAGGACAACAGCAAGGACGGCGACGGGGTCCGCACCGGAGCGCTGACCATGGACAGTGTCTACGCCGAAGTACGCGACCTGGCCAAGGTGTTCGGTGTTCCGGAGCGGGGCGAGAAGCTCGTGGCGGACCTGCGTGCCCGGGTGCGGAAGGCGACCGGCGGCATCGACGCCTCCGGCGCCACCTTGATGTACTGGTTCGCCAACTCCGAGTCCCCTTATCTGGCGGGCTGTTGCGGAGCGCCCGGTGTCATCACCCGTGAGCTCGGTGCGAAGAACGTCTTCGACGACACCCATGAGGAATGGCCGCAGATCAACTGGGAGACCGTCGCCGACCGCAACCCGGATGTACTGGTCATCGGCGACCTGACCCGCAAGTCGGAGACCGCCGAGAGCGCGGTGCGGAAGATCGCGTTCCTGGAGTCCAACCCCGCCACGAAGAACATGGACGCCGTACGGCACAAGCGCTATGTGCTGCTCAGCGGCCAGGCCATGAACCCGTCGATCCGTACGGTCGAGGGTGTGGAGCGCGTGGCGGCCGGGCTGCGTACGTTCGGGCTCGCGGGGTGACGGACACCGGACAGGCCGCGGAGGTGGGCGAGCGCACGCTCCCCGCGGCCGGTGAGCCCGGGCGTCCGGGCATCCGGGGTGTCCGCAGCGGATTCCTGTGGGCCGGCGGGCTCCTGCTGCTCGTCCTGTCCGTCGCGGTGGCCGTCACCATCGGTCCGGCCCGGATCTCCGTCGGCGACGTCCGGTCCACGGTCGCCTCCCACCTCGGGCTCGGGGAGTCGCCGCTCAGCCCGATCCGGGACGGCATCATCTGGAACCTGCGCATGCCCAGGACCCTGCTCGCCGCCGTCTGCGGCGCCGGGCTGGCGGTCTGCGGCACCGTCATGCAGTCGCTCCTGCGCAACCCGCTCGCCGACCCGTTCGTCCTCGGCGTCTCCTCCGGGGCGTCGACCGGCGCGGTCGTGGTCGTCGTCCTCGGGGTCGGCGGGGGAGCGGTGTCCCTGTCGGCCGGCGCGTTCATCGGGGCGCTGTGCTCCTTCGCGCTGGTCCTGCTGCTCAGCCACACCCTCGGCGGCAGCACCGACCGGGTGGTCCTGTCCGGGGTCGCGGCCATGCAGCTCTTCTCCGCACTCACCTCCTTCGTCGTGATGACCGCCGCCGACGCCGAGCAGACCCGCGGGGTGCTGTTCTGGCTGCTGGGCTCGCTCGGCGGCGTCGGCTGGACCGATGTGTGGATCTGCTCCGCCGTGCTCGCCGTGACGCTGACGATCTGCCTCGGCCATGCCCGTACGCTCGACGCCTTCGCCTTCGGCCAGGACGCCGCCGCAACCCTCGGTGTCCACGTCGGGCGCACCCGGATCGTGCTGCTCTGCACGACCGCGCTGCTGACCGCCGCACTCGTCAGCTCGGCCGGCGCCATCGGCTTCGTCGGCCTGGTGCTGCCGCACGCGGCCCGTGCGCTCACCGGTTCCGGACATCGCAGACTGCTGCCTGTCACCGCGCTGGCCGGGGCCGTGTTCCTGGTGTGGGTCGACACCCTCGCGCGAACCGTCCTCGATCCGCAGGAGGTTCCGGTGGGCGTCGTCACCGCCCTGATCGGGGTGCCCGCCTTCGTCCTCGTCCTCTACCGCACCCGGCGGTCCGCATGACCCCGCCCGCCCGCGACGGGCTGCGGGCCGACCGGGTCAGCCGGGAGGCGGGCGGCCGCCTCATTCTGGACGGGGTGTCGCTGACTCCGCCGCCCGGTGCCACCGTCGGGCTGATCGGCCCGAACGGCTCGGGCAAGTCGACCCTGCTGCGGATACTGGCCGGAGTCCTCGCCCCACACGCCGGCACGGTCACCCTCGACGACGACCCGCTGGCCGCTATCGGCCGCCGCACGGTGGCCCAGCGGGTCGCGGTGGTCGACCAGCACTCCCTCACCCAGGTCGAGCTGAGTGTCGTGGACGTCGTACGTCTCGGCCGCATCCCGCACCGCCGTGCCTGGTCGGCGCCGACGGCCGCGGACGAGGCCGCGGTACGCGAGGCCCTGGAGCGGACCGGTCTCACCGGCCGCCGGGAGCAGTCCTGGCACACCCTCTCCGGCGGGGAGCGCCAGCGCGTCCAGATCGCCCGCGCGCTGGCCCAGCAGCCGCGCGAACTGCTGCTGGACGAACCGACGAACCACCTGGACGTCCAGCACCAGCTGGAACTGCTGTCCCTGGTCACCTCGCTGCCGCTGACGGCTGTCATCGCCCTGCACGACCTCAATCTGGCCGCGATGTTCTGCGAGCGGATCGTGGTGATGAACGGGGGCCGGGTGGTCGCGGGAGGGTCCCCGGCCGAGGTGATCACCCAGGAGCTCATCGCGGATGTCTACCGGGTCAGGGCCGTCGTGACACCGGACGGCCCCGAGGGACGGCCCTCGGTGCGCTTCCGTCCCGGGCGGCCCTGAACACATCCGGCACAAGGCGGGCCCGGAGGGACACGAGAGGGCGGACCCCCGTACTGCGGGTCCGCCCCTCGCTCCTGTCCGGTACGGCTGGTCCGGCGCGGTGCGCGGGGGTCAGCGGCGCCGTCCCTGACCGAACTCGCCGCCTATGTCCTTGCCGTCCTTGGTGATGCCGTCCGCGTAGTCGATCTGCTCCTTGCGCAGTTCCGCGGAGACTTCCTTCTGCTCGGTCACCTTCTTGGTTTCCATCCGTACCCGCTCGACCGGCACGGTCTCCTTCCGCATCGTGGCGCGTTCGGCGTGCAGAGTGACCTCCACATCCTGCTCGTGGATGCCCGAGCGGGCCGTCTTGTCGCCGGGCCGCAGCGGCTCGCGCACCACGCGAACCTCTTCGTGCGTCACGGGCACGGTCCTGGTGACGTTCTCGGTCACGACGTACTTGTGCAGGCGGGCCTTGCCGCTCTCGTACTCCTCGGTGCCGATGCGCAGTTGTTCCTCGGAGCGGATGAGTTCCTCCTTGCCGCCCAGGTCGGCGGAGGACCGTTCGGCGCCCGCTCCGGCTCCGACCAGCGGACGCGCCGTACCGGAGGTCTCGGTGTCCCGGTGCCTGCCCATGCCGGTGCCGGAGGCCGCACCGGCGGTGCCGGTCGCCGGCTTGCGGTCTGCGGTGGTGTTGCGTGCGGCGCCTGCCGCGCCCATGGCCCCGGCTCCGGCGGCCGCGCCCGCTCCGGCCGCGCCCATGCTGCCGGTCCCGGACGTGGTCGGTGCACCGGTGCCGGTTGTGCCCGCGGCCCCGGAACGGTCGCCGAGATTGGCGCCGGTGTTCCTGGTCAGGCCGTAGTGCCGGTAGAGCTCCTCCTCCTCGGAGACGGAGAGATGTGCGTCCGCGTCCACCCGGGGGGCTTCCTTGACGCGGTCCTTCGGATGGGAGATGTGCAGGTCGGAGCCCACGCGACGGGCTCCGGCGAGAGGCACGAAACTCTCCTTCATACCGAACAGGCCGGTCTTCACCGTGATCCAGTCCGGTCGGCCGGTGTTGTCGTCGACATACACCCGCCCCACGTTGCCGATCTTCTCGCCCGCGGTGTCGTACACCGTCAGGCCGTCGAGCTCTCCGGAATCCGTGAAACCGTCAGCGGCTCCCATGACCGGTTCCTCCTAGCCCGGGCGCGTCCTGTGGGTGGGTCCATCAGGGGAGGCGCGTCCGGATTCCATCGCGCCTCACCCGGATGGACGCTGCAACTTCCCGGCCGGTGGGGCCAGGTGCCCCATGCGCGACATGTGGGCGCAGGCCCCGTGCGATGCCGCTGCGGGTTCCGTGACCCGGTTAGACCAATCGAGTGAATGGCCGGGCAGGTACGGGGCCGCACGTCTTCGGGCGCACGGACCTGGTCTGGCCGATGCCGGCCGGCGCGTTCATCGGGCTCGTCGTGGACGCCTGGGTGCTCTACCGCGCCTTCGGCTCCCGGCTGCTGCCCGCCGACGCCGCCTGGCCGCCCGGCACCGCGGCAGCCGAGACCATCAAGGCCGGCCACCGGGGAGGACGCCGGGCCCTGATCCTCGCGGGCGCCACCGCGGTCGGCCTCGCCGGAACGCTCATCAGCCTGCCGCTCTCCGCCGCCGGGGTCGCCTTCCTGGGCAACGTCTGGGCGCTGATGATGTTCGGCATCGGACTGATGCCGCGCCAGTACGGCCCGGACCCGTTCCACACCGACCTGGGAGCCGGGTACATCCCGCACGGCGTCATGGTCGGCGCCGGGATCGTGGCACTCGGCCAGGCCGTGCGTCTGCTGCTCGGCCGTCGCGAGCGCAAACGAGCCACGGTCGCGGAGGAGGCCCGGAGATCAACCTGCGCGGCAAGCCGGCCGAGAAGCCCGGTGAGACGGTCATGCTCTCCGGCCAGATCTCCTGGAACCCCCTGGAGGAGACCCAGGACGGCGTGCTCGTCTTCGACGGCGCCCTGTGGCCGCCGGACGAGATCGGTCTGCTGCGCACCCCGGTCCGCTGCACCGTCGAGGCGTCGTCACCAAGATCGAGGGCGGCGCCGACGCGGGCACCTTCCGCCGCTGGATGGAGTCCTTCGACGACCCGGACATGTTCCGCGTCGCGCACTGGTCGCTCGGCTTCAACCCGGGCGTCCTCGCCCCGACCGGTCGCATCGTCGAGGACGAGCGTGTCTTCGGCTGCGTCGAACTCGGCATCGGCACCAAGGGCGCCTGGATCGGTGGCGAACCGTGGGGCGCCGCCGCGCCCACCGACGGCAGCCACCGACTGGTCCGCGCACCGCGTCCGTCAGGAGTTCCCGGACTTCGACGCCACCGCCGGGGGCCCTCTCCGGTTCACCGGCGAGATGGTCTACCCCTGGCAGTTCGAGGAGGACCCCGCGCTCGTTCCGCTGCGCGGCGCCGCCGAGGCGCTCGCCGCCCGCACCGACTGGCCGGCCCTCTACGACCTGGACCGGCTCGCCGCCAACGAGGTCCCCGTCCTCGCCGCCGTCTACCACGACGACATGTTCGTCGACCGGGAGCAGGCGCTGGTCACCGCGGACGCCGTACGCGGCCTGCGCACCTGGGTCACCGACGCCTACGCCCACGACGGGGTCAGGGCCGACGCCGCCGTGCTGGACCGGCTGATCGCGATGGGCCGCGGCGAGGTCTGACACGGGCACGGGGCACGAGGTGCGGGGGCGGGGTGCGGGGGCGGGGCACCGCTCAGGGGCGCCCCGCCCCGCCGCATATGCTCTACGGGTCGCAGGCCGACCGTCGTCCTGCCGCGTCACCGAGGGGTGCCTCATCAGTTCCGTACGCATCCGGCTGCCCGAACAGCGCGGTGAACTGCTGGCCCGGCACGAGGACGGCGTGAACCTGCACCATCTGGTGTGGCGGCTGGGGTCCGGGTGGCGGGTGTGCAGCAGCGCCGTGCTCGGCGGCGGCATCGGCCCGCGCGACTGGATCCTCAACGCCCAGGTGCCCGGCGGCTATCCACGGATGGACCCCGACCGCCACCTCGCCGAGATCGCCGCAGCGGAACACCTCACCGGGCCGGGCGCAGGACTGATGACGGCCGCCGACGTCACCGCGTACACAGTCGCCGCGGAAGACGGCGTGACGGCCACCGCCACCTGCGGCCTGGGAGTACGCGGCTGGGCGGCGGCCCCGGGAGAGGACACCGGAACACCGCCGCGGCCCGGCACGGTCAACATCGTCGTCACCCTCCCCGTGCCGCTCTCCGACGCCGCACTCGTCAACGCCGTCGCCACCGCCACCGAGGCCAAGGTCCAGGCCCTCCTCGATGCCGGACTCGACTGCTCCGGCACCCCCACCGACTCCGTCTGCGTCGCCGCCCCCGCACCGGAGGCCGGACCGGGCGAACCGTTCGCCGGGCCGCGCTCGCGCTGGGGCGCGCGACTCGCCAGAGCCGTACACGCTGCGGTACTGGAAGGCGCGCTGCGGCAATCCTGAGAGTCCGAAGCGCCGCGAGCCGGTCCGGCCGGCGGCCGACGAAGGGAATCGCCCTCATGGGTCCAGCAACAGCCGACGCCGTCCCGCAGCGGCCGGTCGTCGCCGTCCTCGGTACCGGAATCATGGGATCGGGCATGGCCCGGAGCCTGCTCCGGGCCGGGCTGGAGGTCCGCGCCTGGAACCGCACGCAGGCCAAGGCGGCGCCGCTCGCCACGGACGGCGCCACGGTCACGAGCACGGCGGCGGATGCCGTACGCGGCGCCGATGTCGTCCTCACCATGCTCAACGACGGGACCTCCGTCGCCGCCGCGCTCACCGCCGCATCCGACGGGGTGCACCGCGGCCAGATCCTGCTGCAGAGCTCCACGGTGGGACCGGACGCCTCGGTCGAGCTGGCGCAACGCGCCGCGGACCTGGGCCTCGTCTACCTCGACGCCCCGGTCTCCGGAACCAGGCAGCCCGCGGAGCAGGGCGCACTGACCGTCTTCGTCTCCGGGCCGTCCGCCGTTCGTGGAGTGGTCGCCCCCGTGCTCGACGCGATCGGACAGCGCACGGTCTGGGTCGCCGAGGAACCGGGAGCCGCCTCCGGGCTGAAGCTCGTGGTCAACACCTGGGTGATCAACTTGGTGGGCGGCGTGGCGGAATGCCTCAACCTCGCCGAGGGGCTCGGCGTGAACCCGCAGCTGTTCCTCGACGCCGTGCGGGGCGGCCCGCTCGACTCCGGCTATCTGCAGGGCAAGTCCGCCGCGGTCCTGTCCGGCGACCTCACCCCGAGCTTCGCGCTGTCCACGGCCCTCAAGGACACCCGCCTCATCCTCGAAGCCGCCGAGCGGTCCGGCGTACGGCTGGACCTGACCGCCGCCTCGGCCGCCCGCTTCGAGCGCGCCGAAGCGGCGGGGCACGGCGGCGAGGACATGATCGCCACGTACTACGCCGGCCGGGCCACGGAGGAGGACGGCGGCTGAGCCCGGCGGCTTCCGGGCGTGGTGGCATCAGCGGTGGTGGCGTGAGCGGCGGTGGGATCAGCGGCCCCGATCCGGCTGGTCGCGATCCGGCTGGTCCCGATCCGGCCGGTCTTGATTCGGCCGATCCCGCAGCAACTCCCTTACCAGAGAGTCGACTTGGTCCGTTTCGATCAGGAACCCGTCGTGGCCGTAGGGCGACTCGACGATTCGGACCCGGTCGGCGCCCGGCAGCAGCGTGGCCAGCTCCGCCTGCTGGGCGGGCGGGTAGAGCCGGTCGGAATCGATGCCCGCGACCAGCGCGGGCATCCGCGCACGGCCCAGCGCCTGCGCGGTGCCACCCCGCCCACGCCCCACGTCGTGCCCGTTCATCGCCTCGGTCAGCGCGACGTAACTGCCCGCGTCGAAGCGGCGCACCAGCTTGGCCGCGTGATGGTCGAGATACGACTCCACCCGGTACCGCCCGCCCTGCCGGGGGTGTTCACCGGGCTGCGCCTCGCCACCGAACCGGGAGCCGAGCTCCGGCTCGCTGCGGTAGGTGACGTGGGCGATCCTGCGGGCCAGGCCGAGGCCCCCGTGCGGGCCCTCGCCCGGTGCCGCGTCGTGGTAGTCGCCGCCCCGCCACGCGGGATCGGAGCGGATCGCGGAGATCTGCAGAGCCCCCCAGGCGATCTGCTCGGCCGAGGCCGCGGCGGGCGCCGCGAGCACCAGCAGCGATCCGGTGCGCTCCGGCAGGCCGACGGCCCATTCGAGCGCCCGTATGCCGCCCATCGACCCGCCGATCACCGCCGCCCACCGGCCGATGCCCAGCGCATCGGCCAGTGCCGCCTCGGCCGCCACCTGGTCACGGACCGTCAGATAGGGGAAGTCGCCGCCCCAGCGTGCCCCGTCCGGGCGCCTCGACGACGGACCGGTACTGCCCTGACAGCCGCCGAGCACATTCGGCGCGACGACGAACCAGCGCTCGGTGTCCAGCGCCCTGCCGGGACCGACCAGCGCGTCCCACCAGCCGGCCGAGGGGTGCCCGGGACCCGCGGGCCCGGCCACATGGCTGTCCCCGGTCAGGGCATGCAGCACCAGGACCGCGTTGGAGCCGTCGGCCGCCGGGCGTCCCCAGGTCTCGTACGCCAGCTCCACACCGGGCAGCACACCGCCCGACTCCAGCGGCAGCGGCCGGTCCAGGCGCACCCAGGAGCGACGGCCCGGCGGATCCCCCTCCCGCCGGCCTCCGGTGGCCGGCGGGAGGGGGAGCACGGGTGAGGGGGCCGTCCGGTTCAGGACGCCGCCTTCGCGGCCCGGAATCCGGTCTCCAGATCGGCCTTGAGGTCGTCCACGTTCTCCAGCCCGACGGAGAGCCGGACCAGACCGGCGGTCGCCCCGGTGGCGGCCAGCTGCTCGTCGGTCAGCTGGCTGTGCGTGGTCGACGCCGGATGGATGATCAGGCTTCGTACGTCACCGATGTTGGCGAGGTGGCTGAACAGTTCGACGGCGTCCACGAACCGCTTGCCCGCCTCCCCCCCCGTCCCGCAGCTCGAAGGCGAGCACGGCACCGGCGCCACGCGGCAGATAACGGCGCCCCGCCTCGTGCCACTTGCTCGATTCGAGCCCCGCGTAGTGCACGGCCGACACCTCGTCACGGCCCTCCAGCCATTCGGCCAGCGCCTGGGCGTTCGCGGTGTGCCGCTCGAGCCGGAGGCTCAGCGTCTCCACGCCCTGCAACAGCAGGAAGGCGGAGTGCGGGGAGAGCGCGGGGCCGAGATCGCGCAGCAGCTGCACCCGGAGCTTGACCGCGAAGGCGCTGGGGCCGAGGTCCGGCCAGTAGCGCAGACCGTGGTAGCTCGGGTCGGGGGCGCTGAAGTCCGGGAACCGCTCGGCGTGCGCCCCGAAGTCGAACGTACCGCCGTCCACCACCACACCGCCGATGGTGGTGCCGTGCCCGCCGAGGAACTTGGTCGCCGAGTGGATGACGACGTCCGCGCCGTGCTCGATCGGACGCAGCAGGAAGGGCGTGGGCACGGTGTTGTCGACGACCAGCGGTACCCCGGCCGCGTGCGCGGCGTCGGCGACCGCCCGGATGTCGAGGACGTCACCGCGCGGATTGCCCAGGGTCTCCGCGAACAGCGCCTTGGTGTTCGGGCGGATCGCCGCCGACCACGCCTCGATGTCGTCCGGGTCGTCGACGAACGACACCTTGATGCCGAACCGGGGCAGCGTATGACGCAGCAGGTTGTACGTGCCGCCGTACAGCGAGGTGGACGAGACGATGTGGTCCCCGGCGCCGGCCAGCGTCAGCAGGGCGAGAGTCTCGGCCGCCTGCCCGGATGCGAGGGCCACCGCGGCGACTCCGCCTTCCAGTGCGGCGATCCGCTGCTCCAGGACGTCCTGGGTGGGGTTGTGGATCCGGGTGTAGATGTTGCCCGGCTCGGCGAGCGAGAACAGGTCCGCGGCGTGCTGGGTGTCGCGGAAGACGAATGACGTCGTCTGGTAGATCGGCACCGCGCGGGCGCCGGTCGTCGGATCGGGCACGGCCCCGGAGTGGATCTGCTTGGTCTCGAACGACCAGGCGGCACCGGGATCCTGACGGTCCTGGTCCTCGGGGGTGTGCCCTGCGGTGACGGAGTCGACGGGCTGGCTCATGGCGTTCCTCTGTGGTTCTCGGTGCGGGCGTGGTCAGGCACCGGTGCCGGGACCTCGCCGGGGGCCGGTCAGGGCTCAGCGGCGGCCGTCCGTGCCGACGGGGACGGGTGCGTGGGCAGTGGCGCGGCAGGCCGTGGGCGCGCCGGGGCCGGGGCGGTGCCTGAAAGGGGAATCGACGCTGTGGCGGCGTCCGTGCGGGTCAGCTGCTCAGCGGAGCAGGGCGCAGCGGAGGCGGCGGCTACACGCCGAGGATGCGAGGCGTCCCAGATCGACGTGCCGCCGCGAGACGAGTGTCACGGTCGCGGGCATGCGGCGAGCGTGTCAGCGGGGTCGGCTGTGCGTCAACCGCCCGGTGCCGCGGCCGCGCCGTCCGCAGCGGTTGTTCGAAGCGTACGGAGCAGAGGATGAGGGACAGCACCCGTACCACATCCGACCTGCATCGATGGCCGAGGAACAGCCCTCTGCCCGGACCTCCGGGGGAACCGGTGGCCCGGGCAGGGGGCGGGGCACGATTTCATCCGGCCGTAACAACAGGGGCCGGCCGCCACTCAGCGTGCGGCGGGAACCTCGGTGATCGAGCGGCCCGCCCAGGAGGGCGCCGCTTCCGTGAGAGCGGTCAGGCACTCGCGTACCTGGTCGGGGAAGGGCACGGTGCGGCCTGCCTGCTGATCCACATGGAGGGCGAGCAGTTCGGTCGTGGCCACGGGCTCGGCGTCCGGGCCCGGTTCGGCGTCCTCCTGCGCGTCCGGCCCGAGCACGTAGAGCTCATGGGTGAAACGGGTCTTCTTCGCGTCAGCGCCGAGCACCCGGGTACGGACGGCGAGCCGGTCGCCCTCCGCGACATCGCGCAGATAGCGGATGTGGGACTCGACCGTGTACAACGAACAGCCGGTGCGCTCCCGGTACTCGGAGTGCAGACCGGTCTCGATCATCATCCGGTCCGTCGCGAAACCGAAGACGAGTACGTAGAACGCCTCGCTCATATGGCCGTTGTAGTCGATCCACTCCGGGCGCACCGTCTCCCGGTGCAGGGGCAGCGCGGTCACTTGGCCGCTCCCTCGGTGCGCCGATCGGCGAGCCGGCCGGTCGCGCGCAGGACATCGATGACGCCGCGGTCGCGTTCGGCGACGAGCTCGGCGATGGTACGGCCCGCCGCCGCCTCCTCGCAGCCGCGCACCACCGCGTCGTACAACTCCCGGTCCAGTTCGGGGGCTTCGAGCCGTGTCCACGGAGCCTTCAGGGAAGGGCCGAAGTGGTCCAGCATGTGAGCCATACCGCCTTCGCCGCCCGCGAGCGCGAACGTGAGCATCGGCCCCATGCACGCCCAGCGCAGCCCGGGACCCTCGGTGATGGAGGCGTCGATCTCCGCCACCGTCGCCTCACCGTTGGCGACCATGTGCAGCGCCTCGCGCCACAGCGCCTCCTGAAGGCGGTTCGCGATGAAGCCCGGGACCTCGCGTTCCATCGTGATGACGGACTTTCCGGCGACCTCGTAGAAGCGGGACGCCCAGCCGACCGCGGACGGCGCGGTCCGTTCGCCGCCCACCACCTCGACCAGCGGGATCAGATACGGAGGGTTGAACGGGTGTCCCACGACCAGCCGTCCGGCGCCCGCGGCCAGGGTCTGCATCTCGCTCATCGGGTAGCCGGACGTCGAGGACGCGATCACGACCCCCTCGGGCGCGGCCGCGTCGAGGCGGGCCAGCAGATCGCGCTTGAGCTCCAGCTTCTCGGGGGCGCTCTCCTGGACGAACTGGGCGTCGGACACGGCCTCTTCGAGCGTCGCGGTGACCGTGAGCCGGTCCGGCGAAGCCCCTTCGGCGAGGCCGATCTGCTCCAGCGCCGGCCAGGCGGCGGCCACCAGCCGACGCAGCTTCTGTTCGGCGTCGGCGGCCGGGTCCCAGGCGGTGACGTCGTAGCCACGGGCGAGGAAGTGTGCGACCCAGCCGCCGCCGATCACTCCGGCCCCCACGCACGCCACCCGGCGTACGTCCTCGGGTGCGCAGGGAGCAGGGGCGCTGGGAGCAGGGGCGCTGGGTGCCGGCTGAACGGACTTCGCTGCCTGGGCGGGGTGTGCGGGCGGGCTGGGCTGTGCGGGGTTCATCGTGCGGTTCTCCAGAACGAGTGGGGGGAGCGTTGCTGCGGGTGAGGCGCGGCCCGGTCAGCCGCGGGGCTTGAGCCCGAGCCGCTGCCGGGCCTCGTCCGGGGTGGCGACCCGGGAACCCAGCGCCTCGGTGATCCGCACGGCGCGCTCCACCAACTGGGCGTTGGTGGCCTTGACACCCTTGCCGAGATACAGGTTGTCCTCCAGGCCGACCCGGACATGGCCACCGAGGAGGATCGACTGCGCCACCCACGGCATCTGCATCCGGCCCAGGGCGAAGCTCGCCCACTGGGCGCCCTCGGGCAGCATGTTCACCATCGACTGGAGCACACCGGGGTCGGCGGGCGCGCCCCAGGGGACGCCCATGCAGAGCTGGAAGACGGTCGGAGTGTCGAGCAGCCCCTCGGCAAGGAGTTGCTTGGCGAACCACAGCTGTCCGGTGTCGAAGATCTCCAGCTCGGGCCGTACGCCCAGCTCCTGGATGCGGCGGGCGCCGGCCCGGAGCATGTCGGGGGTGGAGACGTACAGATTGCTGCCGTCGCCGAAGTTCAGGGAGCCGCAGTCGAGCGTGCAGATGTCCGGCAGCAGCTCCTCGACGTGCGGGAGGCGTTCGAGCCCACCGACCAGGTCGGTACCCGGCAGCTGCCGCAGCGGGGCGTCGGGGTCGACCACCAGGTCGCCGCCCATTCCGGCGGTCAGATTGATGACGACATCGGTCCCGGTCTCCTTGATCCGCTCGACGACCTCCCGGTAGAGGCGGGGGTCGCGGGACGGGGCGCCGGTCTCCGGCTCACGGACATGGATGTGCACGACAGCGGCCCCGGCCCCGGCCGCCTCGACGGCGGAGCGGGCGATCTGCTCGGGGGTGACGGGCACGTGGGGGCTCTTGCGGACCGTGTCACCGGCCCCGGTGAGGGCACACGTGATGATGACGTCCTGGTTCACGGGCATGCGGAAGCGGCTCCTGAATCGAATGGGTGGGAAACGGCGGAAGCGTGCGAGGGGGATGTGGGGGAGGGGCAGGGCGGCAGGAAGGGGTCAGCCGGCGGTCAGGGTCGCGTCCACATAGCGGAGCAGTGCACCGTGCATGTCCCCGGCACTGGTGCCCGGTTCCCCCGGCGTCGTGGCGAGCACCTGGGAGGCCAGCCCGTCGATGAGGGCGGTGAGACTCAGTGCGGCCGCCTCCGGATCGACCGGCCGGAAGACCTGCTGGGCGATGCCGCGCCGTACCACCTCGGCGACCGTGGCCCGCCACTGCCGGTAGTACTCCACATGGAGTTCACCGACCGCGGTGGAGCGCGCCGCCTCG
Source organism: Streptomyces brevispora (assembly GCF_007829885.1). NCBI lineage: Bacteria > Bacillati > Actinomycetota > Actinomycetes > Kitasatosporales > Streptomycetaceae > Streptomyces > Streptomyces brevispora. Next base: position 344,291 of record NZ_VIWW01000002.1, read on the forward strand.
GCCCAGAGATCGAGCCAGACGCTCCACTGGCGCCGCTGTTGTGCGGTGTACGGGGTCTGGAGCTCGATCAGCAGCCGGAGTTCGTCACCGGCGTGGTCCGTATCGGCGGTCCTGGCCGCGCGCCTGGCGGTGTCCTCGTCCATGCACCAGCGGGCCGCCGCCTCCAGCAGCTCGTCCCGCCCGGGGAAGTGGTAGTGGATGGCGGCGGTACTGGTCCCGCAGGCCTCGGCGATGTCCGCGACCCGCACGGAATGGAACCCGTGCTCCGCGATCAGCCGGACGGTCTGCCGGACGATCTGGAGCGGTCTGCCGCTGTCCGCCGCGGGCTGCCCGGCCGCTCCGGCGTTGCGGGCGCGCCGCGGTCGCCGTGCGACGGACGGCGGGGCTTCGGCCTGCTGCGAGGGCGCCGCGCCGTGCCCCGCGTGGGCCCCGAGCAGCCAGCCGGCGTCGACGTCCGCGATGTCGGCGACCCGGGCCAGCTCGGCCGTGGTGAAGCGGCGGGTGCCGCCGAGCGAGCGCGAGAGCTTCGACGGATCGATGACCATCCGCCGCGCGAACTCGCGCTGGCTCACTCCGGCATCCCGGATCACCTGCCGGACCCGCTCGGCCACCTCATCGTGCTGCATGGTCGGTCACGGTACCCATGCGTTGAGAAGATCTCAACATCAGGTGCGGATAATCGTGCAGATGGAAGCATGTTGAGGCGCTGACTGACGCATCAGTCAGCTCATTCGTCGACGAGCATCCCGTTCCGGAGCTTTCCGAGGATCCGGCTGATCAGTCGCGAGACGTGCATCTGTGAGATGCCGAGCTCGGTGCCGATCTGCGACTGCGTCAGCTCCTGGCCGAAACGCATCTCGATGATGCGGTGCTCGCGCGCGTCCAGATCGCCGAGCAGCGGCGCCAGCGTCTGCAGATTCTCCACGGTCTCCATGGCGGGGTCCGCCTCGCCGAGCGCGTCGGCGAAGGTGCGTCCCGATGTGCCGTGCCGGTCCGTGTCCGCCGCGTCGGTTGGCATTTCCAGGGACCCTGCGGTGTACCCGTTGGACGCGACGATCCCCTCGGTCACCTCGTTCTCGGTGATTCCGAGGTGGACGGCCAGCTCCTGGACCGTGGGGTCGCGGTCGAGATCCGTGGCCAGGGACTCCTTCGCCTTGGCGATGTCGACCCGCAGCTCCTGGAGCCGACGCGGCACATGGACCGCCCAGGTGGTGTCGCGGAAGAACCGCTTGATCTCTCCGACGATGTACGGAACCGCGAAGGAGGTGAACTCGACCTCGCGGGACAGGTCGAACCGGTCGATCGCCTTGATCAGTCCGATCGTGCCGACCTGGATGATGTCCTCCATGTCGCCGCTGCCGCGGTTGCGGAACCGGCCCGCAGCGAACCGGACCAGCGAAAGGTTCATCTCGATGAGCGTGTTGCGCGCGTACTGGTGGGCGGCGGTGCCCTCCTCCAGTACCTGAAGCCGGTCGAAGAACAGCTTCGACAGCGCCCGTGCGTCCTTGGGCGCGATCTTGCCGGCGTCCTCGATCCACGGAAGTTCTTCCGTCGCCCCTGCGGCGTCCGCGGCGGTGGTACTGCGGGCCACACCCGTCATGTCCGTGGTGTCCACCATGACCGCCGCGTCTGCTGCGGCGGTCGCGACGGGCCTTCCCGTCGCCGTCGAGCGTGCACTCTCCGCTCGCTCCGCACCGGCGGTCTGCGCAGTGTGCGCCGTCATCTCGTCACGCTCCCCTGGTCGTAGGCCATGAGGTGTAGGCGTATGCCCGCGGAGAGAGCGCTCATGCGGGTAAGTGAGAGTTGATCAGGTCACAACGCGTCAATGGCCGAGAATCGACGTTATCCCTCACCGTATCCGTGCAGGGGCCCTGGTCTCGGCAACAGAACCGCCCCACCGGTACGGGGGAGCCCGGTGGGGCGGTCATCACCAGAGTGCCACAGCCCCGGGTGCAATGGGCGCCGACCGGCGCATATCCAGCGGTAGTTGAGTTGAAATCGATGGTGTCCCGGTTCACGGCATCCGGCCAACGGATTCAGGCGTGTGTGTGACCGGCGGTCCGTGCGGTTCGTGATCGGCGCGTCAGGATCGGACACGACAACGGTGACCGAGGCGTGGCCGCACCTTTCCGGGAATACCCGCACGCGGAGGGGCCTTTCCGCTGGTGCAGGGATCGGAGCCCGGTGCGGGCGGCCGGGGCGATGGGAAGCAGGAGAGAGGGAGCTCATGCCGAAGGCGTACGTGTTCACCCGCAACGGCGGTCCGGAGGCGGAGGCCTTCGTAAAGCAGGACGCGCCGGTGCCGGGGGCCGGGGAACCGCTCGTCGCCGTACGGGCGGCGGGGGCCAAACCGGTCGACCGGAAGCGGCGCACCGGGTACACCCGGCCCGGCAGCGAACCGCAGCCCTTCCCCACCGTCCTCAGCAGCGAGGCTGCCGCGGACGTCGCGGTTTTCGGCCTGGTCGGCGGCGGCACCCTGAAGGATGCCCGCGGGCAGACCGTCACCGAGGTGACCGCATGAGCGCGCCGCAGCCCCGTGCCGGTGGCGCGCACCCGCTGGACGACCCGGTCGGCGCCTCACTGACCGGTCCGCACGCCCATTTCGCCGAGCGGCGTGGCCGAATCCTGCGGTACCCGGCCGACGTCACCCCCTGGGTAGCGGTTCCGGACCGGCCGGAGGCCGCGGACTGGGCCGATGCGGCGGCGCTCGCCGGACCCGGGGGAGCGGTCACCATCACCGCTTTCCGTGAGCCGCCCCCGGACGACTGGGAGACAACGTTCCACGCCGAGGGCGTGCAGCTCGTCGACACGGGCGTCGCGGCGGCCCCGGACCCGGAGGCCGTACGGCTCGGACCCGCCGACGTGCCCGAGATGCTCGACCTGGTGGCACGCACCCGTCCGGGACCGTTCCTGCCCCGGACGGTCGAGCTCGGCACCTACCTCGGTATCCGGCGCGAGGGGGCGCTGGTGGCGATGGCCGGGGAGCGACTGCACCCGCCCGGCTGGAGCGAGATCAGCGGCGTCTGCACCGACGAGTCCGTACGGGGGCAAGGGCTCGCCACCCGGCTGCTGCTCGCCGTCTCCCACGAGATCAGGGAACGCGGCGAAACGCCGTTCCTGCATGCGGCGGCCGCCAATACCCACGCCGTGGGGCTCTACGAATCCCTCGGATTCGCGCTCCGCCGACGGACATCGTTCCTGTCGGCGCTCGTACCGGACGGCAAACGGCCACGGACGACGGCGGAGACAGCCGGAGCAGCAGCGCGGAGCTGATCCCCGGCACACCGGGACCGGAGATGAGTCGGGCGACACCTGCGGGACTCCAGATGCGGGACTCCACACGCGGGACTCCACACGCGGGACGACCTGACATACGGGACGACGTGACATGAGGGACGTCACATGAGGGACGTCCTGTGTGGGACGTCCGTCCGGGACTTCCGGCCCGGAGAGCGCCGCGCCACGATGATCGGTGACCTTCGGCGTGACTCATGAGGCCAAAAGCCCCCTGCGCCGACGTCCCGGTCCGGGTGGACTGGAACAGTGCGCCGGGAAGGGCCCGGCGACTGCGGGAGGAGCTGGCCGTGACCATCGGGGTAGAGCGTCTGTCGACGGCGCGCGGCGCGGAGTCGCCGGTGCCCGACGCGGGGGAGCGGGCTGCCATAGCGGCCCGGATCGGTACCCCCACTCTGATCGGCGCGCTGGCCCTGCTGTCCCTGATCGTGGTGAGCCTCGATGTCCTCACCGGTGAGGACCTGCGGCTCATCCCGCTGCTGGTCGTGGTGCCCGCACTCGTCTCGGTCTTCTGCACGGTCCGGCAGACCGTCGCCGCAGCGGCCTGGATCATGCCCATCGTCGTCGTCTCCCGGCTGGTGTCCGGAGGCGCCTTCTGGGACATCGCGAGCGGCGTCTGCTTCACCGTACTCGCCTGTGCCCTGGGCGTCGGCGCCTGTTCGCTGAGGATCCGGCACGCCTCCGAGATAGCCAGGCTGCGGTCCGCGGCAGTCGCCCTCCAGCGGCAGATCCTGCGCCCGCTGCCCGTACTGACCGACCAGGTCCTCGTGGAGGGTATCTACGCGCCGATCGAGGAGGACCGCCTGGTCGGCGGCGACATCTACGAGGTCGTGCAGTCCCCGTACGGCACCCGCGTCATCATCGGCGATGTACAGGGCAAGGGCCTCGCCGCCATCGGGGCCGGCTTCGCCGCGCTCGGAGCCTTCCGGGAGGCCGCCATCCGTGAGCCCGCCCTGACCGGTGTGGTGGACGCGGTCGAGGACGCGGTCGCCCGGCACAACGCCTTCTCCGCCCAGACCGGCGAGATCGAGCGCTTCGTCACCGCGTTGGTGCTCGGCCTCGATGGTGACGGCCGGGTGCAGGCCGTCAACTGCGGCCATCTGCCGCCCCGACTGCTGCACGACGGTGTGGCAGCCCCCGTTCCGCTGCTCCGTACGTCGGTGCCGCTCGGCATGGCGGAGCTCAGCAACGAGGCGAGGGTCCCGGAATGGCTGGACTTCCCGTCCGGCGCGACGCTCCTGATGTTCACCGACGGGGTGACCGAGGCGCGTGACGCCTCTGGAGCCTTCTATCCGCTGGACGCACGCCTGAGCAGCTGGACGCGGCTGGGCGCCCGCGAGCTCCTGGACACCCTCCACACGGACCTGGAGGACTTCTCCGGCGGTGTGCGGCGCGACGACATCGCGGCGCTCACGTTGCGCCGTTCGTCGTCCGGCAGCCGCAGCCACCCCTTGACGGTCGGCGCCGACGCGCGGCGCGCCGCGGAGGCGTTCAGCGGGCGGTAGGCCCGGCCCGGCGCCGCGAGCCCGGGAACCGCGACCGGAGCCGAATCGGGAACCGTCAGGCCTCGTGCCCCTTCCCATGTCCCCGGGGAGCGTTTGGCGCATCGGGACACCATCGGTCGAGGCGCACGCCGAGACGGTGTCGCCGGCCGAGGCGCCGCCGCCGTACGAACGACCGTGCGACGGCAAGATCTACGGCCGGGCCGTTGTCCTCCCCAACGGCTGACCGTCCGAGCTTTTCCTCACGACTCCGCTGGCCGTCGCACTGTGCGACGGCCAGCATCGTCATACCTGCATCGTCATACCCGCGGCCGATGCGCATCGCAGCGCAGGGATGGATACTCCCCGCATGGAATTCGCTGCGATGATGACGCTGCCCGGACTGGTGATCGGTCTGACCGTCGTCGCCCTCCTCGATCAGCTGATGCTCCGCGCGGGCCGGGCCGGTCTGCTGCCGTGGCGCAACAGTGCTCGCCAGGGCCAGGTGTCGGCGACCGGTTTCGAGCAGTTGCACGCGACCTTCTCACCCGGCAAGCAGAGCGAGCTCAAGGAGCGACAGAGCGCCCTGCTGCTGCGCGACGACGAGGAGGACGGCGCCCCGCCCCACCGCTCCACCGTGGACCTCGACGGCGGCCTCGCCGTCATCCGCCTGCCCGGCCACGGCGGCTAGGTTTCCGTCGCTCGCACGCTTGCTCCAGGCCGGGACGCGGCGTCGGTAGGCTTCCGCCGCGCCCATCGCACCGGGGTGCCGCAGCGGCCGCGGTGCGATGGGCCTCCTCGCTCACCGCACCGCCACCAGTGGACGCAGCCGGCTGTCACGCAGCCGGATCACCGCCGGGGCGCAGCGGCCCGCCGCAACGGTCAGCGGCCATGCGACGAGCGCCCCGACCAGCAGTCCGACGAGCACATCGTGCGGGTAGTGTGCCCCGATCCATACCCGGGACGCCGCCATCAGCAGCGCAGCCGGCACCGCGATCGCTCCGAGCCGCCGGTCGGTCAGCCAGATCGCCATGGCCGCGGCCGCCGCGATGGCGGCGTGATTGCTGGGGAAGGACCAGTCGCCGAGCGCCGGGCACGCCTCCACCGTCACGACATGCAGTGTCCGGCAGGGCCGTTGTTCGTGAACGGCGGACTTCACCAGGTCGTTGACGAGATACGTGGCGACCACGACGAGCGGGGCGCAGAGCGCCATGGCCGTACGCGCGGGATCCGCGGAACGGGAGCGCCACCAGGACGCGAGCATGAGTACCGCGAACAGGGCGAGCCCGTAGGCCGACCACACCCGGACGGCGGAGTCCAGGACGGCGGGGGAGCGCTGGGCCAACTCGGTGACCCAGGTGTACAGCCCACCGTCGATCGAGGTGGCCGCGGAGGCGAGCGGCATCAGTTGTTGTCTCCTTCAGCAGTGCCCCGGTTGCGGGAACGGAGCAGTTCGGCGGCGAGCGGAATGAGGGAGACCACGACCACGACAGCGACGATCGGCAGCAGATAGCGGTCGACGTTCGGCACCGAGGACCCCAGTGCGTATCCGGCGAGGACCAGCCCGGCCGTCCAGACCACACCGCCGACGGCCTGCCACAGCGTGAACACCCTGGCCGGCACGTCGAGCGCCCCGGCCAGCGGGTTGAGCACCGTGCGCACGACGGGGACGAAGCGGGCCAGCACGATCGCGCGGGCGTAGCCGTATCTGGCGAGCATCTCCGCCGCGCGGTCCGCCCCCTCGTGCAGTCGCTTGGAGCGGCTGCGGGCGAGCAGCGCCCGGCCGCCCCGGCGGCCGAGCCAGTAACCCGTCTGCGCACCGAGCAGAGCTCCGGCCACAGCGGCGACCAGCACCTGTGGCAGCGACAGCTGGACCGGACCATGGGTGCCGGACACGCTGAGAAGGCCCGCCGTGAACAGCAGCGAATCACCGGGGAGGAAGAAGCCGACGAGCAGCCCCGTTTCGGCGAAGAGCACGACGGCGATGCCGAGCGCGCCGAACGTTGCGAGCAGCGAACCGGCGTCCAACAGGTTCACCGCTTGTGGCATGGTCGCCAGTGAGAGTACGGACACGGTGGAGGGTCTCCCATAATGGTGAGCGGGCGGCCCTGTGGAACGCCCGGACTGACTACAGTGATGTAGACGGTCGACACCACTGTAGACGCCCGAAGGGGGAGGAGAGTTCCCATGTCGCAGGTGAACGGGATATCCGGCGGAGCATCCGCCCCCCGACCGTACGGCGAATCCGGCGCCCCGCAGGCGTTCCCGGCCGGGCAGGAGCCCGCCCCGCAGGCCGCTGCGGCGGGTCACGTCCCGGTGGAGCGGCGCCCCGCCGGTGAGCTGGAGTCCACGATCCTGGCAGCCCTCTGGGCGGCCGGCACCCCCCTCACCGCCGGTCAGGTGCAGGGCGCGATCGGGGCGGAACTCGCCCGTACGACGGTCACCACCATCCTGTCGCGCCTCCACGAGAAGGGCACGGTCGCCCGTACCAGGTCGGGACGCGGATTCGCGTACACCCCCACCGAGGACGCGGCCGGACTGACCGCCCGCCGGATGCACACCGAGCTGCGCAAGGACGAGGACCGCAGCACGGTACTGGCGCGGTTCGTGTCACAGCTCAGCGACGAGGACGAGCGGCTGCTCCGCGATCTGCTCGACGGGGACGCCCGATGATCTACGCCGTCTGGATTCCGCTGCTGGTGCCGTTCCTCGTGGTTCCCGCGGCCCGCCGGCTCGCGGACGCGCTGTCGCCCGTACAGGCCGTGCGGGTGCTCGCCGGGACGGTCGTCGGCCTGGCCCTCTGCACGGTGCTCGCACTGGCACTGCTGGTGGTGCCCGGCGCAGGCCGGCTGTCCGCCGTCGCGGCCGCCGGCGAGTTCGTGCACCCCCTCACCGCCGCCGCACCGGCCGTCGCCGTGCCGCTCTCGGTCGCCGCACTCGCGCTGCTCCTCGGCTGCGCCGCGGCCGTGACCGGCGCGGCACGCAGGCACTGGGCCCAGTTGCACCGGGCCACCCGCCCCGAACAGGGCGACGGGAGCGAACTCGCCGTGCTGCGCGACACCCGCCCCGACGCCTACGCCCTGCCCGGAAGGCCCGGCAGCCCCGGCCGGATCGTCGTCACCACCGGCATGCTGCACGCCCTGGAACCCGTCGAGCGGGACGCGCTCCTGGCACACGAACGCGCCCATCTCACCGGCCGCCACCACCTGTACCTCGCCGCCGCCGAGCTGTCCGCACGCTGCCACCCGGCGCTGCGCGCCCTTCGCGAGCCCATGGGGTACGCACTGGAGCGCTGCGCGGACGAGGCCGCCGCGCATGCTGTCGGGGACCGTCGCGTCGCCGCCCGCGCGATCGGGCGCGCCGCGCTGGCAGCCCGGACGGCCGGAGGGGCCTCCTCGCCCCGCCCCGCGCCGGCGCTCGCGGCAGCGGCCGGGCCCGTCCCGCGCCGGGTCGCCGCCCTGCTGGGCAGGACCGCCGAGCGCCCGCGCATCGGCCTCGTCGCCGCCGCGGCCCTGATCGCCTGCCTGGTCGTCTCGGGAGCGGCCGCCCTCGACGCGACGCACGACCTGCACAGCAGCATCGAGGCCGCCCAGGGCGAGAACCCGTAGCCACCCGCCCGGCTTCCGCGCCCCGGCCCCTCCTCGCCGTGAGGGTGCCCCGCCCTGACGCTGTGCCGTCGTGGTCGTCTCGCACGACCGCGGCTTCCGCAGCCGCTTCACCGGCGACCGGCCCGAACTCCGCGGCGGCGGACCGGTCGCCGGGCCCCGACCCGCCGGCCGTACGACGGCACGGCCCGCCCCGGGCCTCAGGACCCGTCGTGCGCGGACGGCCCACACCGGCCCGTCACAAGGTCGCGCAGCCGGTCCACGAAGACCCGCTGACCCTTGACGAGGCGCTCGGCGGCAACCTCCGGCGTGCACCAGGCGAACCGGTCGATCTCCGGGAACTCCCGCTGCACGCCGGACCCTCGCGGCCACTCCATCGTGAACGTGCCCAAAACGGCCGCCGCCGGATCGAGGTCGGCCTCCACCGCCCACACCGTCACGATCTTGCCGCCGGACTGACGGGACTCGCCCAGCGCCACCCACGCACCGTCCGGGGCCGGGTGGCCGAACTCCTCCTCGAACTCCCGCCGGGCGGCGGCCGCCGCTTCCTCCTCGGGACCGTACTCACCCTTCGGGATCGACCACGCGGCGCTTTCCCGGCCCGCCCAGAACGGCCCGCCCATATGTCCGATGAGGACCTCGAGACCGCAATCCCCGGTGGTGCGGAACAGGAGGAGCCCGGCGCTGCGCCGCTCGTTGGGTGACATACCGTCAAGTGTGAGTGCACGGGGGAGCAGCCGCGGACGCCGACACGGCAGCCCGATCTACACCTTGCGGTAGTCGTACGCCTCCGATGCGGCGGCCGCCACGGCCGCGAGATCGCCGCCCGCCGACGCGGTGACCACGGCGGCCACCGCACCCTCCACGAACGGGGCGTCCACCAGCTTTGCCCCATCAGGGAGTTCGTCGCCCTCGGCCAGCATCGCCTTCACGGTGAGCACCGCACTGCCCAGGTCGACCAGCACGGCGACCCCCACGCCGCCGTCCACCGACCTGGCCGCCTCCGCGATGAGCTCCGCACTCGTCCCGAGCCCGCCCGCGGGCGTACCGCCGGCGGCGGCCACCGGCGCTGTCGCGCCACCGGCCGCGAGCCCCCTGGCCAGTGCGGCAACCGCCTCGGCCACCGGTCCGCTGTGCGAGACCAGCACGATCCCGACCTGCTTGTCCGCACTCATGCGTCACCCCCGGTCGCACCGTCGGTCGCGGCGAGCGCGGCGATCAGCAACGCGGCGGACGTGGCCCCCGGATCCTGATGGCCGATGCTCCGCTCGCCCAGATAGCTGGCCCGGCCCTTGCGCGCCTGCATGGGCACGGTCGCCAGCGCGCCCGCCCGCGCCGCGTCCCGGGCCGCCTCGAACGACGTCCCGAGCGCCTCGGCCGCCGGCAACAGGGCATCGAGCATCGTCTTGTCCCCGGCCTGAGCCCCGCCCAGCTGAGCCACCGCCGCCACGCCCGCCCCGAGCGCCCGCGCCAGCTCCTCGACGGTCACGGTGGGGGCATCACCCAGCTCCTTGCCCGTACGCCGCAGCAGCGTCCCGTACAGCGGACCGGACGCACCGCCGACGGTCGAGATCAACTGCCTCCCGGCCAGCATCAGTACGGCTCCCGGCGTCTGCGGCGGCTCCTTGTCCAGGGCGGCGGACACCGCGGTGAATCCGCGCTGCAGATTGCTGCCGTGATCGGCGTCCCCGATCGCCGAGTCGAGCTCGGTCAGATGCGCCGCCTCGCGGTCCACGGAGGCGGCGGTCCTGGTCATCCAGCGGTGGAAGAAGTCGGCGTCGAGCACATGATCTCCTTGGGTCCATCGAGTGTGACGGCGTGCGCCGCAACGGGGATACGGAGGGTCAACGGCCCCAGCGCAGTGCCGGCGTCTCCACCGGAGCGTCCCAGAGCCGCACCAGCTCCTCGTCCACCTGGCAGAGCGTCACCGAACAGCCCGCCATGTCGAGCGAGGTCACATAGTTCCCCACGAGCGTACGAGCCACGACCACGCCCCGCTCGGACAGCACCCGCTGTACCTCGGCATTGAACCCGTACAGTTCCAGCAGCGGTGTCGCGCCCATCCCGTTGACCAGGGCGATCACCGGCCCGCGCGGCCGCAGGTCCTCCAGCACGGCGTCCACCGTGAAGTCGGCGATCTCCCGCGACGTCATCATCGGACGCCGCTCACGCCCGGGCTCGCCGTGGATCCCCACCCCGAGTTCGAGTTCGCCCGCGGGAAGATCGAAGGTGGGGGAGCCCTTGGCGGGGGTGGTCACGGAGCTCAGTGCCACCCCGAAACTGCGTGACGACTCGTTCACCTGCCGCGCGACCTCCGTCACCCGGTCCAGCGGGGCGCCCTCCTCGGCCGCCGCCCCGGCGATCTTCTCGACGAACAGTGTCGCCCCCGTGCCCCGTCGCCCCGCCGTGAAGAGGCTGTCGGTGACCGCGACATCGTCGTTGACGAGTACCTGGGCGACCCGCACCCCCTCCTCATCGGCGAGTTCGGCGGCCATCTCGAAGTTGAGTACGTCACCGGTGTAGTTCTTGACGACGAAGAGCACGCCCGCACCGCTGTCGACGGCGACGGCGGCCCGCACCATCTGGTCCGGCACCGGGGACGTGAACACCTCTCCGGCGCACGCGGCCGACAGCATCCCGGGCCCGACGAACCCGGCATGCAACGGCTCATGCCCGGACCCGCCGCCGGACACCAGGGCGGTCTTTCCGGCCACGGGTGCGTCACGCCGTACGACGACACGGTTCTCGACGTCCACGGTCAGTTCCGGATGGGCGGCGGCCATACCGCGCAGCGCATCCGCGACCACGGTTTCGGGGACGTTGATCAGCATTCTCAACGGTAACCTCCCAGTAGAACCATCAGATGGCACCCTGAGCAGGGATTCCACAGCTCAGGGGCCGCTTCGTGAGCCGTTGGTCCCGGCGGCGGACGGCCTTGGGCGGCCGGATCCGACGGGACCGGTGTCGACTCGTCGCCGAGTCTACTGACGGCCCGTCATCGCTGCGGTGAGGTGTGTCCGGTGACCGCGGCGCCGAACGCCGCACCCTTTCGGGGTCCGGCCCGTTTCCGCGTTCGGATCAGGTGCGGTCGATGTGGACGCTGGTCGACTTCACCCGGGCGGTGGCCTGCATGCCCACCTCGAGGCCGAGCTCCTCGACCGCCTCCCGGGTCAGGAGTGACACGAGCCGGTGCGGACCGGCCTGGATCTCCACCTGCGCCGCCACATCCCCCAGCTTGACGGCGGTGACGATGCCGGGGAACGCGTTGCGGGCCGAGGTGTAGGACGCGTCCTCCTCGCCGGCGCCGCCCTGGGCGACCTCGACGGAGAACGCGGCCAGGTCGCGGCCGTCGATGAGGCGGCGCCCGCCGTCCTCGCGGTGGGTCGCCACCCGGCCGGCATCCGCCCAGCGGCGCGCGGTGTCCGGGCTGACGCCCAGCAGGCGGGCGGCCTGTCCGATGGTGTAGGACTGCATATGCCGCACCTTAGGGGTCTATAGCTTGCATGTGCAAGCTTTGTCTGTGTATTTCCTGGTGAATGTGAATGAGCGGCGACGGTGTTCACTGCTGCCCGCGCACAGCGGTCGGCCGGCCGGTCCGCATCCTCGTCCGCACACCGACGACCGCGCCAATGTAACGCGCGGCCCACGGCCGGGTGGCCCTGCCGGGATGAGGAATCGGGGCATGCGATCTAGGGTGCGAGCCATGGCAGAGAGTGCGGCGTACCGGGGTTCTGCGGGGCGGGGTGCGGAGTCCGTCGCGGCGCCGGACGCGCCCGACCCCCGACGGTGGAAGGCGCTCGCGGTCTGCCTGGTCGCGGGCTTCATGACGCTGTTGGACGTGTCGATCGTCAACGTCGCACTGCCGTCCATCCGGGAGGGACTGAACACCCCGGAGTCCGACCTGCAGTGGGTGCTGTCCGGTTACGCCCTCGCCTTCGGGCTGTTCCTGATCCCCGCCGGGCGGCTCGGCGACGCGCGCGGGCGCCGCGAGGTCTTCATGGCCGGGCTGGTGCTCTTCACACTCGCGTCCGCGGCCTGCGGTGCCGCCCAGTCCAGCCTCTGGCTGGTCATCGCCCGACTGGTCCAGGGCCTGGCCGGCGGGCTTCTGTCACCCCAGATCTCCGCCCTCATCCAGCAGATGTTCTCGGGGCGCGAACGGGGCCGGGCCTTCGGCATGTTCGGCACGGTGGTCGGCATCTCCACCGCAGTGGGCCCGCTGCTGGGTGGACTGCTGATCCAGGCGGCCGGTGCCGAGGAGGGCTGGCGCTGGGTGTTCTACGTCAACCTGCCGCTCGGAGCCGTCTGCCTCGTACTGGCCCGCCGGCTGCTGCCGGACACCCCGTCCGCGGGCCCGGTGCGGCTGCGGGACCTCGACCCCCTCGGGATCCTGCTGCTGGGCGCGGCGGTCCTGACAGTGCTGCTGCCCTTCGTCCAGGCCCACCAGTGGCCGGGCGACGAGAAATGGCTGCTCCTGCTGCTGGCCGCGGTGCTGATCGCCGCCTTCGTCGGCTGGGAGTCCCGGTGCGGCAGCCGCGGTCACCAGCCGGTCGTGAACCTCGCACTCTTCCGCGTCCGGTCCTACTGGCTGGGCTGTCTGCTGATCCTGCTGTACTTCGCCGGATTCACCTCGATCTTCTTCATCACCACGCTCTACCTGCAGAGCGGACTGCACTACACCGCCCTGCAGGCAGGTCTCGCGATCACACCCTTCGCCCTGGGGTCCGCCGCGGCGGCAGGCCCCGGCGGCAGGATGGTCGGCCGGTACGGTCGCCCCCTCGTCGTCATCGGCATGACGACCGTGGCCGTGGGCCTCGGGGCCACCGCGCTCGCCGTCCATCTCGTGCCCGGCAGGGGCGCCGGATGGGCGATGGCCGCCCCGCTGCTGCTGGCCGGCCTGGGCAGCGGCCTGGTCATCGCACCCAACCAGACCCTGACCCTGTCCCAAGTGCCGGTGGCCTTCGCGGGCAGCGCCGGAGGCACCCTCCAGACCGGCCAGCGCGTCGGCTCCGCGATCGGGATCGCCGCGGTCGGCTCGGTCTTCTTCGCCCAGGTGGGTGCCGCCGGCTGGTCCAGCGCGTACGACCACGGGCTCGTCGTCTCCGTCGCCTTCGTGGTGGCCGGACTGATCGCGGCGCTGGCCGACGTGGGCGGGGAACGGCGGGGCAGAAGCCGTACCGAGCAGTCCGCCCGGCCCAAGGACCCGTCGTAGAGGGAGTAACGCGATGAACGACCCCGCCCGTACCGAACCCGAGGGCAACACCGAGTACGGCCACAAGCCCTTCAAGCGGTCCAGGAGCCATTTCGCCGACCGGATCACCGCCGACGGCCGGGACGGCTGGCCCGTCGAGGCCGGCCGATACCGCCTGGTCGTCAGCCGTGCCTGCCCCTGGGCGAGCCGCGCACTGGTCTCCCGCCGACTGCTCGGCCTGGAGAGCGCGCTCTCGCTGGCCATCGCCGATCCGCTGCAGGACGACCGCAGCTGGCGCTTCACGCTCGACGAGGGCGGCCGCGACCCGGTGCTCGGCATCAAGTACCTCGGCGAGGCGTACGACGCACGGGAACGCGGGTACCCCGGCGGGGTCAGCGTCCCCGCCGTCGTCGACGTACCCAGCGGCAAACTCGTCACCAACGACTACCAGCAGATCACCCTGGACCTCGCCACCGAATGGACCGCGCTGCACCGGCCCGGGGCGCCCGACCTCTACCCCGAGCCGCTGCGCGAGGAGATCGACGAGGTCATGGAAGGCATCTACCGTGACGTCAACAACGGCGTCTACCGGGCCGGGTTCGCGACCGGACAGGACGAGTACGAGGCCGCGTACGGGGATCTGTTCCGCCGCCTGGACCTGGTGACCGAACGCCTCGCGGACCGGCGCTACCTCGTGGGCGACACGATCACCGAGGCAGACATCCGGCTCTTCACCACACTCGTGCGCTTCGACGCCGTGTACCACGGCCACTTCAAGTGCAACCGCTCGAAGCTGGCCGAGAACCCGGTCCTGTGGGGCTACAGCAGGGACCTCTACCAGACCCCCGGCTTCGGTGACACGGTCGACTTCCACCACATCAAGCAGCACTACTACCGGGTCCACACGGGCATCAACCCCACCGGCATCGTGCCCGTCGGCCCCGACCTGTCGGGCTGGCTGACCCCCCACCACCGGGAGCAACTGGGCGGCCGGCCCTTCGGTGACGGCACCCCGCCGGGGCCGGTACCGGCCGGCGAGGAGGTCCCGGAGCAGGGACGGCCCTGAGGTGTCCTATTCCGTCTCGTCCAGGCGGTCGGCGTAGTGCTCGATCGCGGGACGGTACGCCTGGACCCGCTGATCCGCACTGGTGGCCGCCGTGACGTTGAGCAGGGTCCGTACGGCTTCGCGGGACTCGCCGAGGTTGTACAGCGTCATCGCCAGGAAGGTCAGCAACGAGGCGTCGTGCGGGAACTCCGTCAGGCCGCGGCGGAGCACCCCGCGCGCCGCCTCGTAACGGCCGAGCACCCGCAGCGTGCTGCCGAGGCCGAGGAAGGCCCCGTGGCGGTCCTCGGCCGGGAGTCCCGGACCGTCCAGCGCACGCTCGTAGAACGGCACGGCCTGTGCCTCCAGGCCGAGGGAATCGTGTGACCAGGCGGCCTGATAGGCGATCGCGGCGTCCTGCGGATACCGCGCCGCCAGGGCCAGCAGCTGCTCGTGGGCCCGCGGGTTCTTCTGCTCGCGCAGCTGTACCGCCTGCGTCAGCGGCTCGGTGTGTTCGATTTCTGCGCTCATGCACCGCACGCTGCCAGGACCGGGGCGGTACGCCAAATCAATCGCAAAGTGCGGCGGCCGGTGCGTCCGCCCACCCGGCCGTGGGGCGGTACGCCGGGTTCCGGTCCGTGCGGGGCAGGGCCCTGTCGAGACAACGGCGGTCACGAGATATCTTGATGTCAAGCAATGTTGCAGACGTGGAGCGGAGCACAGGGTGACTGACTCGACCATCATCTATACACACACCGACGAGGCCCCGGCCCTGGCGACGTATTCGTTCCTGCCGGTGATCGAGGCCTACGCCTCGAAGGCCGGGGTCACCGTGGAGAGCCGTGACATCTCCCTGGCGGGCCGGATCATCGCCAGTTTCCCCGACCACCTCCAGGAGAACCAGCGCATCGAGGACGCGCTCGCCGAGCTTGGCGCGCTGGCCACGACTCCCGGGGCCAACATCATCAAGCTGCCGAACGTCTCGGCCTCGATCCCGCAGCTGAAGGCCGCGATCGCCGAGCTCCAGGCGCAGGGCTACGCGCTGCCGGACTACCCGGACGACCCGAAGTCCGACGCGGAGAAGGACACCCGCGCGCGTTACGACAAGATCAAGGGCAGCGCGGTCAACCCCGTCCTGCGTGAGGGCAACTCCGACCGCCGCGCCCCCGCGTCGGTCAAGAACTACGCCAAGGCGCACCCGCACCGCATGGGCGCCTGGACCGCCGACTCGAAGACGAACGTCGCGACCATGGGCGCCGACGACTTCCGCTCCACCGAGAAGTCCGCGGTGATCGCCGACGCGGGCTCCCTGCGCATCGAGCTCATCGGTGACGACGGCACCACCACCGTGCTGCGCGAGTCGGTACCGGTGCTCGCGGGCGAGGTCGTGGACGCCGCCGTCATGCGTGTCGCCGCGCTGCGCGAGTTCTTCACCGAGCAGGTCGCCCGCGCCAAGGCCGAGGGCGTGCTGTTCTCGGTGCACCTCAAGGCCACCATGATGAAGGTCTCCGACCCGATCATCTTCGGCCACGTGGTCCGCGCCTTCTTCCCGAACACGTTCGCCAAGTACGGCGAGGCGCTCATCGCCGCGGGCCTGTCCCCGAACGACGGTCTCGGCGGGATCCTCAAGGGCCTGGACGCGGTGCCTGACATCGGTGCCGAGATCAAGGCCTCGTTCGAGGCCGAGCTCGCCGAGGGCCCCGCCCTGGCGATGGTCGACTCCGACAAGGGCATCACCAACCTGCACGTCCCCAGCGACGTCATCGTGGACGCCTCGATGCCGGCCATGATCCGCACCTCCGGTCACATGTGGGGCCCGGACGGCGAAGAGGCCGACACCCTCGCCGTGCTGCCCGACAGCAGCTACTCGGGCGTCTACCAGGTCGTCATCGACGACTGCCGTGCCAACGGCGCCTACGACCCGGCCACGATGGGGTCGGTGTCCAACGTCGGTCTGATGGCGCAGAAGGCCGAGGAGTACGGCAGCCACGACAAGACCTTCGAGATCCCCACCACCGGCACGGTGCGGGTCGTCGACGGCAACGGCGATGCCGTCCTGGAGCAGGTCGTCGGCGCCGGTGACATCTTCCGTATGTGCCAGGCCAAGGACCTGCCCATCCAGGACTGGGTGAAGCTCGCCGTCACCCGCGCCCGCGCGACCGGCAACCCGGCCGTGTTCTGGCTCGACGAGGACCGGGCGCACGACGCCAAGCTCATCGAGAAGGTCAAGACCTACCTGGCCGACCACGACACCGACGGTCTCCGGATCGAGATCATGTCGCCGGTGAAGGCCACCGCGTTCTCCCTGGAGCGCATCCGCCGCGGCGAGGACACCATCTCGGTCACCGGCAACGTCCTGCGTGACTACCTGACCGACCTGTTCCCGATCCTCGAGCTCGGCACCAGCGCGAAGATGCTCTCCATCGTCCCGCTGATGAACGGCGGCGGCCTGTTCGAGACGGGCGCCGGCGGTTCCGCGCCGAAGCACGTGCAGCAGCTCGTCAAGGAGAACTACCTGCGCTGGGACAGCCTGGGTGAGTTCCTCGCCCTCGCCGTCAGCTTCGAGCACCTCGCGCAGACCACGGACAACGCCGGTGCCCAGGTCCTCGCGGACACGCTGGACCGCGCGACGGCCACGTTCCTCAACGAGGACAAGTCGCCCAGCCGCAGGCTCGGTGGCATCGACAACCGCGGCAGCCACTTCTACCTGGCCCTGTACTGGGCCCAGGAGCTGGCGCAGCAGACCGCCGACGCCCAGCTCGCCGAGGCGTTCGCGCCGCTCGCCAAGACGCTGGCCGCGCAGGAGCAGACCATCGTCGACGAGCTGATCGCGGTCCAGGGCAAGCCGGTGGACATCGGTGGCTACTACCAGCCCGACCCGGCCAAGGCCTCGGCCGTCATGCGCCCGTCGGCGACGTTCAACCAGGCGATCGCGAGTCTCGCCTGATCCGATCCGGTGGACGGGGGAAGGGGCCGCACCTCTTCCCCCACCCCGCACCGTTTCCGACTGCTCCGCCCCGGCCGACACACCGTCGAGCCGGGGCGGAGCTGTTTCCAGGACCGGACCGGTGCTGTGGAGTTGTCCCGGACCCGCACTGAACACCCGCTTCGACAAGGCGAGTTGCCCGTCGTCCCGGCTCCTTTCGCGCGCCCCTGTGATTCGCCGGCCGGCCGATGAGTATGCACCGTCCGGGACATCCGGCCTGCCCGGGAGCGCGGACCGGCCCGTCCGGAGACGCCCTGACGGGTGAATGTCGCGCCACGGCGGGCGCAGGGCCACCCCAGGCGGCCACCCGGCTGGTTTGCTGCAACCGGAAACTCGCGCGACGCGTGGGGAGGGCCGTTCGGCCGACCCCGGTGGAGGCGGCACCCCGCCGGGTGCGCAGTCCACCCGCGGAAGACAATCGAAGGAGCGTCCCAGTGACGACGACGAGCACAACAGGGACGGCGGAGGACGACGAGTCGTACGCCAACGAGCTTCCGGTACACAGCAAGGAGCCGGGAAACGTCGTCATCAAGTGGATGACCACCACGGACCACAAGACGATCGGCTCGCTGTACCTGGTCACCTCGTTCGCGTTCTTCCTCATCGGCGGTCTGCTCGCGCTCGTCATGCGCGCCGAGCTGGCCCGTCCGGGCACACAGATCGTCTCGAACGAGCAGTTCAACCAGGCGTTCACGATGCACGGCACGATCATGCTGCTGATGTTCGCGACCCCGCTGTTCGCCGGATTCACCAACTGGATCATGCCGCTGCAGATCGGCGCGCCCGACGTGGCGTTCCCCCGGCTGAACATGTTCGCGTACTGGCTGTACCTCTTCGGCTCGGTCATCGCAGTGGCCGGTTTCCTCACCCCGGACGGAGCGGCCGACTTCGGCTGGTTCGCCTACTCGCCGCTCACCGACGCGGTCCACTCGCCGGGTATCGGCCCCGACATGTGGATCATGGGTCTGGCATTCTCCGGATTCGGCACGATCCTCGGGTCGGTCAACTTCATCACCACGATCATCTGCATGCGCGCACCCGGCATGACGATGTTCCGCATGCCGATCTTCGTCTGGAACGTCCTGCTGACCGCTGTCCTGGTCCTGCTGGCCTTCCCGGTGCTCGCCGCGGCGCTCCTGGTGCTGGAGGCGGACCGCAAGTTCGGTGCGCATGTATTCGAAGCGGCCAACGGCGGCGCGCTGCTCTGGCAGCACCTCTTCTGGTTCTTCGGTCATCCCGAGGTCTACATCATCGCGCTCCCGTTCTTCGGGATCGTCACCGAGATCATTCCGGTGTTCAGCCGGAAACCGGTCTTCGGCTACATCGGCCTGATCGGTGCGACGATCGCCATCGGGGGCCTGTCCGCGACCGTGTGGGCCCACCACATGTTCGTCACCGGCGCTGTGCTGCTGCCGTTCTTCTCGTTCATGTCATTCCTCATCGCGGTGCCGACGGGGGTGAAGTTCTTCAACTGGATCGGCACGATGTGGAAGGGCTCACTGTCCTTCGAGACACCGATGCTCTGGTCCATCGGCTTCCTCGTCACGTTCCTCTTCGGCGGTCTGACCGGTGTGATCCTGGCGTCGCCGCCGATGGACTTCCAGGTCTCGGACTCGTACTTCGTCGTGGCGCACTTCCACTACGTGGTCTTCGGCACCGTGGTCTTCGCGATGTTCGCCGGATTCCACTTCTGGTGGCCGAAGTTCACCGGCAAGATGCTGGACGAGCGGCTCGGAAAGATCACGTTCTGGACGCTGTTCGTGGGCTTCCACGGCACGTTCCTGGTGCAGCACTGGCTGGGCGTCGAAGGCATGCCACGCCGTTACGCGGACTACCTCGCGGCGGACGGCTTCACCGCGCTGAACACGATCTCGACGATCTCCTCGTTCCTGCTCGGCCTGTCGATGCTGCCGTTCCTGTACAACGTCTGGAAGACGGCCAAGTACGGCGAGAAGATCGAGGTCGACGACCCGTGGGGCTACGGCCGCTCGCTGGAGTGGGCGACCTCCTGCCCGCCGCCGCGGCACAACTTCCTCACGCTGCCGCGGATCCGTTCCGAGTCCCCGGCGTTCGACCTGCACCACCCGTCGGTACGCGAGATCGACGAGGCCGCCAACCGCGCCGACCACTCGGTGACGGTGGCCCCGGGGGACAGGCAGGCGTGAGCGGAGCGGCCGGCGGAGAGGAGGACCGGGTGGGCACCGACCCCGACAACGACAGCGCCCGCGGGCTGGCCCAGATGGAGGGCTATCTGCTGTGGAACGCCGAGATCGAGGAGGCGCGACGGGACGCTCGTCGATTCACCGACGAGCTGCCCTGGCTCACCACCACCCAGCGCGAGGACGTGGAACGCGTCTACGCGGCAGACCGTGCCGAGGCCTCGCGGAGGATGCTCGTCCGCGTCTCCGCCCGTGCCACCGAACTGCGAGGCGAATACAGCCGGCGGTACCGTCGGCTCAGGGCGCGCTGTGTCACGGCCGTCGTGGTCTGCGTGAGCACGGCCGGCGGCGCCTGCACCGTGGTGACGTACCTGGCCAGGTGAGCACCGGTCGTCCGTTCTGCCGCCCCAGCAGGCGAAGTCGCACCCGTCTCGTAAGGATGAGGGGGACGGGCGCGTGTGACAGGGCAGGCGAACGGACGACCGTGCAGACCCCGAGAAGGGACGAACACTGTGGCACGACCCAGGATTCTCGTTACCGGAGCCGGTTTCGCCGGGGTCGAGTGCGTACGCCGTCTGGAACGCCGGCTCCGTCCCGGTGAAGCGGACATCGCACTCGTGGCACCGTTCTCGTACCAGCTCTATCTGCCCTTGCTGCCTCAAGTGGCCTCGGGTGTCCTCACCCCGCAGTCGGTCGCGGTGTCCTTGCGCCGCAGCAGCCGGCACCGCACCCGGATCGTTCCCGGCGGGGCCATCGGAGTGGACCCCATGGCGAAGATCTGCGTCATCCGCAAGATCACCGACGAGGTGGTCAACGAGCCGTACGACTACATCGTGCTCAGCCCCGGCAGCATCACCCGCACCTTCGACATCCCCGGGCTGCTCGATAACGCCCGGGGCATGAAGACCCTGGCCGAGGCCGCCTACGTACGCGATCACGTGATTGCCCAGCTCGATCTCGCGGACGCCAGTCACGACGAGCAGGAGCGGGCCTCGCGGCTGCAG
Source organism: Streptomyces brevispora (assembly GCF_007829885.1). Taxonomy (NCBI): domain Bacteria; kingdom Bacillati; phylum Actinomycetota; class Actinomycetes; order Kitasatosporales; family Streptomycetaceae; genus Streptomyces; species Streptomyces brevispora. Next base: position 365,050 of record NZ_VIWW01000002.1, read on the forward strand.
TTCGTGGTGGTCGGCGGCGGGTACGCGGGCACCGAAACCGCGGCCTGTCTGCAGCGGCTCACCACCAACGCGGTGCGCCACTACCCCCGGCTCGACCCGAAGCTGATCAAGTGGCATCTGATCGACATCGCCCCCAAGCTCATGCCGGAACTGGGCGACAAGCTCGGGAAGAGCGCCCTGAAGGTGCTGCGCGATCGCGGGATCGAGGTGTCCCTGGGCGTTTCGATCGCCGAGGCCGCCCCCGACAAGGTGACCTTCACGGACGGCCGGGTGCTGCCCTGCCGCACGCTGATCTGGACGGCCGGCGTTGCCGCCAGCCCGCTGGTCGCCACCTTCGACGCGGAGACGGTACGCGGCCGTCTTGCGGTGACCCCCGAACTGTCCCTGCCCGGCCACGACGGCATCTTCGCCGTCGGTGACGCGGCTGCCGTGCCCGACCTGGCCAAGGGCGACGGCGCGGTCTGCCCGCCCACCGCGCAGCACGCCATGCGCCAGGGCCGCAGGCTCGCCGACAACCTCTTGGCCACCCTCCGCAACCAGCCCCTCAGGCCGTACGTCCACAAGGACCTCGGGCTCGTCGTGGACCTCGGTGGCAAGGATGCCGTCTCCAAGCCGCTCGGCATCGAGATGCACGGCGTCAGCGCACAGGCCGTCGCCCGCGGCTACCACTGGTCGGCGCTGCGCACCAACGTCGCCAAGGCGAGGGTCATGACGAACTGGCTGATCAACGCCGCCGCGGGCGACGACTTCGTCCGCACCGGATTCCAGTCCCGCAAGTCCGCAACGCTGCGCGACTTCGAGTACACGGACGGATACCTCACCCCTGAGCAGGTCCGCGAGCACACCGCCTCGCTGAGCACCCGGATGTGACCCGCGGCTGTGGAGGGGCCCGGCCGGGCCCCTCCACGTCAGTTCGGCTGTGCCCCTGGTGGCCGACGGTGAGTCCGGGATCCCGCTGCGCCGCCGGGTCCAGGACCCGGGCGACGGCCTTCAGCAGGTCCGCGTCCAGCCGCACACAGGCGGCCACGGCGTTCTCCGTCACCTGACCACCTCGTCCTCGATGACCCGCCACCGTGCCGAGTGCTGCGGCTGGTTGGCGATCAACGGCACCCGCGGTTCGCGGGCCGACGCGTGTCCGGCGCGGAGCCGGCCGGCCACTCCGAGACTCCGATGGAGAGCGCCTTGCCGGAGCGCACCACATCGGCGCACGCTTCCCGCTGATCGGCAGACCGCTGCGGCCGAGTCGGCGGAATTCCATGTGCCTGCTCTCCCTCTGCTGGTACGTACCGTTGCAGGGCGGGACGTGTGACCGGCGATCAGACGGCCGGAACCGTGTTGCGGATCAGCCGGAGGAAGGCGGCGTTGTCCGGGGTGTGCCGGATCCGGTCCAGCAGTGTTTCGAGCGAGGTCTGCGCGTCCCTCGAGTGCAGGGCGCGCCGCAGGCCGCGTACGGCGGTCAGTTCGTCGGCCGGTACGAGGAGTTCGTCGCGGCGGGTACCGGAGCCCGCGATGTTCACGGCCGGGTGGATCCGCTTCTCGGCCAGGGTGCGGTCGAGCCGCAGTTCCATGTTGCCGGTCCCCTTCAGCTCCTCGAAGAAGTACTCGTCGGCGCGGGAGCCGGTGTCCACGAGAGCCGTGGCCAGAATGGTCAGGGAGCCGCCCTCCTCGGTGAGCCGCGCGGCCCCGAAGAGGCGCTTGGGCCCGAGCAGCGCCGCCGCGTCGACACCGCCGCTGAGGGTGCGGCCGCCGGCCGAGGCCGCGTTGTTGTGGGCGCGGCACAGCCGGGTGAGGGAGTCCAGCAGGATGACGACGTCCCGGCCCTGCTCGACCAGCCGCTTGGCACGTTCGAGCGCGAGTTCCGCGAGTGCGATGTGCTCCTTGGCGGGCCGGTCGAAGGTCGAGGCGTAGACCTCGCCACGCACCGAGCGCCGCATGTCGGTGACCTCCTCGGGGCGCTCGTCGAGCAGCACCACCATCAGGTGGCACTCGGGGTGGTTCTCGGCGACCGAGGCCGCGATCTGCTGGAGCAGGACCGTCTTGCCGGTTCTGGGCGGGGCCACGATGAGCCCGCGCTGTCCCCTGCCGATCGGGGCGACGAGGTCGACGATGCGCGTCGAGGGGCTGCCCGAGGGCGTTTCCAGGCGCAGCTGCTGCCGGGGGTGGAGCGGGGTGAGGTCACGGAAGTGAGGCCGGGCCCGAAGTGCTTGCGGGGGAAGGCCGTTGACGCGCTCGACGGTGCTCAGGGCGCGGGGCCGGTCGCAGGTTCCCTCGACCGCGTCGCCCTTGCGCAGGCCGTGCCGGCGGATGAGCGTGGCGGGGACCTGGACGTCGCGGGGTGTGGAGTGGCCGTCGGCGGGGCGCAGCGTGCCGTGCCCCTGGTGCGTGATGTCGAGGAGACCGGCCGCGGTTGTGGGTGCGGCGGGCCTGGTGGTGACGGGGTGTTCGAGTGTGGTGGTCATGCGGGGTGGTCCTTTCGCGGACATGCGAATGAAGGGGCCCGGCAGAAACGGGGGCGGAGATCTCACGCCCCGGACGGCGGGCAGGAAAGCCCGGTGGGAGAGCCCGTACCGGACTGAGGAAAGAATTACGGTGAAGCTGGATCGCCGCTCTGAACGAACGAGCGCATCAGCCTGATGAAAAATGATCCGGCACCGGCGCCTGAATCTCTGGGCGTACACGAGTACCAATGGCAATGTACCACGACTGCTGGGGGTGGCCGCCGGATGCGCACGCGGATGTCGCGGTCGGGCGTGGCGCGCACAGCGGGGGACGTACTCACGCTTCGGGGTCAGTGCTCCGGAGCCCTTGGCCGGCTCCGGAGCACGGACGCGTGGTCAGGCCGTCGGCCCCGTCTCCCGGAACGTCTCCAGGATCTGCTCGGCGGCCAGCGTGGCCGGCAGGGTGCCTTCTCGTACCCGCAGTTCGAGTTCCGGTGCGAGCGCGCGCACCCCGGGGTGCGCGCGCAGACTGTCCAGCAGCTCGTCGCGCACCATCGTCCAGGTCCAGTCGACCTGCTGCTCGCGTCGTTTGGCCGCCAGCCGACCGGTCGATCCGAGTAGCGTCCGGTGCTGTTCCAGCCGTTCCCACAGGCTGTCGAGGCCGCTCCCCTCGCGGGCGCTGCACGTCAGCACCGGTGGGGTCCAGGCCGTGTCCGCCGGGTGCATCAGCCGCAGTGCGCCCGCCAGTTCGCGCGCGGCGGCGCGGGCGTCGCGCTCGTGCGGCCCGTCGGCCTTGTTGACGGCGATGGCGTCGGCCAGCTCCAGCACGCCCTTCTTGATGCCCTGCAGCTGGTCGCCGGTGCGGGCCAGCGTCAGCAGCAGAAACGTGTCGACCATATTGGCGACCGCCGTCTCCGACTGGCCGACCCCGACCGTCTCCACCAGCACCACGCCGTACCCCGCCGCCTCCATCACCACGATGGACTCCCGGGTCGCCTTCGCCACCCCGCCCAGCGTGCCGGCCGTGGGGGAGGGGCGGACGAACGCCGCCGGGTCCACCGCGAGCCGCTCCATCCTGGTCTTGTCGCCCAGGATGGAGCCGCCGGTACGGCTGGAGGACGGATCGACGGCCAGCACCGCGACCCGGTGCCCGAGCCCGGTGAGCATCGTGCCGAGGGCGTCGATGAACGTGGACTTGCCGACCCCGGGCACACCACTGATACCGATGCGGCGGGCGTTGCCGGAGTACGGCAGCAGCTCGCGCAGCAGCTGCTGGGCCGGCGCCCGGTGGTCGGGCCGGGTGGACTCGACGAGCGTGATGGCGCGCGCGATGTGCGCCCGCCTCCCGTCGAGTACCCCCTTCACATAACTGTCGAGATCGATCTTCGCAGCCATGGGTTCAGCGGCTCACAGCTCGTGGCCGAGTGAGGCTCCGAGCCGCGTCACCAGGTCGTGGGCCGCGTCCGGGATCACCGTCCCGGGCGGGAACACGGCCGCCGCCCCCGCCTCGTGCAGCGCCTCGATGTCCTGCGGCGGAATCACCCCGCCCACCACGATCATGATGTCCTCACGGCCCTCGGCCGCTAGTTCCTCGCGAAGCGCCGGTACGAGGGTGAGGTGGCCGGCGGCCAGGGACGAGACGCCCACGATGTGCACGTCGGCCTCGACCGCCTGCCGGGCGACCTCGCCCGGCGTCTGGAACAGCGGGCCGACATCCACGTCGAAGCCCAGGTCGGCGAAGGCGGTCGCGATCACCTTCTGCCCGCGGTCGTGCCCGTCCTGGCCCATCTTGGCGACCAGGATGCGCGGGCGCCGCCCCTCCGCCTCCTCGAACGCGTCGACCAGCGCGCGGGTGCGGTCCACGGACGGCGACTCCCCTGCCTCGTTGCGGTACACACCGGAGATCGTACGGATCTGACCCGAATGCCGGCCGTACACCTTCTCCAGCGCGTCCGAGATCTCACCCACGGTGGCCATCGCCCGCGCCGCGCCGACGGCCAGCGCCAGCAGATTCCCTTCGAGCCCGGGGCCCGGCTCCCGGCCCGCCGCGTCCGTCAGCGCGCGCAGCGCTTCCTGGCAGGCCTGCTCGTCGCGCTCCTCGCGCAGCCGCCGCAGCTTCTCGATCTGCTGGGTGCGCACCGAGGAGTTGTCGACCTTGAGGACGTCGATCTTCTCGTCGGTCTCGACCCGGTACTTGTTGACACCGATGACCGGCTGACGCCCGGAGTCGATGCGCGCCTGGGTGCGGGCGGCGGCCTCCTCGATGCGCAGTTTGGGGATTCCGGCGTCGATGGCCTTGGCCATGCCGCCCGCCGCCTCGACCTCCTCGATGTGCTGCCAGGCCCGCCGCGCCAGGTCGTACGTCAGCTTCTCCACGTACGCGCTGCCGCCCCACGGGTCGATGACCCGCCCGGTGCCGGACTCCTGCTGGAGCAGCAGCTGGGTGTTGCGGGCGATGCGCGCGGAGAAGTCCGTCGGCAGGGCGAGTGCCTCGTCGAGGGCGTTGGTGTGCAGCGACTGGGTGTGCCCCTGGGTCGCGGCCATCGCCTCCACACAGGTCCTGGTGACGTTGTTGAAGACGTCCTGCGCGGTGAGCGACCAGCCAGAGGTCTGCGAATGGGTGCGCAACGAAAGGGACTTGGGGTTCTTCGGCTCGAACTCCCGGACCAGTTTGGCCCACAGCAGCCGGGCCGCCCGCAGCTTCGCGATCTCCATGAAGAAGTTCATGCCGATCGCCCAGAAGAACGACAGCCGCGGCGCGAACGCGTCCACATCGAGCCCGGTGTCCCGCCCGGCGCGCAGGTACTCCACCCCGTCGGCCAGCGTGTACGCCAGCTCCAGATCGGCCGTGGCCCCGGCCTCCTGGATGTGATAGCCGGAGATGGAGATCGAGTTGTAGCGCGGCATCCTCTGCGAGGTGAACGCGAAGATGTCGGAGATGATCCGCATCGAGGGCTTCGGCGGATAGATGTAGGTGTTGCGGACCATGAACTCCTTCAGAATGTCGTTCTGAATGGTCCCGGCCAGCTTCTCGGGCGGCACGCCCTGTTCCTCGGCGGCCACGATGTACAGCGCGAGCACGGGGAGCACCGCGCCGTTCATCGTCATCGACACCGACATCCTGTCCAGCGGGATGCCCTCGAACAGCTGACGCATGTCGTAGATCGAGTCGATCGCCACGCCCGCCATGCCGACGTCGCCGGTCACCCGCGGGTGGTCGCTGTCGTACCCCCGGTGGGTCGGCAGGTCGAAGGCGACGGAGAGCCCCTTCTGCCCGGCCGCGAGGTTGCGGCGGTAGAAGGCGTTGGACTCCTCGGCGGTGGAGAAACCGGCGTACTGCCGGATCGTCCAGGGCTGGTTGACGTACATCGTCGGGTAGGGGCCCCGCAGATACGGTGCGACACCCGGGTAGGTACCGAGGAAGTCGAGCCCCTCCAGGTCCTGGCCGGTGTACAGCGGCTTGACCGCGATGCCTTCCGGTGTCTCCCACCGGAGGTCGCCGTCGGAGGTCCCGGCGGACTCCTTCACCGCCGCACGCCACTGGTCCTCGGTCGCCTCGGCGCCGCCGCCCGGCCCGAGCTCGATGTCGGAGAAGTCGGGGATCCGCATTACGCCACACCCATACGGTCGAGAACGGAGGAAAGCACGGCCACCACATCGCAGCCGGCGAAGACGTACTCGTCGACACCGGCGTAATCGCCCGGCCGCCCCGCCAGGTACACCCGCTGCGCACCCGCCGACACGAGCGCCCCGGCGACCTCGCCGGCCTGCTCGGCGTAGAGCGCGTCACTGGAGCACAGACACGCGAGGTCCGTCCCGGCGGCCGTGAACGCGGCGCCGGCCGACGAGGCGTCCACCTCCACCGGCTCGTGGACCGGCTCGATGCCGCCCGCCTGGAAGAGGTTCGCGGCGAACGAGGCCCGCGCGGTGTGCGCCGCGGCGGGCCCGAGCGCGGCGAGGAACACCCGCGGCCGGCGGCCGGTCGCCGCCAGATGGGCGTCCGAGCGGGCACGCAGCGCCTCGAACGCCTCGTCGCGACGGACCACCGGCAGACCGCCCGGCGCGACGGCCGACGGCACGGCCTCCCGCTCCACCGCACGCTCGGCGAGCTGCGGGAACTCGCTCACGCCGGTGATCGGCTCCTTGCGCCGCGCCAGGTTCTTCTTGCGCGCCGCCCAGGTGGCCGCCAGCCGCTCCGCCACCATGCCGGACTCCAGCGCGGCCGCCTGACCTCCCGCCCGCTCGATCTCCTGGAAGAACCCCCAAGCGGCGTCCGCGAGCTGGTCGGTGAGCCGCTCCACGTACCAGGAGCCGCCGGCCGGGTCGATGACCCGGGCCAGATGCGACTCCTCCACCAGGATCGTCGACGTGTTACGGGCGATGCGCCGCGCGAACGCGTCCGGCAGGCCCAGCGCGTGATCGAACGGCAGCACGGTCACCGCGTCGGCCCCGCCGACGCCCGCGCCCAGACAGGCCAGCGTGGTGCGGAGCATGTTCACCCACGGATCGCGCCGGGTCATCATCACCGGCGACGTCACGGCGTGCTGACGCTGCCCCCCGGCCTCCGGGGCGCCACAGACCTCGGCGACCCGCGCCCACAACCGGCGCGCGGCCCGCATCTTGGCAATCGTCAGGAACTGGTCGGCGGTGGCCGCGTACCGGAACTCCAGCTGCGCGCAGGCCTCCTCGACACCGAGCCCCGCCGCGGTCATCGCCCGCAGGTAGGCGACCCCCGTGGCCAGCGAACTGCCCAGCTCCTGAGCGGCCGAGCCGCCCGCCTCGTGGTACGGCATCGCGTCCACGGCCAGCGCCCGCAGCCCGGGATACTCGCGGGCGCAGCGCTGCGCCCAGCGGACCGCGGCCGTCAGGTCGGGCGCGGCGCCGCTGCGGGCGGCCTGCCCCAGCGGGTCCGCGCCGAGACTGCCGCGCGCCGACTGCGGTGATACGCCCCGCTCCGCGTAGAGGCGGAGCAACTCCGTCGCCGCGGCGTCGAGTTCGGTCCCCGCGTCGAGCACGACCGGAGCCAGGTCGAGATGGACGCCGCGCAGCGCCCGTGAGAGACCGGAGACGGGCACGCCACCGCCGGCCTCCCCCACGGTCAGCCACAACGAGGTGACACCGTTCTCCAGATCCGCGAGCACGGCCTCGTTGAGCCGGGCGGGATCCGGCGTACCGTGCCGCTGCCGTACCCCCCAGCCGCCCGCCGTACTTCCCTCGGGCCTGCTGCCGCGAGTGAAGGGGGCGAAGCCCGGGAGACCGGCATCGGGCGCGTCGTCGCGCGAGGTGTAGAGGGGGCGGGTGATGAGCCCGTCCTCCACCGTGGTGGACAGCGCTTCCTCGGCGGCCGAACCCGAAACGTCCTTGCCCGACTTGCGCAGCACACCCTCGACGAGGCTCTGCCACTGCTCATGGGCGGGGTCAGGGAATTCGGCGGCCAACGAAAGCCCGTCAGCAGGCAGGACCGTCATGCCCAGATGCTAGGGCAGGTCTCAGATGAGCAGCAGAGGCGCTGGCTGTGACCTTGCCCTCCCCGAACGCACTTGATCCTTTACGTACTGTCGAGTAACACTCCGGAGCGTGACATTTCCGCGTCTCTGTCGGAGCAGTCGTGGGGGATTTGTCGCAATGCGGCACTGAATGACCGAAGTTATGCTGCTGGCAATCCATCCTTCCGGAGAGGACACACCGTGGCTGTGGGACCTGTGGAGTACCTCGTCATCGCCTTCCCCGGTGGTCGGTTCACCGGTGCGATCGCCCCGGCGCTGGCCGAGGCGGTCGCGTCGAAGGCGGTGCGCATCATCGACCTGACCTTTGTGTACCGCGCCGACGACGGCGCGATCGAGATGGTCGAGCTGGAGGACCTCGATCCCCAAGAACTCGTCTCGTTCGAGCCGGTCGAGGGCGAGATCACCGGGATGCTGAACAGCGACGACATCCGGAAGCTGGGCGAGCGCGTGCCACCGGGCAGTTCCGCGGCGCTGATCGTGTGGGAGGACCTCTGGGCGGTGCCGCTCACCGAGGCCGTTCGCGCATCGGGCGGGCAACTCGTCGCACATGAGCGGATCCCCGCCGACGTCGCGGAGGCGGCCGTGTCCGCAGCCGGTTCCACCCGCTGACACCTCATCCCCACCCGCACCGGAAGGCGCACGACATGCCGATTCTAGGATCCGGAATGAACCGCCGCGGGCCCGGCCTGCTCGGCGCGATGGCGCGGACGGCCGTTGTCGCGGGCACCGCTTCGGCGGTCGGCGGCAGGGTCCAGCGACGCCAGCAGGCGAAGTTCGCCGAACAGGACGCGGAGCAGGCGGCTGAGCCGCAGGCGGAGCAACAGGCTGCCGAGCCGCAGACGCAGCAGGCCGCCGAACCGCCCCCGGACGACCCGATCAGTCAGCTGGAGCGGCTGGCCGCCCTGAAGAAGCAGGGCATTCTCACGGACGCCGAGTTCGCGGCGCAGAAGAACAGAATTCTGGCGGAATGAGCGTGGCGGACCCGACGGGGCCGCCGCAGGCGCTCCCCGGCGGTCGCCCACGGGCGCACGCGCCGTCGTACTAACGGCCGGTCCTGGGGCGCGTCGGTGGCCGGTCCCTGGGGCGCGCAATCGTTGGGACGGGGCGCTGGACGGGGTGTCCGTGCCGATCCCGCCGAGACTTCGCTCCCGCCCATTTCCCGCTCCCGCCCCTTTCTGTCGTGTGTACCGCCGAGCCCGATTGATGGTCCTCGCTTTTTCTCTTTGTCGATTTCCCGACCCCATGCGACTTTTGATCCGGCCAGGCCGAAACGAATTCGGATACGTGTCGGGAAAAGAGGAAATTCATGGTGCAAACCGTCAGGGTGGCCCCGGCAGTCTCCGTTCTCAATCTGCGTGACCTGGGCGGCATCGCTCTGGCACACGGCCGTGAGGTGCGGCCGGGTCTGGTGCTGCGCTCCGGTCAGCTCAGCGGACTCGATCCGGCGGACGACGCCGAGTTGGCGGCGCTCGGTATCCGCACGGTCGTCGATCTGCGGACCGCGGACGAGCGAGCGTCGGCCCCCGACCGCCTGCCGCCGGGAGCCCGGCTGTTCGTCGCCGACGTACTCGGGGACAACCCGGGCGTGGCGCCCGCCCGGCTCCGGGCCCTGCTCGCCGACCCGGTCGAGGCGGAGCGGCTGCTCGGGGGCGGAAAGGCCGAGGAGATGTTCGCGGAGACGTACCGGCAGATGGTGCTCTCGCCGCGCGCCGGGGCCGCGTACCGGGCCTTCGTCGACACGGTCGCCGACAGCACCGCGTGTCCCGTGCTCTTCCACTGCACCGCGGGCAAGGACCGCACGGGCTGGGCGGCGGCCCTGCTGCTGCTCCTGCTGGGTGCCTCGCGGGACGTGGTGAGGGCCGAGTACCTCGCGGTGAACCCGGTGGTGCGGGTTGCCTTCCGGCCGTACGTGCAGAGCTTCCTCGACGCCGGCGGTGACCCGGAGATCGCTTCCGCGATCATCGAGGTCCGCCCCCGTTATCTCGACACGGCGCTCGACGCCATGGACGAGCGGTGGGGCGGACTCGACGGCTATGTGCGCGACGGGCTGCGCATCCCCGTAATCGTCCTGCGGCGTCTGCGCGCCGAGCTGGCCATCTCCCTCTAGCCTCGCCCCCTGCTTCCGCCCCCGGTCCCGCCTGTCCTCCGCCGCGCGCTCTTCTCCCTCCGCCTCCATCTCGAACTCACCGTCAGCAGGAATGGCAAGCCGGTCACCGGCCTTCAGCCCTATCTCGGCGCGTACGGGCATCTCGTCGCCCTGCGCTCGGGCGACCTCGCATACCTGCACGTGCATCCCGCCGCGGGTGGCCCGGGACCGGCCGTCTCCTTCGCGGCGACGGCGCCCAGCGGCGGCACCTACCGGCTGTTCCTGGACTTCCGGCACGGCGGAAAGGCGCACACCGCCGCGTTCACGGTCGAGGCCGGGACGCCGGCGCAGCCGGAAGAAGGCCGGGCGCAGTCCCCGGCGCCCGCCGGGCACGCGCACTGACCCGGGCGCGTCCGGGCCCCACGTTGCCGAAGGCGGTCGCCGCCGGTCCCGCCCGCGCCCGCCCGCGGTCGGGCGCGAGATGCGCGATCGGCAGAGTGCCCTCCACCCGCCGCTGGTTCAGCGAACGGTCCGCCGGCGCCCGGACTCCGGCGACGTGCAGGCCGCATCCCTCCGGTGCCAGACGGAAGGAAGAGGTACGCCTGCCGGCTGCCCGGCGCCTCCTGCAACGATCCGTCCGCTGCGCCTCGGTATCGTGAAGGAGCCGAATCATGAGTTCTCCGAGAGGGGCGTCACGGTGACCGAACGCAAACCCGCGGGCATCAGCTTCGAGTCCTGGGTCGACAAACAGATCCGCGAATGCGAACAGCGTGGTGACTTCTCGCAGCTGCCGGGGTTCGGCAAACCGCTCGACGGCCTCGACCGCCCCTACGGCGACACGTGGTGGATCAAGGCGAAGCTGCAGCGCGAAGGGGTTTCGGTGCTTCCGCCGACGCTGGCCCTGCGCAAGGAGGCGGAGGACACCCTCGCGGCCCTGCCCGGGGTCCGGACGGAGGCCGAGGTGCGGCGGATACTGACCGAGGTGAACGAGAAGATCGCCGAGGCCATCAGACGGCCGCCACCGGGACCGCTCCTGAACCTCAAGCCGTTCGACGTCGACGCACTGGCCGGGGAGTGGCGCGCGGCGCGCGACCCCTCCTGAGGCGGCCGCCGGAGGACCTGGGCCCCGCACCCGGATGCGTAATACTCGATGCATGAGATCAAGCGTTACGCAGCCGGGGCGCCGGGCGCCGGGCGAAGGCGTACGGATCAGGCGGGCCGCCGCTCGTGACGCGAAGCGGCTGACCCGTCTGGTCCGGACCTCGCGGGCCTACGAGGGTCCGTACGCCCCGATGGTCGCCGGATACCGGGTGGGCCCCGACTACATCGAGACGCACAGGGTCTTCGCGGCCGTCGAGGAGGACGCCGGGCGCCTGCTCGGCTTCTACTCCCTGGTTCTGGATCCGCCCGAGCTCGATCTCATGTTCGTCGCCGACGACGCGCAGGGCGCCGGTATCGGGCGCCTGCTCATCGCGCACCTGCGGGACGAAGCGCGGGATGCCGGACTGACGGACGTGCGCATCGTCTCGCACCCGCCGGCCGAGGGCTTCTACCTGAGCGTGGGGGCCGAACGGACCGGCACGGAGCGTGCCGCTCCGCCCGCCGTGATGTGGGACCGGCCCGAAATGCTGCTTCCGGTCATCTGAGGAAGGGAAAGGGCCCGGCCGGACCCGCGGTGCGGCGGATCCGGCCGGGCCCTTGGAACGGCGCGTGCCGTCAGGACTTCCAGCCCCCGTACGGACGCGTGATGATCTCCATCGCATGACCCGCGGGGTCCATGAAGTACACGCCCCGGCCGCCGTCGTTGTGGTTGATCTCGCCCGGGCGCTCTTGGTGCGGATCGGCGTAGTACGTGGCGCCGAGCTCCTGGATACGGGCGTACGCCTTGTCGAATTCCGCCTCCGACACAAGGAAGGCGTAGTGCTGCAGCGCGATGGTTCCGGCGGGAGCGGTCGCGAAGTCCAGGGTGACACCGTTGGCCGTGGTGACGGGGACGAACGGGCCCCACTCCGCGCCGACCTCCAACCCAAGGATGTCGGCCAGGAACTCCGCTGAGTCCCGGTTGTCCCGGGAGTGGATGATGGTGTGATTCAACTCGACTGACACTGTGGAATGCCTCCAACGGGCATCTCACGGGCACCTCCACGCCTCACCCGGCCGGTGACCGACGCGCGATGCCGTACTCATGATTCTAGGCGTCGTCCCCCGGACGGTCGAGGCGGCCGGTGACGCGCAACTGCCCGGATCGCGTCCGGGCAGTTGACGGAGGACGGCCTCGCGGTCAGGCCGGGACGGTCGTGGTGGGGTTGTTGACGTCCGTGACGGTGAAGAGTCCGCCGTCCGGATCGAGCAGAGTCGCCTCCCGTGCGTCGGGCCGCGACAGATCCATGACGAGCGAACCGCCCTGCTTCTGCGCCGATGCGACGGCGGCGGCCACGTCGGGGACGGGGAAGTTGACCTGCCAGTGCGGCCGGACCAGCGGATCGGGGGCCGCCTCGACCGCGCCCGAGCTGATCCGCGCCAGCTGACGGCCGCCGCAGGTGACGATCACCTCGTCCTTCGCGTACGACACCTCGCAGCAACCGGGTCGCCCGCTCGCCCAGTCCAGCACCTCGCCGTAGAAGATCGCGGCGTCGAAGGCGTTCCTGGTGTGCAGCCGCAGCCAGGCGTGCGAATGGCCGTCCGGCGCGGGCGGCGAGGTCGCGGGCTCGGTCCGCTCCCAGATGCCGAACCCGGCCCCCTCGCGGTCGGCGGCCAGCGCGCCGCGCCCCTTGCCCAGGGTCAGCGGCCCCACCGCCACCGTGCCGCTGCGCTCACGGATCCGGGAGGCGGCCACATCCGCGTTCTGGACGGCGAAATAGGGCGTCCACGCCACCGCGACGCGGAACGTGGTCGCCACCGCACCGAGACCGGCGACCGGTACGTCGCCGCGGCGGGCGACCGAGAACTCCTGGCCGAGCCTGCCGGGCCGGAAGTCCCAGCCCATCACCGGGCCGTAGAACTTCTGCGCCGACTCCAGGTCCCGGGTCATGAGATTGACCCAGCAGGGGGCCGCGGGCCCGGTCAGAGGCGCGGGCGCGGATGCCGTACCAGAGGTGCTTGCGGTCATGGTCCTACTGCCTTCATGGGGTGTGCGGCAGATGCGCCGGTTGGCTTGCGGGCCTTCACCAGCCTCACCGCGGGCGCCCGCTCCCGCAACACGCGGCGACGCAGGCCGCCGCGTACCCGCCCGCGGACAGCCCGGAACCCAGGCGGTCGGGGCCTGCGCCGCACCGGTCAGTCGCGCTTCTCGTCAGTCTCGGGGCGGACGATGTCGTGCCCGTGCTCACCGAGCTCGTACGGGGAGAGCCCGCGGCCGTCGGGCGGGAAACTGTCGTCGGCGTGGACGTCGCGCTCCTCGACGTGGGCGCGGTGGTCCGGCACCACCGGCTGCTCCTCGGGCCGGGGCGGCGGCGGATCCTGGGCGCGCCGTCGTTTTCCGAGCCACACGGCACCGATCAGCAGGGCCACCAGGATCACTCCGACAACGGCCATCACCACCCCGGCCGCGCCCCGTCCGTCCGCGAGGGTGAGGGCCAGGGAATTCAGGGCTCCATGCGATACGTCCATGCATGCCGGATACCCCGGGACACGGCCGTCAGTCGAAATAAAGGTCGAATTCATATTTAAGTGGATATCTGAGTAGAAAGAGTTTGATCGGCGCGAGCCCGGTCGCGGCCCGCATCCGCGCGCCGGCGGGGCCGCTCATGTCGCAGACACCCGGTCGCGGGGAGAGCCTGGAGATGACCCCTTCGGAAGGAACCGCGGTGAACAGCACACAGGAAGCGCATACGGAGGAGAACCGGCAGGGCGGGGAGGTGTCGGTGGTCCTCAGCGGGTGCGCGAAGGGCGACGCGGGCACGGTTTTCGACGTGCTGCGAGCCGCATTCGCCACCGACCGGGCCTCGGTCGATGTGCCGCAGGACGTCGCGGGCAGGCAGCCCACCGCCTGGGTCGCGACCGTCGATGTGACCGAGGAGCGGGTGTTGTCGGGGCCCGTGCGGCTCGGCGCGCCCGTAACGGTCGATGTACAGGGCGGCTACTGGGCGGTCGAACGGCTCAGGCGGAGCCTGACGGGCGCCTTCGCGGTCCAGGTCGTTGGCACCGTCTCCGGGGACCAGGAGGAGGAAGTGCGGCTGCGGCTGTCGAGCGAGTAGGCCGCCCGGCAAGGAACGTGAATCCGATCGAAACGCGAGTCCGGTCGGAAGAAGAGAAAGCGACCGTGGGCGATGCGCCCAAGTGCGTGGTTCCCACCACCCGGCGGGAGTGGCGGCAGGCGAGATCGGCATCGTCGGTGCGGCGGCGGCGATCGCCGATGCCGTCCGGCGCGCCACCGGTGCCGGGCCGCACACCCTCCCGCTCACCCGGACCGACTGCTGCCGCACCTGCCCTGAGGGGTGAGGCGCCGACCGGGGTCGGGTGGCACCCCTTCCAGGGGTGAATACGCAGGTCAACGTGGGTGTGTGGTCGGATGTGTTGCGCAACCGGCTCTGCCGGGTCACCCTATGGAGTGACCCAGAAGTGACATCTGCTCACTCTTTGCATTCGGGGGTCGTTGGTTCAACGGGGCGAAGCATGTGGGCCTCGATGTGAGGAGCCTCGACGATGACCGTTCCACTCGACCGGCACTATCTGGTCGAACTCCAGGTTTCGACAGAGCGCGTTTCCCAGCTGCGGCGGATCGTCGCCGCGCATCTGCGCCACTGGAGTCTCGAACTTCACATCCGGCCCGTGTGCCGTGCTGTGGAGGAGCTGCTGACCAACGTCCAGCGGCACGTCGGTGACGACAACACCTGTGTCCTCGAAATCCGCTGGTCCGGCCGGCACCTCACGGTCTCCGTCGCCGACAACGGCGCCGAGATGCCGCGGCTGCTCCACGAGGGCGGCGGCCTCAGCCGGGTGATGGCCCTCAGCGACAGCTGGGGCACCTGTCGGACCACCGAGGGCAAGGTCGTCTGGTTCACCCGGTACGCACAGGAGCCGCAGCACATCGAACGGGTGCCGCTTCCGCCGCTGCCCGGAGTGCGCGAGTTCCGCCGTCCGCCGGCCGTGGTCACGGACTTCCCCGCGGCCACGCCCGCCCGGACCGACGACCACACCCACACCCCCGCCCTCGTCTGAGGCGCGCGGCACGGAGCGGAGCCGTGCGGCCCTTCGGCTGCCGCCCCGTACCCCGTACCCGACGCCTCTCTGTCCCCGTAGTCCTCCCTCCCGTCGCGGTCCAGGCATGCGCATCGCATTCCTGGACCGCGACGGGAGGGAGTGTGTGTGTGGGGGCCCGCGTTGCACCACCGTGCTCGGCGCGGCACGGTCGAAGTACCGAGGCGTCGAAGTACCTAGGCAAGGAGGCCACAGTCATGCCCATCGCGACGGTGAACCCCGCGAACGGCGAGACGCTCAGGACGTTCGACGCCCTGGGAGCGGACGAGATCGAGCGGCGGCTCGCCGCGGCTGACAGCACCTTCCGGGAGTACCGCACCACCCGGTTCGGCGAACGGTCCCGTCTGATGAACCGGGCCGCGGACCTCCTCGACGAGGACCGGCAGGACATCGCCCGCACCATGACCCTGGAGATGGGTAAACCGGTCAAGGCGGCCCGCGCGGAGGCCGCGAAGTGCGCGAAGGCCATGCGCTGGTACGCGGCCCACGCCGAGGGACTCCTCGCCGACGAGCACCCCTCGCCCGCCGACGTCGAGGACTCCGGTGCCTCCCGCGCCTACGTCCACTACCGCCCGCTGGGCACCGTGCTCGCCGTGATGCCGTGGAACTTCCCGCTCTGGCAGGTCGTACGGTTCGCGGCGCCCGCTCTCATGGCGGGCAACACGGGGCTGCTGAAGCACGCGTCGAACGTGCCGCAGACCGCGCTCTACCTGGGGGATCTGTTCCGCAGGGCCGGATTCCCGGCCGGCTGCTTCCAGACCCTGCTGGTGGGCTCCGGAGCGGTCGAGGCGATCCTGCGCGACCGCCGGGTGGCCGCGGCCACGCTGACCGGCAGCGAACCGGCCGGCCGCGCGGTCGCCGCCGTAGCGGGCGACGAGGTGAAGCGGACCGTTCTGGAGCTGGGCGGCAGCGACCCGTTTCTCGTCCTGCCCTCGGCCGACGTCGCCAGGGCCGCCCGCACCGCCGTCACCGCCCGGGTCCAGAACAACGGGCAGTCCTGCATCGCCGCCAAGCGGTTCATCGTGCACACCGAGGTGTACGAGGAGTTCGCCGAACGCTTCACCGTGGGCATGCGCGACCTGACCGTCGGTGACCCGCTGGAGGAGTCCACCGACGTCGGCCCGCTCGCCAGTGAGCAGGGCCGCACCGACCTGGAGGAACTCGTCGACGACGCCGTACGGCAGGGCGCGGGCGTCCTGTGCGGCGGCGGCCGGCCCGAGGGCCTGAGCGGCGGTCTGGAGCATGGCTGGTTCTACGCCCCGACCGTGCTCACCGGCATCACGCCCACCATGCGGATCCACCACGAGGAGACCTTCGGTCCCGTCGCCACCCTGTACCGGGTGAACAGCCTCGACGAGGCGGTGGAGCTCGCCAACGACACCCCCTTCGGGCTCAGTTCCAACGTATGGACCCGCGACGCCGAGCAGAGCCGGCGCTGCGTGCGCGATCTGGAGGCGGGCGGGGTCTTCTTCAACGGGATGACGGCGTCGCACCCCGCGCTGCCGTTCGGCGGGGTGAAGCGCTCCGGCTACGGCCGTGAGCTCGCCGGACACGGCATCCGCGAGTTCTGCAACGCCACGACGGTCTGGTACGGACCGGAGCCGCGCTGACCGCAGGCGCCGAGGCCACGCGCGGCAGGGGCCCGGACGGATGCCTCCGATGCATCCGTCCGGGCCCCTGCCGCGCCCACCCTGTGGCAAACGGTGCCGGGTCGCCGCGATGGGCTCAGTAGCGCAGCGTCGCCGCGATCCGCCCGTGCTCCTTCAGCGAGTCGTCCGCGACGAACACCACGTCGGCCCCGCTGTCCAGCGCCGCCTCGACCAGCTCGTCGACGATGTCCTCGCGGACCTTCTCGTCCGCGAGGTCCACGGCGTCCCCGGTCACCGGCTCCAGGTGCTCCTGGGCGACCCGGACCGTCTGCTGGTAGTGCTCCTCCACCGCCACCAGCCCGGCACGCGCCTCCCGCACGGCGGCCCACACCTCGTCGAGACCACCGGCGAAGGCCCGACGGCCGCGTGCCTCGTCCAGCTTGCCGTCGATCTCCGCGGTGAAACGCTTCTGCCTGGCCTCCAGCGCGGGCTGCAACTCGGTGAGCAGATCGCTGGGCGTCGTGTCGGCGGGCGCGCCCTTGGTGACCCGCCCGGCCGCGGCCAAGGTGCTCTCACCGACGTCGTCCAGCAGTGCGAGTGCGGGGGCGAGGCCGACCAGGTACAGCGGGCGCGGGTCCGTGGCCAGGACCCCGCGCAGCTTCTCGTCCACCGTGCGCAGGAACTGGCGGGTCTCCTCGTCGCTGAAGGTGCTCGGGGTGTCGCCGATCCGCTCCTCGCGCTGTGGGTTGGGTGCCTCGCGCGGAGCCGTCAGCGGGAAGCCGCCGATGTGCTCCTCGTGCGCGGTCTCGGCCGTGCCGCTGAACAGCGACGCGTGGTCGGCGGAGACGGTGAGTGCCCAGAACGGCTGGGCCTGGGCCTTCGCCGCGACCAGGTTGCGGGTCAGGTAGGTGTCGCTGAGCACCACTCGTTCGGGTGCTGTGCGGGGGAGTTGCCAGATCTGGTACTCGTCCGCCGTCGCGAGGATGACCAGCGCGTCCAGGGCCCGGCGCGGATCGACCTCGGCTACCGCCCGGTCGAGTTGCTGCTTGATGGCGGTCCGGACCTCGCGGTCGACCTTGGGGTCGGCATCGAGCCGGCTGCCCGCGGCGGCTACCAGATTGCGCAGCCGGACGGCGTCCTGGGCGTTGTCCGGTGCGCGGCGGTGCGTCGGCATGGTCAGGGACAGGGCGGGATAGGGCTTGGTCGCCCGGAGCTCCTGCAGGAGACCGGCGGTCAGTGCGTCCGTGTCCATCTGTTCCCTCCCGGGGATTTGGCGTGCTGCCGTGCGAAGCGGGTGATTCGACGAGTCAATTCATACCGTTTGATCATAATATGGGCGAATTGGTGATCCCGGTCCAGGAGGTACGCGCGATGTCCACGCCCACTGTGTGGAAGTTCCAGTCCGCCGAAGGCGCGGAGACGGTGGAGGCGACACTGATCTCCCTTCAGAAGGAGGGGCTGATCAAGATCCTGGACGCCGCGGTGGTGAGCTGGCCCGCGGACCGGTCGAAGCCGCGGACGAAGCAGCTGCTCAACCTGGTCGGCGCGGGTGCGCTGAGCGGCACGTTCTGGGGAATGCTCTTCGGTCTGATCTTTCTGATGCCGCTGCTGGGCGCCGCCATCGGTGCGGCGGCCGGGGCGCTCGGCGGAAAGCTGGCCGATGTCGGCATCGACGACGAGTTCATCGCCGAGGTCAAGGAGAAGGTCACGCCGGGAACTTCGGCGCTGTTCCTCCTCACCATGAACGAGGTGCCCGACCGCATCAGCGCGGCGTTCCCGGGCGGCGGCGCCGAGCTGCTCCACAGCAATCTGGACACCGGTAGCGAGGCCCGGCTCCGCGACATCTTCGGAGAGGACGAGGCATGACCCCTCGGGAGGGCGCCCGGCGTCGGCGCCCTCCCGCCGAACGCCTCGCCTGTTCCTTCGTGCCCCTTTCCTTCGTACTCCCTTCGTACTCCTTTCGTAATTCCGAGCAGACGGAGAGTCCGTGAACCAGCCCAGCCCCTTGCGGCGCGCCCTCGGCCGCCGTGCAGCCCGCAGCCTGCCCCCCGCCGTACTGGCCGCGGTGATCGTCGCCGGTACCGCCGCCTGCGGTAGTTCCGACACCTCCTCGCCGGGCACGGCCAGAAGCACCCGTACGGTGTCCGAGGAACCGGCCGTGTCCCCGAAAGCCTCCCAGAGCCAACGCTCCCACGAGGACTTCGCGGCCTCGGTCTCCGCCGAGGCGGAGCGCAACCGGCAGAAGGCCGTCGCGACGCTCAAGGGCGTGAAAGGGAAGGGCAACGCGATCGGGGACGTCTCCGTCAGCGGCCTCGCGGTGGAGCCCTCCGAACAGTTCCGCAGCGCCCTCGTCCGGGTGACCAACCCCACCGACAAGGCGGCCTTCTACGCGGTCCGGGTGGATTTCGTCGACTCCTCCGGCAAGGCCCTGGACTCCGTGGTGCTCGGCTTCGCCGACGCCCCGCCCGGCCGTATGGTCAGTCAGCATGCCAACAGCCGCAAGGCCGCGGGTGTCAAGACGTTCCCGCGCATCGTCCAGGCCGAGCGCGGCTGACGGTCGGGACCACGGTGAACGCCGCCACTGACGCGGTCACGGACGCACTGCGTGACCTCCACTCCCGGTTCGCCGGGATCGACGACGGTGAACTCGCCGACTACATACCGCAGTTGGCCCTCGTCGACCCCGAAGCCTTCGGGCTGGCCCTGATCAGCATGGACGGTCACCGGTACGGCGCGGGGGACGCCGGTGTCCCGTTCACCATCCAGTCCGTGTCGAAACCGTTCGTCTACGCCCTGGCCCTGTCCGTCCTGGGAATCGACGAGGTGTCCCGCTGGGTGAACGCCGAGCCCAGCGGCGAGGCGTTCAACGCCATCAGCCTGGAACTGGGCACCGGACGGCCGGACAACCCCATGGTCAACGCGGGCGCCATCCTCACGACCGCCCTGATCCCCGACACTCCCGGCGCTCCGCGATTCGGGCGCATCCTCGACTGTCTGAGCCGGTTCGCAGGGCGGATGCTGGACGTCGACGAGCAGGTGTACTTCTCCGAGGTGGTCGCGGGGGACCGCAATCGCGCCCTGGCCTATCTGATCCGCAGCACAGGACCGCTGCCCGTGGACCCGGTGGCGGCGGTGGAGACGTACTTCCGCCAGTGCTCGGTACGGGTCACGGCAATGGACCTCGCCGCGATGGCGGCGACCCTGGCGAACGGCGGCGTCAACCCGCTCACCGGGGACACGGTGGTCACGGAACCCGTTGCCGTCCGGGTGCTGGCCGTGATGGCGACCTGCGGGATGTACGACGCCTCGGGGGACTGGCTGCTCCGAGTGGGGCTGCCGGCCAAGAGCGGGGTGTCCGGCGGCCTGATCGCGGCGGGACCCGCCCGGTTCGGCCTGGCGTCGTACAGCCCACTCCTCGACCCGACCGGGACCTCCGTACGCGGCCACCGGGCGATCGGAGCGCTGTCGGAACGGCTCGGCCTGCACCTCATGCACAATCCGGCCCCGGCGGGGTCCACCGTCACCCTGGTCACCACCGCCGACGACCTGCCCTCCGCGCCGAAGGCGGAGCGGGAGCGCGCCCGGCGCGAGCGGGTGGCGGTCGTCGCGGCCCAGGGCGCTCTGGACTTCACCGCGGCGGAGCGGGTGCTGTACGCCCTGGACGAGGCGGACTCGCGGGAGGCCGTCGCCGTGGTCCTGGACCTGCTCCGGGTGACGGACGTCGGCACCGTGGCCCGTGCGATGCTGCGCAGCGGATTCGCCGGGCTCACGGCCGGCGGCCGGCGCACCGCGGTGGTCGACCCGGCCGGCCGGCTCCGGGAACCGGGCGACGAAGTCGTGGCTCCGTGGTGCTTCGCCACCCGTGAGGAGGCGGTCGCCTGGTGCATCAGGGAACCGGGCGGCTGAGCCGCACTGCATGGGCGCGGCGACCGGCACCACGAGCAGGGTCACCGCCATGTACCGGACCAGTACCGCCGGCCCGGACTTCCGGTGGCGTGGCCGCCGAAGCGGCGGCCGCCCGGCCCCGTCACCATCAGGCCGGCGACGTCGCCACCCGGGTGAGCGGGGCGGCCGCCGCGGCGACGGCCACGCCCGTCAGCACCGGCCGGACGGAGATCCGAGGGGGCTACCAGATGGCGCCCACCCACTCGGGGTGGTCTATGAACGGGTTCCGGTTGTGCTGGTACTGGTTGAATATGACGTCGTTGCGCCGCTTCTCGAAGGTGTCCGGCGGGTCCTCCTGGCTCCACGCCTTCAGTACGGAGAGCCGGCCGATGTGCGGTGCGGAGCCGTTCGACACCTGGTCGTTGGGTTCGAGATCGGCGAAGGAGTCGTCGCCCTCGTACCGCACCGCCATGTAGAGGATCATGCGAGCGACGTCGCCCTTGACGGCGTCGCGCGGTTCGAAGGAGTCGCTGTCCGTGTAGTTGCCGGGAGCCCCGCTCACCTGGCTGCCGCCGCTGTCGAAGTCCTTGTTGCCGCGGATGGAGTTGACCGACACGTCCGCCGGGCGCAGATGGTGGATATCGGTGCCCGGGCCGGTGGCCGTGCCGAAGTCGCCGTGGGACTTGGCCCAGACGTGCTCACGGTTCCACTGGCCGACGCCGCCGCCGTTGTCGCTCTTGGGCTCGGAGCGGCCGGAGTAGAGAAGGATCACGTTCGAGGAGTTCGACGGGTCCTGGTCCGTGGCCTTGAGCGCGTCCCAGACCTGGCTGTAGGTGAGCTTGGACTGGTCGCTGATGATTGTGTGCAGGGCGCCCTTGAGCGCGGTGCCGGTCTTGCCGAGCGCGCCCTGGTAGTACGTGTCGTCCAGCGCGCCGAGCGAGGTGGCGGCGGCCGCCGGGGCCCGCGGGGTGTCGGCCGGTGCGGCCGCTGCAGTGCCGGTGAGCGCAGCGAAGGCGGCGAGCGTGGCCAGCAGAGGGCGCCGGTAGGGAAGGTGACGACGGGACATGTGGGGTGTCCTCTCCGGAAACTACGTGCACCGCGGCGCCGACGCAGGGTGGGGGCGGCTCCGCGGTGGTCGTGGGGTACGTGGTCAGCGGGAGCCTTCCACACGCAACGTTGCCCAGGTGTGAACGCTGCGTACCTATCATGTGCAGGTCAAGTGAGGGGTCGGTTCCGGGGTGGCCGGACGTTGCGGCAGGGCATCGGATGCGCTCCCGTCGGTGCGGGGCGAGAATTGCCGCAAGGACGAGGAGGCGGCATGAGCGACGAGCCCGAATCCGTATCCGTAAGGCGGGGAGTGACCCCCGACAGCCTCTTGCACACCGGAGCGACCGACGATCCGTCGCCCGAGGACCTGGTGCTCGCCTCCGGGCGGGACCTGACGCCGCACACTCTCGAGTGGGCGCGGCGCAGGCTGGCGAGTGAGGGCCGGGCGGCCCTCGACAAGCGGCTGCCGTAGCCGTTGTTCCGTGTCGCGGCGGGGGAGTGCGGTCGCTCCTCACCGCCGCGGCGGCCGGAAGTGTGCGGGTGTATCCCGCTGCTCGGTTAGCCTGAACGCACAATGAACCGTTTGACGACGTCAGGGGCCGGTTACGACCTCGCCCGATTCCCCGAGGACCCCCGCGACCCCTTCCGTGCCTGGGACGCGGCCGACGAATACCTGCTGCGGCACCTGGACGGGATCGACGGAGCCGAACCGGTCGACCTGTCCGGCAGCGTCGTCGTGGTCGGCGACCGCTGGGGCGCACTGAGCACGGTCCTGGCCGGCCACCGTCCCGTACAGATCACCGACTCCTACCTCGCGCAGCGGGCGACCGCGGCGAACCTGGAACGCAACGGGGCCGGCGCGGACGCCGTACGCCTGCTGTCGGCGCGCGACGCCCCGCCGGACCGGATCGACGTCCTGCTCGTACGGGTGCCCAAGAGCCTCGCGCTCCTGGAGGACCAGCTGCACCGGCTCGCGCCCGCCGTCCACTCCGGCACCGTGGTCGTCGGCACCGGGATGGTGAAGGAGATCCACACCTCCACCCTCAAGCTGTTCGAGCGGATCATCGGCCCCACCCGCACCTCGCTCGCGGTCAAGAAGGCCCGGCTCATCCACTGCACACCGGAACCGGCCCCGGCCCGCACCCCCAGCCCCTGGCCCCACCGGTACGAGCTGCCCGCCGACGTCGGGGCCGTCGCCGGGCGGACCGTCGTCAACCACGCCGGGATCTTCTGCGCGGAGCGGCTCGACATCGGCACCCGCTTCTTCCTGAAGCACCTGCCCGGGCGTAGCGGCGCCGAGCGGGTCGTCGACCTCGGCTGCGGGAACGGGGTCCTCGGACTGGCCGCCGCGCTCGCGAACCCCGAGGCCGCGCTCACTTTCATCGATGAGTCGTATCAGGCGGTCGCCTCGGCCGAGGCGACCTTCCGCGCCAATGCCGGCGCCGACGCCGAGGCCCGTTTCGTCGTCGGCGACGGAATGGCCGGCACCGCGCCCGCGAGCGTCGACCTGATCCTCAACAATCCGCCGTTCCACTCCCACCAGGCCACCACGGACGCGACCGCCCGGAACATGTTCCACGGCGCGCGGGCCGCGCTGCGCCAGGGCGGCGAGCTGTGGGTCGTGGGCAACCGGCATCTCGGTTACCACACCCAGCTGCGCCGGACGTTCGGCAACTGCACCACGGTGGCGGGCGACCCCAAGTTCGTGGTGCTGCGCGCCGTCAAGCGCTGACACCGGCCGTCCGGGGGCCGCGTGCCCCTTCCGGATTCTTGCAACGCGTTCTACTGTGTGCGCCGCCGCACACGGGCGACGCGACCGCGAGACTCCTGGAGGGGCCGTGCACCTCGAATACACGCCTGAGCAGCAGCAGTTGCGCGCCGAACTGCGCACGTACTTCGCCGCTCTGGTCCCCGACAACGCCTACGCCCGTTACGCCGACCCCATGGCGCAGAAGCGCTTCTACCGGGAGACCATCCGACGCCTGGGCGCCGACGGCTGGCTCGGCGTCGGCTGGCCCACGGAGTACGGCGGGCGCGGCCTGTCGCCGATGGAACAGTTCATCTTCTTCGACGAGGCCGCGCAGGCCGGCGTACCGCTGCCGCTGATGGCCCTCAACACCGTCGGTCCGACGATCATGCAGTTCGGCACCGATGAGCAGAAGGCCTACTTCCTGCCCAAGGTCCTCGCCGGGGAGATCGACTTCGCGATCGGCTACAGCGAACCCGACGCGGGCACCGACCTCGCCGCCCTGAAGACCCGGGCGGTTCGCGACGGCGACACGTACGTCGTCAACGGGCAGAAGATCTGGACGACCAACGGCGACACCGCCGACTGGGTCTGGCTCGCCGCCCGCACCGACCCGGACGCCCCGCCGCACAAGGGCATCACCATGCTCCTGGTCCCGACATCCGACCCGGGCTACTCCTGCACGCTGATCAACACTCTCGCCTCCCACGACACCACCGCCAGCTACTACGAGAACATCCGCGTCCCCGTCTCCCACCGGGTCGGCGAGGAGAACAAGGGCTGGCGGCTCATCACCAACCAGCTCAACCACGAACGCGTCACGCTGGCCGCCCACG
The DNA here is from genome assembly GCF_007829885.1 of Streptomyces brevispora. Lineage (NCBI taxonomy): Bacteria > Bacillati > Actinomycetota > Actinomycetes > Kitasatosporales > Streptomycetaceae > Streptomyces > Streptomyces brevispora. Next base: position 389,384 of record NZ_VIWW01000002.1, read on the forward strand.
GCACCATGGCCATCCGCGCCCTGCACAACGTCCGCCGCTGGGCCGCCGACACCAGGCTCGCTGACGGCCGCCGCGTCATCGACCTCGGCTGGGTGCGCGCCCGCCTCGCCCGCACCCACACCCGCCTCGACGCCATGAAGCTGCTCAACTGGCAGATGGTGTCCGCCGTCCAGCACAACACCCTCACCCCGCACGACGCCTCCGCCGTCAAGGTCTACGGCTCCGAGGCGCGCCGCGACGCCTACGCCTGGCTCATGGAGGTCGTCGGCTCGGCCGGCCCGCTCAAGGAGGGCTCGGCAGGCGCCGTCCTGCACGGCGAACTGGAACGCGGATACCGCTCCGCCGTGATCTTCACGTTCGGCGGGGGGAACAACGAGATCCAGCGGGAGATCATCTCCTGGATAGGCCTCGGGATGCCCCGAGTTCGGCGCTGAGGGAGTGCCCCCAGGGGTTCGTCAAGAGAGACCGGGCGGTGCGACTGAGTTCGGGAGAGCTGGGACAGTCCGGATTCTGCATACTGGGCATCGGTTGTCTGCGGGGAGAGCTGATGAGCGCTTGGTCAGAGGTTGGATGGCGTCTGGTCTTCGGGATCGCCACCTTGGTGGTGACGTTCAACTACCGCAATGTTGCCTCGCGAGTCCATGGCGGAGGCGGTCGCCGTCGACGGCGACCGCATCGTGCCGGGAGCGTCCCCGGCGCCGGACGACCAGCTCATGGGCGAGGCCGCGGCGGCGCTCGTCCGCCAGGAGCCCTACGAGCGGATCGAGGACTGGCTGTGGCGCCGAGGCCGGGACCTCTCGGCCGCGTACCAGAGCGCCCTGGAGCAGGCCGGTGAGCTGGCGCCGAAGCGCGGCGGCCGGCTGTCCTTCGGCTCGCAGCGCGTGGAACCGGCCGACACACCCGCGCGCCGCCGGGCGGCCGGCCGCTGGGCGGAGCGGGAACCCGTCCTGGCCGCACTCGCCGCCGTCGTGGGCATCGACGGCGAAGACCCCGGCGAGGAGCCCGGCTTCGACGACGAGGCGGTGACGACCGTCGTGGCCATCGTCCACGACGCGGGGATGGAGCTGGAGGCCGTACGCCAACGGAGGTCCATCGAGAACGCGGCGTTCGCCAACGTCTGGCGCGGGCCGTGAGCCGTACGGAGGGCGGTGCGCGGTAGGACGCGACGGCGTGGGGCGGATGGTCGAGCGGGAGGCAGGACGACATGACGGAAGCCGACCCCGGGCTCTTCGGGCCCGAATCGGTCACCTGGCAGATGCACGGCGACCCGATGATGTGGGTCGCGGGGGTGCGCGCCCTGTACCTCCAGGCGCTGCACCCGCGCGCGGTGCGCGGCGTCATGCAGAACTCCGATTTCCGCAAGGACGCCTGGGGCCGGCTGATGCGCACGGCCGACTTCGTCGGGACCATCACCTACGGCACCACCGAGGCCGCCGAGAAGGCGGGCGCCCGGGTCCGCAGGATCCACCGGCTCCTCAAGGCCAACGACCCGCGCACCGGCGAGACGTACGGCGTCGACGACCCCGAACTGCTGCTCTGGGTCCACTGCGCCGAAGCCGACTCCTACCTCCAGGTCGAACGGCGCTCCGGCTTCCCGCTCACCGACGCACAGGCCGACCGGTACATCGACGAACACCGCCGCGGCGCCCGGCTCGTCGGCCTCGACCCGGCAGGCGTACCCGCTACCACCGCACAGCTGGCCGCCTACTTCGAGCGAGTACGGCCCCAACTGGCCTTCTCGCCCGATGCGTCGGACGTCGACGACTTCTTGCGAAGGCCACCGGTCCACCCCCTGCTCGTGCCGGCGCGCGCCCTGCTGTGGCGGCACGTCGCAACCCTCGCCTACCAGTCGCTGCCCCCGTACGCCCACGAGCTGTACGGCAGACCCGGGCCGCCGGCGGCCACCGTCGACCGTCGTCTGCGCACCACCGGAACCGTCCTGCGGGGCATCCCGTCGCGGCTGCGCCGACAGCTCCCGCCGGGCCATATCCTGAAGGCGATGGCACGCCTGGGTCCCGGCAGCCGCCCCACCCCGTACAAACTGAAGAGGCAGGCAGCCATACTGGACGGGCCGGGGAGGGCGCAGCAACAGCAGGCGGAGTGACGGGGGCGATATCAGGGATGGCGGAAACCAGGCTGATCCAGAGCCGGTACCGACTGCTCGATCTGATCGGGCGCGGCGGCATGGGCGAGGTGTGGCGTGCCCGCGACGAATCGCTCGGCCGTCAGGTCGCCGTCAAATGCCTCAAGCCGATGGGCCCCCAGCACGACCAGGACTTCACCCGCATCCTTCGCGAGCGCTTCCGCCGGGAGGCCCGGGTCGCGGCCGCGCTCCAGCACCGGGGCGTCACCGTAGTCCACGACTTCGGCGAGCACGAGGGCGTGCTCTACCTGGTGATGGAGCTTCTGGACGGCCGCAATCTCAGCCAGCTCCTGGAGGACAACGAGCAGCACCCGCTGCCGGTCGACGACGTCGTCGACATCGCCGAACAGGTCGCCGACGCCCTCGGCTACACCCACCAGCAGGGCATCGTCCACCGCGATCTCAAGCCCGCCAACATCATGCGGCTGGCAGACGGGACGGTGAAGATCTGCGACTTCGGGATCGCCAGGCTCGGCCACGACATCAGCGTCACCTCACGCCTCACCGGTGTCGGCATCGCCATGGGAACCCCCCACTACATGTCGCCCGAGCAGATCAGCGGCGGCCAGATCGACCACCGCAGCGACCTCTACTCGCTGGGCTGTGTGCTGTACGAGATCGCCACCGGAGCGCCGCCGTTCGACCTCGACGACGCCTGGGGCGTCCTCGTCGGACACCGCGACACCCAGCCGGAGCCACTGCGCACCCACCGGGCCGAACTCCCCGGATTCTTCGACCGCGTCGTCCTGGAACTGCTCGCCAAGACCCCGGAGCAGCGGCCCGCCGACGCCGGTGACCTGCGCCGCCGCATCGCCGTCGGCCGAACCGGCGAACAGCCGCACCTGGAGCCGACCGGACGGGTGCTGCTCGCGCCGCCCGTCCCCGTCGGGCATCCCGGCGGACGGGCCGGTCCCGGACCGCGGCTGCCCGGCTGGACCCACGGCATGACGAGCGGCATCAAGGCGACGGGCACCACGGCGCCGGGAATCCTGCCGCCCGACCATTCGGCGGGCCTGACCGGCGAGTGGACCACCGGCACCGACCCGCGGGCCGGCACCGGATCCGTCCCGCCCGCCGGGGCGGAGCGGCCCACGCCCTCGCCGGAACTCCTCGCCATACTCGCCAGCCGCCACAGCGCCGGCCTCAACCTGGGCCGACTCGGCCACTGGGACGAGGCGGGCGAGGTCCACCGGGCGGTCGCCGCCGAACGCGAGCACGCGCTCGGCCCCGACCACCCCGACACGCTCTCCAGCCGCTACGAGGTCGGGTTCACCCTCAGCCGCACCGGGCGCGCCGCAGACGCGCTGCGTGAGTTCGACCGCGTCGCCCAGGGCCGCGAAACGACGCTGGGCCCCGACCACGCGGAGACCCTCGCGGCCCGCCAGGAGGTGGCGTACGTACTGGGTCAGCTCGGCCGCCACTTCGAGGCCCACCAGGTGTACGCCGCCGTACTCGCCTCCCGGGAGCGCTCCATGGGCCCCGATCACCCCGACACCCTGCGCTGCCGCCACAACCTGGCGTTCAACCTCAGCAGGCTCGGGCGCCTGGAGGACTCGTACCGCATGGCCCACGACGTGGCGGCGGCCCGTGCCCGGCTGCTCGGCGCCAACCACCCCGACACCCTGGTCACCCGCTACGAGGTCGGCTACACGCTGGGCCGGCTGGGCCGGTGGACGGAGGCCCTGCAGGCCTACCAGGAGGTCGTCCAGGGCCGGTCACAGGTGCTGGGCGCCGACCACCCCGACACCCTCGCGGCCCGCTACGAGGTCGGCATAAGCCTCGGCCGGCTGGGCCGCAGCGCCGAGGCGCTGGAGCTGTACCGGGCGCTCGTCGACGACCGGACCCGGGTCAGCGGCCCCGCCGACCCCGAGACCCTCCGCGCCCGCCACGGACTGGGCGTCAACCTGGGCCGGCTGGCCCGCTGGGAGGAGGCGCTGGCCGAATCGCGCGAGGTGTGCGCCACCCGCGAACGAGTCCTGGGCGCCGACCACGCCGACACCCTGGTCAGCCGCCGCGAGGTCGCGGTGGGCCTCGGCTGGCTCGGCCGCTGGGCCGAGGCGCTCACCGTCTACCGGAGGGTCGCCGAGGTGCGGACCCGGCTGCTGGGCGCCGACCACCCCGACGCACTGGCGAGCCGCAACGACGAGGCGCACTGCCTCGAACAGCTCGGCCGGGGGACGGAAGCGGTCGAGCTGTACCGGCAGGTCGCGGCCCTGCGCCGGCAACGGGGCATTCCGTCGTCCTGACCGGCACACCCGGGCACAGGCTCTGGCCAGGGCCCGTCGTCCGTGTTACCAAGAGCCATGCCCGTACCCGACAGCTATGACGCAGTCATCGTGGGCGGCGGCCACAACGGCCTCGTCGCCGCCGCCTATCTCGCCCGCGCCGGGCAGTCCGTCCTGGTCCTGGAACGCCTGGGCACCACCGGGGGAGCGGCCGTCTCGACCCGGCCCTTCGCAGGCGTCGACGCCCGGTTGTCGCGCTACTCGTACCTGGTGTCGCTGCTGCCGCGGAAGATCGTCCGGGAGCTCGGCCTCGACTTCGCCGTACGCAAACGGACCGTCTCCTCGTACACCCCGGCCGTACGCGACGGTCGCGCCACCGGGCTGCTCGTCGGTGGCGACGGCACCCGTGACTCCTTCGCCGCGCTCACCGGATCGGACCGGGAGTACGAGGCCTGGCAGCGCTTCTACCGTCGCACCGGGCAGGTCGCCGAACGGGTCTTCCCCACCCTCACCGAACCGCTGCCCACCCGCGACGCGCTGCGCGCGCGGATCGGTGACGCGGACGCCTGGCGGATGCTCTTCGAGGAGCCCATCGGCGTCGCCGTCGAGGAGAACTTCGACGACGACCTCGTACGCGGCGTCGTGCTCACCGACGCGCTGATCGGCACCTTCGCCGACGCGCACGATCCCTCGCTGCTCCAGAACCGGTGCTTCCTCTACCACGTCATCGGCGGCGGCACCGGCGACTGGGACGTGCCGGTCGGCGGCATGGGCGCGCTCACCGACGCCCTCGCCGGGGCCGCGCGGGCGGCCGGTGCGCACATCCGTACCGGACACGAGGCGATCCGTATCGACACGGACGGGACGCACGCCGAGGTGACGGTACGGGCGGACGGCGAGGAGCGGACCGTCGGGGCGCGCCGCGTCCTGGTGAACGCCTCGCCCCAGGCACTGGCCGCGCTCCTCGGGGACGCGCCGCCGGCACCCGCCGAGGGAGCCCAGCTGAAGGTGAACATGCTGCTCACCCGGCTGCCCCGGCTGCGCGACCGATCCGTGGACCCGCACGAGGCGTTCGCCGGTACCTTCCACATCGCCGAGGGATACGGGCAGCTGGCCGACGCCTACCGGGACGCGGCCGCGGGGCGGCTGCCCGCCGCCCCGCCGTCCGAGATCTACTGCCACTCGCTGACGGATCCCTCGATCCTCGGCGCGGATCTCGCCGCCCGCGGCTACCAGACCCTCACGCTGTTCGGCCTGCACACCCCGGCACGGCTCTTCGCCGCGGACAACGAGGCGACGCGCACGGCCCTGCTCAAGGCCACCCTCGCCGAGCTCGACGCCCATCTGGAGGAGCCGATCGCGGACTGCCTGGCCCTCGACGCGAACGGCGAGCCCTGCATCGAGGCCAGGACACCGCTGGACCTGGAACACGACCTGCGGCTGCCCGGCGGCCACATCTTCCACCGGGACCTCGCCTTCCCGTACGCCACCGGGACGACCGGCCGCTGGGGCGTGGAGACCCCGCACGCCAACATCCTGCTGTGCGGGGCCGGCGCGGTGCGCGGCGGTGGTGTCAGCGGGGTCCCCGGCCACAACGCCGCGATGGCGGCGCTGGGCCGGTGACCGTGACCGCTACTGCCCGAACACGCCGCGCAGGGCCCCGATCTTGCGCGGCAGGTCGTACTCCGCGCCGCCCTCGTGGCCGTTGTACGTGAACACCTCGATCTGCGCCGGGCCCGCATAGCGGTGGTAGGCGGCGAACACCGTGGACGACGGGCAGATCTTGTCCATCAGCCCCACCGAGAACCAGGCCGGAGCGGTGGCCCGCGCCGCGAAGTTCACCCCGTCGAAGTAGGACAGGGTCTCCATCGCCTCGTCGATCCGGAACCGGTGCCCGGACAGCCAGCGGGCGATCTCCGCGTACGGCCCCGCGTCCGTGATCTGCGAGGCACGCCGGTAGTGGCAGAGGAACGGCACATCGGCGACGGTCGCCACGACGTCGTCGCGCAGCCCGGCCACGGCGAGCGCGAGACCGCCGCCCTGACTGCCGCCGAGCACCGCCACCCGTGAGGCGTCCACGCCGTCGTGCGACTTCACCGCGTCGACGGCCCGCACCGCGTCCGTGATCAGCCGGCGGTAGTAGTGCCGGTAGGGGTCCTCGATGCCCCGGGTCAGGAACCCGGGGGAGGAGGAGCCGTTCCCCTCGGGGCCGATGTCCACGGTGTCGGCGGTGTTCTTGCCGCCGCCGCCCTGACCTCGGTTGTCCATGACCAGATGCGCGTAGCCCAGGGCGCTCCAGGTGAGCCAGGAGTACGGGATGCCCCGGCCGCCGTTGTACCCGATGTACTGCACGACGGCGGGCAGAGGACCGGAGCGGGCCCTGGGCAGCATCAGCCACGCCTTCACCTGCTGTCCGCCCCAGCCGCGGAACGTCACGTCGAAGACGTCGACGGTGGCGAACCCCGCGTCGTACGGGACGAACTCGGCGTCCAGGTCATGGCGGGCCGTCTCGGCGAGGGTCTTCTCCCAGAAGGCGTCGAAGTCGGCCGGCTCCTCCGGCTCCGGCCGGTAGTCGCGCAGCCGGTCCAGTGGCATGTCGAACAGCAAGGGTCTAGCTCCTCTTCAGGGTGAGGTTGAGGGTTGCGCCGTGCCGTCCGGCGGTGTCGGCGGTGATCCGGATGCCGCCGCCGGCCGGTGCGGTGCTGACACCCGGGTCGGCGGAGGCCACGGTCAGCCCCCGCAGCGCCAGATCGAGCACGACGGAGGACCGCAGCTGGGTCGGGTCGGACAGGGAGACCGTCACCGTCTTGCCCTCGGGCCTGACCAGGACCGAGGCGGGACCGTCCGAGGTGAGTTCCTGCGCGGTCCCCGCCGCCCAGAAGTTCGCGGCGAGCAGTCCGTCCGCGCAGCGGCGTACCGCGTGCACGGCGGTGGAGTCCGCGACCAGTTTCACCGGCGGCGCTGAGGACCACTGCTCCGTGCGCTCGGCGGACGCCGCCGGGGCCTGGAGCCAGAAGTAGCCCGCCCCGTTCGGCGCGGTTCCGTGGTCCTGCCACAGCGTCAGATAGGGGCGGGTGACGGAGGTGTCCGTGCCGTACTTGAGGTTGATCTCACGCCAGGTCGCGGTCCGGTCCTCGCGCAGGCCGTGCAGCGTGACGGGCTCCGGGAAGACGTAGCCGCCGGTCCCGGCGACGTGCAGCCACCGCACCCCGTCCAGCCGCGCCGACCAGCCGGTGTCCGCGGGAGCGGCGTCGCCGTTGACGAGCAGCGCCGCCCGCGGGTCCCGCAGCTTCCGGTTCTCCACGACTGTCTCGGCCCTGCCGGCGTCGGCGGTGATGCCCGAGCCGACGCACGCGATGACGTCGTCCAGGCAGAACCAGCTCTTCAGGCCGTGCAGCGAACTGCCGAACGCCCGCAGTTCCATGCCGTACGCGCCGAGCGTCGTCCCCGGGAGCGCGGCGCCGCCGGCCCAGTCGGCGGTGCTGGTGGTGCGCTGCCCCGCGGCGTCGGCGGGCCGGCCCGCTATGACCGTGGTGCCGGGGAGCCGCGCCGGGTCGACCGTCGGCCAGTAGTCCTCGCTGTAGTGGCCGAGGTCGTCCGTGTAGAGGAGGACCATGCCGTCGGAGAGGTGCCAGGCGTGCAGGTTCTCGTTCTGGATCGACTCGTAGTTGTAGATCCGGGACGAGTACGCGGAGATGCCGAGCGCGAACGAGGGCCGGTGGTGGGCCGCCTTGTCCATCCTGGGGTGCTGCTTGTGGGTGACCAGTGGACCGCGCGCCGGAACCGGCGAGGCGATGACCTGTCGGGCGGCGACCAGCGAGGCGAGGTCGGTGACGGCGAGGAAGTCCCGGTAGGTGTCCGCGGCGATCCACTGCTTGACCAGGGCGGTGAACCGGTCGGCGGTCTCACCGGGGAAGCCCGGGATCAGCCGCACCACCGCCTCGATGACCGTCTGCGCCGAGACGTGGCTCTGCTTGCTCGGGCGGGCGATCTCGCGCCCGCACACCGACGCCATCACGTCGCCGCGTACCAGCAGCGGGTCGAAGCCCTCGTCGACCCAGCCGCGGACGTTGTCCAGGTCGGGATCGGTGACCGTCCACGTCGTACCGGCGAGAAGGTTCAGCAGCCGCGAGAAGCTGTTGAGCAGTTCCTTGCCGTAGCCGCCGTTGTACGGGTGCTTGTAGTGCTGGAGGAACGAGCCGTCGGAGTAGAAGCCCTCGCCCGTGCCCTCGGCCGCCGCGCTCGCGTCGTTGAAGGCGAGGACGCTGTTGGCGCCCGAACCCTCGACGTCCGAAAGAGCGTCACGGACGCGGACCAGGTCCTCGCCGCTGTCGCGGAGCACGGCGTTCACCGCGACGACGGTGGAGACCCACACCCGGTTGGCGCCGGTCGCGATCTGCCGGTCGGCCCGCCACAGGTTCGGGTCGGGCGTGTAGTGGCGGACGGCCGCGGTGATCCGGGCGAGCCGCTCGGCGCCGAGGGCGTCGTGGAGCAGCACCGTCGCGTCGTTGAGCGCGAGCGCTGAGCCGATCTCCCAGTCCCAGTCGTTGTCGAACCGGGTGTGGCCGGGGCCGTAGCGGTTGGTCAGCATCCAGTCGATGCCGGCCAGCAGCAGATCGCGCAACGCGGTGTCGCCGTAGTGCGGGGTACCGGGTACGGCCCACGCGGTCGCGACCGTGGCGAGCCGCTTGAACGACGTCGTGACGTGGTTGGAGAGCGTGGTGCTGGTCAGGTCCGGGAAGAGCCCGTCGGTACGGGAGGGGTCCAGGCCCTTGGCGGACGTCGTCGCGGCCTTGCCGATCCTGGCCACGGCGGCGGCGATCTGTGGGTCCGTCAGGTCGAGACCGGGGCCGCCGGTGAGCAGCGTGTGCCACCGGGTGCGAAGGGAGGCGGCGTCGTCGACCGGGTCCGCGGTGGCGGCCCACGCGCTGCCCGCCGGGAGTACGAGCGGCAGGGCGGCGGCCGCGCCGAGGGCCGCCGCGCCCGCCAGGACGGTGCGGCGGGAGGTGCCGCCGTTGGTGCCCCGGGTGGTGCCTGGGTTCATGGGTGCTGCCCTCACAGAAGGTGTCGGCGGTCGACGGCCGCGGCGAGCGCCGCATGGCCGGAAGGGTTGGGGTGGAGCCCGTCGCCGCTGTCGTACGCGGGCCGCAGCCGCTCCGGATGGTCCGGGTCGCGCAGCGCCGCGTCGAAGTCGGCCACGGCGTCGAAGACTTGGCCGGTGCGTACCGCCGCGTTGATCCGCAGCCGCACCGTCTCCAGCTCGGGCGTCCAGCGGGTCCAGCCCCCGAACGGGGCGATGGTCGCGCCGACCGCCCGCAGCCCTGTGTCACGGGCGCGCAGCACCAACTGCCGGTAACCGGCCAGGACGAGCGCGGGGTCGGTCTGGCTCGGCGGCTGCTGGAGGTCGTTGACGCCGAGGTGGACCAGGACGGTCCGCAGCCCGGGGAGGGAGCGCACATCGCGGTCGAAGCGGGACTGTCCGCCCGGACCGAACCGGGCGTCGTCCAGCAGCAGCCGGTTGCCGCTGATCCCGAGATCGGCGACCGCCGCACCGGGCAGCCGCCTGGCCAGCTGGTCGGGCCAGCGCAGATCGGAGTCGTCGGGCGTGCCGACGCCCTCCGCGATGGAGTCGCCGAGCACCGCGATCACAGGCCCGCGCGCGCCTGTCACCTCGACGCCCGTCAGCAGGTACACCGAAGTGGTGCGCTCCCCGTCGATGTCGTGGGAGGCATGGGTGTTGCGGTGGAAGGACAACGGCCCCGTGGGACCCGGCAGTTCGGTCCGGACCGTCAGCAGGGACGCCTCGGCGGCCCGCAGGCCCGCGACCGCGTCACCGGTCAGTGAGGCGCCCGCGGCGAGCCACGCCTGCCGCTGCCCGCCGAACGTCACGGGCCTGCCGCCCGCGGTCACCGGGCCGATCAGTACGGGCGCCGTTCCGAAGGCGTGCCCGTAGCGCAGCCGGACCTGTCCGCCGGCCGACAGCCGGACGTTCGCGGTGAACGTGCCGTCGGTCAGCCCGGCGCTCGCCACCGGATCCGCTTCGGTCGGCGCTGTCTGCGCGGTCGCCCAGGAGGTCGTCCAGCGGGGGCGGCGGGCACCGCCGCCCGGTCGGTCGGCGGCCTGGGCGCCGGGCGCCGCCACCGCGACGGCGGCCAGGCCGGCCGCTGCCGTCAGTACCCCGCGTCTCGCGGGCCCCTGCCCGCTCACTGCGGGCACGCACCGGTCGGGGAGTACTCGCTGCCGTAGGGGCCCACCGTGTCGCCGCCGGTGTTCCCGCTCATCGTGTTGGTGCAGACGGGGCCCTGCGGGGTGCGCATGAACTTGATGCCGCCGCCCGCGTTGCCCGTGATGGTGTTGCCGTAGACGCTGGTGGCGGTGCCGTCGGTCGCGGTGTCACCGCCGAGCCGGATGCCCGCGCCGACGTTGTGGTGAATGGTGTTGTAGCGGAAGATGTTGCCGCTGCCGCGTGCGTCGAGCCCGCCGGAACCGGAGTCCTTCTGACCGCTGCAGTCGTTGTACTCGACGTAGTTGTTGGTCGAGTTCTCCTTCACATCGACGCACTCGTTGCCCTGGGTGGCGATCGTGTTGTGGTGGATGCGGTTGTTCCGGCTGATGTCGGGGGCCGCGTCCGGGGCGCCGTTCGCGCCCTGCTGCTCGGGGGCCGTGCCGAGGTAGATGCCTTCGCCGTTCTTTCCGCCGCCGCCGAACTTGAAGTCCGCGACGCCGCAGTTGGTGATGGTGTTGCCGGCGATGTCGGCGCCGGTCACCAGATAGCGCACCCGCAGACATTCGTCCGCTGCGTTCTTCAGGGTCATATCGGTGATGCGCAGACCACCCACACCGTTGCCTGGAGTCGTGCTCATGACATATATGAGCTTGAGGCGGTAGCCCGACACATCGGTGGACGAGCCGTGCAGCCCGTCCACGGTGAAGCCGCTCAGCGTCGTCGAGTCGTGCCGCACCTGGATGATCCGGGCGTCGCCGGCACCCTTCACCACGGCGTTCGACGGACCCGTGACGGTGACTCCGGCGCGCTTGGTCACGACATCCTGCTTGTACGTGCCGGCGGCGAGGTTCACCACCGCGCCCGTCGGCGCCAGATCGACGGCCTGCTGGATCGTCGCGAACGGGGAACCTGCCGACGTACCGGAGTTGGTGTCGCTGCCGGACGGCGACACGTAGTAGGCGGTGGCGGCGGCCGCGGCCACCGAGGGCGGTGGGAAGAGGAGCGGTGCGCCGACGGCGAGCGCCGCGACGAGGGTGGTGCGCAGTGCGTGGCTCATGGGGTGTGCCTCCTGGGATCAGCGAAGGACAGAGCGAGCAGTACGGGGATGCTCGGGCCGAGAAGCAGTGGCCCCAGCGGAACGACGAGAGAGAGCAGTACGGCGGAGACCACCGCACCGAGCAGGGCCGTGCCCCGGGCGGCCGAGCCGAAGCCGAGCGCCAGAGCGCCGCGGGTCCAGCCGCGCACGCCGCCGCCGGGCGCCCGGCCGGGCTCGGCCGCGAGCGCCACATGGTGGATGACCAGGGCGGCCGCGATGCCGACCTGGGCGGCGAGCAGCACGAACGTCCACGGCTCCGAACGTCCCAGCAGATAAGCGATGTTGGCGGTCAGGACGGCCGCCGCCGCCGTGGAAGCAAGCCCGTGCCGCCACAGGGCGCGCCAGTACCGAGGGAAGGACGTGAACGTGTTGGCGAAGCAACCGCTGTCGCCCTCGGCCCGCCACCGCTGGAGACCGTGCGCCATCGCGGCGAGCGCGGGCAGCCAGGTGACCACGCCCAGCGACAGCACGACGAACGCGGCACCGGCGGCGGCAGGGTAGGCCACGAACTCCAGCCGTCGCAGCAGCGTGGGCCGGCTGGACGAGAGAGCTGCCCGCATGATCAGCCGACCTTTCCTGTGTACGGTTCCGGCACATCGAGGAGCACCGCGCCGTCCAGTTCGAGCCGGGTGGCCGCCACCACGTAGGGGGCGCCGCCCGAGGTGAGCAGTACGGCCGCGGCGTCGGCGCGGACGCAGTCGGTACGGATCCGCCGGGCGACGGGGGAGAGCAGCACGCTCTCCGTACCGAAGGTCACTCCCCGGCCCGGCGCACACGGGACCTCCAGGGCGTCCGTCCCCGTGTCCGGGACGATCGCCGTGAGGAACAGCCCGTCCGTGGACCGGGCGGTCGTCGAACGCAGCGTGTGCAGGGTCCGGGTGAGACTCAGTTCCGGCGTGCTGGACGTCGGATTGGCCACCACCTCGGTGACCTCGCAGACGACCCGGCCGTCGGCGGGCGCGAACTGCCGCACCCGTGCCGAGGCCGCCCCGGACCGGATCAGCCGACTGCCGTCGGGCAGCGCCTCGGTGGGCCGGTCGGTCTGGAGCAGGAACGTCCACTCACGTGGCGTCTCCGCCTCGGCGAGGTCCAGCAGCACCAGTTGCCCCGACGGGGTGAACACCAGCGTCCGGTCCAGCCGCCGCACCCCGAGCGCCGGGTCATACATCGCGGCGATCTCCGCCGTGGCGTGCGCCCATCCGCAGTCGGGGGAGACGAGCACATCGCGCTGCCGGGCCTGCCGCTCGTACGGGATGTCGCGGTACACGTGGTACCGGTCCTCGTCCGCGTACCCCTGCCCGTCCACCAGCAGCAGATTGTGATGGGCGGCCCGCTTGCGATTGCTGTAGCCCTCGTCCACCGCGAGGAACGCACCCTGCGAGACCAGTACGAAGGAGCCCGAATCGGGGTGGTGGTGCCCCTGGTTCAGGGTCTCCCAGCCCCGCTCCACGCGGTGCTTCTCGGCGGTCTCCCAGGCCCGGTGGCCACCACCGGGGCTGGCCTTGAACGAGACCAGGGTGGCGTCGTCGTCCCAGCCCGTGCGTGCGGCGAGCAGCCCGAGGTCCGGGAAGAACGCCCGTGTCTCGGTGGGCCGGGCCGCCGGTACGGACGGGTCGTACCAGAGGTATTCGAGGTAGGCCTCCGGCAGGATCCCCGGCCGTACCCCGCTCTCGGCCGCCTCCTGCCACAGCAGATCGCCCGACGCCAGATCACCCATCCACTGGGCCTCCGGGATTCCGTACCGGGCGCCGAGGCGGTAGTAGAGACCGGCGCTGTGGCCGCTGCGCCGGTCGTGGCAGTCACCGTGGTCGACGTTGAACGCGAAACCGGGCGCCGTCTGGTGCAGCCGGTAGCGGAAGGTGTGGGACATGAATCCGCCACGGTCCCACCAGTCGATGCCCTCGGCCTCCTGGAGGAGGTCCAGGTGGACGGCGAGGAAGGGCACGCCGTAGCGCCAGTACACGACCCCCTCCGCGTGCGAGCCGTCCTGCGGCATCAGATCGAGGACGGTCCCGAGATTGTCCCTGGCGCGCTCGGTCCACTCCTCCTTGCCCAGGACGTACCCCGCCGTCGCCAGACCCGCGTAACAGATCCAGTTGTGGTTCTGCCAGTACGACGACGACCACCAGCGGCCCTCGCTCGCCACCGCGAACTCGTACATCCGCCGCCCCTGGAGCAGCAGCTTGTAACGCAGCAGCGCCCGTACCCCGTCCGGCAGGTCGTCGCCGATCCACTTGAGGGCGAGGGCCAGGTGGTGCAGCAGCCAGCCGGCGTCCAGGTCGTGGTCCGGCATGTGCGCCCTGCCCCAGTGGGGCAGCCGCACCGCGGCCTCGATCCAGCGCCGGCTCTCCGCCAGATGCGCCGGATCGCCGCCGACCCGGTAGGCCAGCGCCGGGTTGGACGCGGCGGGGCCCAGCCAGGTGATGCTGGCCGTGGGGTGCGTGCGGGGCGGAGTGAGCCCGCGGCGGCGGGCGGCCTCCTCGAACAGCCGCACCTCCTGCGCGGGCCGCGGTCCGGGCGGCGGGGTCGCCGAGAGCAACAAGGGTCAGTCCTCCGATCGGAACCGTGCGGTACGGCCGTCGGCGAGCCGGACCGTCAGCCCGTCGTCCTCCAGCCGTACGTCCGTGACGGCGGGCCCGGCCGACGCGGCCTGGTACACCGAGGCGAAGGTGACCCGGTCGGTGACGGCGGTGAAGTCGACCCGGGTCCGCGCCCGCTGGGGGTCGTCGGCCGGGCCGGGACCAGGCGTGCTCACCGGGCGCACCGGTACCCCGGCACGGTGTGTGTGCCAGCCGTGCAGGGTCTCGTCGCCGTACCAGGTGGTGCGCACCGGGCCCGTGCTCTGCACCTGGACATCCAGTGCGGTGCCGGGGCGTAGCTGCGCGGTGATGCGCCGGGACTCCTCGGCGTCCACGGTCAGCAGGTCCACCAGGTAGCCTTCGCCCGCCACGATCCGCCGGACCGCGCGCACCCCCTCGTACGCGGTGCTCACCCCGGCGGTCACGGAGTGGCCGTCCGAGCCGAGCAGCGCTCCTGTGCACTCGGCCTGTTCCGCGTCGTCCACCCGGAACGCCGGATGCGCCTCGGTCGACGCGTACAGATCACGGAACTCGGCGTGGGCGTAGGGGACCTGACCCGGATCGGGCTGCCACGGAGTCGTATCGCCGTAGAGATAGAGCGACAGCTTGTCCCGGTGACCGTGCGAACCGCCGTGCGGACCGAAGTCCAGCACCGCGTGGATGCCCGCGACGCGCAGCACCGCGTAACCCGCAGCGGTGAACACCGTGAGCGCACCGGGCGCCGGGCGGGCCGGCAGCGCCGGTCCGGCGAACCAGCCGCCCAGCTCCCGGTCGAGCCCGTCGTCCGCGGCGCCCAGCTCGGCACGGGCCCGCCCGGCCACCGCTTCCAGCGCGGCGGACGGTACCAACTGCTGTGCCAGTGCCACCAGTTCGAGCCACTCCAGAGCCAGCGGGCCGCGCAGATAGGGGCCGTCGTGCAACGCGGGCAGAATGCCGCCCGGGGTCGCGATCGTCGCCAGCACGTCCGTCATCCCGGCCAGCACACCCACCACATCGGCCGGAACAGCCGCCGGATCACTGCCCCGCAGCGCCAGCAGCGCCGCCCGCAGTACGAACCCGTGGTAGTAGGTGCTGCCCTCCCACTCCCAGCCGTCCTCGGCGACCGCGACCCGCAGATGCGCGTAGAGGCCGTGTTCGCCCTCCAGCCACTCCTCGGCGCCGTCCCACTCCTGCCCGCGCGCCGCGGCTGCGCCGCGACCGGCGGCCACCCCCGCGGCATTGAGCCACGCGGTGTAGTTCGAGGCCAGCTGGCCCTTCCCGGTCAGCACGTCCCGGGCGTCCAGGGCCGCCCGCTCCAGCGCGTCGAGGAGCGGCAGCACCCCGGCCAGGTCGTCCGTGCCGTGCTCGGCGAGGGTGATGACGGCGTGGCCGATGTTCACCGCCCAGATCGCGTCCGTCAGCGCCTGGTGGAAGAGCCGGCCACGCAGCATCCAGCCCTGCGCCTCGCCGTGCTGCGCGGTGGCCAGTTCCTCGTACAGACCCGCGTACTCGACGAGCCGCGCCACCACCTCGGCGCGTTCGCCGCGATGGGCCAGCACCCGCAGGTGCCGCGCCCACGCCTGGTGCGACAGCACCAGCCAGGCGCCGCGCACCGCCTCGTTGTCGACCCGGCAGCCGTACGCACAGCGCGCGCCGCCCTCGGGGAACACCCCGGCGAGCACGTCGCCGTGATCCAGCTCGATCCCGTGAGCCGGGCACACGTACGCGTGCCACCAGCCGCCGCGCTCCCGGGCTATCCGCCTCAACGCGGCCACACGCCACCGTCGATGTCCACCGTGGTGGCGGTCAGGAAGCCGGACGCGGGCGACGCGAGGTGGACGACGGCCGAGGCGACGTCCTGCGGAGTGCCGGCCCGGCCCACCGGGATGCCCGCCTCCATCGCCTGCTGCGCCTCGGGCGCGGTGAACGTGTCGTGGAAGGCGGTGCCCTTGATGAAGCCGGGCGCCACGGCGTTGACCGTGATACCGCTGCCGCCCAGCTCCTTGGCGAGGCCCTTGGTGAATCCCACGACTCCGGCCTTGGCCGCCGCGTAGGCGACCGAGCCGGGGCCGCCGCCGTTGTGCGCGGCCAGCGAGGACATGGTGATGATGCGCCCGGCCGACGACTTGACCAGATGCGGCAGGGCGGCCCGCACGGTGCGGAACGTCGAGGTCAGATTGGTCGAGATGACCTGGTCGAAGTGATCGTCCGACATCTCGGCGATCTTCGCCCGGCCGATCAGATGGCCCGCGTTGCAGACCAGGACATCCAGACCGCCGAGGAATCCGGCCGCTTCCTCGACGAAGCGGTCCACCTCGCCCGTCACCGTCACATCGGCCTGGAACGCCTTGGCCCGCCTGCCCAGCGCCTCGATCTCGGAGACCGTCTTCGCGGCCTCGTCGGCGGAGGAGTGGTAGTGGACGGCGACATCGGCACCGGCCTCGGCAAGGGCGACGGCGATGGCACGGCCGATGCCGTGGCCCGCTCCGGTCACCAGTGCGCGGGAACCTTGGAGATCAGCAGACATGGGGGGGAACCCTTTCGATAACCGGTCGCTGAGGACCGGGACCGGTCACTTGAGACCGGCGGTTGCGAAGCCCTGCACGAAATAGCGCTGGCCGATGAGGAAGAGAACGACCATGGGCAGGGTGGCGAGCGTGGTGCCGGCCATCAGGAAGTGCCACTGGGTGCCGTTCTCGGTCTTGAAGACGGAGAGCCCGACCTGGATCACCCGGAGGTTGTCCGAGTGGGTCACCAGCAGCGGCCAGAGGAAGTTGTTCCACGAGGACTCGAAGGTCAGCAGGGCCACCGTGATGAACGCCGGCTTGACCTGCGGGGACATGATCCTGGAGTAGATCCGGAACTCTCCGAGACCGTCGAGCCGGGCCGCCTCCTCCAGTTCCACCGGAAGGTCCAGGTAGAACTGCCGGAAGAGGAAGACCGCGAACGGGGTGACCGCGCCGGGCACGATGAGCGCCCACCAGGAGTCCAGCCAGCCGCTGCCGCCCTGGCCGAAGAGGTCGTTCCCGCCGGCCAGCGGCATGAAGCGGACGATCAGGAACTCCGGCAGCACCTTCGTGTACGTCGGGATCATCAGCGCCGCGATGAACAGGTAGAAGATGACGTCGCTGCCCCGGAACCTGATCCGGGCCAGTGCGTACCCCGCCATCGACGCCACCAGGACGTTGATGAGGGTGTGGCTGAACGCGATGATGAAACTGTTGCGGGCGTACGTGGCGAAGGGCGCGGCCTTCAGCGCGTCGGCGTAGTTGCCGAACTCCCAGTGCTCCGGCAGCAGTCCGGCGTCCTGCGACGCGATCTCCACCGGTGTCTTGAGGGAGGTCAGCACCATCCAGATGAACGGCACCATCATCAGCAGCGAGACGACGCAGAGCGTCAGGAAGAGCGCGATCCGGCCGGCGGAGCGGCGCCTGCCCTTCGCGGCGGGCCGGGGTGGACGCAGGGCCCCGGTCTTGTGCAGCTCAGCTGTGGCCACGGGTGCCTCCCATGATCCGCCGGTTGACCAGGGTGAAGCCCATCAGCAGGACGAACAGCACCAGGGACTGGGCGCTGGCGTAGCCGACGCGGAACTCCCGGAAGGCGGACTTGTAGATCTCATACGTCATCATCGTGGTGCTGTTGGCGGGTCCGCCGTCGGTAAGGATGTAGATCTGGTCGAACGACTGGAACGCGTTGATCATCGAGGTGATGAGCACGAAGAACGTCGCGGGCTTCAGCAGCGGCAGCGTGATCGAGAAGAACTGCCGCACCTTCGAGGCGCCGTCCACCGAGGCCGCTTCGTACAGTTCCTTCGGCAGGGACTGCAACGCGGCCAGATAGATCAGCATCTTCATGCCGATGCCCTGCCAGATGCCGACCAGGATCACTGACGGCATGGCCCATGAGGTCGAGGCGAGCCAGGCCGGACCATTGACGCCGAGGAACGACAGCAGGGTGTTGAACAGCCCGTTGCCCGGGTTGTAGATCCACAGCCAGACCAGGGCGATGGCCACCGTCGCGGTGACCTGCGGCAGGAAGATCGCGGTGCGGAAGATGCCCCGCGCCTTCAGACCCGTGTGCAGGGCGAGCGCCGTCAACAGCCCCAGCATCATGCCGAACGGCACGGTGAAGAAGGTGTAGATGATCGTGTTGACGATGGACTTGCGGAAGACCGCGTCGCCCATCATGTCCTGGAAGTTGTCGAACCCCACGAACTGCGGCGGCGTCAGCACGTCGTACTTCGTGAAGGCCAGAACGACCGAGGCGAGGACCGGCAGCCCGATCCAGAGGGAGGCGTGCAGCAGGGCGGGTGCCACCATGAGCATGCCGGCACGTTGCCTGCGACGCCCGGGACCCGTCGGGGTCCTGCGGGACCGCCGCGTCTCCGGTGCGCTGGCCTCAGGCGGGGAAGGAAGGCCCTTGGGCCGTGCCTTCAGTACGGATACAGCTCCCACGGTGACGCCTCACATCCGGCCGATGGCGGCCTCGGCGAGACGGCCGAGTTCCGCGATGGCGTCCTTCGCGGACTGACCGCCCACGATCGCGGGCTCCAGCGTCGGCTTGATCTTCTCGCGGATCTCCATCCACGCGGCGGTGCCGCCCTCCGAACGCGCGGCGCTCAGGTTCTGCAGCGAGAGCTCGACGAACTTGTTCTCCCTCACATAGCCGCTGTCGTTGAGGTCCTTGAGCCCCGGCACGGAACCGCGCTGCTTGGCCGCGCCCAGGATCGACTCCGGGGTCGCGAGGTACTCGACCAGCGCACGGGCCGCCGCGGGGTGCTTGGACTTCGCCGACTGGGTGACCAGGGTGCCGCCCTGGAGCATCGCCGGCCGGCGGTTGGCCAGGATGAAGCAGCCGAGTGTGTCGTCCTTCAGCAGCTCCGGGTTCTGCTCGCGGACCTGCTCCCACAGGGCGCTGGTCGTCATCATCATCGACGCCTTGCCCGTCTGGACGTTCGACGGGGCGCCGGCAGCCGTCTTCTTCGTGTAGTCGGCGGAGCCGTCCCTCGACAGGTCCTTGAAGAACTGCAGCGCCTCGACGCCCCGGTTGTCGGTGAACAACACCTTCTTGCCGTCCTCGCTGAACAGCTGACCGCCGTTGGCGAAGAGGAAGGTCTCCCAACACTGGCGCAATTCTATGGAGAACGGGTCGAAACCGAGCCGTCCGTCCTTCGTCAGCTGCTTGGCCACGGCCCGCAGTTCCGCCCAGTTGGCCGGTGTCTTCTTGATCCCGGCCTCGGCGAAGTGGTCCTTGCGGTAGACGACGATGCGGGTGTCGAGGACCACCGGCAGCGCGTACAGCTTGCCGTCGTAGCGGGACGGTTCCAGGACCCGCTTCTCGTAGTCGTGCGCGGCGGCGAGCTTCTCGGGCAGTTCGGCGATCGCCTTCTTGGCCGCGAACGGCGGGATCCAGCCGACGCCCATCATCAGCACATCGGGCAGCAGGCCGCCCGCGAGACCCGTGGTGATCTTCTCGTTGAGCTGCGCATACGTGGTGTAGTCCACGTTCACCTTGACGTCCGGATACTTCTCCCGGAAGCCGCCGAGGATCTGCTTCTCCAACAGCGTCTTGCCGTCGGCGCCTTCGTAGATCGGGGTGAGCAGCGTGATCTCGCCCTCGGCGGGACCGTCGGCGGAGCCGGCCGCCGAGGAGCCGGTACTGCCGCAGCCGGAGAGTGCGGCCGCGGCGGTACCGGCGCCGATGGCGGCGAGCAGTGACCGTCGTTTGAGTTCCATGGGCACCCCTTTTGAGGTGGAGGCAGTGGATCGATCCAGCGATGGCAACCCAGACATGGCTGAGAAGCGCTGGTAAATCGATGCACTGAGACTAAGAACGCGCCAAGAGGTGCGTCAACAGCTGATGCACAACAATTTTCAGGGAAGTTAACGGGTGTACCGGTGAAGAGGGTTCAGTAAATCGGTACACTAGTCTGGCTGAACGCGTTCCCAACCGGAGGTGGCATGAGCGGGGTTACGATCCATCAGGTCGCGGAGGCCGCGGGTGTATCCGCGAGCACCGTGTCGAACGTCCTCAACGGGCGTACGGACCGCATGCAGGCGGCCACCCTGGCCCGCGTGGAGCGGGTGATCGAGCAGCTCAGCTACCGGCCCAACCGCGCGGCGCGCATGCTGCGCACCGGCCGGATCAAGGTCATCGGCCTGATCGTGCCGTCGGTCGCCAACCCGTTCTGGGGCGCGCTCGCCCGGGAGTTGGAGGCCATCGCGCTCGCCGAGGGCTACCACGTACTGCTCTGCAACAGTGAGCGCGACCCGGCCCGCGAGCTCAAGTACGGCGAGGAGCTGCTGGCCGACGGGGTGAGCGGAGTGGTGCTCTGTTCATCGCTGCCCTCGCTCGACCATGTGGCGCCGCTGCTCGGCCGCGGTCTGAAGATGGTCGCCTTCGACCGCACCGCCCAGGCCGGCGACCCGCCTTCGCTGGCCTCCATCAGCGTCGACAACGCGATGGGGGCCGAGCTCGCCACTCGTCACCTGCTGGAACTGGGCCACCGCAGACTGGCGTTCGTCTCGGGGTCGGTCAACAGCGTCAACCGCCGCGAGCGGCTGCGCGGCTTCCGGGCAGCCCTGGAGTCGGCCGGCCTCGACCCGGCCGACGCCATCGTCTGGCCCGGCGCCGACACCACCGAATTCGGCGACAAGGACGCCGCCGAGCTGGGGCGCAACGCCGCCCGCGAGCTCCTTGGCGGTCCGCGCCCGCCCACCGCGTTCGTCGCCATCAACGACATGTGCGCGATCGGGATCTGCCGGGGCGCGAAGGACGTCGGCCGCCACGCCGGGCACGACGTCTCCGTGGTCGGGTTCGACGACATCCTGCTCGCCGACCTCTTCGAGCCACCGCTCACCACGGTCCGCCAGCCGCTGCCGGAGATGGCCGCCGAGACGTTCCAGCAGCTGCGCGCCCGCATCGACTCGGCCCCGGTCGCGGGGCGTTCGCTCCTGATCAGGCCGAGGCTGGTGGTACGGGCGTCGACCGCGCCCGCACCTGCCGAGGCGACCGTGCCGGCGAGCCGTGCGCGCATCGGTGAACCGGCGGCCCCGACGGCGGTGCGCGGGTGAGCGGACACGAACGAGGGCACCGCCACTGAGGCGGTGCCCTCGCGCCCGGGACCGGGCGGGCGTCCGGGACGCGGCCACCGAGCGCCCGCCGGGCCCCGGACGCCCCGATCAGGAGGCGGTGCAGGCGCCGATGGAGGGCGCCGAGGTGTTGCCGTTCGTCATGACGGTGAACCCGAAGGACACCGAGGCCCCGGCGGCCAGATTCCCGTTGCCGTTGGGCCTCATGGTCATCACGTTGCCACTGCTGTCCCAGGACGGGGAGCCGTTCCAGGTGGCGGAGACCTTCTGCGGAGACGTCACCGTGACCGGAACCGTCCAGCCGCTGATCGCGGAACTCCCCGCCTTCACCGTCACCTGCCCGTTGAACCGGTCGCCCCAGGTGTCCGTTTTGACATACGTCGCGGTGCAGGTGGCACCACCGCTGCCGCCGTCGCCGCCTCCACCGCCGCCGGAACCGCCCAGCGCCGTCAGTACCGCGGTGTACGCCGGCTTCTTGCCGTAGTTGCCGTCGAACAGCAGCGGAGTGCCGCTGCTGCGCCACGAGTACTTGTCGGTGACGCCCCAGACGGTCATCCCCGCGCAGCGCGACACGGCCAGGCAGGCGTTCACGACCTTGGTGTAACTGGCGGCCTGCGCCGAACCCGAGCCCTCGATGTCCAGTTCCGTGATCTGGACATCGACGCCGAGATCGGCGAAGCGCTGCAGATTGGCCTGGTAGTCGCCCGGAACGGGCGAGTTGCTGTTGAAGTGGGACTGGAATCCGACGCAGTCGATGGGTACGCCGCGCTGCTTGAAGTCCTTCACCATGGCGTAGACCGCGTTGCTCTTCGCGTTCTGCCCGTCGGTGTTGTAGTCGTTGTAGCAGAGCTTGGCGCCGGAGTCGGCGGCGCGGGCGGTGCGGAAGGCCTCCTCGATGAAGCCGCTGCCGAGCTTGTCCTGGAAGGGTGAGCTGCGCCGCGCCCCGCTGCTGCCGTCCTGGTACGCCTCGTTGACGACGTCCCAGGCGTAGATCTTGCCCTTGTAGTGGTCCATCACCTTGGTGATGTGGTTGTTCATCGCCGAGCGCAGATCGTCGGCGCCGAGCCCGCCGACCCAGCCGGGCAACTGGGAGTGCCACACCAGGGTGTGGCCGCGGACCTTCATGCCCTTGCCCTGTGCGTGGCTGACGATCTGGTCCGCGGGCCCGAAGCCGAACGAGTTGCGGGTGCCTTCGACGGCGTCCCACTTCATCTCGTTCTCGGGCGTCACCATGTTGAACTCGGTGTCCAGCGTCGAGGCGTACGCGGACTCGCCCAGGTGGCCCGCGGCGACAGCGGTGCCGAAGTACCGGCCCTTGGCGGCGGCCGACGCGCCGAGCGTGGTCGCGGCGTCGGCGGTGCCCGCCAGGGACAGGACCCCGGCTGCGGTGAGAAGTCCCGCCGTGGCGAGGGTGAATGCCCTTCGTGCCCGGGATCGCGCCGAGGGGTGTGCGGGGTCTCCACCGGGTGGGGAATTGACGATCACTTTCCAACACCTTCTTCCGATTGATCGGGTGGCGCAGGGAGTGAGGGAGAGTATGCGCGCGCCGGAAAGGCTCGTCAACGCCGCATTTCCGAAATATTTCGAGAAGATGAACCGGCTGGAAGTCTCGCTGAGCCGAGCTGACCTGCACGTATGTGCGCTCTTTGGTCCCGTGGCCGGCTGGATTGAGGGACGGATGCGTACATTCGCATCTGAGAGTTACGAAAGTACGTCGAAATCTCGCTCGGTCGAAGGGGTGGATGTCGATCGCAATTGCAGAACGTGTTCATGGCGTCCGCGATCGACCTGGGAGTTTCCCCTTCGTGTTATCGCTGTGAGTAATTTGCGGCCCGAAACCTGAGTGATCCCTTATCGAAATATTTCGAGGTGAAAATTCTTCTCGACTAGGGCCCGGGAGAGTGCAGGGACGCGCGGAGAAGCCGCCGCCGACGGGCTTCGGCGGCCGGAAGGAGCGGATCGCGCACTGAGGTCCTCGGGGCGCAAAGGGGTGACGCTGCGCCAGGGGCAAGGGGGCCCGGATCGTCCGCAGACGGCAGCCGCCGGAAGGAAGCGAGTTCGGCTGCTCCGGGCCGGTCGTTCAACCGCGCTTCGGCGGGGGCGACTTGCGAAGACGCCCCCGGACCCGGGGTTCGGTCAGCGGGTTCCCTGGGGGCGGGCGCCGTAGCGGAGTCCGTCGACGAGCAGCTCGACCATCCGTTGCGTATGGCGTTCCCCGTCGTCATGGGCGGGCATGGCCAGGTTGCCCGTGGCGCGCAGCAGGTCGTCCGGGCTCACGTCGGAGCGGATCTCGCCGGCTCGCGCCGCGGCGTCCAGGAGTGCGCCGAGGGCGGGCACGAAGCGCTGCTGGAAGTACCCGGGCAGGGTGTCGTAGGCCCGGTCGCCCGAGTGGAGGGCGGTACTGAGCCCGCGTTTCGTGCCGATGAAGACCGCGAAGCGCTGGAGCCACTTGGCGAGCGCCTCCGCCGGCTCGTACCGAGCCGCGAGGGGTTCCGCTGCGTCGGCGCAGGCGTCGACCTCGTTGCGGAAGACCGCGGCGATGAGGTCGGAGCGTTGCGGGAAGTGCCGGTAGAGGGTGCCGGCGCCCACGCCCGCCCTGGTGGTGATCTGGCGTACGGGCGCGTCCACCCCCGAGGTGGCGAAGACTTCTGCGGCCGCCGTGAGCAGAGCCTCGGTGCTGCGCTGCGCGTCGGCGCGCACGCGCTTACGGGGCTGCGCCCCAGTGGTGCCGGCGCCGGCCTCCTGGTCGGTGTCCTCGTGCACGACGCCCCCTTGCTAAGCGGAACACTGTTCCGTATCGTCTGAGTGGAACAGTGTTCCGTTTGTGTCAGCGTAGCGCGTGGACGCGTTGCGCCGGGCGCCGATCGAGGCAAAAGGTGATTCATGAAATACCGCACACTGGGCCGAACCGGCATCAAGGTCAGCCCCTACTGCCTGGGCGCGATGATGTTCGGCGCCGCGGGCAACCGCGATCACGACGACTCCGTCCGGATCATCCACAAGGCGCTCGACGCGGGGATCAACTTCGTCGACACCGCCGACGCCTACTCACGTGGTGAGTCCGAGGAGATCGTCGGAAAGGCACTCAAGGGCCGCCGGGACCAGGTGGTGCTTGCCACCAAGGCCCACCTCCCGATGGGCGACGACCCCAACCAGCAGGGCAATTCGCGGCGTTGGCTGGTCCGTGCGCTGGACGACTCGCTGCGCAGGCTCGGGACCGACCACGTCGATCTGTTCCAGGTCCACCGGCCCGCACCGGACACCGACGTGGAGGAGACCCTCTCCGCCCTCACGGACCTGGTGCGCGCGGGGAAGGTCCGGGCCATCGGCGCCTCCACCTTTCCCGCCTCGGACATCGTCGAGGCGCAGTGGGTCGCCGAGCGGCGCGGCCTGGAGCGGTTCCGCACCGAGCAGCCGCCGTACTCGGTCCTCAACCGGGGGATCGAGCGCGAGGTGCTGCCCGTCTGCGAGCGTTACGGCATGGGCACCATGGTCTGGAGCCCGCTCGCACAGGGCCTGCTCACCGGCCGCTTCCGCAAGGGCCGGCCCACCGACAGCGTCCGGGCGGGCCGCGGCCTCAGGCACCTGAGCGACGAGCGCCGGCTCGACACGGTCGAACAGCTCATCCCTGTCGCCCAGGACGCCGGGATGTCGCTGACCCACCTGGCGATGGCCTTCGCGATCGCCCACCCCGGCGTCACCTCGGCGATCATCGGACCGCGCACCATGGAGCACCTCGACGACCTCCTCGCGGGTGCGGGGGCCGCGCTGAGCGACGAGGTCCTCGACCGGATCGACGCCATCGTGCCGCCCGGCACCGATGTCGGGATGCTCGACATGGCCTACGACCCGCCCGCTGTCGGGCAGGACGGACTGCGCCGCCGCCTGCCCGACGAGCGCTCCGCCGCCTGATCCGGTCCGTCCTCGGCCGCCGGAGTACGGCCCGCGGCCGCCCGGGAACGCCCCGCGATCCGTCCGCGGTCAATCCGCGGTCCGTCCTCGGGCCGGGCCGCCGCCGACCCGCATCGGTGTACGCCGGTCGGTGTCAGTTCGCCGAGGCGGACCATCCGTTGGCCTCGATGCGGCGGGCGTCGCCCGGTCTGCCCTCGTCGAAGACCGTGCGGCCGCCGTCCTCGACCCGTATGGCGTCGACGTAGACCCCGCGGCCGACGTACAACTGGTCCGTGGCGTACCGCCACCGCAGTCGCACCTCGGTGCCCTGCCAGGCCGACAGGTCCGCGTCCATCCGGTGCCAGACCCGCCCCGACCAGCCGGAGACGGACCCGGCCGGATGGGGTTCGGGCTGCGGATGCTGGTTCTGCGACGCCGGGACGGTGGTGAAGGGCACCGGCCTCCAACTGGCCCCGGCGTCCGCAGAACCCTCCAGGAGAAGGAAGTCGGAGTCCGGTTCCGTGTCCCACCACAGGGCGCAGCGCAGCCGGGCCCGCGGCGACGCGACAGTCAGCGGCGGGAGTGCCAGCGTGGCCGAGGACGCACTGGCCAGACCGGAGAACCATGCCGTGCGGCCCCGGACGGGCGGGACCGCGACGGCGCGCGCCAGTTGGTTGGCGGTGGCGACACGCGGTGCGCTGCCGGAGCGCCAGTTGCGCACCGGGTGCACCGAGTTGCCCAGCACGATCAGGAACGAATCCGTCGTCGGGTCCAGGACCAGGCTGGTGCCGGTGAATCCGGTGTGGCCCGCCGTGCGCGGGGTGGCCATCGCCCCCATGTACCAGTGCTGGTAGAGCTCGAAGCCCAGGCCGTGCGCGTCACCGGGGAACGCCGTGTTGAAGTCGGTGAACAGCAGGTCCACCGAGTGGGCGGAGAGGATCCTCGCGCGCCCGTAGACCCCGCCGTTGAGCAGGGTGCGGGCGAGGATCGCCAGGTCCCAGGCGCACGAGAAGACACCGGCGTGACCGGCGACGCCGTCGAGGCTGTACGCGTTCTCGTCGTGCACCTCGCCCCAGACCAGCCCGCGGTCCAGGCCGGACCACGGCGGTCGCGCGTCCTCGGTCGCGGCGATCTTCGGCTTCCAGGAGGCCGGCGGGTTGTAGCAGGTGCGTTGCATCCCGAGCGGAGCGGTGATCTGCTCGCGGAGCAGTACATCCTCGGTGTGGCCGGTGATCTTCTCCAGTACCAGCTGGAGCGAGATCAGATTGAGGTCGGAGTAGAGGTACGCCGTGCCGGGCGTGCTCGCCGGCACCTCGTTCCAGATCAGTGCCAGCTTCCCCTCCCTGGTGGGCGCCGTGTAGAGCGGGATCCAGGCACGGAAGCCCGAGGTGTGGGTGAGCAGCTGACGGATCGTGATGTTCTGCTTGCCACCACCGGCGAAGTCGGGGAGGTACGAGGCGACGGTCGCCTCCAGCTCCAGCCTGCCGCGCTCGATCTGCTGCACGGCCAGGATAGAGGTGAACAGCTTCGACACCGACGCCAGATCGAAGACCGTGTCCTCGGCCATGGGGATCTGCTGCTCCGGCGGGAACTCCACACCGGTGTCCGTCTTGTCGTCGTACGCCGCATAGCGCACCGCCTTGCCGATCGGCCGGTGCAGTGCGACCGTTCCGCCCCGCCCGGCGAGCAGCACCGCACCCGCGTACCAAGGATGCTTGGGGGAGTCGGCGAGATATCTCTCGGCCTCGGTGACCAACCGGTCCAGGGGTTCCTGAAGCAGCCCGGCGCGGGCGGCGGACCCGCGCCGCAGCGTCGGCCGGTTCTGCCCGGACGGCGACCCCGCCGCGGTTTCTGCGCGCATACGAGATGACCCCGCCCCCGACTCAGTGGCAGACGCCCGCTCCGCGAACGGAATCGGCGCCAGGGCGAGTGCTCCGCCCAGGGCCAGCATCCCACCGCCCAGCTTCCGCCGGCTGATGCCCCCGCCCGCCGTGTCCTCGGTCATCCGGAACCCCTTCCCGCTGCGTGAAAGTAACTTTCGAAATCTCTTTCGGCCTTGAAACTTCCTGCCGGAGCAGAGGGTACTGGCACCCCCGGTCACCCTGGAGGCCCCCGGAGTCACAAAGAATCTGACACTGCATCAGAAAAGCTCTTCCTTCGGCTGTCCGACTGCGGCATCCTGCCGCCCATGGAGACGGAGCTGAGCAAGAAACTGGGGATCGAGCACGCCATCTTCGGCTTCACGCCGTTCCCCGCGGTGGCCGCGGCCATCACCCGGGCCGGCGGATTCGGCGTGCTCGGAGCGGTCCGCTACACCGCCCCCGACGACCTCGCACGTGACCTCGACTGGATGCAGGAGCACACCGACGGCAAGCCTTACGGCCTCGATGTCGTCATGCCCGCGAAGAAGGTGGAGGGCGTGAGCGAGGCCGATGTCGAGGCGATGATCCCGGCCGGGCACCGGCAGTTCGTCCAGGAGACCCTCGCCAAGCACGGCGTCCCCGAACTCGCCGAGGGCGAGGCCTCCGGCTGGCGCATCACCGGCTGGATGGAGGAAGTCGCCCGCAACCAGCTCGATGTCGCGTTCGGCTACCCCGTCAAGCTCCTCGCCAACGCGCTCGGCTCACCGCCCGCCGACGTCATCGCCCGCGCCCACGACCACGACGTGCTCGTCGCCGCCCTCGCCGGCAGCGCCCGGCACGCCCGGCGCCACGCGGACGCGGGCATCGACGTCGTCGTCGCCCAGGGCTACGAAGCGGGCGGCCACACCGGGGAGATCGCCTCCATGGTGCTGGTCCCGGACGTCGTCGACGCCGTCGGCCCGCTCCCCGTCCTCGCCGCGGGCGGCATCGGCAGCGGCGAACAGGTCGCCGCCGGGCTCGCCCTCGGCGCCCAGGGCGTCTGGCTCGGCTCCCTCTGGCTCACCACCGAGGAGGCCGATATGCACTCCCGCGCCCTGACCGCCAAACTCCTCGCCGCGGGCTCCGGCGACACCGTCCGTTCCCGCGCCCTCACCGGTAAACCCGCGCGCCAGTTGCGTACCGAATGGACCGACGCCTGGGACGACCCGGCGGGCCCCGGCACGCTGCCCATGCCGCTCCAGGGGCTCCTGGTCGCCGAGGCCGTCTCCCGTATCCAGAAGTACGAGACGGGAGCCCTGCTCGGCACCCCCGTCGGCCAGATCGTCGGCCGGATGAACACCGAGCGCAGCGTGCAGGCCGTCTTCGACGACCTGACCCGGGGCTTCGAACGTGCCGTGGACCGGATCAACCGTATCGCCGGACGGAGCACCACATGAACCAGCCGCCCAACGGCTTCTGGGCCCAGGCCACCGCCGACCCCGACCGTACGGTCCTGATCGCGCCCGACGGCGAGAAGTGGACGGCCGGACGGCTGCACGCCGACGCCAACCGGATGGTCCACGGACTGCGCGCGGCCGGGCTGGAGGAGGGCGACGCCTTCGCCGTCGTCCTGCCCAACGGGGTCGAGTTCCTCACCGCCTACCTCGCCGCCTCGCAGGCCGGGTTCTACCTCGTCCCCGTCAACCACCACCTCGTCGGCCCCGAGATCGCCTGGATCGTCTCCGACTCCGGCGCCAAGGTGCTCATTGCCCACGAACGCTTCACGGCCGCCGCGACGGCCGCCGCCGACGAGGCGAAACTGCCGGCCGGCCACCGCTACGGCGTCGGCGCGGTCGAAGGCTTCCGACCGTACGGCGAACTGCTGGAGAACCGGCCGGTCTCACCGCCCGAGGGGCGCACCCTCGGCTGGGTCATGAACTACACCTCAGGCACCACCGGCCGGCCGCGCGGCATCCGGCGCCCGCTGCCCGGGAAGCTTCCCGAGGAGACCTACCTCGGCGGCTTCCTCGGCATCTTCGGCATCAAACCGTTCGACGGCAACGTCCACCTGGTCTGCTCACCGCTCTACCACACCGCGGTCCTCCAGTTCGCGGGAGCCGCCCTGCACATCGGCCACCCGCTGGTCCTGATGGACAAGTGGTCGCCCGAGGAGATGCTGCGGGCGATGGACACCCACCGCTGCACCCACACGCACATGGTCCCCACCCAGTTCCACCGCCTCCTCGCCCTCCCCGACGAGGTGAAGCAGGCGTACGACGTGACGGCGATGCGCCATGCCATCCACGGGGCGGCCCCCTGCCCCGACCACGTCAAACGGGCCATGATCGACTGGTGGGGCCAGTGCGTCGAGGAGTACTACGCGGCCAGCGAGGGCGGCGGTGCCTTCGCCACCGCCGAGGACTGGCTGAGGAAACCGGGCACCGTCGGCCGGGCCTGGCCGATCAGCGAACTCGCGGTGTTCGACGACGGGGGCAACCGCCTCGCGCCCGGCGAGCTCGGCACCGTCTACATGAAGATGAGCACCGGCGGGTTCAGCTACCACAAGGACGAGGGCAAGACGAGGAAGAACCGCATCGGGGACTTCTTCACGGTGGGCGACCTCGGCATCCTCGACGAGGACGGCTATCTCTTCCTTCGCGACCGCAAGATCGACATGATCATCTCGGGCGGGGTCAACATCTACCCCGCCGAGATCGAGAGCGCCCTCCTCACCCACCCCGCGGTCGCCGACGCCGCGGTCTTCGGCATTCCGCACGCAGACTGGGGCGAAGAGGTCAGAGCGGTCGTCGAAGCGGCCGAGGGGCAGCAGCCGGGTGACGCGCTCGCCGCCGACATCCTCGCCCACTGCGCCGAGCGGCTCGCCGGGTACAAACGCCCCAAGACCCTCGGCTTCATCACGACGATGCCCCGCGACCCCAACGGCAAGCTGTACAAACGACGGTTGCGCGAGCCCTACTGGGAGGGACACGCCTGACACCTCACGGGCCCCGTCCACCGAGCGGGCCCCGGCCACCTCTGGCAGCGTATGGCTCATGAACACGAGCGCGACGATCCGGTCGCTGGCGACCCAGTGGACCGTGGTCGTGCCGCTCCTCGCAGCCGTCGCGCTGGTCCTCAGCTGGGGGCGCGAGCCCGCCCCGTTCGCCGTCGCCGTGATCGCGCTCTGCCTCGCGGGCGCCGTCCTGGCCGCCGTGCACCACGCGGAGGTGATCGCCCACCGGGTCGGTGAACCGTTCGGATCGCTCGTTCTGGCCGTCGCCGTGACCGTCATCGAGGTGGCGCTCATCGTGACCCTGATGGTGGACGGCGGTCCCAAGACGTCCGCGCTCGCCCGCGACACCGTCTTCGCCGCGGTGATGATCACCTGCAACGGCATCGTCGGACTGTCCCTGCTGGTGGGGGCGGTCCGCACCCGGGTGGCCGTCTTCAACGCCGAGGGCTCCGGGGCGGCCCTGGCGACCGTCGCCACGCTGGCCACCCTCAGCCTGGTACTGCCCACCTTCACCATCGGCAAGCCGGGTCCCGAGTTCTCCTCCGCCCAGCTCGCCTTCGCCGCCGTCTCCTCCCTCCTCCTGTACGGCCTCTTCGTCGCCGTACAGACCGTCAGACACCGTGAGTACTTCCTCCCGCTCACCCAGGAGGGCAGGCTCAAGCCGGACGAGCACCACGCAGCGCTGCCCGGCAGGGGTGCCACCGTTCTGAGCCTCACCATGCTGCTGGTGGCACTGATCGCGGTCGTCGGCGACGCGAAGGCCGTCTCCCCGGCCATCGAGTCCGGGGTGCAGGCCGCAGGAATGCCACAGGCCGTCGTCGGCGTCGTCATCGCCCTGCTGGTGCTGCTCCCGGAGACACTGGCCGCCGTCCGGGCCGCGCGCCGTGAGCGCGTCCAGACCAGTCTCAACCTCGCACTCGGCTCGGCGATGGCCAGCATCGGCCTGACCATCCCGGCCATCGCACTCGCCTCGATCTGGCTGTCCGGACCGCTCCATCTCGGACTGGGCGCCACCCATATGGTGCTGCTCGGGCTGACGGTGGTGGTGGGCGCACTGACCGTCGTACCGGGACGGGCCACCCTGCTCCAGGGCGGCGTCCACCTCTCGATCTTCGCCGCGTTCGTCTTCCTCGCGATCAGCCCCTGACCGCTCCGGCCCGCCCGCCGTACCGCTCTCGACATCCCGGCCGGCATCCAGGCCCTTGACCACCGGGCTCCGTCCGCACAGGATCTCGCCATGACAGGTGTACGCAGCAGCACAGTCGACGGCGTCGTGACCCGCAGCGCACGGCGCACCCCCGAGCGCACCGCCCTGCGGTACGCCGACCGGACCTGGACCTACCGCGGGCTCGACGAGGCGGTCGACAGCGCGGCCGCCGTCCTCATGGACGGCCACGGGCTGCGCCCGGGGGACCGGGTGGCCTCCTACGCCCACAACTCCGACGCGTATCTGATCGGCTTTCTCGCCTGCGCCCGCGCCGGACTGGTCCACGTGCCGGTCAACCAGAACCTCACGGGCGAGGACCTGACGTACATATTGAGCCAGTCCGGCAGCTCCCTGATCCTCACCGACCCGGACCTTGCCGGCCGCGTCCCGGACGGATACGCCGTACGGGCGCTGCGCGACGCCCCGGACTCCCTGCTGGCCGAACTGGCCACGCCGCGCGCCTTCACGCCCGCCCACGAACCGGGTGCCGACGACCTGGCCCAGCTGCTGTACACCTCGGGAACCACCGCGCTCCCCAAGGGCGCGATGATGACGCACGGCGCCCTCGTCCACGAGTACGTCAGCGCCGTCACCGCCCTCGACCTGCGCGCCGGTGACCGGCCCGTCCACGCCCTGCCGCTCTACCACTCCGCGCAGATGCATGTGTTCCTGCTGCCCTACCTCGCGGTCGGGGCCGAGAACACGGTCCTTGACTCCCCGGACGCGGGCCGGATCTTCGACCTCGTCGAGTCCGGACAGGCCGACAGCCTCTTCGCCCCGCCCACCGTCTGGATCGGCCTCGCCAACCACCCGGACTTCGCGCGGCGCGACCTCGGCGGACTGCGCAAGGCGTACTACGGCGCGTCGATCATGCCCGTACCCGTACTGGAACGACTGCGCGACCGGCTGCCAGGACTGGCCTTCTACAACTGCTTCGGCCAGAGCGAGATCGGCCCGCTCGCCACCGTCCTCGGACCCGACGAGCACGAGGGCCGGATGGACTCCTGTGGCCGGCCCGTCCTCTTCGTCGAGGCCAAGGTCATCGACGAGAACGGCAAGGACGTCCCCGACGGCACGGCCGGCGAAGTGGTGTACCGCTCACCCCAGCTGTGCAGCGGCTACTGGGACAAGCCGCAGGAGAGCGCCGAGGCGTTCCGCGACGGCTGGTTCCACTCCGGCGACCTCGCGGTACGCGACCCGGAGGGCTACTTCACGGTCGTCGACCGGGTGAAGGACGTCATCAACTCCGGCGGCGTCCTCGTCGCCTCCCGCCAGGTCGAGGACGCCCTCTACACCCACCCCGCGGTCGCCGAGGCGGCCGTCGTCGGACTGCCCGACGAGCGCTGGATCGAGGCCGTCACCGCCGTCGTCGTGCTGCGCGAGGAGGCGACCGAGGCCGAACTGATCGGCCACGCCCGCGAGAGCCTCGCCCACTTCAAGGCCCCGAAGAAGATCCTTTTCGTGGACGAGCTCCCGCGCAACGCCAGCGGAAAGATCCTGAAGCGGGAGCTGCGCGACCGCTTCGCCTAGGGACACGAAGGCGGGTGGGCCCCGCGGGTCACCAGGCGCCGTGGTGGATCAGGCCGAGCGTCAGGGCGGCCACCGCGGTGGCGAGGAACACGATCCCGCCCACGATGTTGCGGGAGCCCACCCGCAGATGGGCGATGATCGCGCCGATGAAGTACAGGATGAGGCCGGCCGCGGCGAGGGTTCCCAGGAGCGGCACGGCCGGCCCGGCAAGCAGCCCCACGGTGCCTGCCGCCAG
Organism: Streptomyces brevispora; assembly: GCF_007829885.1. Classification (NCBI taxonomy): domain Bacteria; kingdom Bacillati; phylum Actinomycetota; class Actinomycetes; order Kitasatosporales; family Streptomycetaceae; genus Streptomyces; species Streptomyces brevispora. The sequence goes on from NZ_VIWW01000002.1 coordinate 422,440, forward strand.
CAGCATCCCCAGCACCGGTACCCACTTGCGGGGCAGGCCCTTCATGTCCGCCTGGGTCTTGGGGTATTCGTGGCCGATCAGGTAGGTGACGGCGGCGGCGCCGTTGAAGACCGCGCCGAGGATGGTGACCGTGACGTAGGCGGTGAACACGATTTCTCCGTTCCGTGGGGAAGGGTGCCGGCGGGCACTCCCAAGTGGGAGGCCCTTCCCCCGCACGACGAGCCGGCGGCCCATCGTGTGACATCGGTGGACCGCCGGCGCGTGGCAGTGCGCTCTAACCCCGTCACGAGAGCCGATCCGCACATTGACCACGACTGGGTACGCGCCGCCCCGGCAGCGACCGTTGTGCCCGGGAAGGGGCTACCGCAGGACGCGGGCGACTCCGACGTGGAAGCTGTCGGTGGCCCCGTCGCTCTCCGGGGCCGGGGTGTCCTTGCACCACTGGGGGGCCGTCACCAGGCCCGGCCCGACGAGGTCGAGCCCGTCGAAGAACCGCGCGACCTCGGCGCGCGTCCGGGGCCGCAGGCTGATGCCGCTCGTCCGGTACTCCTCGGTCTTGTCCTGGGCTGCGGAGAGGAAGTCACTGGTGAAGTGCGAAAGCACCAGACAACTGCCGGAGGGCAGCGCGTCGACGAGGGTGCGGGTGATGCCGTAGGGGTCGTCCGCGTCGGGAACGAAGTGCATGAGGGCGATGAGGGACAGCGCGATCGGCCGGTCGAAGTCCAGCAGGGCCCGCGCGTGGTCGAGGATCCTCCCCGGCTCGCGTACATCGGCGTCGAGGTAGTCGGTGGCGCCCTCGGGGGTGCTGATGAGCAGCGCCTCGGCGTGACGCAGGACGATCGGGTCGTTGTCCGTGTAGACGATCCTGGCCGCCGGGTTGATCTCCTGGGCTATCTGGTGGAGGTTCGGCCGGGTGGGAATCCCCGTCCCGATGTCGAGGAACTGGTCGATGCCCGTGCGTGCCGCCCAGCCGACCGCTCGGTGCATGAACGCCCGGTTCTGTGCGACACCGGCCTTCGCCACGGGCGGCATCTGCGCGCCGAGTTCCTGGTCCACCGGGTAGTTGTCCTTGCCGCCCAGCAGATAGTCGTAGACGCGCGCCGGGTGCGGCCTGCTGGTGTCGATCGGAGAGCTGGCCGGACGCGGCGTCATGGAGTGCTCCAGAGTTCTTCGGTGCGCGGAATGCGCGCAGAACGCAGTGTGCGCGGAACGGGCGGGAGGGGTGCGGGCCGGGAGGGTGCTGAAGGTCCTGGCCGCCGTGAGCCGGGCCGAGATCTTCAGCGTCCTCCCCGGGCACAGCCCCAGTGGGCCGTCGCCACATCGACGCATACTGCCACAGCAACCACATGGGGCCCATGGCAAGTTCAGCCGAACTCCGCCGAACAGCCCTTGGTACGCCGGTGCTCACGGCGGAGCAGCGCGATGGCACCCCTTCCCGGCCTTCGGCCTGCGCCGATCTCCACGGCCCCGTTCATCCAGGGCCTCGGGTCAACTGCCCGGCCGGTCCCGCTCGTCCACGATCCTCCGGAACTTGCCGACCGACCTCTCCAGCGTCTCCGGGTCGAGGATCTCCACCCCGACCGAGACCCCGATCCCGTCCTTGACGGCCGCCGCGACCGACGCGGCGGCAACCGCGCGCTCCTCCGGGGTCGCCCCCGCCCGGGCCTCCGCACGCACAGTCAGCGCGTCCAGCCGGCCCTCGCGGGTCAGCCGCAGCTGGAAGTGCGGCGACACCGCCGGTGTACGGAGAACGATCTCCTCGATCTGCGTAGGGAAGAGGTTCACCCCGCGCAGGATCACGAGGTCGTCACTCCGCCCGGTGACCTTCTCCATACGCCGGAAGACCCGTGCCGTCCCCGGCAGCAGCCGGGTCAGATCCCGGGTCCGGTAACGGATCACCGGCATGGCCTCCTTGGTGAGCGAGGTGAACACCAACTCGCCCTCGGCGCCCTCCGGCAGCACCTCGCCGGTGAACGGGTCGACCACCTCCGGGTAGAAGTGGTCCTCCCAGATGTGCAGCCCGTCCTTCGTCTCCACGCACTCCTGGGCGACGCCCGGGCCCATCACCTCGGACAGCCCGTAGATGTCGACCGCGTCGATCGCGAACCGCTCCTCGATCTCGCGCCGCATCTCCTGCGTCCACGGCTCGGCGCCGAAGATCCCCACCTTCAGTGAGGTCGCCCGCGGATCCACGCCCTGCCGCTCGAACTCGTCCAGGAGCGTCAGCATGTACGACGGCGTCACCATGATGATCTCGGGCCGGAAGTCCTGGATCAGCTGGACCTGCCGGGCCGTCATGCCGCCGGACGCGGGGATGACCGTGCAGCCGAGCCGCTCCGCCCCGTAGTGCGCGCCGAGCCCGCCGGTGAACAGCCCGTACCCGTAGGCAACATGGACCTTCTGCCCGGGTCGGCCACCCGCTGCCCGGATCGAGCGGGCGACCACGTCCGCCCAGGTGTCCAGATCGCCCTGGGTGTAGCCGACGACGGTCGGGCGGCCTGTCGTGCCGCTGGAGGCATGGATCCGGCGCACCTGCTCCTCCGGCACCGCGAACATCCCGAACGGGTAGTTGTCCCGCAGATCGGCCTTGGTGGTGAACGGGAACCGGGCGAGATCGGCGAGCGAGCGGCAGTCGTCCGGGTGCAGCCCCGCCCGGTCGAACGCCGCCCGGTAATGGCCGACGTGGGTATACGCGTGGCGCAGTGTCGCCCGCAGTCGTTCGAGCTGGAGCGCCCGCAACTCCTCGTGGCCCATCCGTTCCGCCGCGTCCAGCAGAGCCGTCATGCGGATCTCCCTCTTCCGTGCACACCGTGCAGACGACCGATCATTCGGTCGTTCCTCCCGGGAGCAGTAATTCAGGATCATCCGCACCCTGGCAAGAGGCGCGACACGACGCATGTCGCGCGACCGGGCCCGATGCGCCCGGCCCACCGCGCACGCATCCGCCCCGGGACGACGGCCGGCCCGGCACACCCCACCAGCCAGGAGCCGTTCCGTACAGCGGATACGCTCCTGCCGAACAGGGCTGCGCCACCCGGACGGCCCTGTTTGGATGGATTCCATGCCGACTTTCCAGACGTACGACGGAACCGAGCTCGCGTATCACCTCGTCGGACAGGGCACCCCCCTGATCTGCCTGCCGGGCGGCGCCATGCGGGCCAGTGCCTACCTCGGTGGCCTGGGCGGACTCGACGCCCAACGGCAACTGGTGCTGCTCGACCTGCGCGGCACCGGCGACTCCGCCGTACCGGACGACACCACCACCTACCGCTGCGACCGACTGGTCGACGACGTCGCGGCACTGCGCGAACACCTGGGGCTGGAGCACATCGATCTGCTCGCCCACTCGGCGGCCGGAGACCTCGCCGCGCTCTACGCCGCGCGATACCCGCAGACACTGCGCAATCTGCTCCTCATCGCCCCCGGAACGAGGGCCGCCGGATTCGGATTCGCCGAACGCGAGGCCCGCGAGGCCGCCGGGCTGCGTCGCCTCGAACCGTGGTACGAGGAAGCGCTCCCGGCCCTGGAGGAGATCTGGGCGGGACACCTCACGGACGAACTGCGCGCCGCCGCACGGCCCTTCCTGTACGGCCGCTGGGACGCCGCCGCGCAGGCCCACGCCACATCGTCCGCGGCGCAGATCAACGCCGTTGCCGCCCAGGGCTATTACGAGCACGGGGCATTCGACCCGGCCACGACGGTGACCGCCCTGCGTGAGCTGCAGGCCCCGGTACTCGTCCTCGCCGGAGAGTACGACGGCGTGACGCCCCCCGACCGCGCCGCCGCACTGGCCGCGCTCTTCCCCCACGCGGAATTCGCCGTGCAGCGCGGCGCCGGACACTTCCCATGGCTCGACGACCCCGGAGCGTTCGTCCGCACCGTCACCGCCTTCCTGGACCCGGAGGTGCACAGCGTGCAGGCCGGCGGGATACGGCTCGCCTACCGGGTGTGGGGAGACCCCTCCGCGCCGCCGGTCGTCCTGGCCCACGGACGCAGCGCGGACAGCCGCACCTGGACCCGGATCGCCGAGAACCTGGCAGCCGAACACCGGGTGTACGCGGTCGACTTCCGCGGCCACGGCCTCAGCGACTGGCCCGGCCGCTACTCCTTCGAGCTCTTCCGTGACGATCTGCACGCGTTCCTGGAGGTCCGCAACCTCTCCGGCGCCACGGTCATCGGGCACTCCTTGGGTGGTGCGGCGGCCTATCTGCTCGCCGAGCGGCAACCCGGACTCATCGGCCGGCTCGTCATCGAGGAGGCCCCGCCACCCTTCCCGCTCGACCCTCCCCGCGGCCCCGCCGAACGCCCCGAAGGGGAACTCGACTTCGACTGGTCCGTGGTGCCGTCCATCAACGCCCAGCTCAATGAACCCGATCCGGTGAGCCGCGAACGCCTCGGCGAGATCACCGCCCCCACCCTGGTCATCGGCGGCGGCCCGAGCAGCCAGGTCGACCAGGAGAACCTTGCCTGGATGGCCCGGCGGATCCCGGACTGCCGACTCGTCACCATCGACGCGGGCCATCTCGTCCACACCGAACGGCCGGAGGAATTCCTCGCGGCACTCCGGTCGTTCGGCGTGGCCTGACGGAGCCGTACAGCAACGCCCGCCGCTTCAGTCCCGGCGCAGCAGCGACACCATGACGTCCAGCAGTGTCGCCTCCGCGTCCGGAACGCCCGTCTCCGAGCGCCAGGCGACGAACCCGTCGGGGCGGACCAGCACGGCACCCTCGGTGCTCGTGCCATGCGCCGCGGCCCAGTCGGCACCGGCCTCCGGCTCCAGATCGCCGCCGGGACCGGTGCCGATGCCGAACGCGTCGAGCCGCACCGCCAGCCGGTCACCGACCCGCGCCGCCGCCCGCCGCCACGCCACGTCCGCGCCATCGGCGAGCAGCACGAACGACCGCTCGTACAGATCCAGGGTGGAGATCCGCTCGCCCGCCCGCCGGAGCCACAAGTGCGGTGCCCGGCTGCCCGGTTCACCCGTCAGCTGCATCCCCTGCGGCACCACCGGCTGATCCGGGCCGACGCCCAGCACCGCGCCTTCCACGTAGCGGTAGCCCAACGCCACGTTCAGCATCCCGCCGCGCTTCCCACCGCCCACGGTGGGCGGCGGCGCATACCCGGGGTGGCTGTGCTCGCCGGACCGCGCCGAGGCACGTTCGCTCGTCGCCCGCGCCACCGGAAGCCGCTCCGCGCCGTAGGTGTCCAGCAGACCCGGCCCCGCCTCACCACGCAACACGGTGGCGAGCTTCCACGCCAGGTTGTGCGCGTCCTGGATACCTGTGTTGGAGCCGAACGCCCCGGTCGGCGACATCTCGTGGGCCGAGTCGCCGGCGAGGAACACCCGGCCGCGGGAGTAGCGGTCCGCCACCCGTTCCGCCGCGTGCCACGGCGCCTTGCCGGTGATCTTCACATCGATGTCCGGGGCACCGACCGCCCTGCGGATGTGCTCGGCACACCGCTCGTCCGTGAAGTCCTCCAGCGTCTCGCCCCGGTCGGGCTGCCACGGCGCGTGGAACACCCACTGCTCCTTGTTGTCCACCGGCAGCAGGGCGCCGTCCGCCGCCGGATCGGTCAGGTAGCACACGATGAAGCGCCGGTCCCCGATCACCTCGGCGAGCCGGCGGGAGCGGAAGGTGATACTCACGTTGTGGAACAGGTCGCCGGCCCCCGAACGGCCGATGCGCAGCTGCTCGCGGATCGGACTGCGCGGACCGTCGGCAGCGATGAGATAGTCCGCCCGCACCGTGGTGTGTTCGCCCGTCTCCCGGCTCTTCAGGACCGCCCCGACCCCTGACTCGTCCTCCTCGAACGAGAGCAGTTCGGTGGAGAACCGCAGGTCACCGCCCTGCTCCCGGGCCCGGTCCAGCAGAACCGGCTCCAGGTCGTTCTGGCTGCACAGGCACCAGCCGGTCGGGCTGAAACGGGCGAGCGCGCCACCCGGGTCGATCTCCTTGAACAGCCACTCCTGGTCGTCACCGGTCAGCGATCCGGCCTGCAGAATGCCGTGATTCTCCGCCAGCACCGACGCGGCTGCTCGGATCTCCTGTTCCACCCCCGCTCTGCGGAAGACCTCCATCGTGCGCACGTTGTTGCCGCGACCGCGGGGATGTGTCGAGGTGGCGGCGTGTTTCTCGACGAGCAGATGCTCGACGCCGAGCCGGCCGAGGAATAGGGACGCGGACAGGCCCACCAGGGAGCCGCCCACGATGAGGACCGGTACATGGAGGTCGACGTTCTCGTTCATCAGTTGCTCCAGCTCGGACGCCTTACAGATGCAGTGTTCATGCCCTTGCCGGAGCGGTTCGGACGCCCGCTCACCTGAACGGTTCATAAATCTCGCGTCAGCCGGACCAGCGTTTCACGATCGGTGACGGAGACGACGCCCGCGGTCCGGGGCGGACCGTGCATATCCGCCGGGAGACTCCCCGCTCCGATCCCACTCGGCAGCCGCCGGTTACCCAGCGAACCGGAAGGCCTGACCACCCCACCGTCTCGAAGGAGTTCACAAGATGACCACCACCCTCTCGGAACGGATCTCCCAGTCCGCCTTCGACGGATCCAGGTTGCGCGTCGTGCTGCTGCTGGACCTGTACGACGGCGCTCAGACGCAGTTCCTGGAGGCGTACGAGCGCCTGCGCAACCAGGTGGCATCCGTACCCGGACACATCAGCGACCAGCTGTGCCAGTCGATCGAGAATCCTTCGCAGTGGCTGATCACCAGCGAGTGGGAGAGCGCGCCGCCCTTCCTCGCCTGGGTGAACAGCGAGGAGCACGTCGCCACCGTCCAGCCGCTGCACGGCTGCGTACGCGACACCCGCTCGCTGCGCTTCAGCGTCCTGCGGGAGACCGGCAAGGCCTTCGAGCCCGCCGCCGCCCCGCTCATGGGAAGCCTGCAGTCCTCCCCGCGGCTCGGCGACGGAGTCGTGCGCCACGCACTCACCTTCACGGTCAAGCCGGGCACCGAGGAGATCGTGGCTAAGATCCTCGCCGACTACGACTCCCCGAAGGCCCAGGTCGACGAGAGCACCCGACTGCGCCGCACCTCGCTCTTCATGCACGGCAACCGTGTGGTGCGCGCGGTCGAGGTCGAGGGCGACCTCCTCGCGGCCCTGCGCCACGTCTCCAGGCAGCCCGAGGTCCGGGCGGTCGAGGAGGCCATCAACCCGTACCTGGAGCAGGACCGCGACCTCTCCGACCCCAACTCCGCCCGGATGTTCTTCACCCGGGCGGCGCTGCCCACCGTCCACCACGTGTCGGCGGGCCGGCACGCCCCCGTGGACGTCCGGCGCCACGCGCTGTTCTACCAGGCCAAGGAGGGCTGCGGGATGGCCCTGGCCCGGCTGCTGGCCGGCAACGACGAAGAGGCCGCGGACGACGTCACCAGCCCCGTCGACAGCAGCACGATCTTCCAGCGCGACGACATCGTCGTCCGCCTCCTGGAGGTGGACGGCCCGCTCGACGCGCAGCCCGCCCAGTCGCTCGGCATCCACGGCCACGGCAAGGCGGCCAGGCTCGCCCGCCTCCTGGACGGGGACGCGAACGCCGCCCCGACCAGCGATCAGGACGCCGCGCGCTTCCTCGCACGCTCCGAGATGCGCCTGATCACCGACCGGAGCGCCGCGGAGTCCTGAGCCGCGCTTCCGCACCCTGGGGGGTTCTCGCTCAACCCGTCGAAACACCGCGCAACGCGCCAGGAGGAAAGCAGTCATGACCATGCACCGGCCACGCATCGTGGACCTCAGCGAGACCCAGCCCAACCGCAGGCGCGGAGGTGACCTGCGCGCTCTGCTCACCCCGACGGCGGTGGGTGCCACCAGCGGCTTCATGGGACTGGCCATTGTTCAGCCGGGAGACCGCATCGGTGAGCACTACCACCCGTACTCGGAGGAGTTCGTGTACGTCGTGAGCGGGCTCCTGGAGGTCGACCTGGACGGTGAGCCGCATGCCATGCGGCCCGACCAGGGGCTGCTCATCCCTCCGCACGTCCGGCACCGCTTCCGCAACGTCGGCGACATCGAGGCCCGCATGGTCTTCCACCTCGGGCCGCTCGCCCCCCGCCCGGAGCTCGGCCACGTCGACACCGAGCACACGGACACCGCCGAGCACGGCGCGCCGCCAGAACGAACCGAGGCCGCCTCATGACCCGGCGGGTGGCGGTCACCGGAGTCGGTGTCGTCGCGCCGGGCGGGATCGGCGCACCGGCCTTCTGGGACCTCCTCGCCAACGGCCGTACCGCGACCCGCGGCATCACGCTCTTCGACCCGGCCGGCTTCCGGTCCCGGATCGCGGCCGAGTGCGACTTCGACCCGGCGGCGTACGGACTGGACGCGGACGAGGTCGCCCGCGCGGACCGGTACGTCCAGTTCGCGATGGTGGCGGCCCGCGAGGCACTCGCCGACGCGGGCCTCGACCAGGAGCGGACCGACCCCTGGCGCATGGGCGTCTCGCTCGGCTCCGCGGTCGGTGGAACCACCCGGCTGGAGCACGACTACGTCGCGGTCAGCGGCTCCGGCGCACGCTGGGACGTCGACCACCGTCCGGCCGGGCCCCATCTGGAGCGGGCCTTCTCACCGAGTTCGCTGGCCTCCGCCGTCGCCGAGCAGGTCGGCGCGCACGGTCCGGTGCAGACCGTCTCGACCGGCTGCACCTCCGGCCTCGACGCGATCGGCTATGCCTTCCACTCCATCGAGGAGGGGCGCGTCGACGTCTGCATCGCCGGGGCGTCGGACTCCCCGATCACCCCGATCACGGTGGCGTGCTTCGACGCGATCAAGGCGACCTCGGCCAACAACGAGGACCCGGAACACGCCTCCCGGCCCTTCGACTCCCGCCGCGACGGCTTCGTGATGGGCGAGGGCGGAGCCGTACTCGTCCTGGAGGAGCTGGAGCACGCCCGCGCCCGCGGGGCGACGGTGTACTGCGAGATCGCGGGCTACGCGACCTTCGGCAACGCCTACCACATGACCGGGCTGACCTCGGAGGGCCTGGAGATGGCGGAGGCCATCAACCGGGCGCTCGGGCACGCCGGGATCGCCGCATCGGACATCGACTACGTCAACGCGCACGGCTCGGGCACCAAGCAGAACGACCGGCACGAGACCGCCGCCGTGAAGCGGGCCCTCGGCGCGCACGCCCACGACGTGCCGATGAGCTCCATCAAGTCGATGATCGGCCACTCACTCGGGGCGATCGGCGCGATAGAGATCGCGGCCTGTGTACTCGCACTGGTCCACCAGACGGTCCCGCCGACGGCGAACTACGAGTCCCCGGACCCCGAGTGCGACCTCGACTACGTGCCGCGCACCGCACGTCCGCTGAAGTTGCGCAGCGTCCTCTCGGTCGGCAGCGGCTTCGGTGGCTTCCAGTCCGCTGTGGCCCTGACCAGAACCGGTGGGAGGACACCATGAGCATCCGAGAGGACCGGCGCACCGTCGTCACGGGCATCGGCGTCGTCGCCCCCAACGGCACGAGCACCGAGACCTTCTGGAAGCAGACCCAGGAGGGCATGAGCGTGCTCGACCGCGTCACCCGCGAGGGGTGCGAGCAGCTGCCGCTGCACGTCGCGGGTGAGGTCAGGGGCTTCGACCCGGTCAGCCTGATCGAGGAGCGCTACCTCGTGCAGACCGACCGGTTCACGCACTTCGCGATGGCCGCGGCCGACATGGCCCTGGACGACGCCCGGCTGGGCCGTGCCGACTACGAGGACAAGCCGTTCAGCGTGGGAGTGGTGACCGCGGCCGGTTCCGGCGGTGGCGAGTTCGGCCAGCGCGAGCTGCAACGGCTGTGGGGCCAGGGTTCCAAGTACGTCGGCCCGTACCAGTCGATCGCCTGGTTCTACGCCGCGAGCACCGGCCAGATCTCCATCCGCGGCGGCTTCAAGGGGCCGTGCGCGGTGGTGGCCAGCGACGAGGCCGGCGGGCTCGACGCGCTGGCCCACGCCGACCGGTCCATCCGGCGCGGCACCGACGCGGTGGTGGTCGGCGCGGCCGAGGCCCCGCTCGCGCCCTACTCCGTCGTCTGCCAGCTCGGCTACCGGGACCTGAGCACCGGCGAGGACCCGACGCGGGCCTACCGCCCGTTCACCTCGGACGCCTGCGGATTCGTGCCCGCCGAGGGCGGCGCGATGTTCGTGGTCGAGGAGGCCGGAGCGGCCAGGGAGCGCGGCGCCAGGATCAGAGCCGAACTCGCCGGTCACGCCGCCACCTTCACCACCGCGATGCGCTGGGAGGAGTCCCGGGAGGGCCTCGCCCACGCCATCGAGGGCGCACTGCGGGAGGCCGGCTGCGCGCCCGAGGAGATCGACGTGGTCTTCGCGGACGCCCTCGGCGTACCCGCCGCGGACCGGGCCGAGGCGCTGGCCCTGGCCGACGCACTCGGCCCGCATGGCAGGCGGGTGCCGGTGACGGCGCCCAAGACCGGTATCGGGCGGGCCTACTGCGGTGCCCCCGTGCTGGACGCGGCGGCCGCCGTGCTGGCCATGGAGAACGGTCTGATCCCGCCCACGCCCAACGTCTTCGAGGTGTGCCACGACCTCGATGTCGTCACCGGACGGGCCCGCGCCGCCGAACTGCGGACGGCGCTCGTGCTCAGCCGCGGGCTCATGGGCTCGAACGCGGCGATGGTGCTGCGGCACCCCGCGGGCCGCGACGCGTGAGCACCCCACCGACCCCCTCGTGACAAGGAGAAGTCCCTCATGACCGACCGACTGACCTATGACGAACTGGCCGTCCTGATGAAGAAGGGCGCCGGACTGACCGTCGACCCCCGGGAGATGGAGAGCCGGCCCGGCACCGCCTTCGACGATTTCGGCCTCGACTCACTGGGCCTCCTCGGCATCGTCGGCGTGCTGGAGAACCGGCACGGACAGCCGCTGCCGGCCGAGGCCGACCGGTGCAGGACGCCCCGTGAGTTCCTCGACCTCGTCAACAACAACCTCATGACAGGAGCCTGAAGTGTCCGGACACACCGAGAACGAGATCGTCATCGCAGCCCCCCTGGACATCGTCTGGGACATGACGAACGACCTCGAGAACTGGCCCAGTCTGTTCAGCGAGTACGCCGCGGTCGAGATCGTCGAGCGTGACGGCGAGCGGACCACCTTCCGCCTGACCATGCACCCCGACGAGAACGACAAGGTGTGGAGCTGGGTCTCGGAGCGCACCACGGACCGGCCCGGCCGCACCGTCCGGGCCCGCCGCGTCGAGCCGGGCCCGTTCCAGCACATGGACATCCGGTGGGAGTACTCCGAGGTCCCCGGCGGCACCCGTATGCACTGGGCGCAGGACTTCGCGATGCGCCCGGACGCCCCGGTCGACGACGCCTGGATGACCGACAACATCAACCGCAACTCGCGCGTCCAGATGGAGCTCATCCGGGACAAGATCGAGCAGCGCGACCGCGAGCGCCGCTCGACGTCCGTCACGGCCGGCTGACCTGTCGTCCCGACCGCCGACGGTCCGGCCACCCGGCCTTCCGGCCGGGTCCCGGGCCGGGTACCAGAAAGGCACCACCCGATGCACCACGCCCTGATCGTCGCCCGGATGGCGCCGGAGTCGGCGCCGGACATCGCCGAACTGTTCGCCGCCTCCGACAGCAGTGAGCTGCCGCACCTGGTCGGCGTCACCCGGCGCAAGCTGTTCCAGTTCGGCGACGTCTATCTGCACCTGATCGAGTCCGAGCGCCCGCCGGGTCCGGAGATCGCCAAGGTGACCGGACACGCTGCGTTCAAGGACATCAGCGACCGGCTCACCGCCTTCATCAGCCCGTACGACCCGCAGACCTGGCGGGGGCCGAAGGACGCGATGGCGCAGGAGTTCTACTGCTGGGAGCGCGACACCACCGCCTGACAACGACGATCGCCCCGGGTCCGGCCGCAAGGCCGGACCCGGGGCGATCGTCGTGCTGCCCGGGACAGGGGAGTCAGCCGGGGATCACGCATTCGAACGCGTGGAGGTAGGGGTTGACCGGCCGGACCTCACCGATGAGCAGCCCTGCCTCCGACAGCCGGTCGACCAGACTCTGCCGGGTGTGCTTGGCACCGCCGACGTTCAGGAGCAGCAGCAGATCCATGGCGGTGGTGAACCGCATCGAGGGGGTGTCGTCGACGAGGTTCTCGATGACGACGACCCGGGCTCCCGGACGGGCCGCCGCGACGACGCTGCGCAGCGCCCGGCGCGTGCTGTCGTCGTCCCACTCCAGGATGTTCTTGATGATGTAGAGGTCGGCCGCCACCGGGATGCCCTCACGGCAGTCCCCGGCCACGATGCCCGCCCGGCCGGCGAGCGGTCCGCCGTCCCGCAGCCGCTCGTCGGCCCGCGCCACCACACCCGGCAGATCCATCAGGGTGCCGCTCAGCGACGGGTGCTTCTCCAACAGGCTCGCCAGTACGTGCCCCTGACCGCCGCCGATGTCGGCGACCACGGACACCCCGGTGAGGTCGAGGAGGGCGGCGACGTCCTGCGCGGACTGCATGCTGGACGTGGTCATGGCCCGGTTGAACACCTGGGCCGACTCGTGCGCGTCCTGGTGGAGGTAGTCGAAGAACTCCTTGCCGTGCACGTCCTCGAAGACATTGCGGCCGGTGCGCACCGCGTCGTCCAGCCGCGGCCATACGTCCCAGGTCCAGGGCTCGGTGCACCACAGCGAGATGTACCGGAGGCTGTTCGGGTCGTTCTCGCGCAGCAGCCGTGACATGTCCGTGTGGGCGAACGCGCCGTCCGCCGTCTCGGTGAAGATGCCATAGCAGGTCAGGGCGCGCAGCAGCCGTTGCAGCGGTACGGGTTCGGTCTTCACCACCGCGGCCAGCTCGGCCGCGGTGGCGGGCGTCTCGCCCAGCGCGTCGGCGACACCGAGCCGGGCCGCGGCGCGCACGGCCGCGGCGCGGGCGGCACCGAACACGATCTCCCGCAGCCGCATCGCCGGCTGCGGGACGGGAACGGCCTGGACGGGAGTGATGGTGGGGGTGGAGGTGGGGGGTGTGCTCACGGTGGTCATGCCGTCTCGCTTCTCCTCGTACGGGGGTGCACCGGTCAGCACATTCCGGCCGGTGTGGACGTCGTGCAGACGTTGCCGGTGAAGACGTTGCCCGTGCCGGCGTATTCGTTGGCCAGATCGGCCGGCCGATTGCCCGTCACGACGTTGCCGCTGATGGTGTTGTCGCTGTTCTTCGCTCCGACGAAGCTCTTGAACAGCACGACGCCGCCCGAGAGCGGTGTGGCCCCCACGTTGTCGCGGATCACGTTGGACCGCACCTCGGTGGTCTCGGCGCCGGTGAGGACGATTCCGGAACCCTGGAGCGCGGGCAGCCGGGCGGAGGCGGCGCAGAACTTGTTGTTCCGGCTGATCCGGTTGGACCGGATGGTCATGGCGCCGGCCTTCGGTGTTCCCTCGTCGCCCACGACGAACAAACCGGTGCAGTTGGCGGTGAGGGTGTTGTCGCGGACATCCAGATTCCGGACGCGGCGTGCGGTGAAACCGATCCGGTTGTCGGTGAGCGTGTTGCCCCGGACCCGAGTGCCCCCGGTGTCGGTGGCGCCGCCCTCCTCGTCGACGCTGTTGGCGACGAAGATGCCCGCTTCGCCGTTGCCGCGGGCGGTGTTCTCACGGATGTCGGACCGGGTGGAGCGCTGTTGCGCGATGCCCCAGATGCCGTTGGACTCGGCGGTCACGTCCCGTACGTCCAGCCGGTCGGTCCAGGAGGCCCAGACACCGTTCCTGGCGAACCCGGCGACGGTCAGGGACCGGACGGACACGTTGTCCACGGTGTGCTGAGCCGTGCCCAGGACACAGACCCCATGGCCGGCCCCGGCACACGCGTTGTCCGGCTGCGCGCCGCTCGCGCCCGGCACGATGACCGTGCGCTCCCCGGAACCGCGCAGGGTGAGACCCGGTGTGCTGATCAGCACACTCTCGCGGTAGGTGCCGGGCCGGACGACGACGGTGTCGCCGGGCCGTGCGGCGTTCACCGCTGCCTGGATCGACTGGCCCGGGTACACCACATGCCCGCCGGCGGCAGCGGCCGAAACGGACGGCACGGCGGCGCCCAGTCCGGCGGCCGTGACGGCTGCGATGCTTACGAGGCAGTCGAAGTGTTGTTTCCTCATGAGCCGAAGTTATGGGCGATCACTCCCCGATGCCACACAGGGTGACCGGTTGGGCGCGGGGCGTGCCCGAATGGCTTACGTCGCTCCCCGCGCCCCGCGTCCGGTGTGGGCGCGGGGCCGCCCACACGGGTGATTCGGCGACGGACGCCGCGCCCGTCTCAGCCGTCGGCCGGGAGGACGGGTGCGACGACCGAGCGGGCCCACCGGTAGTCCGCCTTGCCGCTGGGGGAGCGCCGGATCTGCGGGGTGATCACCAGGTGACGCGGGATCTTGTAGCCGGCCAGCCGTGTCCGGCAGTGCGCCTGGACGTCGTCGAGCGAGGGTGCCTCGGCGCCCTCCCGCAGTTGCACCACGGCGGCGACCTGGCTGCCCCAGCGCTCGTCGGGTGCGCCGGCGACCAGCGCGTCGTACACGTCCGGGTGGGCCTTGAGCGCCTGCTCGACCTCCTCCGGGTACACCTTCTCGCCCCCGGTGTTGATGCACTGCGAACCCCGGCCGAGCACCGTGACGATGCCCTCGGCGTCGACCGTCGCCATGTCGCCGAGCAGTACCCACCGCTCCTCGCCCTTGCGGAAGAACGTCTCCGCGGTCTTGCGCGGGTCGTTGTAGTAGCCGAGCGGCACGTGGCCGTGCTGCGCGATCCGCCCCGCCTCGCCCGGCCCGACCGGCTCGTGCGTCGCCGGGTCGACCACCGCCGTACGGGAGTTGACGCGGAGCCGGAAGCCGTTCTCCGGCCCGGAGTCGGCTGTCGCGGTGCCGTTGAACCCGGACTCGGACGAGCCGAAGTTGTTCAGCAGCATCACGGTGGGCACCAGTTCCTGGAACTCCGCCCGCACCGAGTCGGACATGATCGCGCCCGAGCTGGAGACGGAGAACATCGACGAGCAGTCGGTGCCCTTCAGCGGTCCCTTCAGCGCGTCGATCAGTGGTCGCAGCATCGCGTCGCCGACCAGCGACACGCTGGTGACCTTCTCCTTCTCGATCGTGCGGAGCACCTCGTGCGGCACGAACTTGCGGTGCACCACGATCCGTTGCCCGAAGTTGAAGCCGATGAACGCCGTGAGCGTCGAGGTGCCGTGCATCAGCGGGGGAGTGGGGAAGAAGGTGATGCCGTCGCCGCCCGCGGCCACCCGCTCCGCCAGTTCTTGCGGGGTCTTCACCGGCTCGCCGGTCGGTGCGCCTCCGCCGAGGCCGGAGAAGAAGAGATCCTCCTGACGCCACATCACGCCCTTGGGCATGCCCGTGGTGCCGCCCGTGTAGATGATGAACTGGTCGTCGGGCGACCGGGGTGCGAAGCCGCGCCCCGGATCCCCGGCCGCCTCGGCCGCCGCGAACGCGACGGCATCGGGGCCCGGCGCCCCCTTCGCGGGCGCGCCCACCCGGACGAGATGGCGGAGCTTCGGCGCCTGCGGCGCGGCGGCCGCGACGCGCTCGTCGAACTCGGCGTCGAAGACGAGCGCCGCCAGGTCCGCGTCCTGGTAGAGGTAGACCAGCTCCTCCTCCACGTACCGGTAGTTGACGTTGACCGGGACGATGCGTGCCTTCAGGCAGGCCAGGACCGTCTGGAGATACTCGATGCCGTTGTACAGGTGCAGGCCCAGATGCTCGCCGGGGCCGATCCCCGCCTCGATCAGGTGATGGGCGATGCGGTTCGCGGCGACGTCGAGTTCCGCGTAGGTGAGCCTGCGCTCGGCGCCCGTTCCGGGATGGTCGACGTAGACGAGTGCCTCGCGTTCCGGGACAGCGTCGACGACCGATTCGAACAGGTCGGCAAGGTTGTACTCCACCGTTCCTCCTCACGCCGGTTGCTGAGTGGCTCGGCGGTCATTAGAGCGCCGACCGCCACAAGTGGGAAGAGGGCCCGGCGAAGAAATCTGACTGCCTGTCAGAAAACTATTGAACTGCCTCCCCTCCTACTGCAACCTGTTCTAGCCTTGAGACGGGAGACAGACCATGGGCGGTACGGAACACCTCACCGTGCAGCGCGAAGGCGCCACACTGGTGCTCACCTTGAACAGGCCGGAGGCAAAGAACGCGCTCTCGCTGCCGATGCTGGTCGGCCTGTACGACGGCTGGCTGGCCGCGGACGCGGACGAGGAGATCCGCTCCGTCGTCCTCACCGGCGCCGGCGGCTGCTTCTGCGCCGGCATGGACCTCAAGGCCCTCGCGGGCGGCGGCATGGACGGCGAGCAGTACCGGGACCGGATGACGGCCGACCCCGACCTGCACTGGAAGGCCATGCTGCGCCACCACCGCCCCCGCAAACCGGTCATCGCCGCAGTCGAGGGCCACTGCGTGGCGGGCGGCACCGAGATCCTGCAGGGCACCGACATCCGCATCGCCGGTGAGAGCGCCACCTTCGGCCTCTTCGAGGTCAGGCGCGGCCTCTTCCCCATCGGCGGCTCCACCGTACGGCTGCCCCGCCAGATCGCCCGGACCCACGCACTCGAAATGCTCCTCACCGGCCGTCCGTACGACGCCGGGGAAGCGGCCCGGATCGGGCTGATCGGCCGGGTCGTTCCCGACGGCGCCGCGCTGGAAGCGGCCCTCGTCGTCGCCGAACAGATCAATGCCTGTGGCCCGCTCGCCGTCGAAGAGGTCAAGGCGTCGGTGTACGAGACCGCGGAGATGACCGAGACCGACGGCCTCGCCGCAGAACTGAAGCGCGGCTGGCCCGTCTTCGCCACCGCCGACGCCAAGGAGGGCGCCCGCGCCTTCGCCGAGAAGCGCCCGCCGGTCTACCGGCGGGCCTGAACCAAGGAGGCAACCGTGCCCGAAGTCCTCAGCGCACCGCTGGTGGTCGAATTCCCCTTCACCCGTTCCCTCGGCCCGGTCCAGAGCGCCTTCCTCACCGGACTGCGCGAACGCACCGTGCTCGGCGTACGGACCGGCGCCGGCCTGGTCCTGGTCCCGCCCGTCGAGTACGACCCCGTCACCGCCGAGGAGATCCACGACCTGGTGGAGGTCGCCGCCACCGGCACGGTCACCACCTGGGCCTGGAACCCGACGCCCCGCCGCGACCAGCCACTGGAGACCCCCTTCGCCTGGGTGCTCGTACGGCTCGACGGCGCCGACACCGCACTCCTCCACGTCCTGGACGCACCCGGACCCGAAGCAGTCCGCACCGGCATGCGCGTACGAGTGCGCTGGGCCGCGACGCGCGCCGGCGCCATCACGGACATCGCCTGCTTCGAACCGTACGAGAGCGAGCCCGGTGAACCCGCGCCGCACGACGGCGAGTTCGCCGACCCCGTCACCGGCATCGTCACCCCCGCCCGCCTCGACTACACCTACTCACCGGGCCGCGCCCAGAGCGCCTACCTCGAAGCGCTGGCGGGCCGACGCGTCGTCGGCGAGCGCTGCCCGTCCTGCCGCAAGGTGTACGTACCGCCCCGTGGCGCCTGCCCCACCTGCGGCGTCGCCACCGACGAACGGGTCGAGGTCGGACCGTGCGGCACGGTCACCACTTTCTGCGTCGTCAACATCAAGGCCAAGAACCTCGACATCGAGGTCCCCTACGTCTACGCGCACATCGCCCTGGACGGCGCCGACCTCGCCCTGCACGCACGGATCGGCGGCATCCCCTACGACCAGGTGCGGATGGGTCTGCGCGTCGAGCCCGTATGGACCGAGGGCAGCCGCCATCCCGACCACTACCGGCCGACCGGTGAACCGGACGCCGACTACGACGCGTACAAGGAGCTGGTCTAGATGCGGGACGTAGCGATCGTCGCCTTCGCGCAGACCGACCATCTGCGGCGCACCGACGAACTCTCCGAAGTCGAGATGCTGATGCCCGTCCTGCACGAGGTCCTCGACGCGACCGGCCTCAGGACCAGCGACATCGGCTTCACCTGCTCCGGCTCCAGCGACTACCTCGCGGGCCGCGCCTTCTCCTTCACCATGGCGCTCGACGGCGTGGGCGCGCACCCGCCGATCTCCGAGTCCCATGTGGAGATGGACGGGGCCTGGGCCCTGTACGAGGCCTGGGTGAAGATCCAGACCGGCGAGGCGGACACCGCACTCGTCTACGCGTACGGGAAGTCCTCGCCCGGCCAGGTGCGCGACGTACTCACCCGGCAACTCGACCCCTACTACACCGCCCCGCTGTGGCCCGACTCCGTCGCACTCGCCGCCCTCCAGGCCCAGGCACTCATCGACGCGGGCGACACCGACGAGGACGCGCTCACGGCCATCGCCGCTCGCAGCCGCGCGGCCGCGTCGGACAACCCGCACGCCCAGCTCAGCGGCGACGTGCCGGCCGGCGATTACCTCGTGCGGCCGCTGCGCACCGGCGACTGCCCGCCCATCGGCGACGGCGCCGCCGCCGTGATCCTCGCCGCCGGGGACACCGCGCGGGCGCTGTGCGAGCGCCCCGCCTGGATCCGCGGCATCGACCACCGCATCGAGGCCCACGGTCTCGGAGTGCGCGAGCTGACCGATTCACCGTCGACCCGGCTCGCCGCCGAACGGGCCGGGGTCTTCGAACGCCCCGTCGACACCGCCGAACTGCACGCCCCGTTCAGCTCCCAGGAAGTGGTGCTGCGCAAGGCGCTCGGGCTCGACGGCCGTGTCCGGGTGAACCCGTCGGGCGGTGCGCTCGCCGCCAACCCGCTGATGGCCGCGGGGCTGATCCGCCTCGGTGAGGCCGCCGCCCGCATCCACCGCGGCGAGTCCGACCGGGCGCTCGCCCACGCCACATCCGGCCCCTGCCTCCAGCAGAACCTGGTCGCCGTCCTCGAAGGGGAGAGCACTCATGCCTAAGGAGCCCGTGGCCGTCGTCGGCATCGGCCAGACCAAGCACGTCGCCGCCCGCCACGACGTCTCCCTCGCCGGACTCGTCCGCGAGGCCGCCGTCGCGGCGCTGAAGGACGCCGCGCTGACCTGGGCGGACATCGACGCGGTGGTCATCGGGAAGGCGCCGGACTTCTTCGAGGGCGTGATGATGCCGGAGCTCTACCTCGCCGACGCCCTCGGCGCGGTCGGCAAACCGATGCTCCGGGTCCACACCGCGGGATCCGTCGGCGGCTCGACCGCACTCGTCGCCGCCAACCTCGTCGCCGCACGCGTGCACCGGACCGTCCTCACCCTCGCCTTCGAGAAGCAGTCGGAGTCCAACGCGATGTGGGGCCTCTCGCTGCCCATCCCGTTCCAGCAGCCGCTGCTGGCCGGTGCGGGCGGATTCTTCGCCCCGCATGTGCGCGCCTACATGCGGCGCACCGGCGCACCCGACACCGTCGGCTCCCTCGTCGCCTACAAGGACCGGCGCAACGCGCTGAAGAACCCGTACGCGCACATCCACGACCCGGACATCACCCTGGAGAAGGTCCAGTCCGCACCGATGCTCTGGGACCCCATCCGCTACTCGGAGACGTGCCCGTCCTCCGACGGCGCCTGCGCGATGATCCTCACCGACCGCACCGGCGCGGACCGCTCACCGCATCCGCCCGCCTGGGTGCACGGCGGCGCGATGCGCAGCGAACCGACCCTCTTCGCCGGCAAGGACTTCGTCTCGCCGCAGGCCGGCAAGGACTGCGCGGCCGATGTCTACCGGCAGGCCGGGATCAGCGACCCGCGCCGGGAGATCGACGCCGTCGAGATGTACGTCCCGTTCTCCTGGTACGAGCCGATGTGGCTGGAGAACCTCGGCTTCGCCGACGAGGGCGAGGGCTGGAAGCTCACCGAGGCCGGAGCCACCGAACTCGACGGCGACCTCCCGGTGAACCCCTCGGGCGGGGTGCTCTCCACCAACCCCATCGGCGCCTCCGGAATGATCCGCTTCGCGGAGGCGGCCCTCCAGGTACGGGGACGGGCGGGGGAGCACCAGGTGGACGGCGCGCGGCGGGCGCTGGGTCACGCCTACGGCGGCGGGGCGCAGTTCTTCTCGATGTGGCTCGTCGGGGCCGAACCCCCCACCGGCTGACCGCGGCCCTCCCGGACAGGCCGCACCACCGCGTTCCGCGGCCTGTCCGCCCCGTTCGCGACCGCGGCGGCTCGCTCACCCAACCGCCCTGCCGAGAAAGGAAGTTGAGACGTATACGCCGGGCTCTGCGGGCCCCGTGCCCGAACCCCGCGCCGCGCGGCCCCGAGGGGCACCCGGGCCAGGAGCGGTGCGAGCCGTGCCGCGGGAGCCGCGCCCGCGTCGCACGCCAACGCGAGCGACACCGCACAGGTGGGTAGCGTGGTGACGGTGACCGCCGAGAGTGATCTTCGAACCCTGCTGAGAGACCTGCGCCCGGAGCTGCACCCCGGCCGCTACGTCTTCGCGACCGCGCCCGACGGCGTGGTGCCCGCCGGAGCCGCCCCGATCGTCACGGTCGGTGAGGCCGAGGGGCTCACGCTGGTGCTCCCCGAGCCGGAGGCCGTGGCGGCGGGGCTGAGCCACTCCTTCCCGGCGGGCTGGATCACACTCCGTGTGCACTCGGCTCTGGACGCCGTCGGGCTGACCGCCGCGGTGTCCCTCGCCCTCACCGACGCGGGGATCAGCTGCAATGTGGTGGCCGGGTTCCACCACGACCACCTCTTCGTCCCGCACGGCAGGGCCGCCGAGGCCGTCACGGTACTGAAGGCACTGGCCGCGGAGTCGGGCGCGGGGTGACCGGGGGCCACCGCGTGCCGGGGAACGGCCGCACACCCGCCCGGCGCGGCGGGACGTCCGGGCGGGGGTGTGTCTCCGGCGCCGTCCGGGCCCCTGCGGGCCCGGCTCCGCGACCTGGGCCCGGCCACGTAACATGTCCGCATGTCCTTCCTCCGCCGCCGTAGCGCCGCCACACCCGCGGGCCCCGACTTCGACGTCCTGGCCATGGACCCGGGGGACTGGCCCGGCAACCTCGGCGCCGGTCTGCTGCCAGCCCCCGACGGCAGCTGTCAGGGCGTCTTCCTCCGTTACGACCTGTTCGGGGGCCGCGGCCCCGCGATGATCATCGGCAATCTCCCGGAAGGCTCGCCCGCACGCGAGACCGAAGAGGGCCAGGTCCCCTTCGAGGTGGCCCAGCTGCTGCTCGCGCTGGAGAACGACGAGCCGGTCGAGGTCACCGGGACCGAGGACATGCCCGTGATGCAGGGCGACAACCTGCTGATCGTCCGCCGCGTCAAGCTCTCGGAGAGCCGGATCGCCTGCGTCCAGTTCGACCGCAGCGACGGCGTGCTCGTCACCATCGCCAGCTGGGACCGCCCGATCACCGACGATCTGTACACCCTCCTGAAGCCGCTGCCCGCGGAGCTCTTCCAGCAGGGCTGAGCCGGCCCCGGCAGAGCCGTCGCGCGGCCCGCGCTGTCCGCTCTGGTGGCGCCACTTCCGTCCACGTACATACGGCCTCCGTCCAAGAGGCCGTTTTGCCATGCGTCTTGCCCGGCGAGTCCTCCGACCTCTAGCGTCGTTCGGCACGACATCTGGGATGACGCGACGCACCACAGTGAAGACAGCGATCGGCGCAACAGGCGCTCTGGCACTGGGAGTTCCAGCGCTCTCCGGTACGGCAGCAGCCGTCGGTACCTCCGATGAATCGGTGAAGGTGAGAGGCAAGAAGGAGCTACCGAACCCGGTACTCCACTACCTTGCCCCGGCCGCCGACTGGGAGCGCGAATCCCTGCCCATCGGAGGCGGCGCCCTCGGCGCGAGCGTCCATGGCACGCTCGCCACCGAGCGCCTCACCTTCAACGAGAAGACCCTGTGGACCGGCGGACCCGGATCGGCCGAGGGCTACGACTTCGGGAACTGGACCGCTCCCAGGCCCGACGCTCTCGCCGGCGTCCGCCGGCGCCTCGACAGCGAGGGCGCCCTCGGCCCCGGCGCGGTGGCCGCCGAACTCGGACAGGCGCGCCGCGGCTACGGCGCCTACCAGGTCTTCGGGGATCTGCTGCTCGACGTGCCGGGCGCCCCGGCCGCCCCCGACGCCTCCTACCGCCGCAGTCTGGACCTGAGCACCGCACTCGCGACCGTCGCCTACACCCAGGGCGGGGCCGCCCACAGCAGGGAGTTCTTCGTCTCCCACCCCGGCGGGGTCATCGGCGGACGGCTCACGGCGGACCGGCCGGGGCGGGTGACCTTCACCCTGCGCTACACCTCGCCGCGCACCGACTTCACCGCCACCGCCACCGGCGACCGGCTCACCGTACGCGGAGCGCTCAAGGACAACGGGCTCCGCTTCGAGGCCCAGATCCGGGTCCGCACCAAGGGCGGCACGGTCACCGCCGGCGCCGACGGCAGCCTCGACGTCACCGGCGCCGACAGCGCCTGGTTCTTCCTCGCCGCGGGCACCGACTACGCGGACACCCATCCGGCCTACCGGGGCGAGGACCCGCACCACAAGGTCACCACAGCCGTCGACGCCGCGGCGGGCGCCACGTACGAACGCGTCCGCGACACCCACACGACCGACCACCGCACCCTCTTCGACCGGGTGGCACTCGACATCGGCCAGCAACTGCCCGGCCTGCCCACCGACCAGCTGCTCCACCGACTATCTGCGCTCCACCGCCTACCCGGCGATGAAGGAGGCCGCCGAATTCTGGCTGGCCAATCTGCGCACCGACCCGCGCGACGGGCTCCTCGTCGTCACCCCGAGCTACTCGCCCGAGCACGGGGACTTCACCGCCGGCGCCGCGATGTCCCAGCAGATCGTCCACGACCTCCTCACCAACACGCTGGAGGCCGCCCGCACCCTCGGCGACACACCGGCCTTCCGCAGCAGCCTGGAGGTGGCCCTCGACCGGCTCGACCCCGGCCTCCGGACAGGCTCCTGGGGCCAGCTCCAGGAGTGGAAGGCCGACCGCGACGACCCGGCCGCCGACCACCGTCATGTCTCCCATCTCTTCGGCCTCCACCCCGGCCGGCAGATCGAACCCGGGAGCGAGTGGGCCGAGGCGGCCAAGGTCTCCCTCGGCGCCCGGGGCGACGGCGGCGCCGGCTGGTCCAAGGCCTGGAAGATCAACTTCTGGGCGCGGCTGTGCGACGGCGACCACGCCCACAAGATGCTCTCCGAGCAGCTGAAGAACTCCACCCTGCCCAACCTCTGGGACACCCACCCGCCGTTCCAGATCGACGGGAACTTCGGTGCCGCCTCCGGCATCGCGGAGATGCTGCTGCAGAGCCAGCACGACACCGTCGAGATCCTCCCCGGCCTCCCGGCGAACTGGCCGGACGGCTCCGTGCGCGGCCTGCGCGCCCGGAGCGGATTCACCGTCGACATCGAATGGGCCGCGCGCAGGGCCCGCCGTGTGGTGATCACGGCGAGCCGCACCCGCGAGGTGACCGTCCGCGGCACGCTCTTCACGAGCGGCGAGAAGACCTTCAGGGCGCGCGCCGGACGGAGCTACACACTGACCCTCGAGAGCTGAGCGAACAGCGAGGTCGCCCGCGCCGCAGAGGTGCCGAGCCCCGTGGGACCACTCAGGTGCCACGGGGCCGCCGTGCCCCGCCGCAGATCCTCCTCGCGGTAACGCCGGCAGCCCCGGTGCCAGATCAAGATGCCCGCGATCCAGTGCTTCAGCTCCAGCACATAGCCCGCCAGGATCTCCCGCGCCTCGTCATCCAGACCGAAGTCGTCGTACAGCAAAGGGAGTTCATGCTCCGCGACATGCAGGAACTGGCGCAGCCGCGACTTCATCAGGTCGTACACGAGCCTCATCCCGGTCGGATAGTCCACCCCGAAGAAGTTCTGCACCACCAGGACGCCGTTGTGCACCTCACCCTCGTACTCGATCTCCTTCTGGTACGAGAACAGGTCGTTGAGCAGTGCGGCGTAGTCCGCCGCCGCGTTCTCCAGGGAGCGCAACGGGCCGCTCTCGTAGATCTCCGCAGGCACCTTCCTGCCGTGCCCGAGCCGGCACAGACTCATCGTCAGGTCCGAACCGAAGGTCATGCGCCGCATCTCGACATAGTCCACCGGGTCGGGAATCCGGCTCTGCGCCTGATTGGCCAGCTCCCACACCCAGCTGGCCGTCATGTCCTCGATGCACGTGCGGAAGGCGCGCCGGCCGCTGTCGTCCATCGGCGCCGACGTGCGCTCCCACAGATCGGCCAGCCCGCGCTCCAGCGCGTTGACCGGCTCGGGCACCGTCGTCCCGTCCAGCGGCATGAACTGCGACAGACGTGCGTTGGCCGCCTTGGCCCCCGTGAGGTCGCGGGCCCGCCCGTGCACCACCGGGAACCAGTCGTCACCGTAGGTCCCCCAGGCCAGCCACTGCGAGGACAGGTCGAGCTCGTCCGGGGTGGCGTCGGGGTGGATCCCGGCCGCGCACAGCGGAAGGTCGATCGCCAGCAGCCGTTCCTCGTCCCAGATGTGTGAGCCCGGCACCCCCGGCTGTGCCTCCAGGATGCCCATCCGGGACGACCAGCCGACGAGCCGCACCCGGGCGCCGTTCAGATGCGGACTGAGCGTGGTGCCGAACGGCAGCTCGAAGTCGGGGAGCAGGGACGGGCCGACGTGCTGATAGGGCAGGTGGGTGTGGCTCCGCAGCCTGGAGGACTCCGACCGTGGAGTGAACCGGATCGACGCGGCCGCCATACCGAACCCCGGTGTCGCCCGGGTGGCCCCTCCGTCGTTCATGTAGCGGCTGGAGCGCATGTGCCACTCATGGCCGCCGGACTGCCAGTCCTGGAGGCCCTTGACGTACGCCAGGACCGCCGCGGTCTGCGCGGGATCCAGCCCCCTCTCCGCGCAGAGCGGACCGAGTTCGGTGAGCGCGGTGTTCTCGAACTGCTGGAGCCGTGACGTCAGCAGATCGTTCACCGCGTCGGCGGCCTCCTGCGTGGAGCAGCCCAGGAAGTGCTCGAGGACCAGCACACCGTTGCTGTTCTCGCCCTCGTCCTCGACCTCACGCTGGTACGAGAAGAGGTCGTTGCGCAGATGAACACTGTCGGAGAAGGCGTCGCGCAGCACGCGCAGCGCCCGCTCACCGGCCACCTCGTCGGGCACCTCGGCGCCGGCCGCGTACTCCACCAGCCCCGCGGACCAGGGGGCACCACCCACCTTGCGGCGCATCTCGATGTACTCGACGGGATTCGCGATGCGGCCCTCGTTGATGTTCGAGAGCTCCCACAGCGACTCGTTGAGCAGGTTCTTCGTCGACTCGGCGAACCGCACCCGCCAGGCGTCGGACATGCCCGGCACGGTCCGCGCCCACAGGTCGGCCAGCCCCGCCTCCACCGGGTTCGCCGGCTCGGGCGTCGGCGCACCGCGCTCCATCGGCATGAAGGCGGGCAGCCGGTCCAGATACCGCTTGCCGCCCTCGCGGTCCGGGGTGCGCTTGAAAAGCTCCAGGAAGTGGTCGTCGAAGAAGAAGACCCACACGTACCAGTCGGTCACCAGCGACAACGCCTCGGCCGAGCAGTCGGGGTGGGTGTACGCGCACAGCAGTGCGTAGTCGTGGGAGTCGAGGTCCTTCTCGTCCCAGATACCCGATCCCTCCAGCATCCCTATGGTCCGCGCCCACACCTTGGTGTGCCGTCGCGCCTCCTCGACATGAGGATTGAGCCGCGCCGGATACGGAACATAGAAGTCCGGCAGGGTGAAGGGCTGAGCCATGTGCGTCCGGCCTTTCCGAGAGCCTCCGCGTGAGCGTCACGCGGTTCGGTCGTGTCCGCGCGAGCACTACCCTTCGGCCGTTCGGGGCACGCACAACCGCGATTAGTCACACAAGAAATGCGCTCGTTCGAGGGACGTTCCACTGTTTCGCGGCCGGCTAGGCCGCTCCGTAAAACTCAGGTAACGCGACACCGTCACGAACCCGTCGCCCGTTTTCCTTCGCAGGTCAGCACCCCTGTCAGTGGTCTGGTCCACTGGCTCGACTCGCGTCCCCCGCACCGCTCTTGACGTGCCAACACCTCAGGTCACAGAGTGTGCGCGCACAACGGAACAGAGAGATCGGAACACGAACACCTCTCGATACGAGCAGCTCAGCAAACGCACAGCTCCAAGAAGGGTTGTCATGACGTCCAAGCAGAGGACCGGACTCGCGGTCGCGTTCACCACCGTCGGCGCGCTGAGTCTCGCGCTCCTCAGTCCCGCGGCACCGGCCGGCGCGGACGGGGTGCGGCCGGAGTGCCCGCGCGGCCTCGAATGCGACTGGGTCCCGGCGGCCTACCAGCAGACCGGCGACCCGGCCGACAAGGAGACGTACGGCAACTACGACACCGCGGACCGGCCGCACAGCAACAAGATCAGATTCATTGTCCTCCACGACACCGAGGAAGACTTCGCCACCACCCTGAAGATCTTCCAGAACCCGCTGAAACAGACCTCGGCCCACTACGTGGTGCGCTCCGGCGACGGCCACGTCACCCAGATGGTGAAGAACAAGGACATCGCCTGGCAGGCCGGGAACTGGTACCTCAACTCCAACTCCGTCGGCATCGAGCAGGAGGGCGTCGCCGTCGACGGCGCCAAGTGGTACACCCCCGAGATGTACCGCTCGACGGCCGCACTGGTGCGCTACCTCGCCGCCAAGTACGACATCCCGCTCGACCGCCAGCACATCATCGGCCACGACGGAGTGCCGCCCACCAGCGCCGGCGGAGCAGCGGGCATGCACTGGGACCCGGGCACCTACTGGGACTGGAACCGCTTCATGGCGCTGCTCGGCAAGCCCACCGTGCCGACCGCCCGCACGAGCAGCGAACTCATCACCGTCAGCCCGCGGTTCAAGGACAACAAGCAGGCCTTCCGCGACTGCGAGAAGGGCGTCGATCTGCCCGTACAGGGCTCCAGCGCCGTTCCGCTCCACACGGAGCCCGCCACCGACGCACCGCTCTTCTCCGACCCGGGGCTGCACGCGGACGGTTCGCCCGGCACCAACTGCGCCGCCGACTGGGGCAGCAAGATCGGCGCCACCCAGCAGGCCGTCGTCGCCGGCCACGCGCCCGGCTGGACGGCGATCTGGTGGGCCGGCCGGAAGGCCTGGTTCGAGACCCCGGCCCGGACCCGCACCACCACCCCCACCGCCGGCTACGTCGTGAGGCCGAAGGCGGGCAGGGCCGAGGTGCCGGTGTACGGCGTTGCGTACCCGGAGAAGTCCGAGTACCCCGCAGGCTTCGCGGACCAGCGGGTGGGCACACCGCTCCAGTACACGATCAAGGCGGGCCAGTCCTACCCCGGCGGCGGCGAAGCCCCCACCGGCTTCTTCTACGCCCCGACGATCGATGCCTCGTACCCGCTGGACCACTCGTTCTTCCGGGGCAAGGAGAAGTACGTGACGGTCCAGATCGGCCACCGCATCGCCTTCGTGAAGGCCGCAGACGTGGACATCGTGCGCGCGCACTGAGGACGCGCCCGTCCGGCGGCGGGCGCACCGAAGCGCGCTGCGGGCCCGGTGTGTCGGCACCGGACCCGCAGCGCGCACCCCCGACGGAAGGTCAGCGAGTGCCGACCGCGGCTCGGACGGCCCGCCGCGCCATCGCGCAGTCGTCGTGCAGCCGGCGCAGCAGCAGACGCTGCTCCTCGCCCGACGAGAGCGCGCCCGGCCGGTCCTGACCGGCCCTGGGGGCCGTGGACTCCCGCATGGCCCGCTGCACTGCCGTCTCGTACGTACGGATCTCCCGGGTCAGCACGAGCATCAGGTTGACCAGGAACGCGTCCCGGGCCGCCGGACCCGCGACCTGGGCGAGCTGGCTGATCTGACGCCGGGCCACGGGTGCGTCGCCCAGCACCGCCCACAGCGTCGCCAGGTCGTATCCCGGCAGATACCAGCCGGCATGCTCCCAGTCGACCAGCACCGGGCCGGTGGGTGACAGCAGGATGTTGGAGAGCAGCGCGTCACCGTGGCAGAACTGCCCCATACCCTGGCGTCCGCCGGAGTGGGCCAGACCGTGCAGCAGCTTCTGCAGGTCACCCAGATCACGGTCGGTGAACAGCCCCAGCTCGTGGTAGCGGGCGATGCGCGCCGCGTAGTCCAGCGGGGCGTCGAACAGACCGGCCGGGGGCCGCCAGGCGTTGACCCGGCTGACCGCGCCGAGCACCGCCCGCAGATCGGCCCGCGGCGGCGCCTCCGACGGATGCCGGGTCAACGCCGCTACCCGGCCTGGCATCCGCTCGATGACCAGGGTGCAGTTCTCCGGGTCCGCCGCGATGAGCCGGGGTACCCGTACCGGCGGGCGGTGCCGGACGAAGGCCCGGTACGCCGCTATTTCGTGGCGGAACCGCTCCGACCACTCGGGGGAGTGGTCCAGTAAGCACTTGGCGACCGCGGTCGTGCGTCCGGTGGAACCGACGAGCAGCACCGAACGGCCGCTGCGCCGAAGCACCTGGACCGGGTTGAACTCCGGGCAGATCCGGTGCACCGAGGCGATCGCCATCCTCAGCTGCGCGCCCTGGGGACCGGACAGGTCGAGTCTCCCGCTGAGCGATTGGGCACCCGGCCCTGCCACGCGCCGGGCCCGCCCCATGCCGGGCGCCGGAGCAGCGGTGCGGGGGGCGAGATACGGCCCGCCGCCCCCCCCGAGGGGACGGAGCGGCCGGGGAGGGGCGGACACGGAGGACGATGCTGTGTACATGGGCGAGACAGATCCCTTCGTGCGCCGACAAGTTGCGTGCGCCGCCCCGGCCGGCGGCCGTTCGGCACCCTGGGGAGTACCTAGGGCTGCCGGGCGGGGTGGCGCTTTCCTACCTGACACCGTCGCGTGGGTGGCAGACCATGTGGCGGACCCTGGCGAACCCTGGCGAATAGTCACAGGGCATCTGACAGGGGGTTACTGTCAACACAGCCGAGAACCTGGGGGCTTGACGTGACCGGAGAACCCAACACCCGCCTGTCGGACCTGTTCGGCCTTGCCGGCTGGTCCAAGGGCGAACTCGCGAGAATGGTGAACAGGCAGGCGGCGGCCATGGGCCACCCCCAGCTCGCCACCGACACCTCGCGGGTGAGGCGCTGGATCGACATGGGGGAGTCCCCCCGTGACCCCGTGCCCCAAGTGCTGGCAGCCCTGTTCACCGAGCGGCTCGGTCGTGTCGTGACCATCGAGGACCTCGGGTTCGGCCGGCGCGGGCGTGTGGGGAAACGGCGAGAGACCGGGACGGAACACAATCCCGACCAACTCCCGTGGGCGCCCGAACGGACGGCAGCGGTCCTCACCGAATTCACGGGAATGGACCTCATGCTCAACCGACGCGGCTTGGTGAGCGCGAGCGCCGCGCTCGCCGCCGGCTCCACCATCGCCGGCCCCATGCACGACTGGCTGCACACCGACCCCGTACTGGCGGGCGACGCCCCACGCCTCGACGACCCCGTGCACGCGGACCCCGCCGGCTTCGACCGGTACGAGGCCGCGCCCATCGGCTCGGAGGAGATCGAGGCACTGGAGCGGTCCGTGGAGGTGTTCCGCGCCTGGGACGCCTCCCACGGCGGCGGCCTCCAACGCAAGGCCGTGGTGGGCCAGCTCAACGAGGTGGGCGGCATCCTCGCCTACCGGCACCCCGACCATCTGCAGCGCCGCCTCTGGGGCGTGGCTGCCAACCTCGCCGTACTCGCGGGGTGGATGTCCCACGACATCGGCCTCGAACCCACGGCCCAGAAGTACTTCGTCATCGCGGCGCACGCGGCGCGCGAGGGCGGCGACCGGCCGCGCGCGGGCGAGGCCCTGTCCAGGGCGGCCCGCCAGATGGTCCACCTGGGCCGTCCGGACGACGCGCTCGACCTCATGAAGCTCGCCAAGTCCGGCTCGGGCGACATGGTCCTGCCGCGCACCCAGGCGATGCTGCACACCATCGAGGCCTGGGCACAGGCCTCGATGGGAAGCGGCCAGGCCATGCGGCGCACCCTCGGCAGGGCCGAAGAGCTCTTCATCTCGGACAAGGGCGATGTTCCGCCGCCCAGTTGGATGCAGATGTTCGACGAGGCGGATCTGCACGGCATGCAGGCCCTGGCGTTCCGCACACTCGCCGAGTACGAGCCCTCCGCGGCCATCACGGCCCAGCGCCACGCGAAGCAGGCACTGGAACTGCGGGTCAACGGGCGCCAGCGGTCCAAGATCTTCGACTACATCTCGCTCGCCTCGGCATGCTTCATCGCCGACGACCCCGAGCAGGCCGACCGCTACGCCCGGCTCGCCCTGGTGACGATGGGGGAGACCTCCTCGCACCGCACCTGGGACCGGCTGCGCGAGATGTACCGGCTGACAGGCCAGTTCGCGGGTTACGCGAAGATCGAGGATCTGCGCCAGGAGATCGAACTGTCGATGCCGCAGAGCCCCCTCGTCAAACAGCGGACCAGGAGTTCCGAGATCTGACCCCTGGGCGCCACAGGGAAGAGGCGCCGTTCCTCAACACCCGTCCGGATGCCACGCCATGGACACCGCACCATGGACCGCCGGGCGTACTGCGTACCCGTGCCGCGTGTTCTCCGTGTGCCCGTGCCTCCGCGTGCGGTGTGTCTGTGCCCTACGCCCCGATCCGGGCGATCAGCACACATGCGTCGTCCAGTCGCTGGGTGCCGCCGAACTCCTCGGCGACGATCCGTACACAGTCCTGTGCCGTCCGGGCCTCGGCGAAGCGCGGCGCAAGTCCGAGCAGTGCTTCCGTGCCCGGACATAGACCGTCGCGCCCGTCGTAGGCCCGGGCCAGTCCGTCGGTGTGCAGCACCAGCACATCGCCGGGCAGCAGATGTGCCTCGTCCTGCTCGTAGGCGACCGCGGAGGCCGCACCGAGCAGGACTCCGTCGGGCTGGGCAAGCGGGCGCCCGGCTCCGTCGCGGAACAGCAGCGGAGCGGGGTGTCCGGCCTGCGCCCAGTCCAGGGTGCGGGTCGCGGGGTCGAAGCGGCAGCACACCGCGCTGCCCAGAGCGGGCTGGACAGATGTCTCCAGCAGCTGGTTCAGATGCCCCATCAGGGCCCCGGGATCGATGCCGGCCACCGACATACCGCGCAGCGCACCGAGGATCATCGCCATGGCCGACGTCGCCTGGATGCCGTGACCGGTCAGGTCGCCGACGGTGAGCAGCGTCCTGCCGTCCGGCAGTTGCATGGCGTCGTACCAGCCGCCGCCGATCATGGCGCTCGACTCGGAGGGCAGATAGTGGGCCGCGATGTCCAGCGCTCCGGGTCCCTGGTCGGGCAGGTGCAGCGAACCCCGCCACGGCGGGAGCACGGCCTCCCGCAACTCAACCGCGATCCGGCGTTCGGTCCGGTCGATGTGCTGCTGGCGGCGGAGCGAGTCATGGGTGCGGTGCACCACCTGCTGGCTGCGCCTCAGCTCGCTGACGTCACGCAGCACCGCCCACATGGAAGCGGTGCAGCCGTCCGCGTCGAGGACGGGCTCGCCCATCATGTGCAGCGTCCGTGACCGTCCGTCGGTGCGCTGGATCCGGAACTCCCCGTCTATCGGCTTGCCGTCGACCAGACAGTCCGTCACCAGTGCGGTGAGCGTGGGCTGGTCCTCCGGAAACAGCACCGAAGGGAGATCATCCAGGGAGAGCGGTCCGGCCTCCGGGGTCCGGCCGAAGATCTGGAGCAGTTCGTCGGACCAGCTGACCTCGTCCGTCAGCAGATTCCACTCGGCGCTGCCCACCCGGCCGATCAGCGAACCCGTCGGCACCTCGCCGACGGCCTCCGGAGCCGTTCCCGGCGACAGCTCGCCCACGAGCTGTTCCGCGGACTCCGGCGGCAGTCCCTCCTTGAGCTGTCCCAGGTGCGCGCCGAGATCGTCCAGGTGATGGACCGCCAGATCACAGAGCGCCCGCTGCCAGCGCATCTGCGGATCGTCCTCGTCGACCAGCACGGCGTCACGCCTTACCGCGTCCACATCCCCGCGCAGCCGACGCGTCCTGTTGATCAACGCGTCGACGGCATCGTACTCGGGCGGTTGTGGGACGGGGCGGTCCGCGGACAGATGGGACGGCATGACGTACTCCGATACAGGCGGTACAACCAGGTCTGAGGGTGGACCGAATACGACTGTCGCACAGCCGACTGGGGCCCGTAAGCGGTTTGGCAACACTCGACGCGTCCTTGCATCTGGCATATGCCGCAGGCCGAGTGCTGCCGCAATTTTTCGAACAGCCGTGCTTTTGGGGGGCGTTGACGCAAGTCGTCCGACGTCGGAGGCCTTCGGCGCGCCGGATCGCGCCGTTTCTGCGCGGTGCGAACAGTGCGGGCAGGGGCATATGCGGGCCGGAGGAGCGCGGGTGGAGAGGCTCCGGCCCGGGTGGTGCTGGACGTCGAGGTGGTGGGGCCTGCGGCGTCAGCAGACGGCGATGCGGCCGTACGAACCCACCTTCCATGTCCACTTGAGTGTCTCGCCGGGGGAGGTGGTCCAGCACTGCCTGTCGGGGCCGTTGTCGATGACCAGCTTGATGTGCATGTTCCGGCCGCAGTTGTTGGTCGTCCAGGCCGTCTTGTCCTGCTTGACGACCTCGCGCGCCACGCATGCGGGCGCGGTGCGCCCGGCGGCCACCGCCGGGTCGGCCGCCGTCATCGCGCAGGCGGTGATCATCGCGGTGGCCGCGATGACGGAGAGGCTGTTCTTCAGACGCATGGGTCACGTTCCTCGGGTGGTCGTCCGCTGTGCCGGGCACTGCGGTCAACGATCGTGACGGCCTCGCGTGACGGCATCGCCGAAGAGCGCAGGGCGCGCGTCGCCCCCCTTTCCCCGCCCGGCCCGGGCCGGGCGGGAATGCGGCCGGATGCCCCGGTGTTTGTACCGGCGTAACGAAAACGAATCCCGTTCTCATGAAGGGGCGGGAGTTCACGAGTCCGGAGGTGCCCATGGCCCGAAGTGAAGCCCGTCCCGTTGTCACGCTCCGTTCGACCGCCGGAACGGGCCAGAGCTACGTGACGCGCAAGAGCCGTCGCAACAATCCCGACCGGCTGGTCCTGCGCAAGTTCGACCCCGCAGTCGGGCAGCATGTCCTCTTCCGCGAGGAGCGCTGACCGCAGAGCGGTTCGCCGTTTGCGGATCGTGGGGCGGGCGGTTCGGCCGTTTCGCCCCGCACTCCGCTCTCGGTGACAAGGGGGGTGTGCGGGCGAAGTCCCGTATTCGCCCAGTCTCCCGTCATCGACGTGGGGACCTCGTCGGCGAGCCACCCCTCCTGCGCCGGAGGGCACCAAGCCCTGGATGCCGCACGCTGAATCGAGCGTTTCAACCGTTGCTTCGGCTACGGAGTGCCCGCCGGTAGCGAGCGACGCGCACCACCGTCCGGCCTGCGCGTCCGTGCCCTGGATCACAGTCCGGGGTGCGGGTTCCCGGGAACACGAGTCGGTGGTTTATCGTTCACCTACATGTGGTGACGTGCTGAACGTCCCCACCCAGAGCCGCCCCGGCTGGATTCCCCCGATCCGGCCGGGGCTTTCTTTTTGCCTATGCACGGCACCCCCAGAGCCCTGCCCGGCGCGCGATACGCCCACGCCTCTGCCCGGGACGCGCTACCCCGCAGCGAGGCACGGTGCCGGTTCACCGCCGCCGCTGTGCGGCCTCGACCAGCAGCGCCGCCGCCGCGAGCGCGGCCGCCGCCAGGGCCCCGGTGGCCGGCCAGTCGCGCACGGCCAGTGCGGTCACCGCCGCGCCCGCCACCACGGCGGCCAGCCGGCCGGCCACCCAGCCGTCACCGCGCCGCCACGACCCCACCGCCAGCCGGCCGACGAGGGATGTCAGCGTCCCGGTGAAGTAGTTCGTCGGCGTGGCACGGATCCGGCCCTGAATTCCCATCGCGAGCCCCAGCAGAGCCAACAGGCCCAGCCGGTCCGCGTCCGACGTGATCAGATCCAGCCCCCACAGCACCGCACCCGCGGCGAGCAGCACCACCTCGATGGTCAGCATGACCGGCAGCCGCCGCCACACCCGCTCGCCCGTCACCGCACCCCAGGCCACCCCGCAGCCGTACGAGACGAGCGCCGTGACCACGCGCAGCGCCACTCCCTCCTCGCCCGCCCCGGCGGCCGAGGCTCCCAGCAGGACCAGGTTCCCGGTCATCACCCCGGCGAAGACCTGGCCGACGCAGATGAAGACGAACGCGTCCGCCGCCCCGGAGGCCGCCGACAGGAGCAGCAGGGCCGCATGGCCGCGCGGATCGTCCACGGTGTCACGGCCGGCCGGGTCGGGGGATGAGCGGAGAGTCGGCATGCCGGCATCCTCGCTGGCATCCGGCCCGGCGAGGTGCCTTGCCCCCGGTGCGGCGCGCCGTGCCCGCCGTCCCCACAGGGGGCGTGCCCGCCGATCTCAGTCCAGGCCGCGTGCCCGCTTGAATCGCGCCAGTCCGTCGGCCAGTTCCACCACCGGAGCCGGATACTCGAACCGGGCGCGCTCCGCACCGCGCAGCTTCCACGGCTCGTGCACGGCGGGTCCGGCCAACGCCGCCAGCTCCGGGACCCACCGCCGGACATAGTCGCCGTCCGGGTCGTAGCGCTTGGCCTGGAGCACGGGGTTGAGCACCCGGTTGGGGCGGCTGTCCGTTCCCGTCCCGGCCATCCACTGCCAGTTGAGCTGATTGTTGGCGACGTCGCCGTCCACCAGCAGCTCCAGGAAGTGCCGTGCGCCGATACGCCAGTCCACGTACAGGGTCTTCGTCAGGAAGCCCGCCGTGAGCAGCCGGCCGCGGTTGTGCATCCAGCCCTCGTGGCGCAGCTGGCGCATGGCGGCGTCGACCACGGGATAGCCGGTGCGCCCCTGCCGCCAGGCCTCGATCTCGTCGGCGGCATCCGCCTCGGACCGCCAGTGATCGTGCCGGGTGCGGTAGTCCAGCCGGGCCGCTGCGGGCCTGGCCGCGAGGACCTGGTGATGGAACTCGCGCCAGCACAGCTGTCGGACGAACGCGTCGGCTCCGGCACCGCCTGCGGCGCGTGCCCGCTGGATCAGTTCGACGGCGGACAGAGTGCCGAAG
The DNA here is from genome assembly GCF_007829885.1 of Streptomyces brevispora. Taxonomy (NCBI): domain Bacteria; kingdom Bacillati; phylum Actinomycetota; class Actinomycetes; order Kitasatosporales; family Streptomycetaceae; genus Streptomyces; species Streptomyces brevispora. The sequence goes on from NZ_VIWW01000002.1 coordinate 457,350, forward strand.
TGCAGATGCGGCGAGAGCCGGGACGTCGCGTCTCCCGGCAGGTCGTCGTGGCGGTCCTCGTACGCCGTCAGCCCGTGGAGTCGCCAGGCGGTGAGCCGCTTGCGGGCCTGTGTCTCACCGCCCTCGGCGAGCCCCGCGGAGACCCCCGGCACACCGGCGCGGACCGGTACCTCCTCCGACCCCGGACCGTCCGGCACCGGTACCGCACGCGGGGCACCGAAGGCATCGCGCACCCGCTCCGCGGACCAGCGCCTGAAGTACGGGGTGAACACGGCGAAGTGGTCCGAGCCGGCGGGGGTCACGGCACCGGCCGCGACAGCCGTGACCACACCGTCGTGGACGTGCAGCCGGGCCCCGCCGGAGTCCAGCGCCCGACGCAGCCGCTCCTCGCGGCGACGGGCGTAGGCGCTGACTCCGGCGGCCAGGTGGATGTCGCCCGCACCGGTCTCGGAGACGACCCGGCACACCTCGGCGACCACATCGCCCGAGCGGATCACGAGCCGGCCGCCCCGCTCACGCAGCCCCGCGTCGAGATCCCGCAGACAGTCGGCCAAGAAGGCGCGGCGGTTCGGTGCACCGAACCCCGCCGCGTCGATCCCCGTGTCGCGGACGAACAAGGGCACGACCTCGTCCGCGGACGCGAGCGCGGCCCGCAACGGCGGATGGTCGTGCAGACGGAGATCGGCGGTGAAGAGGACGACCGCTACGGTCATGGTGCAACTCCTGGGCGGGGCCGTGTACGTGTTCCTGTTCCGCCCAGCGGCCCTCGGCGGACGCAACCGGTCACCGGGACAGTGCGCCGCGTTCTCCTGAGGAGGACGGAACCCCTGCGGCAGCCCGTGCGATATTGCGGGCCATTCCACCGAATACGATCGCGTGGAACGGCGACACACTCCACCAGTACGCGTGGCCGAGCAACCCGCGCGGATGGAACAGGGCCCGTTGCCGGTAGTGCGCCCTGCCCTGTTCGTCCCGTTCTGCGTACATTTCCAGCCACGCCAGGCCGGGCAGTCGCATCTCCGCGCGCAGCCGCAGCAGGCGACCCGGCTGGATCTCCTCGACCCGCCAGAAGTCCAGGGAGTCACCCACCCGCAGCCGGTCGGTGTCCCGCCGCCCGCGACGCAGGCCCACCCCTCCCACCAGCCGGTCGAACCAGCCACGCATGGCCCAGGCCAGCGGGAACGAATACCAGCCGTGGTCGCCGCCGATGCCCTCGATGACCTTCCAGAGGGCCTCCGGCGACGCGTCGACCTCGAGTTCCCGCACATCCGTGTACAGGCTGCCGCCGGCCCAGTCGGGGTCCGTGGGCAGCGGGTCGCTGGGCACCCCGGGCACCGACGCCGAGGACCACCGGGTGGTGACCCGGGCCTCGCGCACCCGCTGAAGGGCCAGTCTCAGCGCCTTCTCGAACGTGAAGGGCTGCCCCGGCCCGTCCGGCACGTACTTCACGATTTCGTGTTCCCGGCACACGACCTCGTACCGCAGCGACTCGGCGAGCGGCCGCGCGATCGACCTGGGAACGGGCGTGACCAGACCGATCCAGTGACTGGACAGCCGTGGCGTCAGCACCGGGACGGGCAGGATCAGGCGGTGCCGGAGGGCCGCGACCTCCGCGTACCGCTGCATCATCTCGCTATACGTGATGATGTCCGGCCCCCCGATGTCGAAGGCACGGCTCACCTCCCGGGGCATCCGGGCGCTGCCGACCAGGTAGCGCAACACGTCCCGGACCGCGATCGGCTGGATCCGGGTCGACACCCAACTCGGCGTCACCATGACCGGCAGCCGTTCCGTGAGATAGCGCAGCATTTCGAAGGATGCCGATCCGGATCCGATGATGACCGCGGCCCGCAGGGCGGTGGCCGGTACCCCGGAAGCCAGCAGGATCCGGCCGACCTCGGCGCGTGAGCGCAGATGCGGCGAGAGCTCCCGCTCGGGTACGCCGGGCGGTGTGAGACCGCCGAGGTAGACGATCCGGCCGACGCCGCGCGTGCGGGCCGACTCGGCGAAGACCGTGGCCGACCGCCGGTCCGTCTCCTCGAAGTCCGCTCCGGTCGTCAGAGCGTGTACCAGGTAGTAGGCCACGTCGATGTCCGCCATGGCCGACGTGACCGACGCCGTGTCGGTGACATCACCCCGGACGACCTCCACGTCCCCGGCCCATGGATAGTCCCGCAGCTTCTCCGGGCTGCGCGCCATGCAGCGCACCCGGTGCCCGGCCTCCAGGAGTTCGGGCACCAGCCTGCCCCCGATGTATCCGGTGGCGCCGGTCACCAGGCAGTGCAAGGGCTTCTCCGTGCTGTTGCTCGTCATGGGGTCTCCACATCGGCTGGGTGTTGCTCGGTTCACCGTGCCTCGGCGCCGCGTGTCACGCTCTTCGAGGCGTCCGGATGCGGTGACGGATCACCGGTTCGTCGGTCGCTCCTCCGCGTCGGTCACTGCTCCGCCTCGTCCGGTCCGCCGGACAGCGAGCGCCGGATACCGTGCAGCGCGCGGCGCACGTGGCCCTTGACCGTGCCGAGCGGGAGCCCCGTCAGTTCGGCGATACGGGTCTGGGGGAGGCCGTCGTAGTAGGCCATCCGCAGGATGCGGCGCTGCACCTGGGGCAGCTTGCCCAGCTCCGTACCGATCAGGACCCGGTCCAGTGCCGACTCCGGACGCCCGGCCGCGCCGGTCTCGGTGAGCCGCAGCCGCGCCGCCGTCGCAGCGGCCAGTTCCACGCGGCGGGTGCGGGCGGCGAGCGCGTCGGCGATCTTGCGACGGGTGATGCCGACCAGCCAGCCGGGCAGCGGGCCGCGCTCCGGGCGGTAGCCGAGTCTGCCGTGCCAGGCGGCCATGAAGACCTGCTGGGTGACGTCCTCGGCCTCTCGGCTGTCGCCCAGGGACCGGACCGCGAGGGATTGTACGAGTGCGCCCCACCTCCGGTAGGCGGCGGCGAAACAGTCCTGGCTGCCGCGCATCAGACCGGCTGCCAGCTCCTCGTCGGCGAGATCCATTGCGGCGCACGGTCGCGGGCCCTGCCCGCCGGGCAGCGTTTCCTCCAGGGCGAGCGCGGTCATGGCTGTCCTTCCTCCGGGCGGCCCGGCCCGGGAGCTGCGTCTCCCACTGCGGTCGGCCCGAGCCGTCCGGTTGCTTCTCCGATGGGCACCCCCGACCGGCAGTGTTCCGACAGCGCACTCGCCGCGACAACCTGCGTCGATGCTGCGGCATATGACCAAACGCATGACGTCCTGCGCGGAACGGGCCCGGGTGAGAACCCTCGGCCACGGCCTGACCACCGGCACAGTGACACGTCGTTTCGGCGTCGCGCCCGCGACACTCCGGAACCCCGCCCAGCCGGGTCTGCCGTTCGTGCCGGGTCTTCCGCTCCTGCCGTCCCTGCCGCCCTTGCCGTCTCTGCTGTACCCGTTGTTCTTGTCAGGCGGCTTCCTGAGATCCCTCGCGTCCTGAGCGCGCGGCCCGGCGAGGTGTGGTCCGACCGGACGGGGGCACTCGTCGCCCATGAACGCAGAGGCTGAGAGTGGTACGCGGGACGGAACGCGGCGCAGAACATGGGGAAGCGTTCTCCTGCAGGTGACCTTTCTGGTGCTGGCCTTCCTGGCCATGGTCGGTTTCTCCGTTGTGCTGGCGAAGGTGACGCTCACACCGTCGCCCGCCTCGGAGGAACTGGTGAAGTCGAACCTGCGGCCCGGCCGCTCGCTCCGGCAGTACGCCGAGGACTACACCTTCCTCGCGGCCTGCAAACAAGCGGGCGGAAACCTGGTGCTGGGCATGCCGTTCGGCGTACTTCTGCCCATCCTCGTGCCGCGCCGCCTGAGGATGATCCGCATGGTCCTGCTGACCGTGCTGGTCATCGCGATTGTCGAACTCGTCCAGGGAGCCCTCGTCCAGGGACGCGCCTTCGACGTGGACGACGTCATTCTCAACACCACAGGGGCGCTCCTCGGGTATCTGTTGCTGGGCCGTCGGCTGAGTCACCGATACCACGTGCTCGCGGAAGGGCAGGAACGGGAACCGGAGCCCGCTCCTGAACGGACCCGTGCTCCGAAAACGGTCGGTTCCGGCCCGGCAGGGCGCGACGGGCGCGGAACCGCGTCACGCCAGCGGCCGTGGCAGGGGGCATGGGCGAAGGCCAGGGCGAGAGCGAAACCGAAGGCCGGGCCGGACGAGAAGCCCCGGCCCGCGCCGAAGCCGAAACGGAAGGCCAAGACCGATACGAAGCCGAGGCCCGCGCCCAAACCCAAGGCCGATACGAAGCCGAAGCCGAAGGCAGGAGTAAAGGCCGGTGCGGATTCCAGGACTGCTCCGAAACCCGAGGCCGCGGCGAAAGCCAAGTCCTCGGCCGCAAGCGGCAGGACCTCGCGCGGCGACCAGGGCCGCGGTGACCGCCTCCGCGGCGGCGCGGGCCGTGCGCTGCTGGACCGGTTCCGCATCCGCTGACCGGGTACGGGCAGCGGGGTCAGCACACGGGTGGGCGTTCGGCACGGGCTCCTGGAACTGAGCGGAGAGCCGCTGCCCGGACATCGGGGCCTCGGGCAGTGTTCGCACATGCTGTTGCGCCCATTGTCCTTGTACGTCGGGTCGCGGATCCGGTCGAAGCCCGGGCAAGGTGCTGTTGGTCCGCTTCCCGGTCCTCGGGCTCGTGAGCGCCATCACGAGCCCGAGGACCAGGTCGTCGTCCGACGACGCCGAGATGCAGATGCGGGAGCAAATCACTCGCGCGGCCCGTCCCTCAACAGGCATGATCGCGCGATGATATGGACAGCACCTGAGGCGACTCGTACTGGCGGCTCATTCGTCGCGGGTGAGCGCGAAATGCTCACCGGATATCTCGGATGGTTCCGCAGCACCCTCCTGCAGAAGTGCGCCGGTCTGACCGGTGAGCAACTCGCCGAGCGGACCGTGGAGCCGTCGAACCTCTCTCTCCTCGGACTCGTACGCCACATGGCCAAAGTCGAGCGCATCTGGTTCAGGCAGCGCTTCGCCGGGCAGACGATGGAGCCGATGTACGACCCGCAGAAGGGCAAGGACGCGGACTTCGAGGACCTCGACCCGGCCAGGGCCGCCGAGGACTACGCCCGCTTGGTCGAGGAGTGCCGACTGGCGGACGAGGTCGTCGCCGGTGCCTCGTTCGATGAGACGTTCGTCCATGACGACGAGGTCTACTCGCTGCGGATGGTGCACATCCACATGATCGGCGAGTACGCCCGCCACATCGGCCACGCCGACCTGGTGCGCGAGCGGCTCGACGGCGTCACAGGGGCATGAGGGCCGGCCCGGAACCGGCCTGGCACGGCGGGCCCGTCTGTATCAATGTACGAAATCGGGCGGAACCGCGGCGGATGGCGGAGTGAATCCGGGCGGCCGGGTCAAACGGAGAGCATGACCTCAACCGACTTGCCGAGAGACGTACCGAGCACGCCCGAGGAATCCGGACGCGGTGGCCACGGCAACGGCCCCCGCCGCACCCGCCGATGGGGGAGGGTGGCCGCGATGTGCGCGGCCGCCATCGCCCTGCTCGTCCTCGGCACGCGGCTCAGCCTGCTGCCGGGGCTGGGCGACATCTTCGGCGAGAAGACCCACGACCGCTCAGGTCCCGCTGTGCTCAAGTCGATCCGCGACATGAGCAGATACGAGGCGGCAGCGGGCAATTTCCAGGTCGTCGTCGATCTGGAGAAGGACACGAAATTCCTCCCGGACGCGATCCGCGGCTCCCGCACCCTGTACGTCGGCGCGGGCACGGTCGGTGCCTCCGTCGACCTGGGCGAGGTGGCGAACAACGGAGTCGTCATCAACAAGGACCGGACCACGGCCGAGCTCCGGCTGCCGCACGCCGTCCTCGGGAAGCCGACGCTCGACCCTGACCGCTCCTACGCGGTGTCCAAGCAGCGCGGCCTCCTCGACCGTATCGGGGACTTCTTCTCCGACAACCCCGGCAGCGAGCAGGCGGTGAACAAGCTGGCAGCCAGGCACATCGGCGAGGCGGCCAAGGAGAGCGGCCTGACGCAACGCGCCGAGAAGAACACCACCGCCATGCTCCGTGGGCTCCTCGTCTCGCTCGGCTTCAAGGAGGTCACGGTCCACTACGGTGACGCCGGCAGGTAGCCACGGGCATCATTCCCCCTCAGCTCCCAGCCTCAACCCACAGCCTCAACTCACATCCCCAACTCCCAGCCACAGCTGCGGTTCCGAACTCCCGCTCTCAACGTCTCCCCTCAACTTTTCTTGTTTGCAGCTCCCTTGACGGCTACACCTCGATAGGTAACGTCAGCTGACGCCCCACGCGCCATCCCGCCATGCCGGACGACGGTGGCCGGCCACGGCGCCACCATCGGCGAGCTGGTGAAACAGGGAACCCTCGCCCTGCACAGGGCGAGGGTTCCTGCCGTGGCGCCGCGATCCGGCCCGTCGGACCGAGACGCGTGACTCGGCGAGGGGCGCCTACCAGAGGGATCAGCGGCAAATCGAACAGTCCGGGCAGCGAGGCGCCCGGACTGCCGCTGCCCGTGTCACCGTGGTCCGGCCCGCGACACCCGGATGGTCGGCTCCGTCACTCGTCTGCTGTCCGGGCCGCGCCGATTCGGCCGAGCGCGGCAACGCTGGGTCCGTCACCGCGTCTGCAGAATCGGGACCAGCATGCTCATATCGACCCACCCCGGCCTCGGCTCGCGCAGCCGTTCGCGTCGCGGGTACGCCTTCACCGCCGCGCTCACCGCGGCGGTGTACGGGGGAGTGGCGCCGGCCGCAGCGGAGGGGGTGTCCCCCATCGCTCCGGGCGGGGACGGAGGCGTCAGGCCCACGGTGGTGCTGGTGCACGGCGCGTTCGCCGACGCGTCCAGCTGGAACGGCGTCGCCGAGCGTCTGCAGCGCCGCGGATACACCGTCGTAGCCCCCGCCAACCCACTGCGCGGGCTGGCGGGAGACTCCGCCAGCACGGCCGACGTGCTCAAGCGGATCACCGGCCCGATCGTCCTGGTCGGCCACGCCTACGGTGGTGCGGTCATCAGCGGCGCGGCGGCAGGCAACCCGCAGGTCAGGTCGCTGGTCTACATATCCGCTTTCATGCCGGACACGGGCGAGGCCCTCGGCCCGCTCGGTTCCCGGTTCCCGGGAAGTGAACTGGGTACGGCACTCAGACGCATGCCCGTCCGGAACGCGGACGGCAGCCGTGGCACCGACCTCTACGTCCAGGACAGCAGGTTCCACGACATCGTCGCCGCCGACCGGCCCTCGGCCTCAGCCGCAGTGATGGCGGCCTCTCAACGCCCTTTGAGTGCAGCGGTGTTCGAGGACATGGCCACGACGGCCGCCTGGCGGACCATCCCGTCCTGGGCGCTGGTGGCCACCCGGGACAAGGTCATCGCCCCTGATCTGGAACGGTTTGAGGCCAGGCGTGCCCACTCACACACCATCGAGGTGAACTCCTCGCACATGGTCATGGTCTCCCGCCCCGATACGGTCACCGATCTCATCCTCGCCGCCACAGGTGAGCCCGCGACCGCGCATCGGCCGCTCGCCTCGCCGGGAACCAGGACACTGGTGCTCGCGGTGATCGGAAGCGCCGCGGGGCTGGCGGTGTTCGTGGGCGGCGGCCTGGTGACGGCCGTCCGCAGACGCAACAGCTTCGGACGCTGATACTGCCGCTGCCGCCGACGTTGTCACAACCCGACGCGACACGTCGGTTGTGGCGGGATTTCTGCGCGGCCGATGGTGTGGGAAGCAATGATGAGGAACCGCGGCCGATGAGGTGTCACGGCCGGATCGTCGACGATTGGACAGAAGTCATGCCTCTCCAGGGTGAGTACGAGCCGAGTCCCACTCAGTGGGTGCGGGACCAGGTCGAGCAGTACGAGAGTTCAGGCGGTAAGGAAGGGACGACGATGCGGGACATGCCCGTCATCATTCTGACCACCCGTGGTGCCAGGAGCGGGAAGATCCGTAAAACGCCGCTCATGCGCGTCGAGCACAACGGTTCATACGCGGTGGTCGCCTCACAGGGCGGAGCCCCGAAGCACCCGGTCTGGTACTACAACCTCACCGCCGACCCGCGTGCCGAACTGCAGGACGGGCCGGTGCGCCAGGACATGAACGCCCGGGAGGTGACCGGGGACGAGAAGGCGCTCTGGTGGGAGCGCGCCGTCGAGGCGTTTCCCGACTACGCCGACTACCAGAAGAAGACGGACCGGCAGATCCCGGTCTTCGTTCTGGAGCCGGCGGAATCCGGCCACTGACGAGCCCGGCGCACGCCCCGGAGGCCCCACCGGTTCTTTTGGACCGGTGGGGCCTCCGGCCGTCTCTGCGGTGGGCGCAGTCCCTGCGGCGGCCGGGGAAACTCCTCAACAGCCCCGTACGCAACGGCGGAGGCACGGCGGACACTCGGCGGGCGGCGAGCTGTTACGCGGGTGGCGGGCGCGGCGGGATACTGTCCAGCACGGCCCCTTGAGCTGTGGGCCGAGTGGGAAGGATTCAGAACCTGATGGCAGACAATTCCTACCTGGTCGCGTTCGTCCGGGCGCGCCTCGACGAGGAAGAAGAGGTCGCACGAGCGGCCGGCGGCGAGGGGTGGCGGTGTCCGGCCGAGGTGCCGGGCGAAATCCACGACCGGACCGGCGCGATCGCGTTCAGCCTGAGGACACTCGGCTACAACCACCACATCGCCCGGCAGGATCCCGCGCGAACCCTCCAGCGCATCGAGACGAGCCGCGTTCTCCTGGACGAGTACGCGGAGGTCGCCGAGCTGGACACCGACCGCCCCGACCGGGACTTCGCATCGGGGCGGGCCTTCGGGCTGGGCTTCGTGGTCCGGCAGATGGCCGCGGAGCAAGCGGGGCACCCCGACTACCAGGTGAAGTGGCTCCCGCGGTTCACGCAGTAGCGCCGCGGCCCGGTCTCCCGCGACGGCCGGGCCCGGCGATCCGGGCGGCGGCCCCTTCGTATCCATCGCACCCCTCGAAGGGCCGTCGGCCGGATCTCACCAGGCGCGCTCAGAGGGGATTCATGCGCCCGTCACCCTTGGTGCTCACCTGGTCACTCCGCTCGTTGAGGCGGCGCGCCTTGTTCTTGAGGCGCTCCCGCTCCTGTGGATCGGAGGCCCGCTCGGCAGCCTCCTGCATCTCCTGCGCCTTGGCGCGAATACGCTCGGCGCGGCCTCCGGATTCATCCGCAACGCTCATGATCACTCCTGGATCTCGGGGGAGAGCCGACGCCACCAGCGAATCAGCGCTCCCGCGCACCTGCATCTCGAACGGTGACCGACTGCTACGGGTGCGTGCGGCGCGAGAGCGTTTTCGAGAGCATGCCGCCAGGGGCGAAGACCACCCCGCCGGTGTCTCGGTTGTTCAAGTTCGAGGCCGGCTGCCACAACCGGTCCTACGAGGGCGGAGCGAACGCCTACCGGTGCGGTGCGGAATCCGCCCTGGAGTTCCGTACGACCGCGGTCGGCCTCGTCGCAGGGTGGGAGCAGTACGGATTCGAACGCGAGGTGGGGGTTGCGATGAGCACATCGGGACAGCGGCCGGACCGGACCAGGCCTGGATGAGGCCGGGCGGGAGGTGGTCGGGCTGCCCGCCGGAATGGCGTACGGTAGGGACCACAACGACGCGGGGTGGAGCAGCTCGGTAGCTCGCTGGGCTCATAACCCAGAGGTCGCAGGTTCAAATCCTGTCCCCGCTACTGCCAGAACAGGGCCCGGAACCATATGGTTCCGGGCCCTGTTGGTTTCTGCGTCCACCCTCGTGGACAGAGCGACCGCCCCCGCATGCGCGCGTCAGCCGAATGGGCTGTTGTTCGGCGAACCGTCCTCTGCGCGGTCCCCGAAGATCGTGGAGTACGCGATGAGCGCGATGAACGGGAAGACGATGACATCGACCCACATCCAGGTGCGCGCGCCGATGACCAGCGGGCAGACGATGGATGCCGCGTAGACCACGAGCACCGTCACGACGAAGACCGCGATCGCGGCCCGTGCGGCGGCCCTGCGCAGATACTCGGCGGCGCGCCGGTCGTCAGCGTGCGCGAAGGAAGTGAGAGGCGAGGGTGTCGACGCCATCGGGGCGGCGCAGAACCGCATGGGCGGCCGGCCCGGCTGCGGCGGCCGCGGACGGTGGACCAATCAGCCGGCCCGTGACGGTGAGCGCTGCGGCCGCCCATGCGGCGGTTCTGCGCCCAGCGATCGGGACAGGTACATCGTGAAGGTCCTCCAGAAACGGTGCGGGGGGAGCTCGGACGGTAGAAGGGCACCGTTCGCGAGCATTGCAACGCCCTGGACCCGGCCGAGACTACGCAGCGGTTTGACCAGCACGGAGCGCAGCGGCGAGGGGGCCGGCGCGCACGGCGATGCGATCTGCAGCATCGTCCGAGTCAAGGTAGAGCAAGTCTCCCTACCGGGATTGCGTACCCCCAATGCCCTGAATGGCCCAGTCCCGCTCGCGCCAGCGCGCCGCAGACAGTTCCCTGACAGACAGACAGACAGACGAGCAGGGCCGGGCAGTGCAGGGGGCAGGGCAGGAGGCATGGTGGAGGACGGAAGGGAGCGGGATGACGACGGCTTCGAGCAGTCCGAGCAGTCCGACCTCCAGGGTCTGCGCACGCGGGTGGCAGCCCTCGAACGCGATCGGGTACGGCAGCCCCGTCATCACGGCCGCTCCCTCCTCGCCGCGGTGCTGATCACGGTCGGATGCCTCCTCGTCCCCCTCTCCGTCGTTGCGGCCTGGGCGGCCGATGAGGTTGGGGACACCGGCCGCTACGTGGACACGGTCGCGCCCCTGGCCTCCGACTCCGATGTCCAGGACGCTGTGGCCGGACGAGTGACCGACGCGCTCATGACCCGGATCGACCTCTCGACCCTGCTCGGGGACACGGCGCCCGCGGACCGGCCCCGCCTGGAAAAGGCGCTGGGCCTGCTGGGTGACTCGCTGGAAAGCGCGGTCCGCAGCTTCGTGCAGGACAAGGCGCGCGCCGTCGCCGCCTCGGACGGGTTCAAGACGATCTGGACCGAGGCCAACCGCCGGGCGCACAGCGCCGTGGACAAGGCACTGACCGGCTCGGGCGGCGGAGCGATCGAGCTGACGAACGACGCGGTCACGCTCGACCTCGCCCCCGTGGTCGACCGGGTCAAACAACGCCTGGTCGACGAGGGGATGACATTCGTCGGACGGCTCCCCGAGATCCACACCGACATCACGCTCGTCAGGTCCGATGACATCGGCAAGGTCAAGATGTACCTGCGGGTGCTGCAGTTCCTGGGCAACTGGCTCCCGGTGCTCGCCCTCGTCCTGATCGCCGCCGGTGTGCTGCTCGCGGTGCGACGACGCCGGGCTCTGACCGCGGGATGCCTCGGCGCCGCCGTCGCCGCCGGAGTCCTCGGCATCGGGCTGCACATCTTCCGGCTGATCTACCTGGACGCGCTGCCGGCCGACGTCTCCCCGGGCGCGGCGGGCGCGTTCTACGACATCATGACTCACTTCCTGCAGACCATGGTCCGGATGGTCGTCGCGCTCGGCGTCGTCATCGCCCTGGCGGCATGGCTCACGGGTCCGGGCCGACGCGCCGGACTTGTACGGCGGCTGTGGGTCTCGGGCATCGCGGCGATGCGTTCCACCGCTGACGGTGCCGGGCTGCGTACCGGACCGGTGGGCCCCTTCGTACGTCGCTGCCGCATCTGGATCACCTGGGTGCTGGTAGCCGCCTCGCTGCTGGTGTACCTGTTGTGGCCGTATCCCACCGGCTGGGTGGTGGTCGCCATCGCGCTGTGCCTGCTGTTCCTGCTGGCCGTGGTGGAGTTCCTGGCGGCCCGGCCGGCCACGGGGGACCGGGAACCGGCGGCGCCCCCTGCCTGACCGGCTGAGGTCACCCGACAGAAAGGACCTCTGCCATGGCGGGAGTCGAGGCGGAAGCGGTCCGGCGGATGACCGGAGCCTTGTTCATCGAGCGCGGACTGCGCAGTCGGGCTCGACCTGCTTCTGTGGCCTACTCGTGCTGGCCGCCGTCATCGCCGGTGCCGGTGTGGTCGGGGACTCGACCGCCACGGTGATCGGCGCGATGATCGTCGCCCCGTTGATGACACCCATCCTAGGGTGCGCGCTGGCACTCGTCCTGGCACGTCGACGACAGGTGACGCGCTGCCTTCTGCTGGTGATTGGGGGCGCCCTGGCGGTGATCACGATCGGGGTGCTGCTCGGCTGGATTGTCTCCTCGCCTGACGCCTACACCTCCAACAGTCAGGTCTCCTCGCGCATCAGCCCCCGCCTCATCGACCTGCTGGCAGCGCTGGCCACCGGTACCGTCGGCGCGTTCGCCCTCGTGCGCGCCGACATCTCCGACACCCTTCTCGGCGTCGCGATCGCCATCTCCCTGGTGCCGCCGCTGGCCGTGACCGGGCTTCTGCTCACGGTGCACCGCTATCACGACGCCGGGCAGTCGGCGCTGTTCGCCACGAACGTGGCCGCCATCGTGGCCACGGGAACCGTGGCCTTCCTGTGCTACGGCGTCCGGGCGGGAGCCGAGAGAGCGCACATGCGCGTAGGCCAGTTCCGTGGAAGAACGCTGGGTGCGGTGGTGTGCGTGGTCGTGCTCGTCGCGGTTCCGCTCACGGTCGGCACCGTCACTGTCGCCCAGGACCGCTCGCTGGCCACCGACGCCCGGCCGGTCGCGGAGAAGTGGGCCGCCACCGGGACATGGCAGATCATGTCCGTGGAGGCACGCAACGGTATCGTCGTGATCAGCGCACTCGGACTGCCTCCACAGCCCGCGCCGACCGCGCTGCGCACCGCCCTCGACGACCACGGCATGCGTGACGCTGATCTCGAACTCCATCTGGTCGGCGGGCGTACGCAGTGGTGCCCCTCCGAAACGGACACCTGCACGGTCCAAGAGGGCGGCCGCAGTTGTCTGCGCCCGGACTCGCGCGAGGTGTATGCGCCGCCGTGATCGGAATGCGCGATGCAACCGCGCGTCAGGTTCAGGCAGTCCAAGGCCCGACCGGGAGCCACGGCCGTGGCAGGAGCGGCACGATGTCGTACTGCTGACACGGCGTTGTGATGCATTGTCTGGGCGCCGGGACACAGACATGGCCGATGGGTGCGACGACGGTGGCGCAGGGGTTCGCCTGCGTCACCGCCGACCCCTCCGCGGCGTGTGCAGAACCGGTCAGGGTGAGAGGAAGGGCGGCGAGAACAACTGCCGTCCCGACGTGCAGCAGATTCTTGATCACGGACAACAGGCATAGCCGCTCTGCCGACCCGGGGGAAGTCCTTGAAGGGCCAAGTCACCCGCATGGGGCGACGATTTCACCGTAGAAGCGATGCCGCGTAGGCAACCGTCAACTGTGCTGTGAGGATGCGTCTCGCGGCGCTGCGAAGTCATTCGCTGTGGTCCGGCCCGGATGCTTCAGGGAAGTCCATGAGGATCCCGAGCGGGCACTGAGCCACGGCAGCAACTGCCTTACGCTGGAACGGATTCCGTCTCGGTCTCGGATCTCGGCCGCCAGGAATGGCCCCCTCCGGTATCGACTCCTCACCGTACCGGGCGCATCAATCAGATCCGGAAATGTCACCCGCGAAAACGATCATCTGGTCGATCCTGGTATCCCGCAGGTGCACCACATCCGTGCCGGCCAGTGTCGGCCCGCTGCCAGGTGTGCTGTACACCCAGCGGTAACGCGCCCATTCCCCCGGTACGTCGACCGCTGACGCGCGCACCATCGAGCCCGGTCCCGCAGGATGCCGCCGCATCTCCAGCACGAAACGCTCGACCGCTTCCACGCCTTCACTGCGCCCCAGTGGTCCCCAGAAGATCACGTCGGGGGTGAGCGCTTGGGCGAGCAACTCCGTGACGTAGCTGTCGGCAGATGCGTTGAACGCCGAGACGAACGTATCGATGGCTGCTTGAGCGGGTTCTTCCTGCATCGTCAATTTCTATCAGAGCCCGGACGCCGAGCCCTTGAGAACAGCTCCGTCGACCGCGCACCGGGAGGGGGTGCGGTCCCTGCCGAGAGAACTTCAGGAGTCTGCGACGTCGGGCGGACGGCTGAGGAGAGAAGCAGTAAGCCGGCGTCGGTCTCGCGGTATTCGGCACGGCGGGCAGGGCCGCCGGGCTCGCCCGGGAGTCGACGCAGGCCATCCGTGTGGACTTCGCCGCGGCGAACAAGTGGGCGTCCTACTCCATGGTGGGTGTCCTCGTGCTCGCCTTCATCTGTTCGCTGTGGCACCCGGACCCGCGCGTGACGGGAGTGCCGGGAGCGCACGACCAGTGGAGGAGCCCACGCAGAGCCGCATGGCTCCGCCTGCTTACGCCCTGCGGGGCTCCCCCTCTTGCTGGACCCCGCCCTGCCTGCCGAACCCGGCCCCGCCAGGCGTCGCAAGATATTCCTTGACGTGAATATTCGTAGTGAGGAATATTTCTCTCATGGCAGATGCACTCCTCATCGCACTGGCTGACCCGGCCCGCTGGCGGCTCGTCAACCTGCTGGCCGAGCGGCCCCGCTCGGTCGGCGTCCTTGCTCAGCTGGCCCAGGCGCGCCAGCCCCAGACGACCAAGCACTTGCAGACCCTTGAGCGCGCAGGCATCGTCACCGCGCAGCGCACCGGCCAGCGCCGTATCTACGCACTCCGGCCGGGTCCACTGCGGGATCTGGCGGCTGCGCTCAACCTGCTGGCCGACACCGCGGAGCAGGTCGATGGCCCGCGCGCGACTTACGATCGCTACGGGCTCAGCCTCCACGCGGAGCGGCTTGCCGCCGAGGAATCAGGGTGGGCCGACGGCCGCTCGTTCAGGTTCCTCAGGTCGATGACGGTGCGCCCCGACCTGGTCTGGCGTCATCTGACCGAGGCCTCCCTGCTCGCCCGATGGTGGACGCCCGACGACCTCCGCACATCTGAGCTCGTCTTTGATGCGCGACCGGGTGGGCGCATCGTCCTGGAGTACCGCGATGCCGGGGACGCAGAAGGCTCCGCCCTGGTCGCGGGGCGCGCCGAGGGAGCCGTTGACGAGCTGAGTCCTGGTGAACGCCTGACCTACCGGCTTTCCCCACTGCTTCCCGACGGAGGCTTCGCCTTCACCGCACACGTCGATCTCGACCTGAGCTCCACCGATGCCGGCACAGACCTGGACGTCCACTACCGGATCACCGACAGCACTGTCGACTCCGCGGACTTCATCGCAGGCATCGAGATCGGCTTCGGCCAGAGCCTCGACAAGCTCGCGGCGACCCTTGCAGCCGACTCGCATCACCCCGTCAGCGCCAACGGCACTCACGACACCGGCGGCACCGAAACCGACACGAGGAGCACGAAGTGACAGAGCGGACCGCCCGCCGCAGGATCGTCACCAACATGAGCCTGTCCCTCGACGGCCGCTACGCCGCGCCGGACGACCCGCTGGACATGGGGTGGGTAATGCCATACGCAGTCACCGACGTCGCTCGCGACCACCTGGCCGGGATCCGGGAGCCGGCGACGACGGTCCTGCTCGGACGGGTCAACGCCGAGGGGTTCCTCGGCTTCTGGCCCACCGTCATCGAAATGGAAGGGGCCGACCCGCGCGACGTGGGCTTCGCGAAGTGGCTCGTCGACACCGACAAGGTGGTTCTGTCCTCCACCCTCGAAGAAGCCCCTTGGGAGCGGACGACGATCGTCGACAAGCCGACCGCCGAGGTGGCAGAGGACCTCAGAACGACCGAGGGCGGAGACATTCTCGTGCTCTCCAGCGGGAGCGTCATCAAGGCCCTGCTGGCGGCCGACAAGGTCGACCGGCTGGCGCTCACGATCTTCCCGGTCTTCCTCGGCGGCGGTCCGCGCCTCTTCGACGACGGGCTGCCTGTAGGACATTGGACGCTCGTCAGCCAGGCTGCGGGCGAGCACGGCACGTTGGCCCTCGTCTACGACCGAGTCCGCTGAGCCGGTCGTTCAACACGGTCGCCCTCCGAGCCCGGCCCGGGCCCGGAGGGCGACCGCAACACATCGGCCTGCTCGACGAGGCCTCGTCGCACGCTCACCGCAGACTCCGCCCCGCGACTCTGCAGCGCCCGCAGCACCTGAGCGACTCTTGACGGGCGAGGCCACGGACGAACCGGACAGAGGATCCGCGGACACGGTCATCAACGATGCCGCATCGCTCAGTGCCCATCGCTGCAGCACGGAAGAGGCTCTTCCCAGGTGAAGAACAGTTACGGGTCTTGTCCGCGGGGCCGCGTTGGGGGCGGCGGTCGTGGGGTGGTCAGCAACTGCTTGGCATCGTTGAGCCGGGAGCTACGTATGGGGCTTCTCGCTACGGTCGGTCAAGGCAGGATCTCGACGTACCCGTCGGTTCCGTGTACGCGGATCCGCTGCCCGTCGCGCACCAGCCGGGTGGCCTGCTCCACGCCCACGACGGCCGGCAAGCCGTACTCCCGGGCGATCACCGCGCCATGGGTCATCAGGCCGCCCACCTCCGTCACCAGGCCCGCGATTGCGACGAACAGCGGCGACCAGCTGGGGTCCGTGAAGGTCGTGACCAGGATGTCGCCCGCTTCGACATCGGCTTTCGCCATGTCAAGGATCACGCGGGCCCTTCCCTCGACGGTCCCGGCGGAAACAGGTAGGCCGATCAGGGCGCCGGCCGGTACGTCGTCGCGCCGGTAGGCCCCGGTGACGGCCTCACCATCCGAGGTGAGTACCCGGGGTGGTGTGAGCGCGCCGTATGACCGGAACGCGTCCTTGCGCTCCTGGATGAGCTGGTCATCCACCTGGTTCGAGCGCACGACGTCGTGGAGTTCCTGGAACGTGAGGTAGAAGACGTCCCCCACCTCACGAAGCACGTCGGCCTGCACGAGGCGCTCGGCCTCCTCCAGCAGGGCCTGCTTGTAGACGAAGTAGCGGCTGACGATGCCGTACTTCGGGTACTCCCGGTACCCGATGAAGGTTCTGACCCGGTCGATCATCCGCTTGGCCTCGTCAGCCTTCCGGTCCCCGTCCGGCAGGGCCCGCAAGCGTGACAGCACGTCCTGTTCCTTCTTCCGGGCCTTCTGCCGCCCTTGCTCGAAGCGCCGCTCGGCGGCGCCCGGCTCGAAGTTCCTGACGTTGTCGAGGATCACGGGCACGAGCGTGGTCGGGCGCTCGCGCCAACGTGGCCTCGTGATGTCGATCTCGCCGACGCAGCGCATACCGTACCGGTCGAGGTAGGCCTCCATGGCGTCGCGCGCCTCGGTACCGCCCTCGAACTTCGCCAGCTCGTCCAGGAAGCCCTCGTCCTCGACGCCCTGCAGGAACGCCACCACCTCCGCATGCGGGCGGATCACGTCCGCGACGTCGAGCAGCGCCAGTCCCATCTCCGACGTGATGTTGTCGGGGGCGGACAGCGTGAGCGTGTCAGCCGCGTTCTTCTCGCCCAGCCACTCCTGCAGCTTGTCGTTGAGCCACCACGTGGCCTCCATCCCCGCCATGATCACCTGAAGGTTCAGCGGATCACCGAGGACTCGCTTGTGCTCCTCGAAGGTCTCCAGTAGGAATTCGAACAGCGCCGGTCCGGTCTTCGTCCGGATGTTGCGCTCCAGGGCGGCGACGGAAGCCTGACTGCGCTCGATCAGCGCGGTCACGAGGGCCGGATCGGTCTCGATCGGGGCGGACGCACCGCCGCCCGGTAGCCTGTCGCCGGACCCCGAGTCCGGGAGTGACGGGACGAAGTCGTCGCGGTCGAGGACGGTTTCCAGAGCGTCCCTCACCAGCGGATCGTCTCTCCCCATGACGTCCAGGAGAGCGGCGCGGCTAGCAGGCGAGACCAGGCGCCGGGTGACGTCCACGAACAGCCTCCCGCCGGCCTCGTGCATCGGCACCATGGCCGTCAGCTGCCACATGGAGAACCCCAAGGGCTTCATGGGGTCGGTCATCATCTGCTGATGACCGACGGAGACGTAGACGTGATTCTCCTGGTCGTCGGCCACGGGGATGGGGAACAACGTCGTGATCGGCCGGCTCTGAACAATCTGGAAGCCGTCATCGACCAGGCACCATTCGACGTCCTGCGGACGGCCGAAGTGCGCCTCGATCCGCCGCCCGAGCTCCACGAGCCGCACGACCTGCGTATCCGTCAGCGCCGGCTGCTCCTGCTGCCGCGAGTCGATCGCCACTTCCCGCGTACCGCCGGCTGGCAGGGCGTGGACGGCACGCTGTTTGGTGGAGATCGCCCTGGCGACGACTTCGCCGCCCCGCACCTTGAAGACATCCGGGTTCACCAGGCCGGAGACCATGGCCTCGCCGAGGCCGAAGCCGGCGTCCACGGTGGCGACCTTCCGGTTGCCCGTGACGGGGTCGGCCGTGAACAGGATGCCGGCAGCATGCGGGAAGACCATCTGCTGCACGACCACGGCCATGTGGACCGTGCGATGGTCGAAGCCGTTCCGCTGCCGGTAGGTCACGGCCCGCTCGGTGAACAGCGAGGCCCAGCAACGGCTCACGTGCTGGAGGATCGCCGTCGGCCCCACGACGTTCAGGTACGTGTCCTGCTGGCCGGCGAAGGAGGCCGTCGGCAGGTCCTCTGCCGTCGCACTGGATCGGACGGCGTAGGCGGTGTGCTCGCCGAGCCGGGCGAGCGCGCGGGTGATCGCCGCCGCGAGATCGCCCGGGACGGCAATCCCTTCGATGGTCCGACGAATCTGCGCGCTGAGCGTGCGGATCGCCTCCCGGTCGTCCGGGTTCAAGCGCGACAACTGATCGAGCCGCTCGTCGATCGACGGCGCTTGCTCCATGACCCGCCGGAAAGCGTCCGTCGTCACACAGAATCCACTCGGGACAGAAATGGCTTCGATCCGTGACAGCCCGCCCAGGTGCGCGCCCTTGCCGCCGACGACCGCGACCCGCATCTCGTCGACCTCTTGAAGGTCCCACACATCCGGCTCAACCATTGTGATACCTCCGCGGCAGCCAAACTCCGTTGCCCTGTGGTGTGCCGATCGAATCACCGGCGCCCCCAACTCTGTCGAACCTCTTGTTGGGCAAGGCCTTGTCCCTGGTCGCTTTCCCTCTGACGAGTCGGCTGCTCCGCCCAGTCGGGCGCCGCGGACCCCCGCAACTGCACTGCCGGTCCCACCGCTGGTTCGACGTCACCGCGTCCGCCATAGGTCGACAACAACACACGTTCGTCGTGCCCTCATTTCCGCAGGTTGTGGCATAGGCCGACGATTCTGCGCCTTGACCGGGGTCTTGTGGCAAGCCCCCCAGTGCGCTATACGTTGAGAGTGGCAAGGAGGGAGTTCTCCTTGCCTTTTCCTTTTGCCGGCCCATGGAACTGACAAGCCTTTCGGGACGTGGCGGCGCGCCGGGTACTCGGGTACGCGTTGTTTGGCGCAGGGCATCCGGTGGGCGCTCTGATCGCGGTGGCGGTATGCGCGGTGGTGGCCGGGGCCCGAGGGTTCACCGCGATCGGGGAATGGGCCCGGGACGCCGGAAGTGCCGCGCTGGAAAGGCTGGGACTTGAGCGGGGCGGGGTGGACGAATCTACTCTGCGACGCCTGTTCGCCCGTCTCGACGCGGATCGTCTCGATGCGGTGCTGGGCGCCTGGGCCTTGGCCGGGACCGTGCTTGTCGCGGGCCGCAGGGTGATCGCGATCGACGGCAAGACGGTCCGCGGTGCACGCGGTGGCGGCTCCTCGGCCCCGCACCTGGTCGCCGCCCTCGCTCACGGGTCCGGGGCGGTGCTCGGCCAGGTCGCGGTGGGTGAGAAGAGCAACGAGATCCCCGCCGCCCGGGAACTGCTTCAACTCCTCGACCTGGACGGCGTGGTCGTCACGATGGACGCACTGCACACCCAGCACGACACGGCGTCCCTGGTGACCGAGGCCGACGGAGACTACGTCCTGACCGTGAAGGCCAATCAGAAGTCCTTGTATGCACAGCTCAAAATGCTTCCCTGGGCTTCGATACCCGCCGTCACCAGGACGGACCGAGGACACGGACGTCGGGCCACCCGCACGATCAAGGTCGTCGACGTGCCGGTACGGGTCGAGTTCACCGCTGCCGCGCAGGTCGTTCAACTGCGGCGCACCGTCACCAGGAAGGGCCGCCGGAGCGTCGAGATCGTCTACCTGATCACCAGCGCGGACGCCCACACCGCGCCGCCGGCATTTCTGGCCACATGGGTGCAGTCGCACTGGGAGATCGAGAACCGCCTGCACTGGGTTCGCGACGTCACCTTCGACGAGGACCGATCCCAGGTCCGCACCAACGCACCCCGTGTCATGGCGGGCCTGCGCAACACCGCGATCACCCTTCTCCGCCTGGACGGACACCACAACATCGCCGCCGCCCTGCGACATCACGCCCGCGACACCGACCGCCCCATCAACCTGCTGCTGGCAGCGTGATCAACGACTTTGCCGGGACCCTGGGGTAACCCGGGGGAGCGCCCGGGTCATTCCTGCATCGGGTTGTGCCTCGTCTTCCTGATCGTGCGGTGCCGTTCGTAGCGGCGGCCGGAGCCTTCCTCGGTGCCCTGCGAACGTCGACGGGGTGATGCCGTTTCTGGCTGTGGCCGGATGGCTCGGCGCCCGGTTCCAGGGCGCGAGGCGCGGTGGTGGGTCCCGGCGCCGGCGGCCGCCGGAACTGCCCCGCCGATCCTGGCCGTGGCGGTGCTCGTGGAGGCGGGCCTCCTGGCAGGGCTCGGCGGATGGCTCGCGGTGACGGCCGCGCTCGCCGACACCGCGGTGGTCGCCCGAAGGCTGCTGCTGCCGGACCGCCCGCGGATCTCCGGCGGCGCGATGTTCGGGCGGGTGGCGCTGTACGGGACGCTCGCTGTCGTCACCGTCGGCACGCTCGCCGGCATCGGCCTGTACGCCGGGATCGGATACGAGTCTCCGCCGCTGAGTACGGAACGGGTCGCTGGACATGGGCCGACGGAAAGGGCGGCACGCTCATCCTCGCGGCGGACGGCAAGGCCGTGGCAAGGTCCTGCTTCCTCTGGGTAGCCCCACTGAGCCCTCTCCACTGGTTCATCCCGTCGGAATGGCACCCGTCACGCCGACGATGATCCACTCCCGGACTGTGATCTGAGTCACGATCAATGTTTGCTAAGTTCACGCAAATTTATGCAAAGCGTCGCTCCTAAGGTGTGTGTGCTGGTGGCGGTACCGGCGTGCAGGTGGCGCGAGGTGGCTGATGGTGCTGGATGAGCAAGAGGGAACGTCTGTGCGCCAACGCGATGGTCGCTCCGTGACTTTTCCACGAATTGCCCCTGCACACTTGTTCGTTCCCAAGTGTTGTTGAGAGTGAAGGGCGCACGCCCCGCGTACTTCCCGGGCTCAAAGCAGCGCGCCCGGCACTTCGCACGAACAGAGGCCCTCGCCTGTGACGATCCACCTCGTAGGTGACCTGATGATCCTGGCGGTCACGATCCGCGTCTTCGGTAGGGACGCCGTCACTCTGCTGCGCCATCTGGCCGCTGCGGGAGTCCGGGTCGGGGTGAGCGAGATGAGCCGCCGTCCCCACGACGGGAAGGAAGGCCGGTGACCGAGTCCCGAAGCCGCACGCGTCCGGGCGCCGATCCGATGACCCAACAGCTCCCCGACCTCTCCTTCACCGCTTTCCACCAGATGAACCGCCCGCGCTACATCCACTACGCCGAGACGTTCCTGCACAACCGCCACGACGCCGAAGAGGCGATCGACAGCGCCTTCGAGCAGCTCCTGCGAACCTGGGACAAAGTCCTGCGCGTCGAGAATCCCTCCGGTTACGCATGGACGGTCATGCGCAACAAGGTCAACGACCACAGCCGCGCGCGCCGGCGCCGGCCCCCGCTGCTCGACGACGAGGCCTTCAACACCTTCGCCCTGCGCGACGCCGTCGATCCGTACGGACAGATCACCGAGTCCCTCGCACTCATGAGGGCCATGCGCCAGCTCACCGAGCGTCAGCTCGACGTCATGGTGATGACCTACCTCACGGACTGAACGCACCCGAAGTCGCCGACGTCCTCGGCATCACCAGCGCCACCGTCCGCTCCACGGTCCGCCATGCGACGCGCCGGCTGCGGGACATCCTGGGACCCGACCGCGCCATGGAAGGACGACGATGACACGCCACATCACGGAGTTCCTCTCCCGCGCCCGCCTCGTCACCACCCCCTACACACAGGACGACATCGACGCCGCCGAGACCCGCCTCCTCGCCCGGCTCCCGACCACCAGCCCGTCCTCCGCGCCACCCGCACCCTATTTCCCCGCGCCTGAGGAAGCGACGGAGTACGAAGCAGCCCAGAACCTGCAGACCCTCTGTGAAACCGTCGTCACCCGCAACACCGCCCTCAGCACCCTGGACACCTTCCTCACCCCGCAACTCCCCGAACCGCCGGGCGCACGCGTTCTGGGCTGCATCCTCCAGCTCGCCGAATCCGAGGAGAACGCCCGCTTCTGGTGGCAGTACGCAGCAGGCGCCGGCGACCCCGCGGCCTCCTACTGCCTCTACCTCCACCACCTCGCGCTCGGCGAGCACGGTGAAGCCCGCTGGTGGTACGAGCAGACCGAGCAGATCCAGAGCGCTCCGCCCTCCACCGACGACTTCACCGACGCCGCTTCCGACGTCACCGCTGACGACGTGCCGGGCATCGTCAGCGACGCGCTCAACGCCGTGACGACCACCGACGCGAGCCTGCTGCCCACGGCGCTGCGCATTCTCGGCGCGCTCAAGACCGACCCGGCCCCGGTGCCCGCCATGGTCGGTGCCGTACTCGACTACGTTCCTGCGGCCGTCAGTTACATCGACGACTTCGAACTTCCCCTGCCCGCACCCGGCTTCACCGACCACATCCGCACCCTCACCGCCACCAGCACGCCCACCCCCGGACGGCCTCCCATACGCAACCAGCTCCAGCCCCGCCCCAAACCCACCCGGCCGCTCATCGCCGCCGCCCGCCGGTGCCCCCAATGGTGCTGGGGGTAGCCGCCCGGGGCCGGCCGGGCGACGAAGCAACTCGGGCAGGACGTCGCGATCAGCTCGTCGAGGAGCACCGGTGCTCGGCATCCGGCTGTCAGCGGCAGTCAAGGACCGAGCGCCCCGGCGAGCTCCGCCGCGTCGGGCGGGTTGGCCCCGGCCCTTGCCACGGTGACGGCCGCCGAGGCCGACGCGTGGCGCAGGACGTCGGTGACCGTTGCCCGGTCCAGCGAACGGAGCCGATCCCGGCCGCCCGGGCCGAGCAGTCCGTGTGCGGCCAGTGCATGCAGGGTGCCCGACATGAAGGCGTCCCCCGCCCCGACCGTGTCGACGACCTCGGTGGGCAGCGCGTCGACCGTCACCTGCTCGTCGGGCAGGACCGCCAGGGCCCCGTCGGCGCCCCGGGTGACGAGGACGACGGCCGGGCCGGTGGCGAGCCATCGCTCGGCGACCTGCCCCGGTTCCTGGCCCGGATACAGCCATTCCAGGTCCTCATCACTCGCCTTGACCACATCGCTGAGCGCGACGCAGCGCTCGACCTCGCGGACGGCGGCCTCGTGGTCTCCCATCAACTCCGGCCGCACGTTGGGGTCGTAGCTGACGGTGGCGGCCTTCCGCAGCGAGTCGACTGCGGCGACGACCGCGGTCGCCCCGGGTGCCATCACCGCGGCGATCGACCCGGTGTGGACGTGCCGGGGCGGCTGTTCCAAGGAGACGGGGCCGAGCGTCCAGGTGATCTCGAAGGTGTACGTGGCCGTCCCGGTGTCGTCCAGGGTCACGGCGGCGGACGGGGTGGCGGCCATCGCGCCGTCCGTGCGGACCTCGACCCCGGCGTCGTTCAGATGGTCACGGATCCGCCGCCCGTTGCCGTCCGGGCCGAGCTGGGTGAGAAGGGTGACGCCGTGCCCGAGCCTGGCCAGGCCGTACGCGACGTTGGCCGGGCTGCCTCCCGGGTGGACCTGGTCGGGCGCATCCGGCAGCCGGACGATGTCGGCGACGCATTCGCCGATGACCAGCAGATCGATTCTGTCGAGCATGAGGGTGAGGTCTCCTGGAGTGCGGTGACGTACGTGTCCTGGCAGGCGGCACAGACTCCCAACACATTGAGCCCGATCCTGCCGCGTGCATAGTGGCTATCGGCGGCATCGGCGACCTGCCGGCCGTCGACGAACGCCTCGATGCGTCCCCCGTACGACGCGCCGGGGCCGACCAGATCCGGACGGATGGCGGCGGCACGCTACGGGGCGCCCTTTAGCTCCGGCATCCTCGCCGGCGGCAACCGCTACGAGTACGCCGAGGCGCCCGCCCACATTGTCGAGAAGGTGAGCCGGATCAAGGGACTGGCGCAGGAGCACGGCATCGGCATCAAGTCCGCCGCTCTCCAGTTCGTGCTGGCACACCCGGCCGTGGCGGCGGCGATCCCCGGCGCGACCCGTCCCAGCCGCATCGCCGAGGATCTCGGCGCCCTCACCGAAAACGTGCCGCATGCCTTCTGGAAGTCGCTGCGCGACCAGAAGATCATCGCCCACGACGCACCCGTTCCCATGAAGGACGCGTCATGAGCTCCACCACCGCCACCCTCACCACCCCGAAGACCGCCGACCGGGTCTGGCAGCTCATCGGCGGCTTTGGCACTGCCGTACATCAGGGAGCCGGCTCGGCGAGGGCGGCCGGCTGCGCACTCTGACGAACGAAGAGGCGGCGTCATCGTGGAACGCCTGGAGTCCTTCGACGAGTCGGCCCGGTGTCCCGGGCGGCAGGCCAGGAGGCGAGATGCACCTCGACGGTGGCCAGGCCCAGGCGGACTGTGACCTCGCAGCCTGCGAGGGAGGTCGGCTCCCGGCGAAGGCGTCCGAACAGCCGACTTCATCGTGGCTCGCACGCCGGTCAGCCGGTCTCCGTGAGCGCCTCACCGGAGTGCGTGCGATGGGAGGGCTGAGGTGCTCAGTGGTCTGTCAGGCGTTCGATGGCGATCATGGCGGCGTCGTCGCCAAGCCGGCCGCCCGCGTAGGCGAGCAGGTCGGCGCGCAGGTGCTGCAGGAGGACCTCGGGACGTTGCCCGGTCCAGGCGGCGGCGCGTTCGGCGAGTGGGTAGAAGTCGCCCTGGGAGTTGCGGGCTTCGGTCACGCCGTCGGTGTACAGCAGGAGAACGTCGCCGGCCGTGAAGTCGAACGTGTCGACGTGGTGGCGGGGTGTGACCAGTTGCAGGCCGAGCGGGGGGCTGGGCCGGTGGGCGGAGAGTGCGGTGATCCGCCCCTGTCGTAGCAGGAGTGGCGAGGGGTGGCCGCAGTGGACCGTCTTGATGGTGGGGCTGTGGTCGGGGATGTCGAGGAGCAGCGCGGTGATGAAGCACTCCTGCGCCAGATCGCCTTCACCGGGCTCGGCGAGGTTCCAGCAGACGCTCGCGTCCAGGTAAGCGGTGAGATCCGCCAGGCCGACCTGCCGGTGCGCCGCTGCTCGGAAGGCACCCAGCAGTAGCGCGGCGTCGCCCACGGCGGTGAGGCCGTTGCCGCGGACGTCGCCGACGAGCAGCCGGGTGCCGGAGGTGGTCCGAGTCGCCGCGTACAGGTCGCCGCCGATCTGCATCTCGCTTTCCGCCGCCAGATACACCGCGGCTACGCGCAGCGGCCCGATCCGTGCGGGCAGCGGGCGAAGCACCAGATTCTGGGCGATCTCGGAGACCTGACGCACTCGTGTCAGCTCCCGTGCCCTCCGGTCCCGTGCCTCGGACAGGAGCGCCGCGAACACGGAGACCAGAACCACGCTGAACACCTGCGCCATGCGTTCCGACGAGGCGAGGTCCTTGAGTGCGACGCCCAGGATCACCTGGCCCGCCACGGCCAGCACTCCGGTCAGCGCGATCAGCCTCGGCCCGGCGCTGGCCGCGGCGAGCGCCGGGGCGGCGACCAGGAGCGGTCCGAGGTGCAGGTGACCGGGGGTGGCCAGGTTGATGGTGGTGATCGCGACGATCAGCGCGAGCGGAACGGCCACCAGGCCAGGGGTCTCGTGCCACGGTCGGCGGCGAGTTGCCGGTTTTCGGGAGAGCACCTTTCCGTAGTACACCGCGAATGCCTTCGCCGCAGGGCGAGCACAAGCCCGGATGCCGAGGAGTGGACGATGATCTGTCGGGCGACATCGAGGGCGAGGGCGGGGCGCTCCGAAGCGGCAAGTGACCGGTACCGTGCCGCCCCACGGTGGCAAGGTCGCGCTTGCTCGTGTTGGTCACTGCCTGGGGCCGTTTCATGAGGGACCGGCCGTCCCCCTATCAAGCTGTGCGCAGCACCGGTCGCGCCCGACGCGGACCTCAACGCGCGCGTGGTGGCCGCGCTCGACGCCGGCATGGGCCGCTACGTTGGCGCGCACCTCAACGCGGGGCGTCGAAGACCTGTTGGAGAGCGGCGCGGCACCGGTCGATGCCATGTGCGACGCGCATCGGGCCGCCTTCCGGGGGTCCTCGACCGCTCTTGTCCCAGCCACCCAACCCCTCTGATCCCAGCAGCAAATCGTGGATGGGGCTAATTTTAGATGCATCTAAGTTGCTGGTTACAGTAGAAACTGCCCCGGTGGTCGGTTCCGGAAGGTCGGTTCCGAAGGAGGCATCATGGGCAAGGTCTGGTTCATCACCGGTACGTCCCGCGGCCTCGGCCGCGCGTTCGCCGAGTCCGCCCTGGAACGCGGGGACAAGGTCGCCGCGACCGCCAGGAACAGGCCGCACTGGATGATCTCGTCACCAAGTACGGCGACGCAGTTCTGCCCCTGGCGCTCGACGTCACGGACAAGGCGGCCGTCACCGCATCGGTGGCCGCCGCGCACGAGAAGCTCGGCCGCCTCGAGGTGGTCGTCAACAACGCGGGCTACGGCCTGTTCGGCATGGTCGAGGAGATTACCGAACAGCAATTGCGCGACCAGATGGAGACGAACCTGTTCGGTGCGTTCTGGGTCACCCAGGCCGTACTGCCGATCATGCGCGCCCAGGGCAGCGGCCACATCGTGCAGATCTCGTCCATCGGCGGCGTCGCCGCGTTCCCCTCGTTCGGCGGATACCACGCCTCCAAGTGGGCGCTCGAGGGCTTCAGTGATGCCCTTGCCCAAGAGGTCGCCGGTGCGGGAATCAAGGTCACCCTGGTCGAGCCGGGCGGCTTCAGTACCGACTGGGCCGGCTCCTCCGGCGTGCACGCAGACCCGAACCCCGTCTACGACCAGGTCCGGGAGGCCACCGCGGCCCGCCTGGGTAACGCTCGGTACGCCGAAGCTTCCGGCGCCGGGGCCGCACTGCTGCGGATCGTCGATGCCGAGAACCCGCCGCTGCGCGTGCTGTTCGGCACCGAGCCCATCGAGATTATCGAGCCCCTCTACGCCCAGCGCCTGAAGACCTGAAACGAATGGCAGGACGTGTCCCGGATCGCGCAGGGCTGACCGGGCGCGCCACGCTGGACCACCGGCCAATACTTCGAGAGCTGCGCGGAGGCCAAACAGGTCACCGAGCGGGCCAACGGCGTCACCCCGTACGCCCTCGGCCGCGACAACGCCGTACGCCTGCGGGCTGTCCCCGGGGTTTCGTGCGCCAGTGGCCTGCGCTGCACGCCATGAACCCGCGACGCAAACAATGGGCCCGGCTGCGACGCCAGTTGTGCCAGTACCCGCGCCCCTAGGGTGAGCCGTCCGCCGCCGGAACACGGGGTCGAGTCCGCCGGAGCTCTTCTGCGACCGGGTCACGGTTGTTCTGCCGCCCGGGTGGCCCACCATTTCGCCGAATACCCCACCCGGCACGAACCGGGTGAGTTCGCCACGGTGTTCGCGCTGATGTGGATTGCCTGGCTCAACGACAGCATCCGCCTTCAACTACTTCGCCAGCAAAGAGGCCGTGGGGGTCGGCGGGGAACGCCTCGATGCCGTAAAGGTTGCACCGGCAGGCGCCGGTGGGCGTCGAGGTGCTCGCGCTCGGCTCGAAGCGGATCGCGGCTGGTCCACCGCTCGCCCGGTTGCCGGCCGGTCAGGTCAAGGCCTTCTTCAGGAAACTGATGGCCAGTTCACGGGCGACGTCGGTGGCGTGGCAGTCGCGGAGTCTGTCGAGCATCAGGAAGTCGTGGACCATGCCCTGTACCCGCACCGCGGTCACATCGACGCCGGCCGCGCGGAGCTTCGCCGCGTAGGCTTCACCCTCGTCGCGCAGGACGTCGGCCTCGTCGGTGATGACAAGGGCCGGAGGCAGGCCCCTGAGCTGATCAGTACTCGCCCGCAACGGGGAGGCGTAGGGCTCGGCCCGCTGGTTCGGGTCGGTTGTGTACTGGTCCCAGAACCAGAGCATGCCGTCCCGCGTGAGGTAGTAGCCGTCCGCGAACTGAAGGTATGAGGCTGTGTCGAAGTCGGCATTCGTGACCGGGTACAGCAGCACCTGAGCCCTGACGTCCACACCACCGCGGTCCTTGGCCATGAGGGCGAACACCGCGGACATGTTGCCGCCCACGGAGTCACCGCAGACCGCGAGACGGGAGCCGTCCAGACCGTGCTCGGCACCGTGCTCAACGACCCACTTGCCGACGGCCCAGTTCTGCTCGATCTGAGCCGGGTACTTGGCCTCGGGCGCCCGGTCATAGACGGGGAAGACCGCGGCGGCGTCCGCACCGGTGGCCAGTTCCCGTACGAGACGGTCGTGGGTGTTCTCGTCGCCGAAGACCCAGCCGGCCCCGTGGATGAAGAACATGACCGGAAGATCACCGGCTGCGCCCTTGGGGCGAACGATCCGTGCGCGGACACGGCCGTACGGGCCGGCGTCGACCGTCACCCACTCCTCGTCGACCTCCGGTTTGTCGACGCCCTCACCCGTCTGGAGCCCTGCCAGGATGTCCCGGCCCTGCTCCGGTGGCACCTCGTAGATCCTCGGGTGCGGCGACGTGGCCTCGGCGAGTTCCAGCGCGGCGGCTTCGAGGACCGGGGCGGGCGGGGGCGGTAGCACGGCCATGCCGACCTCCAGTGTGTTGCGCGAATGATGCTCCTCCACCCATCCATGCTCCAGGGTGATGCACCCCGCGCAACTCGGAAGCTTCTGCGGACACAGTGCGCCCGGCTGAGAGGCGCCTCTGCCCGGAGCTGAACCTGCTCAACTGCACCGGCTCGAACCCGGACACATGCGAATACCGCGAGAACGTCGGCGTCCGCGCCACGATGCACCCCGCGGCTCCCACGTCGGCCCCCGGTGCCCCTTCGGCAGCGCTGGGCGCCTGCGTTCACGTATCGCTTGGCGCACAGGTCCAAGGCGCTGAGGACCGGTTGCGGCACCAGGAGCGGATGCGATGTTGCCGAGCACACGGAACATTGCGTGCTGCGACTCTGATACACGGGCTCGTCCGGAGTAATGCCGTGTCCCTGGCGATACGGGAGATATCGTCACGTTTCTGGACGGTTGTCTTCCGTCGTGTCCGATTCACGAGGGGCGTCATGGACGACAGGCAGGCCGAGGACGGGACAGCCCCCAACGACGGGGCACCCGACCCGCACGGTACGGTCGAGCCACTCGACGGGGCTGACCAGTCCCGCGCGGCCGGCCCGGCAGCATCGCGTGACTCGCGCTCGGCTGGGACCTCGATGGCCTCAGGGCGGACCGGTTCGACGCTTCAGCAATCGGCGGGACACAAGCCCGGGATCTCGGATCTGCTGCGGGACGGGCCGCCGGTCGGTCCGACCCGGCGGGGTTTCTGGCGCAGCCCGCTGCGCGGGCCCTGGCTGACGTCCGTGCTCGGCGCGGTACTGCTGGTGGGCATCACGCTGATGTTCGTGACGGGACTGCTCTCGTACGCCGCGTACAACCCCGACCTCGGCGCGAACGACAAGACTCCGGACCGGGGCTGGCTGGGATTCTACCTGTTCTCCTGGCCCACGCATCCGTACTGGCTCTACCGGCTCACACAGGGCGTTCACGTCACGCTCGGCATCGTCCTGATCCCGGTGCTGCTCGCGAAGCTGTGGTCGGTGGTCCCCAAGCTGTTCTCCTGGCCCCCGGTCAAGTCGGTCAGTCACGCACTGGAGCGGCTCTCCGTACTGCTGCTCGTGGGCGGTGTGCTGTTCGAGTTCGCCACCGGAGTGCTCAACATCCAGCTGGACTACATCTTCCCCGGCTCCTTCTACCCGCTGCACTTCTACGGGGCCTGGGTCTTCATCGGCGCCTTCGTCGTCCATATCGCCTTCCGTATCCCCCTCATGGTCCGGATGCTGCGCAGCGGAGGCCTCCGCGAGGAACTGCGCAGCCCGGCGAAGGCGGGGCGGAATGACTCGGAGGACCCCACGGGTCTGGTGACCCCGAACCCCGCAGCGCCCACGATGTCGCGCCGGGGCGCGCTGGGCATGGTGGGGGCGGGCTCTCTGGCGCTGCTCGTCGTGACGGCGGGTCAGAGCATCGGAGGTGCGCTACGGCCCACCGCGCTGCTCGCGCCACGCGGACAGGACCCCGGGCCGGGCCCCAACGGGTTTCAGATCAACAAGACCGCGGCCAGCGTGGGGATCAGAGCGCGTGATGTGGGTCCGGCCTGGCGCCTCGTCGTGCGGGGGCCGGGGCGGGAGAAGATCTTCATCCGTGATCAGGTCCTGGCGCTGCCGCAGCACACTGCGGCGTTGCCGATCGCGTGTGTGGAGGGGTGGTCCACCGAGGACCAGGAGTGGAGTGGGGTGCGACTCGCGGATCTGGCGGCACTCGTCGGGTTCACGGACGCGGCGCCAGGTGTGTTCGTCCAGTCCGTTCAACGGTCGGGGTCGTTCCGTTCGACGACGTTGCGCGACAACCAGGTCAGCGATCCGCGTTCCTTGCTGGCTCTGCGGGTCAACGGGGCCGACCTGTCACCGGATCACGGATACCCGGCACGGATCATCGTTCCGGCCAACCCGGGAGTCCACAACACCAAGTGGGTCAACCGGCTGAC
Organism: Streptomyces brevispora; assembly: GCF_007829885.1. Taxonomy (NCBI): domain Bacteria; kingdom Bacillati; phylum Actinomycetota; class Actinomycetes; order Kitasatosporales; family Streptomycetaceae; genus Streptomyces; species Streptomyces brevispora. Next base: position 488,155 of record NZ_VIWW01000002.1, read on the forward strand.
GTTCGGAGAGAGCGTGTGAACCGCTTCCACAGTCTGTACGGGGCCTCTCCGCTGCATCTTCTGCTGGTGCTCTGCTCATTCGCCCTCACCGGCTATGCCGGGGTACGGCTGCTCAGCGGCGAGGAGCCCTGGAAGGTCGTCGTATGGTTCGTCGGCGCCGCACTCCTGCACGACTTGGTGCTGCTACCCCTGTACACGGTGACCGACCGAGCCGCCCAGACCATCCTGAGCGAGCGCCGGGAACCTGCCGCAGCAAGTGAAGCGCCCCATTCAAGACAGAGGTGGATCAACTACGTCCGGGTTCCCGTCTTCCTCTCCGGCGTGCTGCTCCTGACGTATTTTCCTCTGATCCTGCGGCGGGTGAGTGACCGATACACCCTGTACACTACGCTCTCCGCCGATGTGTTCCTCGGGCGCTGGCTGCTCATCACAGCCGTCCTCTTCGCGCTCTCCGCCGTGGCCCTGCTGAGCCGGATGGGCCGTTCCCGCCCTCCACGGCAGGTGCCGCCCGCCACCCCGACCCGGGCCGCACCGCGCGAACCGGGCAAGAGCGGACCGGACCCCGAGACATCGCCGTGAACGAACGCGAGGATCCGGTGGCATCGAGGGCCTCCTTCGCCGCCCGGCCTGCCGGTCAGGCCGGGCAGCTGTGAGCACGCGGCCGATCGGTGACTACGCCCTGCTGTCGGACTGCCGTTCGGCAGCACTGATCTCCACAGAGGGTTCCCTGGACTGGCTGTGCCTTCCCCGCTTCGACAGCCCCGCGGTCTTCGGCCGCCTGCTCGACGAGGAGGCCGGCCACTGGTCGATCCGCCCCACCGGGCCGAGCGAGGCGGTCCGTCGCTACGTGCCGGAAACTCTGGTGCTGGAAACCACCTTCCGGACCTCCACCGGCACGGTCGTCCTCCTCGACGCTCTGGCGATGGGGCACCGAGAACGCGGACACGCGCTCGGAGCATCCTCACCGGGTGTTCTGCTGCGTCAACTGACCTGCACCAGTGGCTCGGTGGCCGTGGAGACCAGTTTCGCGCCACGGCCCGAGTTCGGCCTCATCCACCCGGTGATGTCCGTGGTAACGGGAGGGATCAGCGCCTACGGAGGCAGCCAGCGCCTCATCCTGTCCGCCCCCTTCCCCCTGCGCATCGACGGTTCGACCGCACATGGTGAGACCGAGCTGCGGGCGGGCGATCGGCTCGAATTCGCCCTGTCGTCCCTCTCCGTCTGGGGCGATGAGAAGCCGGATCCGTGGCGAGGCAGACGCATCCGACGCCGGCTGGGCGACACGATCAAAGGATGGCGCTCGTGGACACAGATCCACCAGGGCTACCGCGGCCCGTGGCAGAACGAGGTCAGCCACAGCGGACGCGTGCTGCAGGCACTGACCTTCACTCCCACCGGAGCCATCGTCGCAGCAGCCACCACGTCCCTCCCGGAGAGCATCGGGGCCGACCGCAACTGGGACTACCGCTACACCTGGGTCCGTGACGCCAGCTTCACCCTCCAGGCCCTGTCCACGTCGGCCTGCGAAAAGGAGAAGGCCGCCTACTTCGCATTCCTCGCCCAGGCTGCGGCGACCCAGCTCGACCGCGGCGTCGACCTCCAGGTCATGTACGGCATCGGTGGTGAAAGAGACCTCAGCGAGCGCACCCTCACCCACCTCTCGGGCTGGCGCGGCAGCGCACCGGTGCGCGCTGGCAACGACGCGTGGCGCCAGCACCAGCTCGACGTCTACGGCGAACTCCTCGACGCAGCCCAACAGACCCACCCCCGCAGCGAATGGTTCAACCCACCCACCCGCACGTTCCTCCTCCAGGCAGCCGAGACCGCCGCCCGCCGTTGGCACGAGCCGGACCAGGGCATCTGGGAGGTACGAGGACCCAGCCGCCACTTCCTCTACTCGAAACTCATGTGCTGGGTCGCGCTCGACCGCGCCATCGACCTCGCACCCACGCTCGGGGCAACCGCCGAACACGTCACGTCCTGGCGCGACACCCGCCAAACGATCCGCACCGCCATCGAAACCCAAGGGTGGAGCCCGCGCATGGGAGCCTTCACCCAGTCGTTCGGATCAGACGAGCTCGACGCCTCAGCCCTCATGCTGCCCCTCGTCGGCTTCCTGCCCGGCGACGACCCCCGGATCCGGCCCACGGTGAAAGCGATCATGGACCGGCTGACGGACCCTCGCGGACAGGTACGCCGCTACCTCGGCGACGACTTCGCATCCGACGAGGGCGCGTTCCTGCTGTGCACCTTCTGGCTCGCCCACGCCTTGGCCCTGACCGGAGACGTCACACGCGCCCGCGAAGTCTTCGATACCGCTCTCACCTGTGCCAACGACGTCGGTCTGCTCGCCGAAGAAGCGTCCTCCACCACCGGAGAGGCCCTGGGCAACTACCCCCAGGCATTCAGCCACATCGGCCTCATCAACGCGGCACGCGCCATCCACCAAGCCGAAGACACACGCCACGATGTCACTACAGCGACCGCATCGGACCGATGATCCGTTTGTAGTCCTACGTCCTGGCAGCCTGCCTGGAAGAAGTCGTCACCGCCGCCAACACCGGCCTCAACCTCATGTCCGAGGGCCGCTACACCCTTTCCCACTCCGACCATCAAGCGGCCCGCGGCGCCCGCTCCGGCCTGGGCCTTGAGATCACCGACTCCTGGACAGGCCGCCCCCGCAAGACCAACACCCTCTCCGGAGGCGAATCCTTCTTTGCCTCCCGGTCCCTGGCTCTTGGACTGGCCGACGTCGTCACCCACGAAGCAGGCGGCAACCCCCTGGACACGCTCTTCATCGACGAAGGCTTCGGAACGCTCGACGAAGACACCCTCCACAAAGTCCTCGATGTCCTGGACTCCCTGCGCGCCCACGACCGCCCCGTTGGGGTCATCAGCAACGTCCCCGAACTACGCCGCCGCATCACCCACCGCCTTCACGTCCGCAAATCCGCCGTCACGGCCAGCGCCATGTAGACGGGCCGGTTGGCGACCTGGCCGTCCCTGACCTTCACGTTCACGCAGTCGATGAACACGACCGGGTACACGCTGTCCAGGGGGCAGTTCTGCCACTCGGCCATGCCGGCCATCACGCTGTCGGTGATCGTCGAGATGGTGGACTTGGAGACCTCCGTTCCGTAGACCTCGGCCAGATGGGCGGAGATCTCACCGTGGGTGAGGCCCTTCGCGGACAGCGACAGCACCATCTCGTCGACCCCGCCCAGACGCCGCTGGCGCTTCCTGACCAGCTGCGGCTCGAACGTACCCGCCCGATCCCGCGGCACCGTGATCTCCACCGGGCCGACCTCGGTGGCACACCGTCTTGGACCGGTGCCCGTTGCGGTAGTTCTCCCGCCCGCCCTCGGCCCGCTCACCGGGCCCGTGCCCGAGGTGGTCGGTCAGCTCGCCCTCCAAGGCGGACTCCAGCACCTTGCGGGTGAGCTCCGCCAGCAGGCCGCCCGCACCGGTCAGCTTCACCCCGCCGGCCTCGGCCCGTGCCACCAGCTCGGCAACCAGACCATCATCCACGGCATCCACGGCATCCACGGCGGCCTCCCCGGCCTCAATGTCACTCATCACGTCAGTCATCAACTGTCGCTTCCAGCTCGGGAGTTACACCGTTCACCGTACAGACCCGTGCGCTGGGCTGTTATTGCGGGGGGTTGCCGTGTTTGCGGTGGGTTGGGTCGGTGTGTTTGGTGTGGAGCATGGTGAGGGCGGCGATGAGTGTTTCGCGGGTGTGGGTGGGGTCGATGATGTCGTCGATGAGGCCGTGTTCCGCTGCGTGGTAGGGGTGCATGAGTTCGGTCTTGTATTGCTTGATGAGGTGGGCGCGGGTGGCCTCGGGGTCGTTGGAGTGGGCGATCTGTCTGCGGAAGATGATGTTGGCGGCGCCCTCGGCACCCATGACGGCGATTTCGTTGGTGGGCCAGGCATAGGTGAGGTCGGCGCCGATGGACTGGGAGTCCATGACGATGTAGGCGCCACCGTAGGCCTTGCGCAGGATGAGGGAGATTCTGGGCACGGTGGCGTTGCAGTAGGCGTACAGGAGTTTCGCGCCGTGGCGGATGATGCCGCGGTGTTCCTGGTCGATGCCGGGGAGGAAGCCGGGAACGTCCAGGAGGGTGATGACCGGGATGTTGAAGGCGTCGCACATCTGGACGAACCGTGCGGCTTTTTCGGAGGCTTCGATGTCCAGGACACCGGCGAGTGCCTGTGGCTGGTTGGCGACGATGCCGGCGACCTGGCCGTCGAGGCGGCCGAGTGCGCAGATGATGTTGCGGGCCCAGCGTTCGTGGATTTCGAGGTAGTCGCCGTCGTCGAGGATTTCCTCGATGACCTGGTGCATGTCGTAGGGGCGGTTGCCGTCGGCGGGCACCAGGTCCAGGAGGGCCTGGGAGCGGCGGGTCCGCGGGTCGGCGCACGGCAGACGGGGCGGGTACTCGCGGTTGTTCTGCGGGAGCATCGACAGGAGGTAGCGGACCTCGGCGATGCAGGTCTCCTCGTCGTCGTACGCGAAGTGCGCGACGCCGGAGGTCTCGGCGTGCACATCGGCGCCGCCGAGGCCGTTCTGGGTGATCTCCTCGCCGGTGACCGCCTTCACGACGTCCGGTCCGGTGATGAACATCTGCGAGGTCTCGCGGACCATGAAGACGAAGTCGGTGAGGGCCGGGCTGTAGGCCGCGCCGCCCGCGCACGGGCCGAGCATCACGCTGATCTGCGGGATGACACCGGAGGCCCGGGTGTTGCGCCGGAAGATCCCGCCGTAGCCGGCGAGCGCGGAGACGCCCTCCTGGATCCGGGCGCCCGCGCCGTCGTTCAGGGAGACCAGCGGGGCACCGGCCGAGAGGGCCATGTCCATGATCTTGTGGATCTTCGTGGCGTGGGCCTCGCCCAGAGCGCCGCCGAAGATCCGGAAGTCGTGCGCGTAGACGAAGACCGTCCGGCCCTCGACCGTCCCCCAGCCGGTGATCACCCCGTCGGTGTAGGGGCGCTTGTCCTCGAGTCCGAAGCCGGTCGCCCGGTGCCGGCGCAACTGTTCCACCTCGCGGAACGATCCCTCGTCCAGGAGCAGTCCGATGCGCTCCCGGGCGGTCAGCTTGCCCCTGGCGTGCTGCGCCTCGGTGGCTTTCTCGCTGGGGCCGCCGATCGCTTGTGCACGGACCGCGTGCAGTTCGCCGGTCCGCGCGTGGGCGTTGGCGGGTTCCCCGCCGGGGCCACAAGTTGTTTGCGCACGGGCCGTATGCGGTTCGGCCGTCCGCACGTGGGCGCCGGCTGTCTCAGCAGAGGCCCGAGGAGGGTTGTTCACTCCTGTCACGACACGTCCCTTCCTCTCTCAGGGTGCGGCCCGGTCGGCGCTCCACCGCAAGAGGGACCGCTGGTGCGGTGTGTGCGGGTGGGGCGTGGCGGGCACGTGATTCAGCCGGGGTGGAGGGGCCGGCTGCTAACGCCAGCTGTACGGGGAGTGGTAGACCGTGCCGGCCCGTTCCGGTTCCCACCGGGGGGCCGGGGGCGGCCGTACGTCGCTGTTCTCCTCGTCGCGTCCCGCGAGCAGTGAGCACAGCACGGCGGTGACCGCGGCCAGTTCCGCGTCGGTGGCCCGCCCGCGCTCCACCCGGAACGTGGGCGCGGTGCCGGTATCGCCCATTTTTTTCCTCCCTCGGAGTTTCGTTCACGGTCCGCCACCGGCCTACAGGAGTGCTCCGGCCCCGCTTGAGGATCGCCGGGGACCGTCCTGGGGAATGCTGCTCGTGGCGCGGGCCCGGGGGAGGGCCGGTGTGCCGGAGCGGAGGGGCCGGCGCCGAGCCTGCACCGCTCCCACCGGGGCGGCTGACGGGCGGCTGACGGGGTGTCGGGTGCGCTGCCGCGGGGAGGGCGGGTGCGTTCCGGGTGACATGCCGGTGAACGTCATGAGGTGTCCGGATCGAGCAGGAATCGAGAAGCACCGTTCACGCGGTCGCGTCTAGCCTGCTCTCCATGGACATCACCATTCACACGACGGCTCTGCCGCACGACGACCCGGACGCCTCGCTGGCCTTCTACCGCGACGTCCTCGGCTTCGAGGTCCGCAGCGATGTCGGACAGGGCAGGATGCGCTGGATCACGGTCGGTCCGGCCGGTCAGCCCGGCACGTCGATCCTTCTGGCACCGCCCGCCGCCGATCCCGGCGTCACGGAGGACGAGCGCCGTACCGTCACCGAGATGATGGCCAAGGGCACCTACGGGTGGATCCTGCTGGCCACCCCGGACCTCGACGCCACGTTCGAGAAGGTGCAGGCCGGTGACAGCGAGGTCGTCCAGGAGCCGACCGAGCAGCCCTACGGTGTCCGCGACTGCGCCTTCCGCGATCCCGCGGGCAACCTGGTCCGCATCCAGGAACTGCGCTGAGCCATGCGGGCAGCGGTGCGGCCGCGCGGGCGGCGTCACGACCGCCCATGAGACGCACCGGGCACACCGCACCGGGCACACCGCACCGGCCACACCGCACCGGGCACACCGCACCGGGCACACCGCACCGGCCACACCGCACCGGCCACACCGGACCGGCCACACCGGACCGGTCACTCCGGGCCGGGCACTTCGGGCCGGGCACTTCGGGCCGGTCACTCCGGGGCGGGCACTCCGGGCCGGGCACTCCGGGCCGGGTCCGGTGGCCCGGTCCGTGCCCCCGGGTGTCGGGGCACCCGGCCTCGGCGGGGCGCCCCCCGGCACCCGGGGGCGCGGACGGCATGGGAAGACGAACGACGAGGGGGAGGGTTCTCATGTGCAAGCCCGAATGGCGGCGTGCACGCGTCCAGGCGCAGCGCCTGGACGATCTCGCGCGGCTGCGCCGGGTCCGTGACCGGATCGACAGGGAGTACGCGCAGCCGCTGAACGTGGAGGCGCTCGCTCGTGATGCGCACATGTCCGCCGGGCACCTCGGGCGGCAGTTCCGGGCCGCCTACGGTGAGGCGCCGTACGGGTATCTGATGACGCGTCGCATCGAGCGGGCGACGGCGCTGCTGCGGCGGGGCGACATCAGCGTCACCGAGGTCTGCCTCGCGGTCGGCTGCGCGTCGCTGGGCACGTTCACCACCCGCTTCACCGAGCTGGTCGGTATGCCTCCGGGGGCCTTCCGGCGCCAGGCCGCGGAAGCGGCGTCCGGCCCTGCCGGTGCCGATAACGCGGTCACGGTCGGTGACGCGGGACCGGCGATCACGGTGGAGGGGATGCCCGCGTGCGTGGCCAGGCAAGTGGCGGGGCCGGTCAGGATTCGAGAAGCTCCGGCCACCGCCCGGCGCCTAGCATGACGGACATGGCAACCACCGCTTCCACCGCAGTCCACACGGTTCTCGCGTCCGTCACCCTCGAGGTGGCCGACCTCGAGGCCGCCCGCCGCTTCTACGACGCCTTCGGCGTGAACACGTACATTCGCCTGCGGGCGTCCGAGGCGCACTCGACCGGGTTCCGCGGCTTCACCCTGGCACTCACGGTGTCCGGGCCGGCGACCGTCGACGGCTTCGTCGCCGCCGCCGTGGACGCCGGCGCCACGGTGCTGAAGCCCGCCACGAAGTCGCTGTGGGGTTACGGCGGCGTGGTCCAGGCCCCGGACGGGACGATCTGGAAGATCGCGACGTCGGCGAAGAAGGACACCGGCCCCGCCACCCGTGAGATCGACGAGTTCGTCCTGCTGCTCGGTGTCGAGGACGTGAAGGCGACCAAGCAGTTCTACGTCGACCGGGGCCTGGCCGTGGCCAAGAGCTTCGGCGGCAAGTACGCCGAGTTCGCCTCCGGTCCGTCCAGCCCTGTCAAGCTGGCGCTGTACAAGCACCGCGCGCTGGCCAAGGACCTCGGTGTTCCCGCCGACGGCACCGGCTCGCACCGTATCGTCCTCGGCGGCACCGTCGACGCCTTCACCGACCCGGACGGCTTCGCCTGGGAGACCGTCGCGCCGCCTTCCCCCGCACAGTCCTGACGTCCGGTCCGGCACTCCCGAACCGCCCTGTCTCACTCTTTTGCACGAGAGGAAACCTGCTATGCCGTCGACGAAGTCACCCGCCAAGAATTCCGGCACGTCCGCCGAGAAGTACGACGGATTCACCGCCGAAGAGCGGGCCGCGATGAAGGATCACGCACGCGACCAGAAGAAGACGGCGGCGCGGCGTGGTTCGTCCCGGGCGGAGAAGGAGGCCGCGGCGGAGCAGGACGTCCTCGCGAAGATCGCCGAGATGCCGGAATCGGACCGGGTCCTCGCCGAGCGGATCCACGAGATCGTCAGGGCCGCCGCTCCCGGCCTCGCACCCAAGCTCTGGTACGGGATGCCCGCGTACGCCAGGGACGGCAAGGTCGTCTGCCACTTCCAGAGCGCGGAGAAGTTCAAGTCGCGCTACGCCACGCTCGGCTTCAGCGACCAGGCGGCCCTCGACGAGGGCGCGATGTGGCCGACCGCCTATGCACTGAAGGAGCTGACCGCGGCCGACGAAAAGGTCATCAGCGCCCTCGTGAAGAAAGCAGGGGCCTGAGGCCGGCCGGGACACCCCGGCCGGAAGTCCCGGGCCGGGCCGTCTGTCCGCGCGGGGCTGTTCGTCCAGCTCCGGCCGCTTGTCCGTGCCGGGCCGGATGTTCCGAACACCGCTACTCCGTTCGGGTGTTGTCGCGTGTCGTGCTCTACGTCGGGCAGGGCCCGACTCCACGTTGCCGCGGTGATCGCCGAGGATGTTCCACGGGGACGGAGGGTGACCTTCCCCGGTCCCGGAGGCCGCCGGCCGTGTCGGCGGGGGAGCGGGTTCCTCACCCCCTGTGCCCGATGGCGGTGCGCAGCCGTGACACGCGCGCAGGTGCGTGTACGGGATCGGGCCGTGGCTGAGCTTCCTGGCCGTGGGGGGCCGGGGCCGGCCGCGGGCGGTGCCCGCCGACGCGGACGTGTTCGGGTGTGCGAGTTCTGGCGGACAGCGGACAGCGGACAGCGGACAGCGGATGGCGGTTGGCGGGGGGCGGTTGGCGGGGGCGGTTCCGGCCGGTCCGCGGCGGGCGGCGCCCGGGGCGCTTCAGGGGGATCCGGTGATGCAGGACAGGCTTCTGCGGCGGGGACGGCACGCCGCCACGCAGTGGTCGGTCCGGTGGAGGTGCGGGAGGTCCGTGTGCCGGCCCGGTGCGGCCGGTGAGGGGCGTTGGGGCCGCCCCGGCGGTAGCGCACGCCGCTCCACGGGTTGCCCTCACCTGAGCTGCCGGGCCTGCGGCCCGACCGGTCCCGGCGCCGGCCGTGCCACCCGCACCGTCGTGTTTCACCGGCTCGCATCCGGCCGTATCCGGCTCTCGGCCACGGCACCGGCAGGCGCCCGTACGTGCACGTGTCCCGCAGGACGTGGGCGCGGACCCGTCCGGGAGAAAGCACCCCCGGCCGCTTTTCCTCATTCTTTTCCGCCCATGCATTTCCGGGGGAAAAGCACAAGTGAACATCTCACGAGTGTTCTTCGAGTTGTGCGCGACGTCGCCGCGCGATCCTTCTGTCTGGATCGAGACGTAGTGAGGTGCGTATGGACAACGCAGCAGAAAGGGCGATCGAGTGCATTCGGGAGCGTTACGGCGAGCCGCTGACTCTCACGGAGATCGCCGAAAGTGCTCTGCTCAGCCGCTTCTATTTCGCGCGGCTGTTCAAGGAGGAGACCGGGATCACTCCCGGGAGATTCCTGGCAGCGATCCGCATTCACGAGGCCAAGCGGCTCATCAAGCACACCTCGATGAGCATCATCGATATCTCCTACGCGGTCGGCTACAACAGCCTGGGGTCGTTCACCAACTCCTTCACGTCCGGTGTCGGGGTCTCCCCGAGCCGTTACCGGCGGCTGTCGCGGGACGGCGGGGACGGGCTGCCGGGACCCGAGCCCGATCTCCGTGCCGGGTACGGCACGATCGCGGGCACCATCAGTCTCCCGGCCGGCCACGGCAACGCGCGCGTGTTCCTCGGGGCCTTCGGCACCCCCGTGGTCCAGCACCCGTCCGTCGCCTCGGCCGTCGTCGACGTACCGGCCGGCCGGCCGTCCTGCTACGTGCTCCAGAACGTTCCCGAGGGGGAGTGGCACCTGCTCGCGGTGGCGGCCGCCGACGGCATCGGGCCCGAGGCCCGCACCCGGCGGACCGCCCTCGTCGCGGGGCGCGGCCCGGCGACCGTGCCCGTCACCGCCGGCGTGATCGTGAGCGCCGCAGTACGGCTGCGGCCCGTACGGGCCACCGATCCGCCGGTCCTGCTGGCGTTGCCCGAACTCGTCCCGCCGGCCGAGGTCGTCTCCCACCCCGGCTGCGTCTCCCTCGGCCCGCAGGCCGAGCCGGTGGCCGGGGGGCGCCGGGACGCGGGCCACCTCAAGGTGGCGTCCGCGGCGCCGGAGCCGGCCCCCGTGGCGTAGACCGCCCCGGGCCCTGCCCGCCGGGCGGCCCTGGCCGGGCAGGTCACGGAGCCACGTCCTGCTTGGCCTTGAGCTGCTCGGCGAGCAGGTGCCACTCGCGGCCGATGCGCTCGGCGATCGGGGCGATGACACCGGCCCAGTGCGCCGGGACGGCGTCGACCAGGTCGCTCCGCTCCTCGTTCGGGTCGGTGACGTGCGCCTGCATCCAGCGCAGGAATTCCCGGCCGCCCGCCGTGTACCGGATGGCCGGGTCTCTGGCCATCTTCGCCGCGACCGCCGCCCACGCGGGCGGCGTCTCGCTGTGGTTCCTGCGCTGCGGTGCGGTGTCGGCGCCGGCCGCCACCCGCAGCGGGCCCTGGGAGGCGCCGCCCGCCGCCGGAGCCGTACGCGCCGGCTCCTCGGGGCGGCCCACGGACGGTACGGACCGCAGGGCCTGGAGCGGCCGGACGGCCGGCAGCGGCTGCACCGGGTACGCGGGCGGTGCGAACGGACCGGGGTACGTGAACGGGGCGGGGTGCATGAACGGAACGGGCTGCGCCGGGTGCCCGGGGCGGCCGAACGGGCCCTGCCGGCCGGTGCGGTCCTGCGGTACGGTCGCGGCGGCGTCCTCCCGTGCGGCGGCCGTGCGGCGGCTGTCCCGCTCCGGGCCCTCGCCGCGCCGCAGCCGCGCGCTCACGTCGTGGACGGTGCCGAGCGACACGTCGGTCTCGCGGGCGACCTGCCGCAGCGGTGCGCTCGGGTGCGCGGCGATGTACTCGGCGGCCCGCCGCCGGCCCTCGCCCGCGTCCACCGGACGCCTGCGGCCGTCCCGGCCGACGCGTTTGCCGTCGAGCGGTGTCGCCTCTGCCGTGCGGTCGCGCAGCGAGGCGATCGTCTTCGCGCTCAGACCGGTGATGCCCGCGATGGCCCGGTCGGACCAGTCGGGGTGGGAGATCAGGACGCGCTGGGCACCGGACACGCGGTCCGCCTTCGACAGCGGCAGACCGTGTGACCCGTTCGCCTTCATGGCGATGACGAGCGCCTCGGAGTTCGAGCAGTCGAGGAAGCGCGCCTTGATGGTGGCATCGCCCCGGAGCCGCGCGGCCTCAAGCCGGTGCAGACCGTCGATGATGCGATATCCGTCCATCCTGACGAGAATGGGCGGGAGTTCCTCAGTTTCCGCGGCGTCGACGAGCAGCTGGATATGGGCGGCGTCCGTGCCGCCCTGGCGCAGGGACACCCCGGCCGACAGAGCGCTGACGGGAACGTCGCGCGCAGGCAGTTTTCCGAAGTTCCTCATATCGAATTCGCTGCGTCCCGAAGACTCGGCGAGCTCCGTCCTGACGGAGCTGAATGCACTCGATATCAAGACGGCTTGCGCATTGCTGTGAGACATTCCGTTTCTCCCTCTCTGCTGCCGCTGTTCAGAGAGTCGCAGGGCAGTCTTCAGCCGCAGTCGAGGGAAGGTGGACGCTTCCTGGACGCACGGCACCGCAGACGCCCGCCGGGTGCCCGTCCCGAAGGCCGCGGGCAAGCCCCTCGCCCGACGGTGCGACAGGCGAAGGGAATCTGTTACGGCCAGGCCATGGCCGGATCATTTTCCGGCGCTCTCAGGGGACCGGTCCGTGACACGCATGGCAGGCACCGCACGAGGAGGGGTCGGGCGGGGCATCGCGAGGTGCATCGCGTTCCGGTGCGATCGCGGGCTGCTTCACTCCGCGGCCGGATGCCTGACGCCGTGTGAGGCCTGCACTGGGCGCCGCAGCAGGCGGCGTGCCGCGCGGGCCCGGCCGTCCGGCGACTGTGCGGGAAACGCGGGGCCCCGCAGCCCGGCGTGCTCGTGGTTCACACACCGGTCCTGGTCGTCTGCCCGGCGGTGGTCCGGGGGCGGCCCCGGGTACCGTCCCACCACCCGGCGCGCACCACCCGGCGCGCACCACCCGGCGCGCACCGCCCGGCGCGCACCGCCCGGTGTGCATCGCCCGGATCCGCTCGCCGGGTGCGGTATCGGACCGCTCGTGTGCGGTGCGGGCCTTGCGGCCGGCCTGCCACGTGCAGAGGCTGGAGCGGGCCATCTCCCGCACGGCCGCAGCCGCTTCACGCCCCGGGCGCGGTGGTGGTCCTCACGGGACCGGATAGCGGGTGACCAGGCCGTCTCCGGTGCGAACGGCTCTGCCGCCCTGCGCGGGGTGCCGTGCCCGGTTCCCGGTTCTCCTTGCGCACCGCCGCCGGTTCCCGGCGCAGGGCCTTGTTCTCGGCCCGAGGCCCCCTCGGCCGCCGGCGGGGGAATCCCCTCCGCTCTTCTCCGTGCTCGCCCTCTTCGTGCCGCCCCCGCCGTGCTCGCCCTCTTCGTGCCGCCCCCGTCGTGGCGGGCCCGCTCGGCCCGGAACCAGTTGCGCAGCGTCTCCCGGCTGAGCGCCGGATCCTTGCCGGTGTCCTCGAAGGTGTGGCCCGGGTCCGACGGGCACGGTGCGACCGTGTTCGTCTCGGCCCCGGGCGAGTGGGTGGACTGTCATCGCCACGGAAGACCCCCCGGCCCGGCCCCTGCCGGGCTCAGCGGTGTCCGCCTCCCGGGGCCAGGCGCCGGGAGGCGGACACCGCTGGTGGGTCAGGTCCTTGAGGTGTCACCGCTCGGGGGCAGGTCCCCTCCGGCGGTCACCGCTCCCCGGACGGTGCCCCGGACCGGCCCCGTCCGCGGACACGGTCCTGGCGCCTGCGGAGCCGTCCACCGCGCCTTCACCGGCAGCTTCGCGGGCACCGCCCACCGAACAGCACCTCTGACCAGGCGTTCTGACGAGCCGTCACCGGCCGTACCCCTTCGTTGCGCAGGGATGCCCCGCCCGGTCGGCGGACACCTGTGGTGGGCGGGGAGGTCAGGCGTCCCTGCGGCGCAGCAGTACCGCGGCGACGGCCAGCAGCACGGCCGTCCACAGGGCGAGGACTCCGATTCCCTGCCAGGGCCCCAGCACGTCGCCGGTACGCGCCTGCTGCTGGGTCATCATGGTGCCGGCCGCGGTGGGCAGGTAGGCGTAGACATACGTGCCGATCTTGCCGGGCAGCATCGCGGCCACCGGTGTGAGCACCAGGACGAAGCCGATGACACCGGTGATGCTCGCTGCCGTGTGCCGGACGATCGCGCCGACGGCGAGCGCGAACAGACCGAGCAGGGCCAGATAGAGGCCGGTGCCGGCGACGGCCCGCAGGACGCCCGGGTCGCCGAGCGCGACCGGTGCCTTCTCCTTCAGGAGCGGCGCGCCGATGAAGAACGAACCGAACGCGGTCACCTCGCCGACGACGAGGACCAGGAGACCGAAGACGGCGCCCTTGGCCGCCAGGACCGGGACACGCTTCGGGACGGCGAGCAGGCTCGCGCGGATCATGCCCGTGGAGTACTCCGAGGCGATGACCATCACGCCGAGCACACAGACCGCGAGCTGGCTGAGCAGGATGCCGCTGCCCAGGATCGTGCCGGTCGGGTCCATCCGCATCTCGGCCTGCTGGGATGGTTCGCTCTTGTCCCAGTTCGAGACGCCCATCTGCATGAACAGCGCGGTGAAGATCAGGGTCACCACGACCAGGATGGCCAGCGACCAGACCGTGGAGCGCACCGAGCGGATCTTCGTCCACTCCGAGAGCATCAGCCGTCGGAAGCTCAGCCTGTGCTGCGTGTCGGCGGCGGACGCCGGGGCGGGGGTGGTCAGGGTGCTCACTTCGCGCCTCCGGTGGTGGGCACGGCGGCGTCGTACTCGACGGCGTCCTTGGTCAGTTCCATGAAGGCCTCCTCCAGCGAGCCGCGGCTGGTGGAGAGCTCGTGCAGAGCCAGGTTGCCGGCGGCGGCGAGTTCGGAGATGCGCGGGGCGTCGAGCCCGACGACGGCCAGGCCGTCCTCGGTCTCGGTGACCGTGGCGCCCTGCGCCCTGAGCAGCCCGGCGAGCTTCTCCTGCTCCGGAGTCCTCACCAGGACCGACTGCTTGGTGCTGCGCTCGATGAACTCCGCGGTCGAGCAGTCGGCGACCAGCTGACCGCGGCCGATGACGATGAGGTGGTCGGCGGTCACGGCCATCTCGTTCATCAGGTGGCTGGAGACGAAGACGGCACGGCCCTCGGCCGCCAGCGACTTCATCAGATTGCGGATCCAGAGGATGCCCTCCGGGTCCAGGCCGTTGACCGGCTCGTCCAGGATCAGTGCCGCCGGGTCGCCGAGCAGCGCGGCGGCGATACCGAGCCGCTGGCTCATGCCGAGGGAGAAGCCGCCCGCGCGCTTGCGCATCACCGACCCGAGGCCGACCTGCTCGATCACCTCCTGGACCCGGCGCTTGCCGAAGCCCTGGGTCTGCGCGAGGCAGAGCAGGTGGTCGTAGGCGCTGCGGCCGGTGTGCACGGCACGCGCCTCCAGGAGAGCGCCGACCACCCGCATCGGCTGCGCGAGGTCACGGTAGGCCACACCGTTGATGGTGGCCCGGCCCGCGTCGGGCCGGTCCAGGCCCAGGAGCAGCCTCATCGTGGTGGACTTGCCCGCCCCGTTGGGGCCCAGGAATCCGGTGACCCGGCCGGCCTCGACCGTGAACGACAAGTCGTTCACGGCGGTCTTGCCGCCGTAGCGTTTCGTGATGTTCTTCGCCTCGATCATGGTCACCTCAGGTGAAGGGGCTGCGAGAGATATCGGGAGACAGAAAGATCCCGCCCCAGTGGTACCAGGACCGGCATTCCGTTCAGTAGCTCTCCGCCCGGATCCGAGGTTGAACACGGGCCATGGATTCACACCCCGCCGACATTTTTGACGGCAGGCCGTCACCCGGGGACGGTTGGTTCATCTGCTTCTTTTCCTCAGTCGAACCCGGAACCCCCCAAAGGCGGTCATGAATTCAACCCCGAATGACCCGGCAAAAGCGCCCCGGCGGCCCGTCATCGGGATCGTCGCGCGGACCGCGCCGGTCACACTCCAGGGCTCCGGCCTGGTCGTCAGCCTCGCACTCCAGGCCCACATCGCCTACCTCCACGAGGCCGGCTGCGCCCCGCTGCTCCTGCCGCTGCTGCCCGGCGCCGAGGAACTCCTGGACCGGGTCGACGGGCTCCTCGTCCCGGGCGGGCCGGACATCGATCCGGCGCTGTACGGTGAGGCCGCGCACCCGGTCACCCGGGCCATGACCCCGGACGCCGACCGCCTCGAACTGGCCCTGCTCGGGGCGGCACTCGACGCCGGACTGCCCGTCCTGGCCATCTGCCGCGGCATGCAACTGCTCAACGTGCTGCACGGAGGCTCCCTCCAGCAGCATCTTCCGGACACCACCGGTCACGACGGCCACCGTCCTGACACACCGTCCTTCACCCTGGGACGCCACCCGCTCGACCTCGTGGCCGGCAGCCGTATCGCCGGCGTCCTCGACGAGGACGAGCCGGAGTCGGCCTGCCACCACCACCAGGCGGTGGAGCGGCTCGGTGACGGCCTCACCGTCACCGCACGGGCGGCGGACGGGACCGTCGAGGCGGTCGAGGTGACGGACCACCCCTTTGCCGTCGGGGTGCAGTGGGAAGCCGGACACACGGCCGACCGGCGACTGCACCACGCATTCGCCGGGGCCGCCGGAGCCACGCAGGGAAACAGTTGTCTGCCGGAATTCAGCACCACTTGAGAAAGAACAGCCCCTGAGGGCAAGCTGCTTTCCGGTCCCTATCAGAAGGAGAATTACAGATGTCGCCGCGCATGCCTAACCCGTCGCTGGTCGTCCCCGATGTTCTGCCCCCCATGCGGGCCCTGGTCAAGGCCATCAACAGTGTCGGTGTGCCGTTGCAGACGCTCGTTCTCATCCACCTGAGGGTGAGCCAGATCAACGGCCGTCCGGTCCAGATTCCCGTGAAGAAGCGCGAGTTCGAGGAGGCGGGGGAGGAGGACTTCCGTCTGCCGCTGGTGGAGACCTGGAGGGAGCAGACCTGCTTCACCGACGCCGAGCGTTCGCTGCTCGCGCTGGCCGAGGCCGCCACCCGGATCAGCGATGTGCGGGACCCGGTCTCGGACGAGGTCTGGGACGAGGCCGCCACGCACTGGGACGAGAAGCAACTCGGCGCCGTGGTGCTCCACATCGGTCTGGTGAACCTCTGGAACCGCGTCAACGTCGCCACGAAGCAGCAGCCGGTCGACTGGCGTGTGAACCCCAAGGAGTGGACCCCGATGACCACGCGGCTCGCCGCGACGAAGTAATGGCCCGACCGCCCCGCACAGCACGAAGGCCCTGGTCGGTGGGGTTCTCCACCGACCAGGGCCTTCGTGCTGTGCAACGTGTGTGTGAGGCCCCCGGAGCCGGAGCTCCGGGGGCCTTCCCGGGTCAGGAGGTCCCCGCGCCCGCGGTGGTGAGGACCGCGAGGAGTGTCCGCGCCTGCACGTTCACATAACGGCTGTGTCCGGCGAGCCAGTTGAGCTGGCCCGTGCTCACCCAGTGGAAACCGGGCGGCGCCTCCGCCGGCGTCGTCGCCTCGTCGGTCTCGACGATCAGATAGCGGCTCTCGGCGTCCAGGAACCGGCCGCCCTCCTCCGAGTGGACCGTCGAGTAGCGGATCCGCTCGGGCGAGGGGTTCAGCATCAGGTCGAGGAACGCGGGCCGCTGCCCGTCCGGCAGGTGCGCGTAGTTCGACGGCACGCACTGCACGGTCGGCGCGAGCTCCGCGGTGTCGAGGAAGCCGCCCTCCACGCGCGCGTGCACCAGGACATGGGGGAGGCCGTCGAACATGCGGTACGCGAAGGCGACCAGGCCGGGACCGACCGGCTCGATGATCGGCTGGGTCCAGCCGCGGACCTCACGTCCGGCGCCCTTGACGGAGACCGCCACGACCCGGAAGAACCGCTCGTCCTCGCGGCGGATGGAGTGGGTGTCCCGCCGCCAGCCGGAGATCTCACGCAACGGCATGCGGCGGGTGCGGACGTCCTGGCGGGCCCGCTCGCCGGTGAACCAGGCGAGCAGTTCGGCGTCGGAGGTCAGCGCGCCGGCCTCCTCGGCGGCCATCGGGGCGCTCGCCAGGACGGTGCGCGCGTCCATGTTCACCACGTTGTCCAGGCAGAGCAGCTCCACGATCTGGCCGAGGGTCAGCCAGGCGAAGCCGTCGTGGACCTGGACGGGGACGCCGGCGTCGACCTCCACGATCATGTTCCGGTTGCGCTTTCGGTAGAACCAGGCGCCGTGCTCGGACTGGAGGACGTCGGTGAGCACCCGGTCCCGGTCGGGCTCCAGGAAGTGCTCCAGGTACTTCACGGCCGCGCCGCCGTGGGCCTTGGTGTAGTTGCTGCGGGTTGCCTGCACGGTGGGGGAGAGCTGCACCAGGTCGGGGTTGCCGGGCTCCATCTTGGCCTGCATGAGGAAGTGGAGGACCCCGTCGAACTCCTTGGCCAGGATGCCCAGGATGCCGATCTCCGGCTGGACTATGATCGGCTGCTGCCACGTGCCGTCCGGCCGGGTGACGTGCAGGCCCTCGACGGTGAAGAACGCCCCGCTGCTGTGCCGCAGGTCGCCGGTGTCCGGGGCGAAGGACCAGTTGTCGAGCTTGGCGAAGGGGATCCGCCGGATCTCGGTGCCGCAGGTGACCCGGTGGAAGCCGAGCCAGTCCAGGGTCTCGGCGGTCGTGCGGTGGGCGCCTTGCGGCGTCGCGGCCGAGCGGGCGAGCCGCTCGGTGACCCCGGCGCGCGAGCGCGGCACGAGCCGGGTCCGGGTGCTCATGCCCGGCCCCCGCTCGCCTTGACCGGCTTCCACCACTGCGGGTTGTCCCGGTACCAGGCGACGGTCTCCGAGAGGCCGCGGTCGAATGAGGTGAGAGGCCGGTGGCCGAGCTCCTCCTCGATCTTGGACTGGTCGAGGGCGTAGCGGCGGTCGTGGCCCTTGCGGTCGGTGACGTGGTCGATCATGTCGGTTCCCACGCCGCAGAGTTCGGCGAGCCGGTGGGCGAGCGTCAGGTTCGGCACGGCCGATCCGGAGCCGATGTTGTACACCTCACCGGCCCGGCCGCCGGTCAGGACCCGCTGCACGGCGCGGCAGTGGTCATCGACGTGCAGCCACTCGCGGATCTGCTGCCCGTCCCCGTACACCGGGATGCGGCGTCCTTCGAGGAGGTTGGTGACCGCGAGCGGAATGAACTTTTCGGGGTGCTGATAAGGCCCGTAATTGTTGGAGCAGCGGGTCACCGAGACGTTCAGCCGGTGGGTGCGGAAATAGGCGAGCGCGATGAGGTCGGAGGAGGCCTTGGAGGCGGCGTAGGGGGAGTTGGGGAGGAGCGGGGATTCCTCGGTCCACCAACCCTTGTCGATGGAGCCGTACACCTCGTCCGTGGAGATGTGCACGACCCGCTCGACGTGGACCGCGAGGGCGCACTCCATGACGGCCTGGGTGCCCTCCACATTGGTGCGGACGAAGTCGGCGCCGCTCTCGATGGAGCGGTCGACATGACTCTCGGCCGCGAAGTGCACCACCGCGTCCTGGCCTTCGAGCACACTGCACAGCAGGTCACGGTCGAGGATGTTGCCCCGGACGAAGGTGAGCCGCGGGTGCGCGGCGGGGAGGTTCTCCCGGGAGCCGGCGTAGGTGAGCGCGTCGAGGACGGTGACGTGCGCGTCCTCGTACCCCGGGTATCCCCCCTCGAGAACGGTCCGTACGTAATGGGAGCCGATGAATCCGGCGCCGCCGGTGACAAGGATTCTCATGAGACCACATCGCAGTCGCAATTCCACGGTCGAAACATGTTCCTGTGCCCTTTTCGTTTAAGGGGATGAGGTGCCGTGCAATGCACGCTAAGGAACTGCCCGGACACGGGCATCTTTCAGATTGCCGGTTCAGCCGCTGAACGCCCGACATAGGCCGCCAGGTGTTCACCGGTGAGCGTGGGACGGCCGGCGACGAGCTCGGCCGGGGTGCCCTCGAAGACGATCCGGCCGCCGTCCTGGCCGGCGCCGGGGCCGACATCGACGATCCAGTCGGCGTGCGCCATCACGGCCTGGTGGTGCTCGACGACGATGACGGACTTGCCGGCGTCCACGAGCCGGTCCAGGAGCCGCAGCAGCTTGTCCACGTCGGCGAGGTGGAGCCCGGAGGTCGGCTCGTCCAGGACGATCACCCCGCCCTTCCCGCCCAGGTGCGCGGCGAGCTTCAGCCGCTGCCGCTCACCGCCGGAGAGAGTGGTGAGCGGCCGGCCGATGGAGAGGTGGCCCAGGCCCACGTCGAAGAGGCGCTGCAGGACGCGGTGGGCGGCGGGGACGCGGGTGTCGCCCGCGCCGAAGAACTCCAGGGCCTCGTGGACCGGCATCGCGAGGACCTCGCTGATGTCGAGGCCGCCGAAGAGGTGCTCCAGGACGGACCCGTCGAAGCGCCGCCCCTCGCAGTCCTCGCAGGTCGTGGCGGTTTCGGCCATCATCGCGAGAGTGGTGTGGAGAACACCGATGCCGTCGCAGGTGGGGCAGGCACCCTCGGAGTTGGCGCTGAAGAGCCCCGGCCGCACACCGTTGGCCTTGGCGAAAGCCGTACGGATCGGGTCGAGGAGACCGGTGTACGTGGCGGGGTTGCTGCGCCGGGAGCCCTTGATCGGCGACTGGTCGACGGCCACCACACCCTCCCGGCGCGCCACCGAGCCGTGGACGAGGGAGCTCTTGCCGGAGCCGGCGACACCGGTGACCACGCAGAGCACGCCGAGCGGCAGGTCGACGTCGACGTCGCGGAGGTTGTGGGCCGAGGCGCCGCGGATCTCCAGGTGCCCCGCCGGCTTCCGTACGGCCTCCTTCAGCCGGGCCCGGTCGCCGAGCCGGCGGCCGGTCGGGGTGTCGCTCGCGCGGAGCCCGTCGAGCGTGCCCTCGTACAGCACCCGGCCGCCCTCGGCGCCGGCGCCGGGGCCGAGGTCGACGACGTGGTCGGCGATGGCGATGGCCTCCGGCTTGTGCTCGACGACGAGAACGGTGTTGCCCTTGTCGCGCAGCCGCAGCAGCAGCCCGTTCATGCCGTCGATGTCGTGCGGGTGCAGACCGGTGGTCGGCTCGTCGAAGACGTACGTGGTGTCGGTGAGCGCGGAGCCGAGGTGGCGGATCATCTTCACGCGCTGGCCCTCACCGCCCGACAGGGTGCCGGCGGTCCGCTCCAGGGAGAGGTAGCCGAGCCCGATCTCCACCAGCGACTGCAGGGTGTGCAGGAGAGAGGCGAGCAGCGGCGCCACCGGGGGCTCGTCCAGGCCGCGCACCCAGGAGACGAGGTCCCTGATCTCCATCGCGCAGGCGTCGGCCATCGAGACCCCGTGGATCTTCGATGACCTGGCCTCGGCGGAGAGCCGGGTACCCGCGCAGTCGGGGCAGGCGGTGAAGGTGACGGCCCGGTCGACGAAGGCCCGGACGTGCGGCTGGAGCGACTCCCGGTCCTTGGACAGCATCGACTTGCGGATCTTCGGGAGGAGGCCCTCGTAGGTGAGGTTGACCCCGTCGACCTTCACCTTGCGGGGATCGCCGTGGAGGAACTCGCGCATCTCCCGTTCGGAGAAGTCACGGATGGGCTTGCGCGGGTCGAGGACACCGGACTCGGCGTAGACGCGGGTGGTCCAGAAGCTGTCCTGCTTCCAGCCGGGGATCGTGAACGCGCCGTCGCCGATCGCGCGCGTGTCGTCGTACAGCTGGGTGAGGTCGACGTCGGAGACGGTGCCGCGGCCTTCGCAGCGCGGGCACATCCCGCCGTGGTAGACGGCCCTGCGGACGACGATCCGCTTGCCGCCGGCCTTGTCGACGTTCATCGTGCCGCTCGCCGTGCGGCGCGGGACGTTGAAGGCGAAGGCGCTGGGCGGGCCGATACGGGGGGTGCCGAGCCGGCTGAAGAGGATGCGCAGCATGGCGTTGGCGTCGGTGGCGGTGCCGACGGTGGAGCGGGGATCGGAGCCCAGGCGCCGCTGGTCGACGACGATCGCGGCGGTCAGCCCTTCGAGGACGTCGACCTCGGGGCGGGACAGCGTCGGCATGAAGCCCCGGACGAAGGCGCTGTACGTCTCGTCCACCAGCCGCCGCGACTCGGCGGCGATCGTGCCGAACACCAGGGAGCTCTTGCCGGAGCCGGAGACCCCGGTGAAGACCGTCAGCCGGTGCTTGGGGATCTCGACGTCGATGTCCTTGAGGTTGTTCACCCGCGCGCCGTGCACCCGGATCCGGTCGTGGCGGCGGACGGGGGCGGGTTCCTGGCTCATTGCTCTCCCTCACTGAGGCCTGAGGACCGGGCCGCGGTCGCCCGGCCCGTCCGGCGAGGGTGCTGCGGTCCGCTCGATTCCCGCTCGCATACGACTCGAGCCCCGCTCGGGAGGAAGCCGAGCGGGGCCCGAGCGGGAATCCAGCCGGACTCGAGCCGGACTCGAGCCGGATTCGAGCCGGACTCGAGCCGGATTCGAGTGGAAATCGAGGAGGAATCGAGAGGGTTTTGCCTCAGCTGTCCTGGAGCAGCCCGAGAACGTTGCCGTCGACGTCCGTGACGGTGGCGATGAGGCGGCCGCCACCGACGTCGGCGGCCGGATTCCGGACGACGGCGCCCGCCGCGGTCACCTCCGCGAGCTTCGCCTCGATGTCCGGCACGTGCCAGTACGTGACCGGCGCGGACATGCCCTGCGTATCGGCACCCGGCACCAGGCCGATGTGCTGACCTGCGATGTCGTAGCCGACGTAGAAGTCGGAGACGGTCTGCGGCTTGATGCCGAGCAGGGCGGTGTACACGCTCCTGGCCACCACCAGGTCCTTGACGGGATGCAGCACGGTCTTGATTCCCTGGATGGCAGGGTCGGACATGATCACTCCTGAGGTCGGGATCTCGAATTGCATGCTAGGGAAATCCGCCGACTCCGCGCTTCTTCGATCACGCTCACCTTCAGTGAGATTCCAGCCAGCGTTGACCGGAAATAGAGGTCCCGTTGTCAGGCTGCGAGCGCGTTGTATTCAGAAGGGGAACCACGTGAAGAAGCTCGCATTGGTCACCACCGTCATCGTGACCGGTCTGGTGGGCCCGACCCTCACCCCGGTCGCGGCGGAGGCCGCCGTCACGCCGGCCGCCGGCACCATCGCATGGGCTCCGTGTCCGGAGAACGACCCGGTCCTCGGTGCCATGCTCAAGGGCCTGGACTGCGGCACGGTCGAGGTCCCGCTCGACCACAGCAACCCCGCAGGCCAGAAGATCAAGCTCGCGCTGACCCGCGCCGAGCACACCGTCGCCGCCGCCGACTACAAGGGCGTCGTCATCCTCAACCGCGGCCAGTGGCCCGGCGGCATCGGCCGTGACCTGCCCACGCGCTACGCGCAGGGCACCACCGGCCTCGCCTCCGACGTCGGCCCCGCCTACGACTGGATCGGCTTCGACCCGCGTGGCGTGGGCGCCAGCGAACCGGCCATCGTCTGCGATCCCTCCTACATCAACCCCGGCCAGGCCCAGCCGGACCCGGTCCCCAGCTCGCAGGCCACCGAGCAGGCCTGGGTCAACCGCGCCAAGGCGTACGCCGAGAGCTGCGGCCGGCAGTACGGCGACGTACTCAAGCACCTGACCACCAAGGACGCCGCGCGCGACCTGGAACAGATGCGCATCGCCCTCGGCCAGGAGAAGATCACCTTCTTCGGCACCGACTGGGGCACCTACCTCGGCTCGGTCTACGCCACCCTCTACCCGACCCGGGTCCAGCGGCTGCTCCTGGACAGCGTCGCCAGCCCGAGCGGCGCCGGCTTCCCCAACCAGTTCAGCAAGAACTTCACGTCCGAGCAGAACGCCGACCGGTTCTTCGCCTGGATCGCCGAGTACGACGGCGTCTACCACCTGGGCACGACCGCCGCCCAGGTCGAGGCCAAGTACTACGAGGGCCGGAACAAGCTCCGCGCCGCGCCCGTCGACGGCAAGATAGGCCCGGCCGAGTGGGCCGACGTCTTCGAGCCGGTCGTCTACCGGCACTGGACCTGGCTGAACCGCGCGAAGATCCTCTCCGACTTCGTCGTCAAGAACGACCCGGCGTCACTGAAGGCGAACTACTCGGACCCGGGCTTCCCGCACCAGAACCGCCACACCATGACCAACGCGGTCAACTGCACCGACGGCCCCTGGCCGAAGGGCTGGAGCTCCTACAGTGCGGCCTACTCGGCCCAGTACGCCCTCGGCGCCAAGTTCCTGACCTGGACCAACGCCTGGTACACCGCACCCTGCGCCTTCTGGCCGGTGCCGTCCCAGACACCCGTGCAGGTCGGCAGCAACGTGGAAGTCCTCATCGTCCAGCCGCAGTTCGACTCCGCGCACGGACTCCTCGGCGCCTACGAGACACACGCGCGCTTCCCGGACTCCCGGCTCATCCTGGAGCAGGGCGGCCACAGCGTCGGCGCGTCCCTCTCCGCGAACAACAACACCTGCCTGAACACCTACGTCAGCAACTTCCTGCGGGACGGCACCCGGCCGTCCGCCGCGTGGGGCGCCGACGCGACCTGCCAGGCGGCCCCGGACCCGGTACCCACCGCCTGACCGCAACTCCGGCCGGGCAGCGGGCCCGGGGGAGCGGGCCCGGCCCCCGCCGGCTCACCATCCGGGTGCCCGGCCCAGGGCACACCGCGGGCCCCGCACGAGCAAGGTGCGGGGCCCGCTTCCGGCGGGAGCACCGCCGCCCACCGGGGCGCCGGGGCCGCCGCGCCACGGCCCTCAGCGCGCGGCGACCCCGGCACCCCGGTGGGCCACCGCCCGATGCGCCAGGACCAGCCCCTCCAGGGTGCGCACCACCTCGTTCGGCGCCGGCATCGCAAGGACCTCCCGCCGCAGCCGCTGCGCGTTGGCCCGGAGCGTCCCGTCCTCCAGAAGCCGCAGCAGCGCCTCACGTACTGCGGGACCGTCGACGTCCGAGGGCTTCATGGAGAGCCCCGCGCCCGTCCGTTCGAGGCACTGCAGCTTCAGCGGCACGTCGAACGCCCGGCTGACGAGCAACTGCGGCACCCCGTAGCGCAGCGCGCAGCCGAACGACCAGGTCCCGCCGTGGTGCACCATCGCCGAGCAGCCCGGCAGCACCTCCGAGAGCGGCACCGACTCCACGAGACGGGTGTTGGCCGGGACACGGCTCAACTCCTCCTGGGCCTGCCGGGGCAGCGTGAGGACCAGCTCGATGTCCAGGTCGCCCACGGAGTCCAGAATCTCCTGGATGCGCCCGGCCGGCAGCAGATGGCGCACCGGCCCGTCGTTGACGTGGTCGCCGAACGTCATCAGGACACGGGGCGCGCGCGGCGGCTCCGCGAGCCAACGGGGCACGACATTGGTCCCGTTGTAGGGGACGAACTGCATGGGAAGCGTCGTCGGCCGCGGATCGGGCCGGAAGGCGGCGGGGAGCGGGTCGATCGTGAACTGCCCGTTCACCAGGTCCTCGCAGAACACGCCGCCGTACTTCTCCACCCAGCCCGTCAGCCACTCCTGGAGCCCGTCGGCCCGGTCGTCCGCGGGCTGCAGCGCCTTGGCGTGCAGGAAGTCCTCCCGCATCCGGGTGTAGACGTCGACCGAGTACAGGACCCGGACGTGGGCCGCACCCACGGCGGCGGCGGCGACCGCGCCGGCGAAGGCCTTGGCACCCCACAGCACCAGGTCGGGCCGCCACTCCAGGGCCAGTTCGACCACGTCCTCCATCATGGAGTCGTTCGACCGGCGGGCCTGCGGCAGCACCAGGTCCTCGAAGACCCGCGTGGCCTGCTCCCAGCCCAGCCGCTCGCGCCCGGGCCGTACGTCGAAGAGCGGATCGAGGCCCCCCGCCCCGGCCGCCCCGCCACCCGGCACCGGCGGGGCGGCCCCCCGCTCCCGCTGCTGGCGCCGGTCGCCGGCCTCCCGCTCCCGCCCGCTCTCGCCGGGTCCCACACCCACGCCCAGGAGACCGGCGCCGGTCACGGCGTCGAGGAGGTCGGGCCACCCGGCCACCCGCACCTCGTGCCCTGCGGTCTGCAGGGACCAGGCGAGCGGCACCAGGTTGAAGACATGGGTCTTCCACGGGAACGGGACAATGAGAACGCGCACGACGCGATTCCTTCGGTCAGGGGAAGCGGGACGGACGAACGCCCCGCAGGCCGGCCCTGCCAGTCTGGTCACGCGTCAGGTACGGGGCTTCTCCGAGTTTGCCGACTGCCGCTGGTCGCGGCGCCGACCGCGAGCGTGGTGACGACGACCACCAGGACGGCCGGCACGGGACCCGCCAGATCACTCAGCGCGCCCATGACCAGGATCGACACGGCCACGCCCGAGGGCAGCAAAGTCGCCCGCAGCGTCACCACCGAGGGCAGCTCCCGGGCCGAAGCGGCCGCCAGGAGACGGTTGTTGCAGTGCACGAAGGCAAGCTCGAAGAGCATGAGGAAGACCGCGTACAGCACCAGCGTCGGTACGGTGCTCGCCGCCAGCACCGCCGCGAGCAGCGGCGCCATCGGCAGCACCAGCCACACGGCCGAGGGCACATGACCCAGGTACCGCTGGGCCGGCAGGGCGGCCAGCGAACCGGCGAAGACCGCGACCGCCGAGGCCGCGACGAACACCCCCACGAGCCGGGTGCCGCCGTCGAGGAGACGCAGCGGGATCACCGTGACGGCCACGGTGTGGAAGCCCTGCCAGAACGCCACCAGCAGGAAGCGGACGAACAGCCTGCGGACCACCGGGTCCTCCACCCGCAGCCGCGCCCCGGACCCTGCCGGTGACGCGGCGCTCTCCCCGGCCGCCCTGGTCGCGGACGGCAGCGCCCGGGCCAGGAGCGCGGAGAGCGCGAGCGTCGCCACGTTCAGCGCGATCAGTCCGCGCGGCGAGAGCACCGAGGCGGCCGGCCCGGCGAGCGCGGCACCCACACTGACCCCGGTCAACTTGCCTATCTCGGCATACGTGTTGACCCGGTCGAGCAGCGCCTTCGGCACGGTGCCGCGCAGCACGACCGAGGTGGCCGAGCGGGTCACCGCCTCGAAGAAGCCACGGGCTACGACCAGAGCGGTGGCGACCGCGAGCAGCGCGCCGCCGGGCACAACCAGGGCCGCCGCCGTGAGCAGCAGGCTCGCCGCCTCGGCGATCCGGACGAGCCGCTGCGGGGCGTGGCGGGCGAGCAGCCGGTTGAGCGGCGCGGCGAGCAGCAGCGCCGGCAGCCAGGGGGCGCTCAGGACAGCGCCGGCGAGCAGTCCAGAGCCGGTGACGGAACCGACGTGGGTGGACAGGCTCACCAGAAGCAGAAAACTCCCGCACGTATTGAAGAAGAGCAATGCGGGAGTGCAGCGGGATGAGCGAGCACACGCGCGGAAAAATATCATCATCAGTCCTCCAGGAAGGGGAGGATGTCAGAGACGAACAGATTTCGACGAACGAGCCGAATGCCTATCGTTGAACATATGACAACAGCCGTCCAGAGTCTTCCTGGCAACCCCTGCATCGTGATGGTTGACGCCTATGCGGGCGTCCGTTCACTCGTTCTTGAATTCCTCCGGCA
Source organism: Streptomyces brevispora (assembly GCF_007829885.1). Classification (NCBI taxonomy): domain Bacteria; kingdom Bacillati; phylum Actinomycetota; class Actinomycetes; order Kitasatosporales; family Streptomycetaceae; genus Streptomyces; species Streptomyces brevispora. The sequence continues at coordinate 514,953 of NZ_VIWW01000002.1, forward strand.
AGGATGCTCCGTCGTCCGCGTCCAGAGCACGCGCGAGACTCCGTACGTCTACATCCCGGCCCCTTACGTCGCCGAGGATTTCATCGCCGACCTCACCCATGAAGGCGATGTCGACGCCACCGCGAAAGCGGTGGCGGCGTTCGCACCGGTCGCGGTCGTCTCCGGCGGCGAGATCGGCGTCGAACTCGCCGACCTGCTCGCCGACCGCCTCGGACTGCCCGGCAACGGCACCGCCCTCAGCGCCGCCCGCCGCGACAAGCACCTCATGGTCGAGACGGTCCGCGCCGCCGGACTGCGGGCCGCCCGCCAACTGTTCGCCACCGACGCCCGGGAACTCGCCGCCTGGCACCGCGACCTCGGCGGCCGGGTCGTCGTGAAGCCGCCGCGCAGCGCCGGCGGCCAGGGCGTCACCTTCTGCGACACCCCCCAGGAGTCGGCCGCCGCCTTCCGTGCCCTCGCCGACGCCGACGACGTCTTCTCCCAGCCCAACAACGGGGCCGTCGCCCAGGAGTACCTCGCCGGCACCGAGTACATGGTCAACACCGTCAGCCGCGACGGCCGCCACCACGTGTGCGACGTCTGGCGCACCGGCCGCGCCAGCCGCAACGGAGTCCTCGACCTCTGCGACGCGCTCTCGCTCATCGACTCCGGCAGCCGGGTCGTCGAACCCCTCACCGACTACGCCTTCCGCGTCCTCGATGCCCTCGGCATCCGGCACGGCCCCGCCCACCTGGAGATCCGGATGACCCCGGCCGGGCCCTGCCTGGTCGAGGTCGGCGCCCGGATCGCGGGCGGCGGCATCCCCGCCGCCGCGGGCCTGGGCATCGGCGAGTCCCAGCTGGAATGGACCGTCGACGCCTTCCTGCGGCCCGAACGCTTCCACGAGAGGGCCGGCACCCCCTACGAGATCCGCCGGTACGCCGCCATCTACGGCATGGTCTCGCCCGTCGAAGGCGTGCTCCGCGGCTACGAGGGGATCGAGGAGATCGAGCGCCTGGAGGGCCTCCACACCCTGACGCCCCTGGTCCGGCCGGGCCAGAGGATCCGGCGGACCGTCGACGACCTCACCTACCCGGTCATCGTGACGCTGCTGCACGAACTCGACGAGGTCGTGCAGCGCGACCTCAACACCATCCGGCACCTCGACGGCACCGGGTTCTACGCCCTCGACGGGGCCTCGACCGCCTCCTGAGGAACGTTCGACCGCCGCCCCGCCGCAGACGAACATCACACCGGGGCGGCGGCCGGCTCCATCCGCGTCCACGCCGGGCGCGGCACCCGGTACACGAAACTGACCGCCGTACGCGGCTCCGAAACCGTGGTGTTGGGCGCCGAGCGGTGCAGCACCATGCCGTCGAACATCACGGCCGACCCCGGCTCCAGCGGCATCGCGACCGCACCGGCCGTACACGGCAGGTGCCCGTTTGCCACGTGCGGCTCCACCGGGACCCGCAGCGGCGCCTCGCCCGGCAGCCGCTCCCGGTCCCCGGTGTGCGGGAACAGCCCCAGGACGTGCGAGCCCGGGATGAACTCCAGGCAGCCGTTGCGCCGGGTGGCCGGCTCCAGGGCGACCCAGATCGTCACGATGCCGTCCTGCCCGGCGGCGAACCCGGGCGGTGCGAACGCCATGTCCTGGTGCCAGGGCTTCGCCGAGCCCACCACCGGCGGCTTCGCCCACAGGAACGAGTTGACCAGCGTGCCCGTCGCGCCCGACGCCGCCCGCACCGGGCCCTCCGCCAGACCCAGCGCCCGCTGCACGGCGCCGAACTCCGGCTCGTGCACATGGATGCGGTCCGCCGACCGCAGCACGCCGGGCAGCGCACCGGAGCCCTGCTGCCAGGCCGCCCAGCCGCCGATGCCCGGTGCCTCCAGGACGAAGTCCCCGGCCGAGGCCGTACGGTCGCGGGCCAGCTCCTCCAGACGCCCCGCCGCGCGCCGCAGCCCGGCGAGCTCCGCGCCGCCGGCCAGCCCGGGCAGCCGTACGAACCCGTTCTCCCGCATCCCGCGGGAATAGCTTTCCACCATTCTTCCTCCCCTTTATCCGGTTCGAATGGCCGCGAACCTACCCGGACGATTCGGGCGCGTTCATGTTCAACCACGGACTTTCCCTGGCCCGTTGCCGCCCGTTCCGGCGGATCCGTAAGCTCCTCGGCCATGAGGGCGACCGCCCCATGCATTCCCGAGAAGAAGGAGTGACTCATGAGCGACCGTGACTTCATCGAGACCCGCGACGCCCAGCAGGAGACCAGCAAGTGGTAATTCGCTGACCCGGCGAATTGCACACGCACGACGCGTACGCGCCGCCCGTACGGAACCCGCTTCCGTACGGGCGGCACGTCGTCCGAGAGAGGTTGACATGGTAGGCAATCGCGTTTCACAGGTCATCGACATTCCCGCCGACATGACGGTGACCGACGACTCCACCGACGACCGCTACTGGGCGTCGGTCGAGCGCGTCGTCGCACTGGCCGGCCAGAAGGGCCGCACCGCCGACGGCATCCCGCTCCTCGCGAGCATCGCCGTCTCCCACCCCGAGTGGCCCGTCCGCGCCGGCGCCGTCCGGCTCCTCGCCACGCACCACGCGGGCGACGAGGCCGCCGGCGCCGCCGTCGCCGCCGCCACCCACGACACCGTCGACTGGGTCGCGTTCACCGCCCTCAAGGTCATCACCGAGCACCGCATCGCCGCCGCCGTCCCCGACCTCATCCGGATCTCCGGCTGGCCCAGCAACTTCACCCGCCCCGACTGGGCCCGCAAGCCCGTCGGCTGCGGCGCCGCCCTCACCAAACGCGCCCTCATCGCCGTATTCGGCACCAGGGACCCCGTCGAACTGCGCCGCCTGGAGGACGAGTACTTCTCCGAGATGCGCTCCCGGATCGCCGCCGCCCGCAAACGCGTCCGCCGCCACGAGGACGTCGTCCTCGTCCCGGCCGGCCCCGCGATCATCGGCGCCGACGAACAGCCCGACGCCTTCCGCATGGCCCAGGACGACACCACCCTGCGCGCCGTCGACGTACCCGCGTTCCTCATCGACCGGACCACCGTCACCAACGCCCGCTACCGCGAGTTCCTCCAGGAGACCGGCGAATCAGGCGAGTTCGACCACCCCGACCAGCCGCTGGAGCGCTCGCACCGCCCCGCCCACTGGCACGACCCGCGCTTCAACGCCCCCGACACCCCCGTCGTCGGCATCGACTGGTACGACGCGTACGCCTTCGCCGCCTGGGCCGGCGGCACACTGCCCAGCGAGGTCCAGTGGGAGAAGGCCGCCCGAGGCGTCGACGGCCGCCGCTTCCCCTGGGGCGAGGACTGGGACCCCGAACGCGTCAACGACGTGGAACGGTCCTTCGGCCAGGCCGTCGCCGACCTGGACTCCCTCGAAGCACTCCTCGTCACCATCGAGCAGGGCCAGAACCCGGCCCACCCCGTACTCGCCGCCGACGCGCTGCCCCAGGGGGCCAGCCCCTACGGCGCCCTGCAGATGTCCGGCAACGTCTGGGAACTCACCCGCACCAACTTCTACACCGGCCAGGACATGGACCCCTTCTTCAAAGGCCGCCACCCGCTGGACTTCATGAACCGCAAGGAAGCCTTCCACGTGCTGCGCGGCGGCACGTTCACCTCCCCGCCGGCCTGTCTCACCACCTTCTACCGCGGCAAGGACCTCATCACCGACCGGCACATGGAGGTCGGCTTCCGCTGCGTGTACGAGGCGGACAACTGATGCGCCTCACCTCCCTCGGCCACGCCGCGGTCCTCGTCGAGACGGGCCGGGAGCGGATCCTCTTCGACCCGTGGCTGACCCAGCGCCTCGACCGCTTCTGGGAACACCACCCGCCCCTGGAGGAAGGCCTCGTGCGCAAGGTCCTCGACGAGGGCGTCGACTACGTGGTCCTCAGCCACCACCACTTCGACCACCACCACTTCCCCTCCCTCGGCCTCCTCACGGACGGCGCCGACGTCGACTTCGACGACAGCCCCCGCCAGAGCACCGGCGTCACCTGCATCTACCCGGCCGGCCCCGTGCCGCCGACGCTGACCGCCTCCGGCCTCGGCCACCAGGCGATCTCCTGGACACTGCGCCGTTTCGGCTTCGAACGGCTGCACCCGGTGACACCCGGAGACACCGTCACCCTCGGCGGGGCAACCCTGCGGACCTTCCCCTCCGCCGTCCCCTTCCCCGAGATGAGCGTGCTCGTGGAGACCGAGGACGCCGCCGTCATGGTGTGCGGCGACGCGCTCCTGCACGAGGCGACCACTGAGGCCTTCCAGCGCGAGGACGCGCCGAAGCTCGACCTCGTGCTCGTCCCCACGCACAGCATCTCGCCACCCGGCGTCCTCACCGAGCGCCGCCCGCTCACCGACCCGGAGGGCGTCCGCGCCCGCGCCGTCGCCAACTTCGACCGGTACGTCGACTCCCTGCCGGCCGCCCTGACCGTGCCGTCCTCCTTCGGCTGGCGCGTCAGCGGCGACACCGACCGCGACTACGACTGGTGCAACCGCACGATGTTCCCGTTCACCCCGGCCCAGGCCCTCGCGCGCCTCACCGAGCGAGGCCGGGCCGGCCTGCTGTGGGGACCCGGCCAGGTCCTGGAGGCCGGCGGAGGAAAGACCACCCCCGTCGACGGGCCGGTCGCCCCCCACGCATACGACTTCGACGAGATCTACGCAGCCGTCCGGCTCGACCCGAAGACCCCGGTCCCGCCCTTCGACGCCTCCCTGGACCGCTACGGCCGGCAGACCCGGCCCGCCGAGCAGATGCTCCGCGAACTCCTCGACCTGCTCGTCGCCACCGACTACTGGTACCGGGCGCTCGACGACGGCGCCGGAGGGCACGTCGTCTCCCTCTACGAGGACACCGGCGACGAGACCTCCTACCTCCTCGACCCGGTCACCGGCCGGGTGACGAAGCTCGGCGCGGGCCCCGCACGCTCCCACGTCACCGGCGCCGAGGGCTGGACCGAGACGGCCGCGAGCACCCTGGAGGCCATGCTCGGCGCCGACCTCCTCTTCGGCAGCTCCTTCGGCCTGTGGGCCAGCGACGGCGTCCTGCTGTCCGCCGTCTTCCACCACCCCTCCTACTACACCCGCCACGTCGAGCGGCAGCTCCGGGAGGCGACCCGGTCGTGAGCGACTCCAGCGAGACCGTGCTCTTCGACCACGAGAGCACCTGCCTGCGCGACAACCCGCTGGGCGACCCCCACACACGCCGGGTCGAGGTACACCTCCCGCCCGGGTACGACGGCGTCCGCCCGTTCCCCGTCATCTACTGGCTGCCCGGCTTCGGCGCCCACCCCAGCCTCTGCGGCAAGGCCCTCGCCTTCGGCACCACCGTCGCCGACCGGCTCCGCTCAGCCATGACCGACGGCCGGGTGCCGCCCGCCCTGATCGTCGTCCCCGACGGCACCACCGCCTACGGCGGCTCCCAGTACATCGACTCCGCCCCCTGCGGCCGCTACGCCGGCTACCTCGCCGAGATCGTCGCCGCCGTCGACCGGCGGTTCACCACCCGGCCCGCACCACGCTGGCGCGCGATCGGCGGCAAGTCCAGCGGCGGTTACGGCGCGCTGATCGCCGGCATGACCTGCGACCTCTTCGGCTCGGTCATCGCCTGCTCGCCCGACGCCGGCTTCGAGCACAGCCACCTGCCGCTCCTGCCGCGCACCCTCGACACCGTCCGGGCCGCCGGCGGCATGGACGCACTGCTCGCCCGCCGCGCCACCGGCCCCGTCGACGCGCCGTTCATGGTCGCCATGAGCATCATCGCCCTGGGCATGTGCTACGCCCAGGACCCCCGGACCAGCCCGTCCGACGCACTGCCCTGCGACCCGGAGACCGGCGTCTTCCGCGACGAGGTGTGGCAGCGCTGGCTCACCCACGACCCCGTACGCATGCTGGACGAGCACGCCGGGGCGCTCACCCGCCTCGACCACCTCCACCTCGGCGTCGGCGAGCGCGACGAGTACGGCATGCACTGGGGCGCCCGCGCCCTGCACACAGCCCTCGACGCCCACGGCGTCCCCCACCACTACACCGAGCACGAGGGCGGCCACCACGGCATCGAGCACGTCTACACCGACGCCCTGGCCGGCCTGCGGCACGTCTGGTCCGAAAGGACGGTCGGCACATGTGCGGTATAGCCGGCTTCATCAGCCTCGACGGCCCACGCGACACCGCCCGGCTCGACGCCCTGGGCCGCACCATGACCGAAGCGATGGCCCACCGCGGCCAGGACTCCTGCGCCCCCTACGTCTCCGAGTGCGGCACCGTCATGCTGTGCGCCACCCGCCTCGCGGTCCGCGACCGCTCCCACGCGGGCGACCAGCCCATGACCGACCCCACCGGACGGATCGTCCTGGTCCACAACGGCGAGGTGTACGGATCGCGTTCGCCGGCCCCGCCGCTCTGGCCCCGCCGCACCACCTGCGACACCGAGTTCGTCCTCCAGCAGATCTGCCGCCAGGACGAACCCGGCCCGGCACTGCGGCCCCTGGACGGCATGTTCGCACTCGCCTGGCACGACACCACCACCGGCCGGGTCGTCCTCGCCCGCGACCACTTCGGCGTCAAACCGCTCTTCTACGCCCACGCCGACGGCGGCCTGATCTTCGCCTCCGAGCAGGGCGTCCTGCTCCGCACCGGCCTCGTCCGGGCCGAGGTGGAGCCCGAGGAGTTCGTACTGCGCTCCTGGATCCGCATGGACGCCGCCGACGACCACACCTGGCTGCGCGGAGTCCGGTCGCTCCAGCCCGCCGAATACCTGATCATCGACCGGCCGCAACTGCGCACCCACCGCTACTGGAAGCCGGCCTCCACCGACGAGCCCATCGAGGCCGACGAGATCAGGGCCGCCTTCGACCGGGCGATCGAACAGCGCTCCGTCTCCGACGTACCGCGCGCGGCCGTCCTGAGCGGCGGCGTCGACAGCACCGCGATCGTCGCCGGCCTCACCGCGCGAGGCACCCCGCTGGACGCCTACGTGCTCCGCTACCAGGACGGCATCGGCGGCTCCGGCGACGACGTCACCTACGCCACCGAGGTCGCCGGACGCCTCGGCGTCCCGCTGACCGTCTGCGACCTCGACCAGGACACGGCCGCCGGACTCGTCCCGCTCCTGCCCACCCGGCTGATGCGCCCGCTGCTGCACGGCGCCGAACTCGCCATGCACCACCTGTACGGCACGATCGCCGCCGACGGGAACGTGGTCGTCTACTCCGGACACGGCGCCGACGAGCTCTGGGGCTACCAGGACGGCCGCTACTTCCCCATCGTCGACCCGCTCGCCCCCACCTACATCCACGGCCGGCACTACCTCACCCACCGGCTGCACGCCGACGAACGGCCCCTGTGGTCCCAGCTCGTCAGCTGGATGGCCCACGAACTCGACGTCGACATGAACGAGGTCACCGACCGGATCTGGGCCCGCACGATGGACGAGTACCGGGCCATCAGGACGGCGTCCCCGCTCAAACGCGGCCGGCACCACCTCATGCGGCGCTTCCTCGTCTACGTCAACGACATGGTCGACGCGACCTCGGCGACCCACACCCTGGAGGACCGGCCCGTCTTCCAGGACGTCACCCTCACCGAACTGGCCTTCCGCTGCCCCGAACACCTGAAGGACAGCCACCAGCCCGGCACCCACAAGGACCTCCTGAAGACCGCCCTCGGCGACCTGCTCCCCCAATCCGTGCGGCACCGCCGCAAGCAGGGCTTCCCCAGCCCCGCCGACCCGGGCTACGTCCGCCGGCTGACCGAACTCGCCGACGACCTGGGCACCCCCTTCGGACTGCCCCCCGTCCCGGCCGGACTCCGCGCCGGACTCGGTGTCGGCGAATGGATGTTCCTGGCCTCCACCTCCGCCTGGCTCGGCCACATCGCGGAGTTCAGAACCGAACCGAGGAGTCATGGTGAGCAGTTCCGTCCCGCGCTGGCGCCCGCAGGTCCTGGCCAGCGCGTCCGACCTTGACCCGGTCCCCCCGGCCATCGAGGAGGAACGGGCCCAGGAATGGTGCCCCTTCGTGCTGTGGCGGCCCACCGCCCTGCCCCGGGGCTGCGACACCTCCGTCGGCACACTCCGCCGCGAGGCACCCCCCGGACGCGTCGAGGCCCAGGGCCGCAGCCCCTGGAGCGACGCCAACCCCGCCGGATACCGCACCGAGATCTCCGGCGGCGGACGGCGGCTGCGCCTGAAACAGTTCCTGTACGACTGGGCGTTCCCCGCCGCCGACCACCCCTGCCTGTGGGGCAGCGCCACCCGGCCGCACGAGATCGGCGACGGCCGGGTGGCCTGGCTCGGCACCGACTACAAGGCCCACCGGGCCGGCAGCGCCCGCCTCGCCGGGACCACCGTCGAACTCTCCGTACTCGAAGGAGAGTTCACCGACCATGAGCTGATCGCCCTCTACGCCGGACTGCGCCCCGCCGTGCCCGAAGCGGTACCCCGCGTCCTCGCCACGCCGTTCTCGGAGCTGAGCTACTGGGCCCAGCACCCGGCCGACATGGTCTCGGTGCCCACCGGCCCCTACCACTTCCACCGGCGCGGCAAGGAACACGAGGGCGACTGGATCCCCTCGGACCGGGTCACCGCCTTCCTCACCGCACAGGGCGTCCCCGCCACGGTCGGCCCCTTCCGCGCGAACAGCGCCGCCACCTTCGGCGACGGCGACACCGCCCGCGAACTCGAGGTCGTCTACACCACACCGACCGGAGACGAACTGCGCCTCACCCTCCAGAAGACCGGCGGCGGACGTCTGGAGTTCCCGCCGAAGCGCGACAAGCACCCGGCCGCGGACGAGCTCCACACCCTCGCCGACGGACGCCCGCTCCACCTCGCCCACCTCAGCGCCGTGTACGGCGCCTGCGACGCCTTCTGGCAGCACCCCGACGGCTACGAACTCCGCCTCCTGGGCAGCGCCGGCACGGGCATGGGCCGCGACCCCGTCCTCGCCCTGGCCGCCGCTCTCGACACGGAACTACGCCTGGCCGGCCACGCGGAAGTGCTGGGATGACCGACAGCCCAGCACTTCCCGAACCGGGCCGGGCCGTGCCCGGCCCCGCCACCGGGCAGGCGACCGGGCGCGCCGCCCACACCGGCGCGCCCGGCACCGACCGGGCCGCACGGCACACCGGGGCCGCGCCCCGCGGCGGCCCCGGCCACCGCGGACACGGGCACGGGCCGGCCCTCCGCACGGCGGGGCGCCGCACCGGACCGCCCACCGTCCGGGCCGCCCACCGGCCGGGACACTAGCCGTGGCGACCGGCGCCCCCGAGCCCGTACCCGACCCCCGGCTCGACTTCCGCAGTGACACCCGGACCGTCCCGGACCAACGGATGCGCGCGGCGAGCGCTCTGGCCGAGGTCGGCGACGACGTGTACGGCGACGACCCGACAGCCGCCGCGCTCGAAGCCCGCACCGCCGAACTCCTCGGCACCGAAGCCGCGCTGTTCGTACCCACCGGCACCATGGCCAACCTCCTGGCGCCCCTCGCGGCCTTCCCCGGCCCGGCCGGAACCCGGCTGATCGTCGGGGCCGACAGCCACATGGGGTTCCTGGAGGCCGACGGGCTGCGGCGGTTCGGCGGCCTCGACCCCGTCCTGGCCGAGCAGGACGCCGACGGACTCCTGAACCCCGGCCACCTGGAGGAACTGCTCGCCGCCGGCACCGGCCGCCCCACCGTGGTCTGCCTGGAGAACACGAGCATGATGCGCTCCGGCAACGCCCTGGACGAGGCCGCGACCCGCACGGTCGCCCGCCTCGCCCACCGGTACGGCGCCCACTTCCACCTCGACGGGGCCCGCCTCGCCCACGCCGCCGTCGCCCTCGGCGTCCCGCCCGCGACGCTCGCCGCACCCGCCGACAGCGTCGCCTTCTCGGTCTCCAAGGCCCTCGGCGCACCCCTCGGCGCACTCCTCGGCGGCAGCCGCACATACGTCGCCCGCGCCCGCGAGCTGCGCACCGGGCTCGGCGGCTCCCTGCACCAGACCGGAGTGGTCGCGGCGCCCGCGCTCATCGCCCTGGGACGGCTGCCGGAGCTGGCCGCCGACCACGCCACGGCCGCCGCGCTCGCCGCCGGACTCCGGGCCCTACCCGGTGTCGAGGTCCTCGGTCCGGCGCACCCGACGAACATGGTGATGGCACGCGTCCCGGGACTCACCCCGGACGCCTGCGCGGCACGCCTCGCCCTGCACGGCGTGCGCGTCCTGCCGCTCCCCAACGGACATGTGCGCTTCGTGACGCACCGGGCACACGACATGATCGGTGTGCGCGAGGCCGTGGGGGCGCTGGCGGCCGTGAGGGCCGCCGTGCCCTCTGACCGGCCGGACGGCCCCAGGAGACAACTCCCCGACCGGGGAGGCTCCCTGACAACGATGGAGGAAGCATGACGGACGCGGCGGCACCCCGGACCCTGGACGAGCGGCTCAAGGACACCCGTACACGCCTGGAGAACGACGTCGACCTGTGGCTGTCGACGACGGGCGCCGACGGCGGCGGGGTCCACCTCATCCCGCTCTCGTTCCTGTGGGACGGCTCCGCGATCCTCGTCTCGACCCCGCGCGCCTCGGTCACCGGGCGCAACCTGTTCGCCGACGGCCGGGTGCGGATCGGCATCGGCCCGACCCGCGACGTGGTCATCGTCAACGGCGTCGCGGAGCCGGTCGACACCGAGGAGCTCGGCCACAGGACGGGCGACGCCTTCGCGGCGAAGACCGGCTTCGACCCGCGCGAACAGGACGAGCCGTACCAGTACTTCCGCATCCGCCCGCAGCGCGTGCAGGCCTGGCGCGAGGCGAACGAACTGGCCGGCCGCGGCCTGATGCGCGACGGCGCCTGGCTCGGCTGAGACACCGCCCGGCCGCGGCACCCCCCGCGCCCCCGACGACACCGCCTCCACCGGCCGGGCCCCCGACCGGCCGGGCGGAGGCGGAGTCCAGCCGTTCTTGACCGGAGCTGCAGAGTGCCTTGCCAGGCTGCGCGGGCAAGGCATCCGTCATTTCTGGAAGGGCGAACATGGAAGCAATCGAGGTTCCGGTCCTGATCGTCGGCGGTGGCGGGTGCGGTCTCACCGCCTCCGTCCTCCTCTCCGACCAGGGCGTCGACCATCTGCTGGTGGAGCGCCATTCGGACACGTCGAGGATTCCCAAGGCCCACTATCTCAACCAGCGCACGATGGAGATCTTCCGTCAGCACGGGATAGCGGACGACGTCCTCGCCGAGGCCGCGCCGCTGGAGCTGTTCGGCAAGGTCCGCTGGATGACCACGCTCGCGGGCGACGGCCCGATGGACCGGCGCCTCATCCACGAGATGGACGCCTTCGGCGGCGGAGAACTGACACCGGCGTACGCGGCGGTCGGCCCGGTCCTGCCGGCCAAGCTGCCGCAGATGTGGCTCGAACCGATCCTCAAGCGCCACGCGGAGGAGCGCAATCCGGGCCGCGTCCTCTTCGGCCACGAGGTCACCACCTTCTCCGACGAGGGCGACCACGTCCTCGCCGAGCTGCGCAACGTCGAGACCGGCGAGAGCACCACGGTCAAGGCCAAGTACCTCATCGGCGCCGACGGCGGGAAGTTCGTCGGCCCGAAGGCCGGCATCCGCATGGAGGGCCCGCCCGGACTGGTCAACACCACCACCGCGTACTTCTCCGCCGACCTGTCCGCATGGTGGCAGGAAGGCACACTCATCACCCACTTCCTCAGCCCGAAGGACCCGGACCTCTCCAGCAACCTCATCGAGATGGGGCCGACCTGGGGCAAGAAGTGCGAGCAGTGGGGCCTCCACTTCGCCCCGGGCCCGCCCGGGCGCTGGAACGCCGAGACCGTCATCCCGCGCATCCGCGAGCTGCTCCGCATCCCGGACCTGGACATCACCGTGCACAAGGTCACCGACTGGATCGTGGACGCGGTCCTCGCCGACCGCTACCGCGTGGGCCGGGTCCTCATCGCCGGCGACGCCGCCCACAAGCAGCCGCCGGCCGTCGGCCTCGGCCTCAACACCGGCATCCAGGACGCGCACAACCTCGCCTGGAAGCTGGCGGCCATCCTCAGCGGCCGGGCGCCGGAGAGCTTCATCGACACCTACGAGGCCGAGCGCCGGCCGATCGGCCGCCAGAACGTCGACTGGGCCGTCGCCGCCGCCCAGCACCACCAGACGGTCATCGACGCCATCGGCGCCGGCCACAACATCCCCGCGGACCGCCGCGGCCGGCGTCTGGAGGCGTACTTCGACCCGTCCTGGATCGGCGACACCACCCGGGCACGCGCCCTGGAAATTTTTCACACCCACCGCGGCGGCTGCCAGTCACTCGACATGGAGGTCGGCTTCGGCTACGAGAGGGGCGCGATCGTCCCCGACGGCAGCGAGCCGCCGGCCCGCGTCCCGATGCGCAACGCGCACACGCCCACCTCCCGCCCGGGCCACCGCCTGCCGCACGCCTGGCTCGCCAGGGACGGCGAGCGCCTCTCCACCCTCGACCTCACCGGCACCGGCCGCTTCACGCTGATCACCGGCGCCCAGGGCGACGCATGGACCCGGGCGGCGGCGCGGGCGGCCGAGAAGTTCTCGGTCCCCATCACCACGGTCCGGATCGGCGCGGGCTGCGCGTACGAGGACGTGGACGGCGGCTGGGCGGCCGTGCGCGGGACCGGCGAGGCCGGCGCACTCCTGATCCGCCCCGACCAGCACGTGGCGTGGCGCGCCACGGACGGCGCCCAGGACCCGGAGCAGGCCCTGACGGAGGCGTTCGCCGCCGTCCTGGACCGCTGACGCCCGACCGTACGCATGACGGGTGTGGCCGTACCCCGAGGGGTACGGCCACACCCGTCATGCGTACCGCTCCTGCGGACATGAAGAAGCCCGGAACGAGAACTCGTTCCGGGCGGACCTCCTCAGACCGCTGCCGCGACCGGCCGCGCCGCGTCGCCCTTCTTCGCCAGCCAGGACAGCACCTCGCCGACAGCCTTGCGCGCGGTGGCCATGCAGACACCCACACCCACGCCGTCGTACAGCGCACCGCACACCGCGAGACCCGGCTGGGTCGCCACGGACGCCCGGATACGGTCCACCCGGTCCAGGTGGCCCACGGTGTACTGCGGCAGGGCGTCCTGCCAACGGCTCACCCGGGACTCGACGGGCACACCTCTCACCCCGGTCGCCCCGGCGAGCTCCGCCGCCGCCACCGCGACGAGCGAGGCGTCGTCCCGCTCCAGCACCCGGTCCTCGCCGAAACGGCCCAAAAAGCAGCGGACGATCTCCACCTCACCGGCCAGATGCGGCCACTTCACCGTGGTGAAGGTGACCTCCTTGACCAGCTTCCCCTCCACCGCCGGCACCCGGTACGCCGAGTAGCCGCGGCCCGAGAGCCCGCCACCGGGGAACGCCGACTTCGGGTACGCGAGGGTGACCACCACCACGCCCGCGTACCGCACCTCGTCCAGGGCGGCGACGGCCGCGCCGGCCCCCGGAACGCCGCCGAGCAGGCCGCCCGCCGGTCCCGCCGGGGTGGCGATGACGACCGCATCGGCCTCGATCAGCTCCGGCGACCCGGCCGGGCCGACCGTGATCCGCCAGCCGTCGGCGGAGCGCGCCAGCTCGCGGACCGGGGCACCGGTACGGAAAACGGTGCCGGGGGCCGCGGCGAGCGTCTCCCGCACGACGGCCTCGGGCAGCGAGCCGAAGCCGCCCTCAAGGGTCGCCACACTCACCGGCGGCGGCTTCTCGCCCGGGGCGAGGACCGGCACCAGGGCGCCCGCCGCCTCCGCGAGGGAGGCCTGGCGCAGGGAGGCCTTCGCCAGCGGCGTCAGCGTCGCCTCGAAGGACAGGTCCTCGGCGCGGCCGGAGAACACCCCCGCGAGAAAAGGCTCGACGAGGCGGTCCACGACCTCCTTGCCGAAGCGGCCCCCGACGTAGTCGGCGACCGACACGTCCGCGTCCCGGTCGAAGGAGGGCAGGAACAGGTCCTGCCGGGCGCGCTCGACACCCTCCTCGGACAGGACACCGGACCGGGCCAGATCCTCCATGTCACAGGGCACACCCATGAACTGACGGTCCGGCTGGTTCCGGATCACACCCCTGGACCAGATCGCCGAGGCGGTCACCCCGGCCGGCAGGATCCGCTCGCCGAGCCCGGCATCCTTGATCAGACCGGTGGTCCTGCGCCGGTTGGCGTACAGCGACTCCGCACCCTCGTCGACGGCGACGCCCGCCACCTCGGAGACCTTCAGCTTGCCGCCGAACCGGTCCGACCCCTCCAGGACCGTGACCCGCACCGGCTCGTTGCGCAGATGGAACGCCGCCGAGAGGCCCGCGATCCCACCTCCGACGACGACCACGTGCGGCGTGCCGGTCACCTGATCCCGTTCGCTGCCAGCCATTCCACCAGCTCCTTCATGGTTACGGTGTAGTCAGCCGCCCCCGGACGCCGCGATCGGTGCCCGGGGACGGCTGTGTCCGCAGTCTCGGTGGCGCTCCCGGAACCCCGGTCGAGACCGGCTGGACCCCCGCTCTACGACCGCTGGGCGGTGCCGAACCAGCGGGCGAGGGTGCCGGTGAGCTCGTCGGTGGTGCCGGGGGAGGTCCAGGCGACGTAGCCGTCGGGGCGGATCAGGACGGCGTCGAGGCCGGGTTCGTAGGCCTGGTTCCAGGTGCCGGTGACGATGTCGAGGCGGTCCTCGAGTCCCTCGGCGAGGCGGGCGAGGGCGGGGTCGGTGGTGATGAGGAGGCCGTGTCCGGTGCGCAGGAGGCCGGCGACGGGGGTCACGGTGCCGTCGGTGAGGGTGAGTTCACGTCCCGGCGGCATCCGCAGGCCGAGCAGCGGGTGCTCACCCTTGCCGAGCTCGTAGCGGACACCGAGGTTGCTCACCATCCCCGCCAGGTGCCCGGCGGGGCCCTCGTGGCGCACCAGCTCACCCATGATCTCGCGCACCGGGTCCATGTCCTCGCCGGTGAGCCGCAGTTCGATCGCCGCCCGCGCATTGCGCGCCAACTGCTCGCCCACCGGACGCCGTTCCGCGTCGTACGTGTCGAGCAGCCCCTCGGGAGCCCAGCCCCTGACCGTCGCGGCCAGCTTCCAGCCGAGGTTCACGGCGTCCTGCACGCCCACACTCAGACCCTGCGCCATCGCCGGCGGCTGGATGTGCGCCGAGTCGCCCGCCAGGAGCACCCGGCCGCGCCGGTAGACGGCGGCGGACCGCGAGGCGTCGGTGAAGCAGCCGAGCCACCGGCACTCCCCGTGGTGCAGGGACTCGCCGGTGAGCCGCTGCCAGGCGTCCGCCAGATCGGTGTACGTGAGGGAGGCACGGTCGTGCGGCGCCATGCCGGCCTCGTGGACGACGATGCGGGTGACACCGTTCTCCAGGTCCATCGCCATGATCATGCTGCCGCCCGGCAGGTTCTCGCCGATACGCCGCTTGCGGGTCTCGATGCCGGTGACGTCGGCACTGAGGAAGCCGCGCCGGCCCTCGCTGCCGGGGAAACCGATCCCGGCCAGCTTGCGGACCGAGCTGCGCCCGCCGTCGCAGCCGACGAGATACGCGGCGCTCTCCTCGGCCGGGCCGTCCGGGCCGGCCGCGAGGACACGTACGGCCTCGTCGGTCTCCTCGAAGGCGGTCACCTCCTGGCCGCGCCGGATCTCCGCACCGAGCCCGGTCACCCACTCCTCCAGCATCCGCTCGGTGCGGAACTGCGGCACGCCCCGGCGTCCGTGGTGGTCCTCGGCCAGCGGGGCGAGGTCGATCGGCACCCCGCCGAAGTGCGCGTCGGCGGGCTCGGTCGGGCCGAGGCCACCCAGCAGCCCGCGCTGGTCGAAGCATTCGGCGGTGCGCTTGGTGAGGCTGGCGCCGCGCGACTCGCGCGCGGGGGCCGCCAGACGTTCGTAGACGACGACGTCCGCGCCGCCGAGCGTCAGTTCGCCCGCCAGCATCAGGCCGACCGGGCCCGCTCCGACGACGATGACATCCCTGGGCATGTGTGTGCTCCTTATCGGTTCCTGGGTTCCGCGGGAGGCGCCGGTCACCGCTGGGCGGTGCCGAACCAGCGGGCGAGGGTGCCGGTGAGTTCGTCGGTGGTGCCGGGGGAGGTCCAGGCGACGTAGCCGTCGGGGCGGATCAGGACGGCGTCGAGGCCGGGTTCGTAGGCCTGGTTCCAGGTGCCGGTGACGATGTCGAGGCGGTCCTCGAGTCCCTCGGCGAGGCGGGCGAGGGCGGGGTCGGTGGTGATGAGGAGGCCGTGTCCGGTGCGCAGGAGGCCGGCGACGGGGGTCACGGTGCCGTCGGTGAGGGTGAGTTCACGTCCCGGCGGCATCCGCAGGCCGAGCAGCGGGTGCTCGCCCTTGCCGAGCTCGTAGCGGATGCCGAGACCGCTGACGATCCCCGCGACCTGCTCCGCCGCGTCCTTGTGGGCGAGCAGCTCGCCCATGACCTCGCGGACCGGGTCCATCGCCTCCTCGCCGAGGTAGATTCTTCCGGCGGCACGGGCATTGCGGATCAACTCCCTGCCCACCGGCCGCCGTTCCGCCTCGTACGTGTCCAGGAGCCCCTCGCCGGCCCAGCCCTTGACCGTGGCGGCCAGCTTCCAGCCGAGGTTCGCGGCGTCCTGGAGACCGGCGCTCAGGCCCCAGGCCGCCAGCGGCGGGATCTCGTGAGCGGCGTCGCCCGCCAGCAGGACACGGCCGCGCCGGAACTCCTCGGCCAGGGCGGCGGAGTTACCGGTGGCCCACAGCCACTGCGGCTCGGCACCGTGGATGGACTCGCCGGTCAGCCGCTGCCAGGCGTCCGCGACCTCCGTGAAGGTCAGCGTCTGCGTGTCCGGGTCCGCGGGCAGCGCGAGGTCGTGGACCACGACCCGGAAACGGCCCTCGCCGACCGGGGTGCACACGACCATGGAGCCGCCGGGAAGGCGCTCGCCGATCGGCCGCGGACGCAGGGCGAGGCCGGTGATCTCGGCGGTGTACATGCCGCGGGTGGCCGTCCACCCGGGGGCCGCGATGCCGGCGAGCCGCCGGACGGTGCTGCCCGCGCCGTCACAGCCGACGACGTACGCGGCGGACCCCTCGCCCGGACCCTCGGGGCTGTCGTACGCGACGACGACGGCGTCCTCGGTCTCCCGGAGCCCGGTCACCTCGCGCCCGCGCAGCACCGGCACACCGAGTTCGGCCAGCCAGCCGGCGAGCGCCTCCTCGGTGCGTGCCTGGGACAGGCCCAGCACTCCGCTGTGGTCCTCGTCGAGCATGCCGAGGTCGAAACGGACCCCGCCGAAGTGGCCCATCGGACCCCAGCGGAACGCGCCGATCCGGTCGAGCACCCCGCGCTGTCCGAGCGATTCGGCGGCACGCCGGTTGAACCCGAGGGCGCGCGATTCCCCGGAAGGGGCGGGCTCTTTGTCGTACACGGCCACGTCCACTCCGCCGAGGCGGAGTTCTCCGGCCAGCATCAGGCCGACCGGGCCGGCTCCGACGACGATGACGTCAATGTTTTTCATGTGAGGGGAAGCTACCCAGCGGCCTGTTCGGTCGCAATGAAAGGAATACCCGCGCGGGGGAGGGGCGTTCGACTGCGCAATACACCTGCTTGAACACCGATATTCCATGGTTGAACACTGAACCCGATGGCAATGTCGGAGGTGCTCCCGGGTTTTGCCACTTACTACCTTCACTCCATGGGTCATTCGGTCCCCGAGAAAAGGGAGAGAGGCAGGGACATGCCGGTCGAGAAGATCGCCCTCATCACGGGCGCCAACAAAGGCATCGGCTTCGCCGTCGCACGGCAGCTCGGTGAGCGGGGGACCGTCGTGCTCCTCGGCGCCCGCGACGAGGTCCTCGGCAAGCAGGCCGCCGACGCCCTCGCCGCCGACGGCATCACCGCGCAGGCAGTGGTCCTCGACGTGACCGACCCGGCCTCCGTGGCCGAAGCCGCCGCCACGATCGAGCGCCGCCACGGACGCCTGGACATCCTGGTGAACAACGCCGGCGTCGCCGGCCGCTTCACCGGCACCACCCCCGGCGCGACCGCCGCCGACCTCCGCGAGGTCTACGAGACCAACGTCTTCGGCGTGGTCACCGTCACCGGGGCGATGCTCCCGCTGCTGCGCCGCTCCCCGGCCGGCCGGATCGTCAACCTGTCGAGCCACGTCGGCTCGCTGACGCTCAACGCGGACCCGGACTCCCCGCTGGCCGGCCTCGACATGATCGCCTACCAGTCCTCGAAGACCGCGCTCAACGCCGTCACCGTCGCCTACGCCAAGGCACTGCGCGACACCCCGATCAAGGTCAACGCCGCCCTCCCCGGAGTGGTGGCCACCGACATCAACCACCACCGCGGCCACCGGACGCCCGCCCAGGGCGCCGGGATCGTGGTCCGGCTCGCCCTCCTGGACGAGACCGGCCCGTCGGGCACCTGCCTGGCGGACGAAGGCCCCGTTCCGTGGTAGCGCGGAACGCCCATCCACACAGAAAGAGGCATGGCCTTGCAGCAGATCACGATCGGTGACCTCCAGACCATCATGCTCCAGTGCGCCGGCGAGGCCGAGGACGCGCTCTCGCTCGAGGAGGCGCCGGACCGCGCCTTCGAGGAGCTGGGCTACGACTCGCTCGCACTCCTGGAGACGTACAGCCGGCTGGAGCGGGACTTCGGCATCGAACTGTGCGAGGACGAACTCGACGCCATCAACACCGCACGGCAACTGGTCGACTTCGTCAACTCGCTGCTCCAGCTGAAGGTGCTGTCGGCAGCCTGAACCCGCCCCACCCCAACGACGCGCACGACCCGACGGCACGCCGTACGCGGACGCGGCGGACCACAGACATGGAGGCAGACAGTGGCGGTTGAAGAGACGATCATGGTGCTGGGCGGTACCGGCCGGCAAGGCGGGGCGGTGGCCCGCGAACTGCTGCGCCGCGGCCACGCGGTGCGGGCACTCGTCCGCGACCCGGCCAAGGACGAGGCCAGGGCCCTCGCACGGGCGGGCGCCGTACTCGTGCGCGGCGACCTCGACGACGAGACCTCGCTGGTGGCGGCGATGGACGGCGTCCACGGCGTGTTCAGCGTCCAGACCTTCCGCGGCCCCGGCGGCTGCGAGGCGGAGGAGCGCCAGGGCAGAGCGGTGGCCGACGCGGCCGTACGGGCCGGGGTGAAGCATTTCGTCTACAGCTCGGTCGGCGGCGCGGACCGGGACACCCGGGTCCCGCACTTCGAGAGCAAGCTGCGGATCGAGCAGTACCTGAAGTCGCTCGGCCTGCCGCTGACAGTGCTGCGGCCGGTCATGTTCCACGACATCCTGCTGGACATCGCCCCGCGCCGGGTCCAGGACGAACTGGTCCTCGGTATGTGGCTGGACCCGGAGACCTCCGTGCAGCTCATCGCGACGAGCGACATCGGCGTCTTCGCCGCGGACGCCTTCGAGGACCCGGAGAGCTGGCTCGGCAGGACGGTGGAGATCGCCGGCGACGACCTGACCGGCCCGCAGATGGCCGCGGCCTTCGAAGCGGTCTCCGGAGTCCCCACCCGCTTCCAGCAGCTGCCCATCGAACCGCTGCGCGCGGCCCGCCAGGACCTCGCCAACATGTTCGACTGGTTCGAGCGGGACGGCTACCGGGCCGACCTGCCGACGCTGCGCGGCAAGCGGCCCGGCCTGGTCTCCCTGGAAAGCTGGCTGGCCGAGAACTGGACGGCTCCGACAGCCGGTGCGCACCACTGACCGGGCCCTCAGAAGAAGAGCGGATCGTGGGTGCGGGTCCGCTTGAGCTCGAAGAAGCCGTCGGTCCCGGCCACGGCGAGGACGCCGTCCCAGAGCCGTACCGCGTCCTCGCCCCGCGGGGCGGGAGTCACCACGGGACCGAAGAACGCCACGTCGCCCACCGCGATGACAGGAGTGCCCACATCCGGGCCGACCCGGCCGATGCCCTCGTCGTGCGAGGCGCGCACCGCGTCGTCGAACGCCTCGGACCCGGCCGCATCGGCCAGGCCGGGATCGAGGCCCGCGGCGGCCAGCGCCGCCGCGTAAGTGGCCCGCTCCTTGGGCGCCTTGGCCAGGTGGAAACGGGTGCCGAGCTCGGTGTAGAGCCGGCCGAGGACCCCGTGCCCGTACCGCTCCTCGGCGGCGGCACACACCCGTACGGGTTCCATGCGCAGCGCCAGATCGCGGTGCCAGCGCTCGTCCAGGCCGGCCCGGCCCTCGTTGAGGACCGCCAGGCTCATGACGCGCCAGCGCACATCGAGGTGCCGGTGCGCCGCGACCTCCAGGACCCAGCGGGAGGTCAGCCAGGCCCAGGGGCAGGTCGGGTCGAACCAGAAGTCCACCGGGGTCGGGGTGGTGTGCGGCACGTCGGCCTCCTTGATGTCTCTGCCGCCTCGGCGGATGCGATCAGAAATTGCCGAGGCCGCCGCAGACGTTGAGCGCCTGCGAGGTGATGGAGGCGGCGGTGTCCGAGGCCAGGTAGCCGACCAGACCCGCGACCTCCTGCGGCGTGGAGTAGCGGCCGAGCGGGATCTTGGCCTGGAACTTCTCCAGGATGGCGCCCTCGGAGGTGTCGTACGCGGCGGCGTAGCCCTGACGGACACGCTGGGCCATCGGCGTCTCGACATACCCCGGACAGACGGCGTTGACCGTGATGCCGGTGGGGGCGAGCTCGTTGCCGAGAGCCTTGGTGAAGCCGACGACACCGTGCTTGGAGGCCGAGTACGGGGCACCGAGGACGACGCCCTGCTTACCGGCCGTGGAGGCGATGTTGATGACCCGGCCGCTCCGCTTCTCGCGCATGCCGCCGGTGGTGAGGACGGCACGGGTCATCAGGAAGACACTGGTGAGATTGGTGTTGATCACGTCGTACCAGAGCTCGTCGGCGATCTCCGCGGTCACACCGCCGCCGCTGCGGCCGGCGTTGTTGACCAGGATGTCGATGCTGCCGTAGCGCGCGACGGCGGCATCGACGAGACGAGTGACGTCCTCCGGCTTGCTGACGTCGGCGGCCGCACCGTCGGCCTCGTAGCCCTGCGCGCGCAGCTTGCCGACCGTCTCGATGACGCTCCCGGCGTTCCGCGAGCAGATGAAGACGCTGTGGCCCTGGCGCGCGAAGTTCTCGGCGACGGCCAGGCCGATGCCGCTCGTGCCGCCGGTGATCAGCGCTACCTGCTGTCCCTTGTCCGCCATTCCGCCTGCTCCTTCTCGGGGTGTATGTGGTGCCGGGACAACCTGACAAGGAAGGCCGGATTCCCGGTCGAGACGAGGTGGAGGTAACGGCGGCCGGCGCATTTTCACAGACGGTTCCCCACCCGCCCGCCACCTGCCGCACCATCAGATGACAAGCCCGGCCACAACCTTCCGAACCAATATCGTTCAACCGCCCGAATTCTCCGGTTGAACGTTCAAGTCAACAAATTCAAAAAAAGCATGGTTGCGGGACCGAGAAGTGCAGACCTATCGTCCATGAATCCACGGAAGAAGCGCTTCGAAAGGAAATTCATGTCCGCAACGCCCGAGGTCCGCGACCAGTCCGACTCCTACGCGCTGCTCAATCTCATCCAGGGTGCGGTCATCACCCAGGCCCTTTCCGTCGCGGCCAAGCTCGGTGTCGCGGATGTCCTCGCCGACGGCCCGCTCACGGTCCAGGAGATCGCCAAGCGCGTCGGCACCGACGCCAAGTCGACCCGCCGCGTGCTGCGCGCCCTCGCCGGCCACGGCGTCTTCGCGGTCCGCGAGGACGGCTCCTTCGAGAACACCGCGCTCTCCGACAAGCTCCGCGAGGACGCCCCGGACACCATGCGCGGCTTCGCCGTACTCATGAACCACCCCATCCTGCACGAGGAGTGGGGCCACCTCCTCACGGCCGTCGAGACCGGCGAGCCGAACCTGCCCAAGCTGCGCGGCATGGGCGCCCTGGACTTCTTCCACGCCAACCCCGAGTACGCGCAGGTCTTCTTCCACGCGTTCGGCGGCCTCTCCGAGTCCGAGACGGCCCCGCTCGTTCAGGCGTACGACTTCTCGCAGTTCAACACCGTCGTCGACGTCGTCGCGGGCCGCGGCAACCTGCTCGCCGGCATCCTCCAGAAGGAGCCGGACCTCAAGGGCGTCCTGTACGACTCCGAGGTCGCGACCGTCGACTCCCAGGCGTACTTCGAGGCCGCCGGTGTCGCGGACCGCTTCACCATCGAGCACGGCGGCTACCTCGACAAGCTGCCCCCCGGCGGCGACGCCTACCTCATCAAGCACATCATCCACGACTTCTCCGAGGAAGACGCCGTAACGGCGCTGAAGAACGCCCGTGAGGCGATGGGCCCCGAGGGCAAGCTGCTCGTCATGGAGTACGTCCTCCCGGAGGGCAACGACCACCACCTCGGCCAGGCCATCGACCTCTGGCTGATGCTGATGCTGGGCGCCCAGGAGCGCACGCTCAACGAGTACCGCGAACTGTTCGCGAAGGCCGGCTTCACCCTCACCCGCGTCGTCCCCACCTCCGCGCCGATCTCCATCATCGAGGCCGTCCCGACCGTCTGAGGCCGTCTCGATCGTCTGAGGCCGATCCGCCCGGACGCGACGCCCGTTCCCCTCCCATCGCAGAAAAGCCGAGGATCAGGACAGGAAGCAATGAATACCGATGTCATAGTGATCGGGGCAGGGCCCGCGGGTCTGATGCTCGCGGCCGAGCTCCGCCTCGGCGGCGCCGACGTCGTCATCTTCGAGCAACGGGCCGAGCGGAGCTGGGAGTCGCGCGGAATCGGCTTCACCGCCCGCGCCACCGAGATGTTCGAGCAGCGCGGCATCCTCGGACGCCTGGAGAACATCGAGATCACCCGCCAGGGCCACTTCGGCGGCATCCCGATCGACTACGGGATCCTGGAGGGCTCGCACTTCGGCGTCCGCGGCGCCCCCCAGTACAAGATCGAGGAGATGCTGGAGGACCGGGCCACCGAACTCGGCGCGCTCCTGCACCGCGGCTACGAGTTCACCGCTCTGACCGAGAACGCCGACGGCGTGACCGTGACCGTGAACGGCCCGGAGGGGGTCCAGGAGCACACCGCCCGCTACCTGGTGGGCTGCGACGGCGGCCGGAGCACCGTCCGGCACCTGGCGGGCTTCGATTTCGCCGGCTCCGACGCCACCCGCGAGATGTACCTCGCGGACGTCAAGGGCGCCGACATCAAACCCCGCATGATCGGCGAACTCCTCCCCGGCGGCATGGTCATGGCCGCGCCACTGGAGGAGGGCTACACCCGGATCATCGTCTGTGAGAACGGCACCCCGCCGGACCGCGGCGAGGTCACCTTCGCACAGGTCGCGGACGCCTGGCAGCGGCTGACCGGCGACTCCATCCACCACGGTGAGACGCGCTGGGTGAGCAGCTTCACCGACGCCACCCGCCAGGCCACCGAGTACCGGCGCGGCCGGGTGCTGCTCGCCGGCGACGCCGCGCACATCCACCTGCCGGCCGGAGGCCAGGGCCTCAGCATCGGAGTCCAGGACGCCTGCAACCTCGGCTGGAAACTGGCGGCGACGATCGCGGGCCACGCCCCGGACGGACTCCTCGACACATACCACTCCGAACGGCACCCGGTCGGCGCCCGCGTCCTGCGGGGCACACTCGCCCAGGGCACGCTCAACCTCACCGGCAGCTCGGTGCAGCCGCTGCGGACCGTCATGGCCGAACTCCTCGCCATCCCGGCGGCGGCCCGGCACATGTCCGGCATGGTCAGCGGCTTCGACCTCGCCTACGAGGTCGGCGCCGGGAGCGCCGGCCACCCGCTGCTCGGCCGCCGGATGGCCGACCGCGAGCTGGAACTCGCCGACGGTGGCACCGACCGGATCGCCAGGCTGCTGCACCCGGCCCGCGGCGTCCTGATCACGGCGGACGCGACCGGCGCCACCGCCGCGACGGCCGCCGGCTGGTCCGACCGGGTCGACGTGGTCCACGTCCGGACCTTCCCCGCCGGACCGGAGGAGGGCGGGGCCACGACCGAGTCGGTACTCGTCCGCCCGGACGGCTACATCGCCTGGACCGCACCGGCCGGAGGCGGCCTGGAGGCCGCGCTGCAGCGCTGGTTCGGCGAGACCACCGCCGCCTGAGGCAGGCCACGGGCCGCCCCGCTACTTCTGAGGAGACACACACGTGACCGAGCACGTCATCCACCGCACCGAGCACACGATCGACGTCGACGCCCCCGCCGAACGGGTCTACGCACTGGTCGCCGACATCACCCGCTGGCCCGAGACCTTCCCGCCCACCGTCCACGCCGAGGTCGTCGAACGCACGGGCGACCTTGAACTGATCCGGCTCTGGGCGACCGCCAACGGCACCGCCAAGACCTGGACCTCCCGCCGCGAACACGACGCCGGGAAGCTCACCGTGACGTTCCGCCAGGAACGCTCACAGCACCCCGTCGGCGGCATGGGCGGCGCCTGGGCGGTCGAGCCCCTCACCGAGACCACCTCCCGGGTCCGCCTCCTGCACGACTTCCACGCCGCCACCGACGACCCCGCCGACCTCGAGTGGATCCAGCAGGCCGTCGACCGCAACAGCGACTTTGAACTCCAGGCCCTCAGGACGAGCGCCGAGGCCACCGGCCCCGACCGGCTCATCACCTTCGAGGACACCGTCCACGTCGACGGCCAGGGCAAGGACGTCTACGACTTCCTCAACGAGGCCCAGCTCTGGCAGGAGCGCCTGCCGCACGTCGGCCGCGTCCAGCTGGACGAGGACGTGCCCGGCCTCCAGATCCTGGAGATGGACACCCGCGCCAAGGACGGCAGCACCCACACGACCCGCTCCGTCCGCGTCTGCACACCGGCCACGACGATCGTCTACAAACAAATCGTCCTGCCCGCCCTCATGACCCTGCACACCGGCCGCTGGCTCATCGAGGAGCGCGACAGCGGCGGCGTCGCCGTCACCTCCCGCCACACCGTGCGCATCAACACCGAGAACATCACCAAGGTCCTCGGCGCCGACGCCACGCCCGAGACCGCCGCCGCGTTCGTCCAGAGCGCACTCAGCACCAACAGCCTCGCCACCCTCGGCCTCGCCAAGGCCCACGCCGAAGCCCTCACCGGCCAGGGCGGGGGCGCGGAGTCGTGACCCCGGCCCGGGCGGACGTACCGGTCCTCATCGTCGGCGCGGGCCCCGTCGGGCTCCTGCTCGCCTGCGGGCTGGGACGAGCCCGGGTCCCGGTGGTCCTCGTGGAGAAGCGGGCCCGCCCGATGACCGAGTCGCGCGCCACCCAACTCTCCACGCGGACCGCCGAACTGCTCCACGAGCACGGCTTCGACGCCCTCCTCGCCGAAGCCGCCCACGAACCCCGAACGCACTTCGGCGGCCTCGGCTTCGACCTGAGCCCGGTCGACAGCCCGCACGCCGGGAACTGGAAGGTCCCCCAGTACCGCACCGAAGCCGCCCTCGGCGCCCGCGCCGCGGAACTGGGCGCCGAAACACTCCGCTCCCACCGGCTGACCGGACTCACCGAACAGCCCGACCACGTCCTCTGCCGGATCCAGGGCCCCGAAGGACCGCTGGAGCTCCGCGCGGCGTACGTGGTCGGCTGCGACGGAGCCCACAGCACCGTCCGCCGGCTCGCCGGCATCCCGGTGACCGCCACCCCGGCCACCAAGGAACTGCTCCGCGCCGACCTCCGCGGACTCAACCTCCGCGACCGGCGCTTCGAGCGGCTCACCGACGGCTTCGCCGTGGCCAACACCCGCGACGGCATCACCCGGATCATGGTCCACGCCTTCGGCGCAACCGTGCCCACCCGCACCGGCCCGCCCCGCTTCACCGAGATCGCCGACGCCTGGCGGCACGTCACCGGAGAGGACATCTCCCGCGGCACCCCGCTCTGGCTCGACGCCTTCGACAACGCCAAGGGACAGGCCGACAGCTACCGGCGCGGCCGGATCCTGCTGGCCGGCGACGCCGCCCACTGGCACCCGCCGGTCGGCGGCCAGGCCCTCAACACCGGACTCCAGGACGCGGCCGACCTGGGCCCCAAACTCGCCGAGACCGTACACGGCACGGCCGCGCCCGGACTCCTCGACAGCTACCACCAGGCCCGCCACCCCGCCGCCGCCCGGGTCCTCGACCACGTCGCGGCCCAGGAACAACTGATGCTCGACGGCCCGGAGACCGAACCACTGCGCGCGGTCCTCTCCGAGCTGATCGGCCTCGACGAGGTCCGCGCCCATCTGACCTCGATGGCGAGCAACCTCAACGACCGGCTTCCGGCAGCAAAGACACCCATGGAAGGAAGGAACGACAGTGCAGGACTTTGACACCGACGTGATCATCGTGGGGGCCGGCCCCACCGGACTCATGCTCGCCGGCGAACTCCGCCTCGCCGGCATCGAGGCCCTCGTCCTCGAGCGGCTCGCCCAGCCGATGCGCCAGTCACGCGCCCTCGGCTTCTCCGCCCGCACCATGGAGGAGCTCGGCCAGCGCGGCCTCCTGGAGTCCTTCGGCGAGATGGGCGTCATCCCGGTCGGCCACTTCGGCGGCCTGCCACTCGACTACACCGTCCTCCCCGGCGGCCACTTCGGCGTACGCGGCGTCCCGCAGGCCTTCACCGAGGCCAACCTCACCACCTGGGCCACCGGCCTCGGCGCCGAGATCCGCCGCGGCTGGGAGGTCACCGGCCTCACCGACGACGCCGAAGGCGTCGAGGTCACCGCCGACACCCCCGAGGGCCCGCGCACCCTGCGAGCCCGCTACCTGGTCGGCGCCGACGGCTCCCGCAGCATCGTCCGCAAGCTGTCCGGCATCGACTTCCCCGGCACCGCGGCCACCATCGAGATGCTGATGGCCGACGTCACCGACGTCCAGGTGCGGCTGCGCCCCACCGGCGAGCTGGGCGACGCCGGCATGGTCGTCGTCCTACCGGTCGGCCCCAACACCACACGCGTCGTCTGCTTCGAGCGCGACGCAGGCGTCCGTCCGACCTCCGAGCCGCCGACCTTCCAGGAGGTCGCCGACTCCTTCAAGCGGGTCACCGGCGACGACATCTCCGGCGGCAACGCCGTCTGGCTCAGCTACTTCACCGACTCGAGCCGCCAGGCCGCCGCCTACCGCAAGGGCCGCGTCTTCCTCGCCGGCGACTCGGCGCACATCCACATGCCGATCGGCGCCCAGGGCATCAGCGCCGGCCTCGGCGACGCCGTCAACCTCGGCTGGAAGCTCGCCGCCACCCTCAAGGGCCACGCCCCCGAGGGGCTGCTCGACACGTACGACACCGAGCGCCGCACGGTCGCCGCCCGCATCATCGCCAACACGCTCGCCCAGCGCAGCCTGTACCTCGGCGGCCCCGAGATGGACCCGATGCGCGCCGTCTTCGCCGAGCTCCTCGCTTACGAGGACGTCCGCAAACACCTCGTCGGCCTCGTTACCGGCTTCGACATCACCTACGACGCCGGGGCCGGCGAGCACCCGCTGCTCGGCCGCCGTCTGCCCGACTTCGCATTCACCCGCGAGAACGGCGCGACGACCGCCTACAAGACCCTGCACGCCGGGCACCCGGTCCTGCTCGACCTGACCGCAGACCCCGCCGTCGCCGAGGCCGCCGCACCGTGGGCCGACCGCGTCGATGTCGTCACCGCCCAGGCCCGCCCCGAGGGCCCGCTCGCCGAGGTGGACGCGGTCCTGGTCCGCCCCGACGGCTACACCGCCTGGATCGGCGCCGGCCGGGCCGGCACCGAGGGCCTCGCCGACGCACTGAGCCGCTGGTTCGGCGCCGCCTCCCAGAACTGAGCGACATCCGGTGCCCCGCCCGTCCGCGGGACGCCGCCCTCTCATCCGCACACCACATGTTCAAGGAGCAGCGATGCCGTTCATCAGCCCCGAGGCCGGCCACCTGACCGTCCTCAACCTCTTCAAGACCGACTCCCGCGACCGGGTCGACACCCTCGTCGACGAGATGAAGAAGATCGTGGACGTCGCCGCCTACCCGGGCTGGATCTCCAGCACCGTCCACCGCGGCCGGCAGAACCCGGGCACCGCCAACTTCATCCAGTGGCGCGGCATGGACGACCTGGAGTCCCGCTACAACGACTCCGAGTTCAAGCACCACACGGTGCCGGTCTTCCGCGAGATCACCACCTACGTCCGCCTGATGCAGACCGAAGTGGCGCTGAGCCAGCGCCACCCCGAGTACGGCGAGGTCACCGAGGTCTCGCCCGAGCGCGACGACTACACGGTCATCGAGATCCTCGGTGTGAAGCCGAAGCAGCAGGGCACCCTGGTCGACACCCTCGGGGCCGCCCACGAATGGCTCGTGGACGTCCCCGGCTACCGCTCGCAGAGCATCATGCGCGGCATCCGCTCCCGCAACCTGGACGGCGGCGAGGGCACCCTGGCCACCGTCGGCACCGACCAGGACTTCGTCGTCGTCTACTCGCAGTGGGACGGCAAGGTGTTCTACGACTCCTTCCGCAACCAGCCCGAGGCCCAGTGGATCCGGGCCCGCGACGCCTACCAGGAGAAGCGCTACGCCCTGACCACCGGTGTGGACTGGAACGGCTACCGCGCGGTCCACACCCGCTCCGCCGAGCAGCCGGTGGCCGAGGCCGCCGCGGCCTGAACCTCCGGACCCCCCACAGACGCAGGGCCCCTGGCGAAAGCCAGGGGCCCTGCGCGGTGTTCACCCCGCGTCACTCGGCGATCGTGGCCCAGTGCCACCGCGAGTCGAAGGCGGTGACCTCGATGTCCCTGCCCCCGGCGACCAGCGCCGCCGCCAGACTCGTGGCCCCCGCGATGAAGGCGGACGCACGGTCGGCGGCCAGCAGATCCTGCTCGTCGAAGGGAAGCCCCTCGCAGCGCAGCAGCCGCAGGTCCATGAAGCCGTTGAAGCGCCGGCCCAGGACCTCCACCGCCTGCGGGCTGCGGACGGTGAACCGCACCCGGGCCGCGACATGCCCGTTGTGGTGCTGGTCGGAGTAGTACGCGATGTCCGGGATCGCCGGCGGCACGAAATGGTCGCGCGCCGCGATCTCGGGCACCTTCGGCAGGTTGCCGACCAGGAAGTGCCAGGAGTTGTACTGCATCCGCGAGGAGATCGCCCACGTGGTGTCCGCCAGCCGGGACGCCGAGCCGCCGAAGATCCGCTTCGACTCCTTCGAAGGCACCACACAGCAGAAGAAGTGCGGGATCTCCCACCCGGCGATCCTCGGGTACGCCTCCGCGCGCAGCGCCTCGATCAGCGCCGGCAGCGACCGCATGCCGCGGCTCATCGCGAAGTCCGCGTCGAAGACGGCCGTGGCGGCCGCCACCGCCTCGTACACCAGCGACTCCAGACCGGAGCCGAAGCCGCCGTGCGGCTCCGCCAGCCAGCCGGGGGAGCCCTCCAGAGCGGCGGACAGCTCCGCGAACGTGGCGCCGCGGACCGGCAGCCGCTCGCTCAGCCGGGCGCACAGCGCGGCCTCCAGGCGCGCCGCGTCGTCCTTCACGGGACCCGCGACCCGCTCGACCTTGTGCATCAGCGGTCCGTGTATCTCCCGGTAGAGCCGCACCGAGGAACCCGTCAGCTCACGGCGCCGGGCGGCCAGCGCGTCGGCCAGCCCCCCCAGGGCGAGGACGCCGTACGCGGCCGGGGCCGGCACCGCGGGCAGCCCGGGCGCCGCGGCGTTGTACGCGGCGCGCGTGCGCTCCAGGAGCAGCGCCACGTGATCGAGCGTCAGCTGCGTCCCGTTGGCCTCCTCGATGCGGGCGTACCCGGCCGAACGCACCAGCAGCGTCAGACAGGTGACGAACAGGACGTCGCTGTCCGCCCACAGCTCCAGCGGGGTCGTGCGCAGGCTGCTCAGCACACAGTCGGGGTGCCCCGGGCGCAGCGTCTTGCCGGTGAGGTTGTTCTGGTCGCGGAAGTTCGTGTACTGCCGCTCACCGGCGTACAGGACGAACGGCGCCGTCCGCAGAGCCGCCTCCGTCAGCTGCTCCAGGATCTCGCGCCGGCCCTCGTCCTCGGCCGCGAGCAGCCAGTTGCGGCAGTCGCGCACACCGGCGTGCCAGCGGCCGGCGGCGAGGGCCAGCTCGACCTGGTAGTCGGCGAGGTCCTCGGCGGACCACGGCACCCTCAGGACACCGTCGACCAGGTCGGCCTCGCGGCTCAGCGAGCCTTTGGACGGGACCCGGACGAGGACGCGGCCGCTACGGTCGAGGCCGATCTCGCCGAGGAACGCGGTGCCCGCGTCCTCGGACCGGTCGGTGGCCCGGCCGTCCTCCCACCAGCTACGGCCGACCAGCACCTTGAGCGCGCTCTCCGCCTCCACGGACAGTGCCCGCAGCTGGATGTCGGCCGGAACGTGCCCGGCGAGCGTGAGGAGCGTGTCGACGGCCGTGCCGAGGTCGGGGGCGTCGGCCGCCCGCTGCCAGGTCTGCCGGAGCAGCGCCGGGAACCCGGCGTCCTTCCCGGTCAGGTAGTCGGGTTCCCCGGCGGCCCCGGCGGCCCTGCCGAGCCTGCTCGGGCGGCGGCTCTGCCGGGCCTTGGCCATCGCGGCCCGCCGGTCGAGCGTCCGGTCCGGCTCGGTGGGGATGGTCATGCGCTTCCTCCCGTGGTCAGTTCGATGTGGTCCCACATGCGGGCCTCGGTGGCGGTCCAGTCCTCGTCGACGTAGATGCAGTCGACGGGGCAGACCATCACGCACTTCGGACAGCCGGAGCAGAGCTCGGGCACGATCACGACGTTGAGCCCGTTGTCGAAGATCGCCCCGAACTCGGGCGGGCAGCCGCGCAGGCATGTGTCGCACGTGATGCACTCCGACGTCTCGATGCGACGTGGGGGCTTCTTCCAGTTCTCGTCGCGGGAGCGCTCGGCGATCCGCAAGGCGCGAGCGGCGGCTTTGGACGGAGTCTCTTCCGGCATGGTGTGCTCACCTTCCTTCTCTCTGGCGGGGCACCCGGGTGCGGGTGGGGGAACGGCGGTTCAGAAGGCACCGAAGTACTCGCGGTGCTCCCATTCGGTGACGACGCCGGCGAGGGCCTCGGGCGGGGCGGTGGCGGACCAGGCGTCGAACCGGTCGGCCTCGCACTCCTTCAGCCTGGTCAGGCAGGCCTTGAGGGGGGCGCCGAGCAGCCGCTCGGCGCTCTCGCTCGCGCGAAAGGCGTCGAGCGCCTCGCGTAGCGACCGGGGCAGCAGAGGGCGGGGGGCGAGGGCGGCCGGAAGTCCGGCGAGCAGCCCTTCGAGGCCCGCGTGCAGCTGGGAGGCGATGAGGAGGTACGGGTTGGCGCAGGGCTCCCCGATGCGGTTCTCGACATGGGTGGCGCTGCCGCCGCTGAGCACCCGGACCATGGCGCTGCGGTTCTCGAACTGCCAGTCGACGGTGGTGGGCGCGAGCGTGAACTCGGGGGCGAGCCGACGGTATCCGTTGACGGTCGGCACGGAGAGCAGGCAGAACTCCCGGGCGCGGGTGAGCAGTCCCTCGATGTACGCCTGGCCCTCGGGGGAGACCGCGTCCTGGAGGCCGTCGCCCTCGGCGAAGAGGTTCCGCTGCGTCTTGGTGCTGCTGACGGACTGGTGGAGGTGCCAGCCGCTGGCGTCGAAGCTCTCCAGGCGCGGCAGCGTCATGAACGACGCGTGGTGGCCGACACGCCGGCACTCCTGCTTGAGCTGGGTGCGCAGCAGCAGCATCGCGTCGGCGGCGTCGGCCGCCCGCATCGGGTTGAAGGTGGTCTCCAGCTGGCCGGGGCCCGACTCGTGCTCGAAGGAGCGCAGCGGCAGGCCGAGGCGCATCAGCATCGCGGCGAGCGGGTCGGCGATGTCGGCGACGCAGTCGTAGGCGCTGTCGAGGTTGAACTGGTAGCCGGGGTCGACGGCCACCACCTCGGGAGCCGGTCCCTGGACGCCGAAGCCGTTGCCCTCGTTGCCGACGGGGCCGCCGGTCAGCCGGGTCAGGTACCACTCGACCTCCAGGCCGATGACCGGCGACAGGTCGTGGAGGGCGTACTCGGCGAGGACCCGGCGCAGCACGCCGCGCGAGGAGAGGGGGTGCGGGGTGCCGTCGCGGAGGTACTCGTCGCCGAGCACCCAGGCGGTGCGCGCGCCGTTGGCCCGGGGCAGCACCTGGAACGTACGGGGGTCGGGCACGAGCACGAAGTCGCCCGCGCCCAGGAGTTCGCCGACACCGACGCCGGCGTCCGCGAGGAAGTCGACGGCGACGGCGTGACCGGTGTCGAAGAGGAACGGCCCGGCGCTGAAGTCCATGCCGTTGCGGAGCACCGAGCGGAACACGCCGGCCGGGACCGTCTTGGAGCGGGCGAGCCCGTGCGGGTCGCAGAACACGACCCGCACGAGGTCGACCTCCTCCAGCTGGAGCTCGACCTGCTCGGCCGCCGCGATCTGGCGTTCGTCCCAGAGCCCGAACTCGGCGATGAAGCAGGGGCGTCCGACACCGCTGTCCTCACCGAGCGTGGCCCACGACCTGGAAACCATGTTCACTTTCCTTCCGTGAAGAGGTGGGGGCGCGCCGGGGTGCGGCCGGGGACCCCCGCGCGGAGTCCGCCGGCCGGGAGCGCGAAGCCGCCGCCGGTCCCGCCCATGTGCCCGGCGGCGTACGGGGGACCTCCCGTGCCGCCTTCTTCGCGGTTCGGGAACCACGACACGAAGACCATGATCATTTTCCTTCCGTCGGGAGGCCGGGGGGAGCCAGAGAGAGGCCGAGAGCCGACTCGACGAGCTCGGCGGCCTGGAGCACGAGACCGTCGTCACCGACGCGGCCCACGAGTTGGAGCCCGACCGGCAGCCCGGCCGGCGTCAGGCCGACGGGCAGCGACAGAGCGGGCTGACCGGTGAGGTTGAAGGGATACGTGGCGGGCGACCACGACAGCCAGCGCAGTTCGGCCGGGTCCGCTGCCCACGGCGGGGCGATCGCCTCGGCCGCGAACGGCTCGATCGGCACGGTCGCCATCACCAGGAGGTCGTAGGAGTCCATCACCGCGGCGAGCCGGGCCCGCAGCGCGAGCCGGGTGCTCTCGGCGCGCGCCACCGCGGCAGCGCCGAGCGAGCGCCCGTACCGCACGACCGCGAGCCGCCCCTGGTCGCACCAGGCATCGTCCCCGGGAGCGGTGCCGTGCGCGTCGGCGGCGGCCAGGATGTCCACGAGCGCGTCGTACGGATCGGGGAAGGGCACCTCGACCCGCTCGACCCGGTGGCCCAGCGCGGTGAGAACCGGCATCACGCCCTCGGTGACATCACGCACCGGAGCCGACGTACCGGGGAACTCGATCCAGCCGATCCGCAGCGGCCCCGCCGCCCGCCCGGACACCGGGGGCACCCCGGCCGAGTCCGGGTCGCGGACATCGGGACCCGCGAGGACCTCCATCAGCGCGGCGACGTCCGCCACGCTCCGCGCCAGCGGCCCCACATGGGACAGCCGCTCCGGGCACGGCGGGACGTACGGCACGTGCCCGTACGAGGGCTTGAAACCGACCACACCGCAGAAGGCGGCGGGGATACGGACCGAGCCGGCGCCGTCGGTGCCGAGCGAGGCGGTGCACAGACCCGCCGCCACGGCCGCCGCCGACCCGCCGCTGGACCCGCCGACGGTCCGGTCCAGCGCCCAGGGATTGCGGGTGGGGGAGGAGACCCGGCCGACCGTGCTCGCGCTCCAGCCGTACTCGGACGTGGTCGTCTTGCCCACGACGATCGCGCCCGCCGCGCGCAGCCGCGCCACCGACGGCGCGTCGGCCGGCTCACGGCGGTTCGGCAGCAGCGAGCCGCGCCGGGTCGTGAGGGACTCGGTCTGGATGAGGTCCTTCACCGACACGGTGACACCGAGCAGCGGCCGGCTGCGGAAGACGGCCGGGCCGAGGGCGGCGAGCAGCCGGTCGGCCGCCCCGGCCTCGCGCAGCGCACGGTCCCCACAGACCTCGACGTACGCGCCGAACTCCGGGTCCGCCGCACGGATCGCACCGAGCACGTCGAGGACGTGACCGGTGACCGTGGAATGACCGCCGAGAAGAAATTCCCGTGTTTCGTGAATGCTGCGGCAGACCGGCTGCCTACTCTTCGTCGTTGTGGAATCTGACACGAGACCACTACAAGTCATCGTCCGAATTACATGCAACTTACGGATCGCGAGCGAGCGTTACAGCTGCTTCCCCTCCGCAGTTGAACGGGATTCCTTGCGAATGTGACAGCGGCCGGAGCAGCATGTTTCCCAGGTAATTCCCACATACATATCGCACAGGAGAAGAAACCCGATGACTCCACGGATGGACAACCCCTCCCTGGTCGTTCCCGGTGCCCTGCAGCCCCTGCTCGACCTGTCCGAGGTCATCGGCAAGGTCGGCATCCCGCAGGCGACCCTCGACCTGATCCGCCTGCGCGTCAGCGAGATCAACGGCCGCGACTGGACCCTCGTGGACCGGGCCGGCGTGGTGAACGGCGCCGACGACCGCCTTCCGCTCGTCGCCACCTGGCGCACCGAGACCGTCTTCTCGCACGCCGAGCGCTCCGCCCTCGCCATGGCCGAGGCCGTCACCCTCATGACGGACCCGCAGGACATGGCCTCTGACGAGGTGTGGGAGGAGTGCGCCAAGTACTTCGACGACAAGCAGCTCGGCGCCCTCCTCATGCACGTCGGCCTGGTCAACATGTGGAACCGGGTCAACGTCGCCTCCAACCAGGCCCCCGCGGCCTGGCGCTGACGAAAGGGGATGCGTACCCGTGAAGCTCATCAACGCCGGCCTGGGCAGGACCGGCACGACCTCGCTGAAGGTGGCCCTGGACCGGCTGGGCCTGGGGCCCTCCTTCCACATGTTCGACATCGTGGGCGACGAAGAGCGCCTGGAGCACTGGGCAAGGATCGTCTGCGACGGTGAGGAACCCGACTGGCGGGCACTGTTCGCCGGATACTCCTCCGCGGTCGACGGCCCCTGCACCGTCTATTACCGGCAGCTCGCCGAGGCCTTCCCCGAGGCCAAGGTCATCGTCACCGTCCGGGACGCCGAGGGCTGGTACCGGAGCACCTACGACACGCTCTACCAGTTCGTCCTGCGCAGCAAGGAACACCCGCCGGAGCCCGGCTCCCGCCAGGAGCGGCTGCTCCGCGTCGTCAGCACCATGGTCTGGGACGGC
Organism: Streptomyces brevispora; assembly: GCF_007829885.1. Taxonomy (NCBI): domain Bacteria; kingdom Bacillati; phylum Actinomycetota; class Actinomycetes; order Kitasatosporales; family Streptomycetaceae; genus Streptomyces; species Streptomyces brevispora. Next base: position 549,987 of record NZ_VIWW01000002.1, read on the forward strand.
ATCTTCGAGGGCCGCTTCGAGGACAAGGACCACGCCGTCGCGGCGTACCACCGGCACAACGAGGACGTCGTGCGCGCCCTCGGCGCCGACAACGTCCTCGTCTACGACGTGCGGCAGGGCTGGGAGCCGCTGTGCGCCTTCCTCGGGGCCGACGTCCCCGACGAGGAGTTCCCGCACGCCAACGACTCCGCCGCCATGCGGCAGCGGATCGCTCAGGCGGCCGGCGCCCCGGAGACCACCCCGGTCGCGACCGGCTGAGTCAGCGAGGAGCTAATTCTGTGTTGATCACGGAAATGACGGTCCCGGGCGCCTACCGCGTCGAGCCGGAACCGCTGAGCGACCGGCGGGGACATTTCTTCGAATCGGTACGCGCCAGCGCGATCCAGGCCGAGAGCGGCTGGGACTTCTCGGTCCGCCAGGTCAATTACTCGGTGTCCAAGAAGAACACCCTGCGGGGAATTCACGGCACCAAGGTCCCGCCCGGCCAGGCGAAATTCGTGAGCTGTGTACGGGGCAGTGCGCTCGATATCGCGGTCGACCTCCGGGTCGGTTCCCCGACCTTCGGGCAGTACGACGTCACCTACCAGAGCCCGGAGACGGGCACGGCCGTGTACCTGCCCGACGGCATCGGCCACGCCTTCCTGGCCCTGACCGACGACACCTGCATGAGCTACCTCTGCTCGCAGGAGTACGTGCCCGGCACGATGATCGACGTCGACGCGCTCGACCCGGAGATCGGCCTGCCGTGGGGCCTGGAGGAACCGCCGGTCCGCTCGGACAAGGACGCCGTGGCGCCCACCCTCGCCCAGGCGGCCGCGATGGGCCTCCTGCCCACGTACGAGCAGTGCCTGCCGCGTCCCTTCGGAGTCCTGCGCAACGGCTGACCTCCGCGGGTGCGCCCACACGGGAACGGCAGCCGGTGTCCTCGGACACCGGCTGCCGTTCCTCGCGTCCCGGCACGAGGCCGGCCTCACCCGGCGTGGGTGCGGATCCGGGCCATCAGACCGGCCTGCCGCACCAGTTCCCGGTGATGTGCCGGACGTGCCGACGCGTCCCGGATCGCCGCGTGGAAGGCGCCGAAGACACCGAGGAACTGGTCCGAGGCCGGCGCGATGATCCGCGTCTCCCGGTCCCGCTGCTCAAGACGCAGCACGGGACGGGCATCGCGCGAGGGTGTGAAGGCCCACTCGAGGGTCAGCCGCCCCTCGCTGCCCCAGAGGTCGTACGTCGAGCGGTAGCTGTGCGAGAGGCCGAAGGAACAGTTCGCGGTCACCCCGGCACCGTCGCGCAGCAGCGCCACCCCGGACACGTCCACGCCCTGCTTCGCGTCGAACTCCAGTGCCGCGCCCAGGACTTCGGTCGCCTCGCCCAGGTACTCCTGGGCCGCCCGCACGGGATAGCAGCCGACCTCCCACAGGGCGCCTCCGCCGAGCTCCGCCTGGTACTTGATGCCGTTCGGGTCGGTCGGCGGGATACCGAACACGCCGTTGAAAGAGCGGAGTTCACCGATCGCGCCCTCGGCGAGCAGATCCTGTGCCCGGTCGTGCTGCGGGTGCCGGAGGAACGCGAAGTTCTCCATGACGAGCAGCCCGCGCTCCTCGGCGAGTTCGACGAGCCCCCGGGCGGTCCCGGCGCTCTGCACCGCCGGCTTCTCGATGAGGACGTGCTTGCCCGCCTCCAGCGCCCGGCGCGCCCACTCGGCGTGCTCGCTGTTCGGCAGCGGCACGTACACGGCGTCGACGCCCGGCATCCGCAGAAGGGCCTCGTACCCCTCGACGGCCGCGCAGCCCGTGCCGGCGGCGACGGACTCGGCCTTCGCCAGAGAACGGCTCGCGACCGCCACGAGATCGAACGGAGACTTCCGAATCGCGGGGATCGCCCGGCGCACGGCGATGTCGGCGCACCCGATGATGCCGATACCGGCCCTCCGCTCGGATTCTTGGCCGGGTGTCAGATCTTCGATGTTCACAGGTCCACCTAAAGGGCAAGAGGAATTCGCATGCCTGAATCGGGATGAGGTCAGAGTGGATAAGCGGCACTTTGTTTGTCAACACCTGCCGACATCATGGCCGGTACGCCCTCGAACACGACTTTCGGCCGCTCGTTCTCCCGCTATAAAGTGCGGACATTCGCTCGCATCGACATGAAATACACGGAGGAGGCGCGACGGTGAAGGGCATCATCCTGGCCGGCGGCAATGGTACGAGGCTCTATCCGATCACGCTGGGTGTCTCGAAGCAAATGCTCCCGGTTTACGACAAGCCGATGATTTATTACCCGTTGTCGGCGCTGATGCTGGCAGGTATCCGCGACATCGAGATCATCACCACCCCCGAGGACCAGGAGATGTTCCGCCGCCTCCTGGGCGACGGCTCCTGGCTCGGCATCAACCTGACCTACGCGGAGCAGGACAAGCCCCGCGGTCTCGCCGACGCCTTCCTGGTCTCCGCCGACCACATCGGCGACGACTCCGTCGCCCTCGTCCTCGGCGACAACATCTTCCACGGCTACGAGTTCGGCCCCATGCTCCAGCGCGTCGGCCAGGACATCGAGGGCTGCGTCCTGTTCGGCTACCCGGTCCGCGACCCCGAGCGCTACGGCGTCGGAACACTCGACGCCCGGGGCCGACTGATCGCCCTGGAGGAGAAGCCCGCCAAGCCGCAGACGAACATGGCCGTCACCGGGCTCTACCTCTACGACAACAAGGTCGTCGACTACGCCCGCGAGCTGAAGCCCTCCGAGCGCGGCGAGCTGGAGATCACCGACCTCAACCGGGTCTACCTGGAGCGCGGCGAGGCCCAGCTCATCCCCCTCGGCCGCGGTTTCGTCTGGCTCGACACCGGTACCCACGACGCCCTCATGGAGGCCGGCGACTACGTCCAGGTCCTGGAACACCGCCAGGGCGTGCGCATCGCCTGTCTGGAGGAGATCGCCTGGCGCATGGGCTTCATCGACCGCGACGCCTGCTACCGCCTCGGCAGCCGCCTCGCCAAATCGGCCTACGGCAAATACATCATGGAGATGGCCCTGGCCGGCTGAATCCGCACACCGCGCCGCACGGCGCGGAACCCAGGAAGACACCCCACTCACCGGAAGAAGCCCCTCGTCATGAAGATCCTGTTCACCGTCGGCGGGAGCCAGGCGGCCGTCTTCGGCGTCGCCCCGCTCGCCGCCGCCGCCCGGAGTGCCGGGCACCAGATCATGCTCGCCGCCGACGAGCCGCTCATGGCCGCCGCGGCCTCCGTCGGACTCCCCGCGGTCTGCATCACCTCCGAACGCATGCGCTACGGCCAGGAGTCGATGACCGCCACCGCCCGCCTGGACGCCCTCCTGGGGCTCACCGCGAACTGGACCCCCGACGTCGTCGTCGGCGGCCTCTCCCACGTGCCGCGCGTCCTCGCGGCCCACCTTGGGATCCCGTACGTCCGGCACATCTGGCACATCGCGCCGATGGCCCGCCGCGACCGCGCCGCCGTCGCCGAACTCCGTCCCGAGCTGGAGCGCCTGGGCCTGGACGAGCTTCCCGAGCCCGACCTCTTCATCGACCTGTGCCCGCCGCCGATACGCCCCGAGGGCGCCCCCGCCGCCCGCGCGATGCGCTGGGTCCCGCGGGTCAGCCAGCAGCGTGTCGAGCCCTGGATGTACACCCGCCCCGAGGGCCGCCCCCGCGTCCTCATCACCGCCGGCACCCGCAACCTCATGCTCGACACCCCTGGCAGCTCGCTGCGGAAGCTGGTCGACGAACTGACCGCGACGGGCGCCGAGGTGCTCATCGCCGCGCTCCCCGAGGCCGCCGAGAAGTACGGCGCGGAGCTCGGCGACGTACGCATCGGCTGGATCCCGCTCGACGTGGTCGCCCCCACCTGCGACCTGGCCGTCCACCACGGCGGCGCCACCACCGCGATGACACTGGTGAACTCGGGTGTGCCGCAGCTGATCATCCCCGACAACGGTTACGGCAAGGCCGTCGCCGAGGCCGTCGCCTCCGCCGGGGCGGCCATCGTGGTCGACAGGAACCGCCCGCAGGAGGGCCGCGACCCCGACGAGGTCATCGCCGCCGGCTGCCGGGAGATCCTCGCCGACCCCGCGTACGCGGCGCGGACCCGGGCGCTGGCCGCCGAGGCCGCCACGCTGCCGACGCCCGGCGAGGTCCTGCGCGAGCTGGAAGCCCTCGTCGCCTCCTGACCCCCGCCCCCCGAGGCCGGCCGGTTCCCCACCGGCCGGCCTCCGGCGTTCCCCACGCGGCCCGTGACCCGCGCCCCCGACCCCCGGCCCCCGACCCCCGTACGACACGCGGCACACGACCACGCGCATCGCCCCGAGACCGGCGGTCTCGGGGCGATGCGCGTGGTCCGGCAGGGCGGTTTCGCCGGATGATGCAGCGGCGAATCATGCTGCGTGGGTGGCGTGGTCGGTGCCGTCGGGGGCGAAGTGGCGCAGGGCGCTGAACTGGGCCTCGATGCGGTTGGGCCAGGAGCTGCCGGCCGGGGCGCAGGCCATCAGATCGAGGGGCCCGAACCCGTCCGTGCGGAAGACGACTTCGGGCTCGCCGTCCCCGCGGACCCGCACTCCTGCCGCCACCCGGACAGGGAAACCGGCACACGCCGCCCGGCACAGCACCCGGACGGCGTGTCACATCACAAGCAGGGCAGACGTTGCCCGATCCGGCACCTAGCTGTGGAGCAGGGCCTCCAGCCGGGGGACGATGTCCTGCGGCGTCGGGAGCGTGGAGATCTCCTTGGCCAGGAACCGCGTCCGCTCGGTGTAGCTCGGCTCCTCCAGGAGCTCACGGCAGGCGGCTGCGATGGTCTCGCCGGGCGCCTTGTCCGGTGCCTGGGCCACCGGCCACAGGGTCTTGCCGGCGCCGAAGTCACTGATGGCCTTGGCGATGGCCTCGCGGTGGTAGTTCGGCGGGAACTCCGGCGGGTTCTCCGGGATGATCAGCTGCGGCACGCCGTTCGTCATCAGCGTCGTGGCCGTGGTCGCACCACCGTGGTGGACGGCCAGGTCACAGGTGGCCGCGGCCACGTCCATCGGGATCCAGCCGACGCGGGCATCGCCCAGATCCGCGCCGAAGCGCTCGGCCGCACCCGGGGAAGCGGCGATCAGGACCTCGGCGTTCTGCTTGTTCAGCTCGCTGACCAGCAACGGCATGGACCAGCCCGGATCGCGGAACATCAGGCTGCGGAAGCCCGAGGTGATCAGGACACGGCGACGGCCCTCGGGGCGGGTGTACATCCACCGCTCCAGGCGACGCTGCGGGTTGCTGGGGATCCAGCGCAGCGACTGCGCGTCCGGGTCGTGCGCCGGGCGCAGCGACGGCGGGGTGGAGTCGAGAAGCAGGTCGGGCTTGAGCAGCCCGTCCACGCCCAGACGCTCCAGCTCGGGGCGCAGCTCGGCCTCGGCGCCCGGGTCGATGCCCGTGAGCGGGATGCCCAGGTACTCGACATGACGGACGTACGGGACCTTGAGGTGGGCGGCGAGCAGCATCGCCGCGTAGCTCTGTGAGCTGCCCACGACCACGTCGGGCGTCCAGTCCTTGGCGAGCTCGAGCAGGGACTTGACGCCGGCGAGGCCCATCTGGGCGAAGCCGCGGCCCTGGCCGAACATCTCCTCGTCCCCGAGCTCACGGGGGAACCGCAGGCCGCGGCCCGGGTTCGTCACCCGCATGAAATGGCGGATCGGGTCGGCCGTGAAGCAGAACGTAGGGATTCCGATGGCTTCAGCCGTTTCCACCCACGGCTCGTGGGCGGCCAGCATGACCTGGTGCCCCGCGTTCCGCGCGGCCGTCGCCAGCGGCGCGGCGGCATAGTAGGTGGCCTGGCTGCCTGTGGTGACGAACAGGATTTTCATGGCACTCCGGATGCTTTTCGTGAGTCGCGGCCTGACGTATACGAGAACAGCTTCGATATTCCACAGCGCGCAGTTTTTCTGTCAAACACCGCGAATTCGCAGGGCCGTGTTCGAATGAGCATTCCACGCAGTTGAACGCATTGAACATCGCATCCGGTTCACCGGCCCGCCCGCCGTGGCAACATGTCGTGCGGCGAAAACAAGTCCTCAGCACACAGCGGACATTGAAAGACGGTGGCTCTTATGAATAACCTCATCTACAACGCCCGTATGGCTCTCCGGGACATCATGGAAGTCAACATCTTCACGCAGGGCAACGACAAAGTGCACCTGACCGTCTTCCCCGACCTCGTCTGGGAGGGCACCGCGCAGACGCAGACCGACAAGGTCGTCCAGGAGGTCCTCGGCCGTCTGAACGACATGGACATGGACATCGTCGGCGGCGACACCGGCATCAGGACCCTGCTGGACGGCGGTTCCGTGGAGATCGTCCGCAAGGCCGCCTGAGAACCGCTGCCGTGCCGTCGCGCCCGGCAGGGTGCCGACGGCCCACGCCCGAGGAGGTAGGACGCCTGTGATAGCCCGATACTCACTGCCCGAGATGGCGGAACTCTGGTCCGACCAGGCCCGCTACACCACCTGGGCCGAGGTGGAGGTCCTGGCCTCCGAGGCGCAGGTGCTGCTCGGCAGGGTTCCCGAGGCCGCCCTCACGGACATCCGGAGCGCCCGGGTGCCGGCGGCGGCGCGCGTCGCGGAGCTGGAGCGTGAGCGCGACCACGAGATCCTCTCCTTCCTCGCGGCCTTCTGCGAGGACATGCCGGAGGACTCCGCCCGCTGGGTGCACCTCGGCATGACGAGCTACGACCTCGTGGACACCGCTCTCGGGCACACCCTCGCCCGCGCCTGCGACCTGCTGGCCGGCGCCGCGCGCCGGCTGCGCACGGCGCTGGTCGAGAAGGCCGTCGCGCACTGGGACACGGTGTGCATCGGCCGCACCCACGGCATGCACGCCGAACCCACCACCTTCGGCCACAAACTGGCCGGGTTCGCCTTCGCGATCGACCGCTCGGTACGGAGGCTGGAGGAGGCCCGCGAGCAGGTCGCCGTCGGCACGATCTCCGGCTCCGTCGGCACGTACGCGCTGATCGACCCCTTCGTCGAGAAGCACGTCTGCGAGACCCTCGGCCTGGGCGCGGAGCCGGCGCCGAGCCAGGTCGTGGCCCGCGACCGGCACGCCCAGCTCGTGCAGGCGATCGCCACGCTCGGCGCCTGCGTCGAGCAGATCGCCCTCGAGGTCCGGCTGCTCTCCCGCAGCGAGGTCCGCGAGGTCGAGGAACCCCGCACGGCCGCGTACCAGGGGTCGAGCGCCATGCCGCACAAGCGGAACCCGACGACCAGCGAGCGGCTCACCGGCCTCGCCCGGCTGCTGCGCGGCTACGCGGGAACGATGCTGGAGAACGTGGCGCTCTGGCACGAGCGAGACCTCTCCCACTCCTCCGTCGAACGGATCGTCCTGCCGGACGCCTTCACGGTCGCCCACTACCAGGTGACCTCGGCCACCGAGCTCATCCGGGACCTCGACGTGCACCCCGACCGGATGCGCGCCGCGATCGACCACACGGGCGGGCTCGCCTACAGCTCGGCGGTCCTCGCCGACCTGCTGGAGAGCGGGCACGAGCGCGAGCGGACCTACCGGATGATCCAGGACGCCGCGAACGGGGAGGACTTCTTCACGCTGCTCAGGACCGAGGGCGTACGGACCGATCCGCTGGGGCCCGATCGTTTCCTGGTACACCATGACGTCATCTACAAGCGATTGGAGCGCCTTCGTGAGCTGGACCATTGAGCGGGAGAACGGCCCCGACCTCAACCTCGACGAGGTACTGAGGGTCTACCGGGAGTCCGGCCTCGGCGAGCGCCGGCCCGTCGACGACACCGAGCGCATGGCCGCGATGGTCCGCAACGCCAACCTGGTCGTCACGGCCCGGGCCGACGGCGAGCTCGTCGGCATCGCCCGCAGCGTCTCGGACTTCGCCTACGTCACCTACCTCTCCGACATCGCCGTGGTCCGCGCCCACCAGCGCTCCGGCATCGGCCGCGAGCTGATCGACGCCACCCGCAAGGAGGCGCCGCAGGCCAAGATCGTGCTGCTGTCGGCGCCGGCCGCGGCCGCGTACTACCCGCACATCGGCTTCGCCGCCCACAACTCCGCCTGGGTCCTCAACCCCTGAGCGGAAGCCGCGAGTGCCCGCGCCGTCCGTCCCCCGGCGGCGCGGGCACTTCGTGTCTCCGCCGCCCGGTCAGTGGTGGCCGCCGGCGTGCAGATGCGCGGCCGGGCTCACCACCAGCGGGCGCATCATGTGCTGCTCGTGCTCCAGCATGTGGCAGTGGTGGACGCCCCGGCCGACGACCGGGAACCGGACGGCGACGCTGACCAGTTCGCCCGGGGTGCCGTCGGGTCCGGGGACGATGTCCCCGGCGGTCCCCACCCGGATGACGTCCTTCTCGCCCGTCTCGTGCGCGTCGAGGGCGGCCGCCCCCTTGAAGGTCACCGGCCGGCTCGTGCCCCGGGTCACCCGGTCGAAGCCGGTCACGTCGTAATGCTCGCGCGCGAGCACCTGGAAGTGACCCAGATGCATGTGCATGGGGTGCGGGACGCCGGTGAGATTGAGGTAGTTCCAGATCTCCACGCTGCCGTGCGCGATGGTGAACGTGCGCCCCTCGTCGTACGCGTACGACGTCCTGCGCAGCGTCCGCAGTGTCCCCCCGGCATCCCGGACCTGCACGACACCGGTCGTCGGGAAGGTGAGACCGGCCGGGTCGACCTCCTCCATCTCCCACATCTCGGGCACGTTCGAGGAGCCGGGCCCGCAGATGAGGACCCAGCGCGGCGCCTGCTCGTGCGGCAGGTCCGCGTGCCCGACCCGCTTGAACGAGGTCGACAGGACGACCGGCGGGGCGTAGGCGGTGTCCGGCCGGCGGTCGGCGACACGGAACTGCATCACATCGGGTTCCAGGAGGTCGTTCTTCCGGTCCGGGGCGCCGGGCGTGATCCCCTGGAAGGTGTTGACCAGCTTCAGGGTCCGGCCGCGGAAGGCGGTGAAGTCGACCAGGACCTCGGCCCGTTCGCCGGGGGAGAGGTTCAGCGCACCGTCCACCGGGACCGGCCGGTCCAGCAGCCCCTGATCGGTGCCGATCACCCGCAGCCCGCCCGCCACAGGCACCCCGTCCGCGAGCAGCATCAGCCGGTACATGCGGGAGTTGGCGGCGTTGACGATCCGGAAGCGGTACCAGCGCGGCTTCACCTCCAGATACGGCCAGACCACCCCGTTGACCAGCGTGAACGGGGCGGCGTGCGCGCGCATCAGCCGCTGCGCGCCGATCATCCCCACCTTGTGCACCGAGCCGCCGGCCAGCGCGCCGGAGGCATCCGTGTCGAAGTTCCGGTCGCTCAGGACGAGCGGCACGTCCTGGCCGCCCCCGGGCAGGCCGAGCGCGGGCTCCTCCTCGGTGCGCGAGGTGAAAAGGCCGACGAGCCCGGCGTAGACGCTGAAGCGGCTCACGTGGTGGGTGTGGTCGTGGTACCACAGCGTCGTCGAGGCCTGGTCGTTCGGGTACGCGCTGAGCTGGACGTCCCCGGGGCCGATCAGGTTCTCCATCCAGCCGTCGTTCCCGCCGCCGGCGAGCATGCCGTGCAGATGCACCGCGACCCAGGGCGGCAGACCGGCGACGCCCGCCACCTCCTGGCAGCCCTCCGTGCCGGGGTAGTTGGAGAGCGGGTCGGGGGAGGAGCCCTGGGGCTGGTCGAAGTCGACGGCCTTGACGGGGATGTTCCCGGTCAGCCGGTTCTCCCAGGTGATCCGGAGCGGCCGGCCGGCGGTCGCGGCGATCGTCGGACCCGGGTAGACACCCTCGTACGTCCACATCGGCACCGGCGGCAGCTCCGAGTGCAGCGTGACGTCGGCGGTGACCAGACGCACGGTCAGCTCGTCGTGGCCGCCCCGGCCGCGGGGCCGGAGCACGGGCGGTATCCGCAGCGGATCCTTGAACTTGGTGAGCCCCAGCCCGGGCGCCGAGGGCTCGGGGCCGCCGGGCGCGGCCAGGGCGGCCGATCTGCCCAGGAGCGGGACGGCCGCGGCGGCTAGCCCGATGCCGGTGACCGTACCGGCGCGGAGAAGGGCGCGGCGATCGAGCCCCAACCCGTCCGAATTGTTGACAAATGTAGGTTCCATGCGGCCGACGGTAGGGACGCCCGGTCACAGGACGCTCGACTTCCGCTCCACCGAAACGGAAGCGACGGCACCGCCGGCCGGAGCACCGGCGGCGCCGTCGTACGGAAACAGGGAACGGCAAGGGATCAGGCGGCGGCGGCCAGCTCCTGCGCGTCCCGGTTCACGAGCGTCGCATAGTGCCCGCCCAGGGCGAGCAACTCCTCGTGCGTGCCCCGCTCCACGACCTGGCCCCGCTCCAGGACCACGATCTCGTCCGCGTCCCGGATCGTCGAGAGCCGGTGCGCCACCGTGATCGTGGTCCGGCCCGCGCTCGCCGCGTCCACGGCCGCCTGCACGGCCTTCTCCGTCCGCGTGTCCAGCGCACTCGTCGCCTCGTCGAGAACCAGGACCGGCGGATCCCGCAGGATCGCGCGGGCGATCGCGAGCCGCTGCTTCTCCCCGCCCGAGAACCGGTAGCCGCGCTCACCGACCACCGTGTCGTACCCCTCGGGCAACGACATCAGATAGTCGTGGATGTGCGCGATCCGCGCCGCCGCCACCAGCTCCTCGTCCGTCGCCTCCGGCTTCGCGAAGCGCAGGTTCTCCGCGACCGAGGCATGGAACAGGTACGTCTCCTGGGAAACCACGCCCACCGTCGCCGCCAGCGTCCCGAAGGACAGGTCCCGCACATCGACCCCATCGATCGTCACGACACCCGACGTCGGGTCGTACAGACGCGGGATCAGATAGCTCAGCGTCGTCTTGCCCGAACCGGTCCCCCCGACGATCGCCAGACTCCGCCCGGCCGGCACCCTCACATCCACCCCGTCCAGCGTGGGCCGCTCCGCCCCCGCGTACACGAAGCCCACCCCGCGCAGACACACCTCGCCGCGCACCACCCCCGGCTCCACCGGGTGCTCCGGCTCGGCGACGTCCACCGGCAGGTCCAGGTACTCGAAGATGCGGGCGAACAGCTCCAGCGAGCTCTGGATGTCGATCCCGATCGTCAGGAGCCGCTGCGCCGGACGGAACAGGGCCTGCTGAAGCGTGGTGAAGGCGACGAGCGAGCCGATCGAGACGGCCATCTGCCCGCCACTCGCCGTCAGCCCCGCCACCCAGTAGATGACCGCGGGCATCGACGCCATGACGACCCAGATCGTCGACTGGTACCAGAGCCCCGCCGTGGTCGCCCGCACCTCGATCGCGGTCAGCCTGCGCGACTGCTCCGCGAATGTGTCCGTGAGCGAACGCGACCGGCCCATCGTGTGGCCCAGCATGATCCCGCTGACCGACAACGACTCCTGCACGTTCGCCGACAGCTCGGCGAACTGTTTCTGCCGGTCCCGGACGATGACCCGGCGCTCGTCCCCGACGTGCCGGCTCACCCACACGAACCCCGGCAGCATCAGCAGCGAGGCCAGCGTGAGCCGCCAGTCGATCAGCACCATCGCCGACGTCGTCGCGACGACGGTCGTCACATCCGCCACCAGCGCGGTCGTGGTCGTCGTCACCGTGACCTGCATCCCGCCGATGTCATGGGCGATGCGCGACTGCACCTCGCCCGTCCGCGTCCGGGTGAAGAACGCCAGCGACATCCGCTGGAGGTGCGAGTAGACGGCCGTCCGCAGATCGTGCATGACCGACTGGCCGACCTTCGCCGACGCATGGGTCTGCCACACATTGAACGAACTCGTCGCGACCGACACCACGATCATGCCGAGCGCGAGCACCGACAACAGCCCCGTCCGCCCCTGCGGCAGCGCCGTGTCCATGATCTCCCGGATCAGGAACGGGTTCACGAGGGAGACCAGGGACGAGCCCGCGACCAGGAGCACCACGAACAGCAGACTCCTGCGGTACGGGCGGAACAGCCTGACGATGCGACGCTTCTCTACGGGGGGACGATCGCTTGCCGGCCCGGTGGTGCCCACCCTGGTCTCCTTCTCTTCGGTCAGTTCCAGTCGACTCGGTCAGTTCCAGTCGACGGAGCGCAGGACGACGGCGGAGTTGAAGCCGCCGTGGCCACGGGCGAGGACGAGCGCCGTGGACACCGGGGTCTCCCGGACCGCGGTGACCAGGTCGAGGTCGTAGTCGGGCGAGAGCGTGACGTTCGCCGTCGGCGGGATCACCCCGTGGCGCATGGCGAGCAGCGCGGTCGCGACGTCCAGCGGCGCCGCGCCCGAACCCAGCCGGCCCGTCATCGTCTTCGGCACGGTGACCGCAACTCCCCGCGGCCCGAAGACCTCGGTGAGCGCCGTCGCCTCGATCCGGTCGAGCTCCGGCACACCGGACGCGTCCGCGAAGACCACGTCGATGTCGCCGGCCTCCAGACCCGCGTCCGCGAGCGCGATCTCGATCGCCTTCTGCAGCGTCGGCCCACGGCCGCTGTCCGGAGCCGGGTCGAAGGTCGATCCGTAACCGCAGATCTCCCCGTACACCTCGCTCACCCCACGCCGGCGGGCCGCCTCGGCGTCCTCCAGGATCAGCAGCGCACCGCCCTCGCCTGGCACATACCCGCAGGCAGCCGCATCGAAGGGCAGATAGGCGCGGTCGGGCCGCTCCTGCGTGCTCATCCTCCCGGTAGTCAGCTGGGCCACCCAGCCCCACGGGCAGATCGCCGCGTCGACGCCACCCGACAGGATCAGATCGCTGCCCTTACGGACCAGACGGCGCGCGTGCGCCAGCGCGTCCAGACCGCCGGCCTGGTCGCTGACGACCACACCGCTGGGGCCGCGCAGCCCGTGCCGGATGGAGATCTGGCCGGTGTTCACCGCGTAGAACCAGGCGAAGGACTGGTACGCGGAGACGTACTGACTGCCCTTGCTCCACAGGTTCCGCAACTGCTCCTGGCCGAACTCGAAGCCGCCCGAGGAACTGGCGGTCATCACGCCCATGCCGTACTCGTCGGCCTCCTCCACGCTCACCCCGGCGTCCGCCAGGGCGTGCTCGGCGCCGACGAGCGCGAGCTGCGTCATACGGTCCGTCTGCGGCACGAGCCGGCTCGGCAGGTGCTCCTTGACGACGAAGCCGTCGATCTCACCGGCGAGCTTCGAGGGGTACTGCTCCGGGTTGAAGCGCTCGATACGGCCGATGCCGCTCTTCGACGCGCGCGTCGCCTCCCAGTACTCCCTCACGCCGAAACCGTTGGGCGACACGACACCGATGCCGGTCACCACGACCTTGGTCGAGCTCATGCCACTGTCCTGTCCGGTCGGGCGAGAACCATCGCGCTCTGGAATCCGCCGAATCCGCTGCCGGCCGTCAGCACCGCGTCCGTGCGCCAGTCGCGCGCGGTCAGCGGCACGTAGTCGAGATCGCACTCGGGGTCGGGCGTGTGCAGGTTCGCGGTAGGGGGCACCACGTTGTTCTCCATGGCCAGGACGGACGCGGCGATCTCGATCGAGCCGATCGCGCCGAGCGAGTGGCCGACCATCGACTTGATCGAGCTCACGGGAGTCCGGTAGGCGTGCTCGCCGAGGCTGCGCTTGAAGGCGCTGGTCTCGTGCCGGTCGTTCTGCTTGGTGCCCGAGCCGTGGGCGTTGATGTAGTCCACGGCCTCCGGGGCGAGCCTCGCCTCGTCCAGCGCGGAGCGGATGGCCTCGGCCATCTCCCGCCCGTCGGGGCGCAGCCCGGTCATGTGGAAGGCGTTGCAGCGGCTGGCGTAACCGGCGATCTCGGCATAGATGTGGGCGCCGCGCCGGCGGGCCGACTCCAGCTCCTCCAGGACGAACATCGCCGCACCCTCGCCGAGGACGAACCCGTTGCGGGTCAGGTCGAAGGGCCGGGAGGCGTGCTCGGCGTCGTCGTTGCGCGAGGTCGTCGCCTTGATCGCGTCGAAGCACGCCACCGTGATCGGCGAGATCGGCGCGTCCGAGGCACCGGTGACCATCACATCGGCGGAGCCGTCGCGGATCAACTCGGCCGCATAACCGACCGAGTCGATGCCCGACGTACAGCCGGTGGAGACCACCGTCGAGGGCCCCTCGGCGCCGACCGCCCAGGCCACCTCGGCCGCGAACGAACTGGGCACGAAGTAGTTGTAGAGGTGCGGGACGGCGTACTCGTGGTCGACCAGGTCCAGCCGGCCGCCGTCGCTGACGACCCGGTACTCCTCGTCGAGCCCCATCGTCGCGCCGACCGCGCTGCCGACCGCCACACCGATCCGGTGCGGCGCGTGCGCACCCACGTCGAGCCCGCTGTCCGCCATCGCCTCGCGCGCCGTGACCAGCGCGAACTGCGCCGCCCTGTCGGTGCGCCGGATCTCCTGCTGGCCGAGCCCGTGCTCCTCCGGGTCGAAGTCGATCTCGGCCGCGACACGGGAGCGGAACGGCGCAGGATCGAAGAAGGTGATCCCCCGCGTCGCCGTCCGGCCCTCGCTCAGCAGGCTCCAGAAGTTCTTGGTCCCGATCCCGCCCGGGGCGGCCACGCCGACCCCGGTGATCACCACACGCCTGCCGGTCACCGGGACTCCCAGCCGTAGAAACGCTTCGCCATCGCGTCCGCGGGGGAGCGCCAGGTCGCCGGGTCGAAGGCCTCGATGAACGGCTTCAGGTCCTGGCTGATCCGCACGAACCGCGGATCGGTCTTCGCCTCCTCGATCAGCTCTCCGCCGTTCTCGCCGTCGAAGTCCTGAAGATGGAAATACAGACCGTTGAACATGAACAGCTGACGCCGCCGCGTTCCCATGCGGTGCGGCATCTCGGTCTCGTCGAAAGCGCCGAAGAGCCGCGCCACCTCGTCACTCGAGCGGGAGTCCATTCGGGCCACTATCAGATTGCTGTGCATTCGACCGCCTCCTCGGGGGGTGTGCTGCGCCTCTACCGCAGTTTCTTGACCAGTACCGACCATGTGGCGAGCTCCTCTTCCGACAACGGCGGCAGACAGGGCTGGTCGGCAGGGCGAAGCGGGGGCCGGAAGTCCTGCCATTCCAGAGGCGGATACATTCCGTTCCACGCAAAACCCATCCACATCAGGCCCTTGCCGAATTGCGTCCACATGGATCGCATGGCGGACCTGAGCCTTGAGCCCATGTCGATCTCCATTCGCCGGGAACCACCCAGTGCCCACCTTGGGCGGCCTCTCTCGAGCCGGGGTCGGGGGCCTGTCGAACTCCGCTGGAGCGTGCGGGAATTGGCGGGATTCGGGGGCACGGGAAAGGGGCGGCTCCGGTGGTACCGAGAACCGCCCCCGGGGGGTGGGCGCCGACGCGGTCAGCGCGCGGCGGCGAGCAGCCCCCGGGACCGCAGCACCCGGCGCTCCAGCGGGCCGAAGCACAGCAGGTCGACGGCGACACCGACGACGAGGATCAGCACGATCCCGAGGAGCACGCCGGGCATGTCGGAGAACTCCCGCTGGTTCTCCAGATAGCGCCCGAGGCCGAGCCCGAGTTCGGGTGAGGAAGTGATCAGCTCGGCGGCCATCAGGGAGCGCCAGGAGAACGCCCAGCCCTGCTTGAGCCCGGCCAGGTAGCCGGGCAGGGCGGCCGGCAGCAGGACATACCGGGCGCCGCGCGGCCCGGTCGCGCCGAGCGTCCGGCCGGCCCGCAGGAAGAGCGGCGGAACCTGGTCGATCCCGGAGATCAGCCCGTTGGCGATCGACGGCACCGCGCCGAGCAGGATCACCGCGTACATCGCCGAGTCGTCGATACCGAGCCAGATCACGGTGGCCGGCACCCAGGCGACCGACGGCAGTGACTGGAGCCCGGTGAGGAGGGGGCCGACGGCGGCCCGGACCGGACGGACCCGGGCCACGAGCAGACCGACCGGGGTGCCGATCGCGACGGCGAGCAGGAAGCCCGAGCCCCCGCGCCACAGGCTGGTCCAGATGATCGAGAACAGTGTGCCCTCGTACCAGAGGTCGGTGAGCGCGACCCACACGTCGGCCGGCGCCGGCAGCTTGTCGGGGGCCGTCAGGCGCAGGCTGTGGGCGAGCTGCCAGGCGCCGAGCACCAGGGCGACGCCGAGGAGCGGCGGCAGTGCCTTCTGCCGCAGCACCCGGCCGAGCGGGACGCGCTCCGTGGGCACGGTCTCCAGCGCGTCGAGCCCGGCCCCGACCCCGGCGGACTCGTCGGCGCGCGGGCGCAGTTCAGTGCTGGACGACATGGCGGCGGATCTCCCCACGCAGGTGCTCGGTGATCTCGCAGGACAGCGCCGTGACACCAGCGGATTCGGCGCGGCGCGGCTGCGGCAGGTCGACGCTCCACTCGCGGGCGATCCGGCCGGGCCGCGACGACAGGAGCACGACGCGCCCGCCGAGCCGGACGGCCTCGCTCACGTTGTGCGTGACGAACAGGACGGTGAGCCCGCGCTCGGCCCAGATCCGGGTCAGCTCGTCGTGCAGGACGTCCCGGGTGATGGCGTCCAGCGCCGCGAACGGCTCGTCCATCAGGAGCACGCCCGCGCCCTGGGCGAGGGCGCGGGCCAGGGCGACGCGCTGGCGCATGCCGCCGGACAGCTCGTGCACCCGCTTGCCGTGGGCGCCGCCGAGCCGGACCAGGCCGAGGAGCCGCTCGGCCTCGGCCCGGCGCCGCTCGCGCGGCACCCCGGCCAGGCGCAGCGCCAGCTCGACGTTGCCGCCGGCGGTCAGCCACGGGAACAGCGCGTGGTCCTGGAACATCAGGGCCGGCCGGGGCCCGGGCACCTCGATGGTCCCGGAGTCGGGCATGTCGAGCCCCGCCACCAGGTTCAGCAGCGTGGACTTGCCGCAGCCCGAGGCGCCGACCAGCGTGACGAACTCGCCCGGGGCGACGTCCAGGTCGATGCCGTCGAGCACGGGCGCTCCCGCGCCGGGGCGCCCGAAGGCCTTGGAGACCCGCGCGAGCCGCACGGCGGGGGGCGGCGCCGGGGCGGCGGCCCCGGCACGGCGGGTGTCCTTCTGGGGGGTCAGTGCCGTGGTCACGGGCAGCCTCCTGAGGGAGTGGTCGGGCAGGACGGACGGGGTGCGGCCGTACGGCGTTCGAGGTGCGGCGGCGGGGTGCGGCCGTACGGCGTCAGGGGACGACACCGAGTCCGGCGTCCGGCACGGGGGGCCGCCCGGCCGCCGCGAGGACCCGGTTCAGCGGGCGCAGGTCGTAGACACCGCTGAGGTCGGCCTCCTTCAGGAGACCCGCGGCGACCGCGTGGCCGGCCTGGGTGCGCAGGGTGGCGGCCAGCGGATCGTCGAGGAAGTCGATGCCGCGCCAGGCCCGGTCCAGGACGGCGGGTTCGAGCCGGCCGCCGGTGAGCCGTTCGGCACCGGCGGCGGCGTCGGCCCGCGCTTGCTCCGGGGCCGCGGCGATGGCCGCGTTGGCGGCCACCGAGCCCCGCAGCATGGCCTCGACGACATCCGGATGCGCGGCCAGGAAGGGCTGCGCGACGACGAGGTGGGTGATGACGAACGCGCCGCCGGGCCAGCGGGACCGCTCGTCGAGGAGGACCTTCGCGCCGAGCGAGACCATCTGGGCGGCGGCCGGCTCGGGCACCCAGGCGCCGTCGACGGATCCCGAACGGTAGGCGCCCGGGAGGACCTTGCTGTCCGTGCGGACGACGGAGACCTCGCCGGCGCCGGTGGCGGGGTCCACCGCGTACCCCTGCTCCGCGAGATACGTGAGGAGGGCGACGTCCTGGGTGTTGCCGAGCTGGGGAGAGGCGATCCTGGCACCCCGGAGGTCCGCGGCGGTCCTGATCCGCGCCGGGTTCACCACGAACCGGACGCCGCCGGAGGCCGCGCCGGCGACGATCCGCAAAGACGTACCGCCCGACCGTACCCAGCTGTTGACCGCGGGGGAGGGGCCGATCCAGGCGAGGTCGAGGGCCCCGGTGCTGAGGGCCTCGACCGCGGTGGGACCGGCACCGAAGACCTGCGTCCTGAGCCGGGTGCCGCCCAGCTCCTTCTGGAACAGGCCCCGGCGCAGTCCGACGAGCGCGGTGCCGTGCGTCAGGTTCGCGAAGTGGCCGACACGTACGGTGCCGGCGGAGAGCCGCGGGCCCGTACCCGCGGTGAGGGCCGCCGGGTCGCCACCGGCCCGGTCGGCGGCCCGGGAGCCGTAGCCGCAGGAGGCGAGGAGACCGGTGGCGGCCAGCGCAGCCCCGCCCCGCAGAGCCGCCCGCCGGGCCGGTCCGCCGGGCGCGCGGCGCGGGGCCGTCAGACCCACGGCTCGTCGTCCGCCGCCGGCCCGGCGGTGCGGGCGGAGCCGAAGGGCTCGCCCGTCATGCCGGCCGCGAGCGTCGTACCGTCGGCGGGGTCGATCAGCAGGAAGGACCCGGTCCCGCGGTTGTCGGCGTACGCGTCCAGGGCCAGCGGCTCCGCCGTGCGCAGCACCACCCGGCCGATGTCGTTGATGTGCAACTCCCGCACACCGCGCCGCTGTTCGAGCGTGCCGATGTCGATCTGGTACGTCAGCTCGCGGACCACGGCGCGCACGGTCCGGGTGGTGTGCTTGAGCAGCACCTTGGCGCCGACGCGCAGCGCACGCTCGTCGAGGTGGCAGAGCCCGGCCTCCACGTCCCGCGTCGGCACGGGCGCCGGACCGGCGGCGATCAGGTCGCCGCGCGAGACGTCGATGTCGTCGGCGAGCCGCACGGCGACCGACTGCGGGGCCCGGGCGAGGCCGACCGGCTCCCCGAAGGCGTCGATCCCGGCGACGGTGGTGGTGCGGCCGGAGGGCAGCACGGTCACCGGGTCCCCGACGGCCAGCACACCGGAGGCCAACTGGCCCGCGTAGCCGCGGTAGTCGGGGTGTTCGGCGGTCTGCGGCCGGATCACGTACTGGACGGGGAACCGGGCCGGTTCGCCGCTCGGGTCGCTGCCGACCGGGACGGTCTCCAGGTGTTCGAGCAGTGTCGGGCCGCCGTACCAGTTCATGTGCGCGGAGGGCTCGACGACGTTGTCCCCGGCGAGCGCGGAGAGCGGGACCGCCACGACGTCCCGGACACCGAGCTCGGTGGCGTACGCCGTGAACTCCTCGGCGATGGCGGCGAAGACGGGCTCCGCGTAGCCGGCCAGGTCCATCTTGTTCACGGCCAGGACCACGTGCGGGACCCGGAGCAGGGCGGCGACGGCGAGATGGCGGCGGGTCTGCTCGACGACGCCGTTGCGGGCGTCGACGAGGACGACCGCGAGATCGGCCGTCGAGGCGCCGGTGACCATGTTCCGGGTGTACTGCACATGGCCCGGGGTGTCGGCGAGGATGAACCGGCGGCGGGGCGTGGCGAAGTAGCGGTACGCGACGTCGATGGTGATGCCCTGCTCGCGCTCGGCCCGCAGCCCGTCCGTGAGGAGGGCGAGGTCCAGGGTGCCCTGGCCGCGGTTGCGGGAGGCGTGCTCGACGGCCTCCAGCTGGTCGGCGAGGACCGACTTGGA
Organism: Streptomyces brevispora; assembly: GCF_007829885.1. NCBI lineage: Bacteria > Bacillati > Actinomycetota > Actinomycetes > Kitasatosporales > Streptomycetaceae > Streptomyces > Streptomyces brevispora. The sequence continues at coordinate 569,390 of NZ_VIWW01000002.1, forward strand.
GTCGTGGAGGAGCCGCCCGACCAGGGTGGACTTGCCGTCGTCGACGGAGCCCGCGGTGGCCAGGCGCAGCAGCGAGGCGGCGGAGCCCGGCCCGGGTGCCGCGTGCTGGGGTGCCGTGTCGTGCTGCGTGGCGGTGGCTTCCTGTGCGGTGGTCATGGCTAGAAGTACCCTTCGCGTTTGCGGTCCTCCATGGCGGCCTCGGACAGCTTGTCGTCGGCGCGGGTGGCCCCGCGCTCGGTGAGCCGGGAGGCGGAGATCTCGGTGATGATGTCCGCGTCGGTGGCGGCGGCGGAGTCGACGGCGCCGGTGCAGGACATGTCACCGACCGTGCGGTAGCGGACGAGCCGCTTCTCCACGGTCTCGGACTCCTTCGGGCCGCCCCAGTGCCCGGCCGTCAGCCACATGCCGTCGCGTGCGAACACCTCGCGCTCGTGGGCGTAGTAGATCTGCGGGAGCTCGATGCCCTCGCGCTGGATGTACTGCCAGATGTCCAGCTCTGTCCAGTTGGAGAGCGGGAACACCCGCACGTGCTCGCCGGGGGAGTGCCGGCCGTTGTAGAGGGCCCACAGCTCGGGGCGCTGCCGGCGCGGGTCCCAGGCGCCGAACTCGTCACGCAGCGAGAAGACGCGCTCCTTCGCGCGGGCCTTCTCCTCGTCGCGGCGGCCACCGCCGAAGACCGCGTCGAAGCGCCGGGTCTCGATGGCGTCGAGCAGCGGCACCGTCTGGAGCGGGTTGCGGGTGCCGTCCGGGCGCTCGCGCAGCCGTCCCGCGTCGATGAACTCCGCTACGGAGGCGACGTGCAGCCGCAGCCCGTGCCGGGCCACGACCCGGTCCCGGTAGGCGATGACCTCGGGGAAGTTGTGCCCGGTGTCCACGTGCAGCAGCGCGAAGGGCACCGGCGCGGGCGCGAAGGCCTTCAGCGCCAGATGCAGCATGACGATCGAGTCCTTGCCGCCGGAGAAGAGGATCACCGGCCGCTCGAACTCGCCCGCCACCTCGCGGAAGATGTGGACGGACTCCGATTCCAGAGCGTCCAGGTGCGACAGCGCGTAGGGGTTCCCCGGAGCCTCGATCGGGCCGCGGGTCCCGGTCGGCACGCTCACAGCAGGCCCCTCCCGGTCAGGAACGCGTGCAGCTCGGCCGTGCACTCGGCCACGGACCGGCCCCGGGTCCTGATGCGCAGCTCGGGGTCGGCCGGGATCTCGTACGGGTCGTCCACACCGGTCAGACCGGTGATCTCCCCGGCAGCCTGCCGCGCGTACAGGCCCTTCACGTCGCGCGCCGAGCAGACCTCGACGGGCGTGGCCACATGGACCTCGAGGAACGCCGTGCCGCGCCCGGCGTGGCGCTCCCGCACGGCGGCTCGCGAGGCGGCGTACGGGGCGATGACCGGCGCGAGGACGGTGACGCCGTGCGCGGCGAGCCGCTCCGCCACGAAACCGATCCGGGTCACGTTGGTGTGCCGGTCCTCCCGGCTGAACCCGAGCCCCGCCGACAGATGGGCGCGGACCTCGTCACCGTCGAGCACCTCGACCGGGTGCCCCTCGGCGCGCAGCCGCCCGGCGAGGGCGCGGGCGAGAGTGGTCTTCCCCGCACTGGGCAGCCCGGTCAGCCACACGGTGGCGCCGCGCGGCCGGAGGAGGTCCGCCGGGGTGGGGGCCGGGGCGCCCACGGCGGCGAGGATGGGAGCAGTGGTCACGGTGATGCTCTCCTGCACGTGAGTCGGCTTCGGTGGGGTCGCTCCGCTCAGGCGGTGGCGAACTCGGCGAGGGTGCGGCCGAGGACATCCATGTCGATCCGGTGCCAGGAGCCCGGCAGTTCGAGACCGCGCCCGTTCGGGAGGGCGTCGGCGGTGGCCCGCGCGGCGGCGCGCAGCCACTCGCTCGTCCCGCTGCTGTTGAGGACCAGACTCTCCGTCCCGTACGCGGCGAGCCGCTCGACCGGCACCTCGTGGTCGCCGCAGATGGCGATGTCGTACAGCAGGGTGTGGGCGTTCGTCTCGTTGATCGCCCAGATCGGGCCGCGGCGCCACTCGGCGACGTTGTCGGGCGTGAGGCCCAGGAAGGAGCCGAGGAAGTACTCGACGGCCTCGTGGCGCCGGTCCTCCGAGAGCAGCACGCGCGTCGTCTTCGCCACGTTCCACGGGGGCTTCGGGAAGCCGTCGACCCGGTAGAACGGCTCGTGCAGCGCCAGCTTGGTGATCGGCAGGCCGGCGAGCGCCGCCTCGATCGCCAGATTGGCGCCCGTGGAACCGGCGAACACCACGGCCTCGCCACCGGCGGCCCCGATCACCGCGGCGAGGTCCTCGATTTCGCGCTCGACGGCGTACTCGGGCGCGTCGCCGCTCTCGCCGCGCCCGCGCCGGTCGTACACGTACGTGGTGCAGTGCGGCGCCAGCTCGGGGACGAGGGCGTCGAAGATCGTGTGATCACGGAACGCGCCGTTCAGCAGCACGATCGCAGGGCCGTCCCCCGACTTCTCGTAGGCGATCGTCGTGCCGTCCCGGGAAACGACCTTGCGCATCACGCACTCCTCACGCCGCACGGAGGTGCTCTCACCTCACTGAATGTCGGCATTCTGGAGCGCGCTGGTGGACGGCCGGTCGAGGACTGGTCGCGGGTGTTCCCGCGCTGGTCAGGAGAGCCAGCCGGCCTCGGTGGCGATCCGGACGGCATCGATCCGATTGCGCGCGTTGAGCTTCATCACCGTGGTCGTCAGGTAGTTGCGCACCGTGCCGAGAGACAAGTGCAGTTTCACCGCGATCTCCCGTGGCTCGTCCCCCTGCGCGGCCATGCGCAGCACCTCGGTCTCGCGTTCGGACAGCGGGTTCTCACCGATGTCCCAGGCACTCATCACTAACTGAGGGTTGATCACACGCCGGCCTGCCGCGACCTCCCGGACCGCCTGCGCGAGAGCTTCGGCAGGGGAGTCCTTCAGCAGGAACCCCGACACCTTCGCGGACATCGCGCGACGCAGTAGACCGGGACGCCCGAGCCCGGTCATGATCAGCGTGCGGCACTCCGGCAGCTTGTCGTGCAACGTCTCGGCCGCGGTGAGACCGTCCATCCCGGGCAGATCGACATCCATGATCGCCACATCGGGCCGACAGCTCAGGGCGGCGGGGACGATCAGGTCCCCCCTGTCCACCACGGCGACGACTTCCAGGTCCGGTTCCAGTTCGAGCAGCGCGACCAGCGCCCCCCGCACCATGTGCATGTCCTCGGCCAGGAGAATTCTGAGTCGCCGATTCCCCACGTTGTCCCCCTTTTTTTTGGCTTCCGCCAATGAGAAATGGGCATCCAATGTTCCGGATGCCCATCAAATATCAGATGGCAGCGTCCTCATGTTGCAGTGTGAAGGGTCGTTCCTCCGACAGGGAAGCACCGGGGTCCGCATCATGGGACCGTCGATGTTCCGGCGTCTCCTGCGCGCCGGGCCGGGCACGGTATCCGCGCGCCACGAGCCGTACGTCCGCGAGGGACTGGCGGGAGAGATCGAGCACGGTGGTCAGCTCGTCCTGGGCGGGCCCCGGGGCACCAGGCAGCAACCGGTGGACGAGCGCGCACTTCATGGTGATCGTGGAAAGGCTGGACCCGAGCACCTCGTGGAGCTCGCGTTCCACGAGCAGCCGCTCCCGGTCGACGGCCAGTCGGGCGAGCGCGCCACGGGCCTCGTGAAGAGCGATCACCAGCCGGTACAGCACCGTGAACCCGTAGAGGACGAGTCCCGCGACGAGCGAGGAATCCGTCAAGTAGACGACGTCGTACACAGAAACCCCGGCCATGACCGCCAGGGGCGCGACGACACCGACCGCCGCTCCGTACAGCCAGAGCCGCAGGGTGCCGGCGGTGGTGATGAGGAGCGAGCCGGCGAAGAACCCGGCCATCGAGCCCCAGGGGGCACCGAGCCAGAGGAGCGGCGCGTACGTGGCGAGGGCCTGGAGCACGAGGGTGAGCGCGCGGGTACGGGCCGGCCAGGTGCGCGGGCGGCGCAGCGAGTGGAGGAACTGGAGCGCGACGACGACGGCGAAGCAGCCGAGGAAGCCGAGCAGTTCGAGACCGGACGCCGCGCCGCCGGCGGCATTGATGAGGACGATGAGGACGTAGCCGACGAGGACGGCGATGAGCATGCCCCGGGCCATCCGGACCGCCCAGTGCAGGGCGACGGGCTCGTGCTCCTCGGCGCCGGCGCCGGCCCCGTTCGTCCGGTCCCCGGCCCCGTCGGTGTCCTCGCCGGCCTCCGGGCCCCTCACCGGCTTCACCGGCGCGTGGGCGAGGACCTCGAACCAGCCGTCGTCCGTGGGCCGTCCGGCGAGGTCGCCGCCGACGTCCCGCACCCGGGTCGCCAGGTTGCCGAGGCCGCTGCCGCCCCCGCCGACGGTGTCCGGGCCGGTCTCCCGGACTCCGTCGTTGCGGATGCGCAGCGTCACCGTCCCGCCCTCGCGGACGGCGGCGATCGCGCAGTGCTCGGCCTTGCTGTGCCGGAGCGCGTTGGTGACGGCCTCGCGCAGCACGATGGCCAGGACGGTGTCCAGCTCTTTCGGCAGCGGGCCGCAGTCCAGTTCGGTGACGGTCTCGATCCCGGCGTCGGCCAGGACGGAGCGGGCGGACTCGGCCTCGGCGGCGAGCGACATGTCGCAGTAGCCGGTCGCGACCAGGGTCACGTCGGCCAGGGCCTCGCCGGCGATGCCGAGCACCGCGGCGACCTCGGAGCGGGCGCGGCCGGGCGCCGACGGGATCAGCCGGTGGCCGAGTTCACTCTTCAGGACGATCGCCGAGAGGCTGTAGCTGAGGAGGTCGTGGAGGTCGCTCGCGACCCGCAGCCGTTCCTGTATGACGGCCATCCCGGCGAGTTCGCGCCGGGTCTCGCGGAGCTCGGCGACCAGACCGGAGAGCGAACTCACCCCGTAGATGATGAGACTGAACAGAAGCGTGACACCGAGGCTGTAGAGCGTGACGCCCGCCCCCGCGAGCGTGACGACGATCGGCACGATGGCACCCGTGACGAGCGCGAAGAGCGGCCAGCGGAGCCGGCCGGGTACGACGAGGAGAACCGATCCGCCGAGCAGCCCGGTCATCGCACCCCAGGGCATGCCCAGCCAGGCCAGCGGCACGTAGGTGACCACGGCCTGCGCACAGAGCGTGAGGACCCGGACGCGTACGGGCCAGGTGTGCGGGCGCCGGGTCGAGCAGGCGAACTGCAGCGGTAGCAGAGCCGCCAGACTGACCGCCAGCAGCGCGAGCCGCGCGGCTCCGGGCTCCTCCCCGAGGACGTTCAGGACGGTCACGAGCGTGTGACCGCCGAGCACGCCCAGGGTGACGAGCAGGGCCATACGCGGGGCCTGGGGACCGGGCTCGTTGCCCCGTCTGTCGTCCGGGGGTGCCTCAAGCATCGGGGCGTGCCTCCTAGTCATAACCTGCGGTGACCGAGAAACACAGGCGAGCGCCCGGGCGTCCCCCCTGAGTACCGCGGGCGATTTTACAGACGAGGTATCCCGTTGTCATGGGTGTAATTCCCAATTTTTTCGGACGCGTTGGCCGGGAAGGATCGTCAATTCAGCTGATTTGCGCGGAAGTCAGAGAAAGAGCGGTATCGGGTTCAGATCCTCGTGACGCGTCGGCGCGGAAAGCCTCCCGAGCCGCACCGGCACCTCGAACAGCCGCCCGGGCGCGAACCTCGCCCAGAAGTGCCGCAGCCCCGGCACCACCACCTTCACCACCGGCAACCCCAGATCAGGCCGCGTCTGGTCCAGGACCAGCACCTCCAGACCATTGCTCCGGGCCACACCGACCAGATGCTCCAGATCCTCCCCGAGATCGGCACGCGGCACATACCCATACGATTCCGGCGTCCGCGCCGGCAGCCCCGGATCGGGCAGCAGATACGACTGGTCCGCGACCGTCGCCCCACGCAGCCAGGCGAGCAGATGAGGCGGAAGCCCCGGCGCGTACCCCCGCGTCCCCGACGGCAGCGAGGGCAGCATCTGCCCCAGCTCCGTGACCGCCCGGCTCAGCGCGACCGCCGGATCCAGGTGCGCCCCGAACCCCAGCATGATGTCCTCCGCCGGCCCCCCGGTCCGGCGCGACACCGCCGCCATCACCGGGATCCCCAGATCGGGCGTGAGGTCCAGGACCCAGATCGAACGGCCCAGCTCACGAAAGCGCTCGGGCAGCGCCGCCACCCACGGATCACCGAACGCCGTCAGATCCACCGCCGCGTGTCGGGTGCGGTTGTACCACCACAACGCCACCGCGTCCCGCTCCACCAGCTCCAGGAACCCCTGGACAATCGCGTCCTCCACGGAGCCGCCCGCAGCGTTGCCGTTCGAGTCGGCCACGATCGAGGCCACCGGGCGACCACCGAAGTACACCTGCGCCGCGGGCAACAGCCGCTGCTCCTTACCGGTGAGCGACCACATCGGCGTCCACTCGATCTCCGCCTCCTCGTCGAACCGCTCCGGCACGTACTCGAAGGGGATGCCCGAGGCGTTCCACCGCTCGCGATCCGCGTACTGCCGCTCGTCGAACAGCATGCAGTCACCCGGGTGCACGGCCCGGCCCGCCAGTTCGCGGTAACTTCCGCGCACGGTTTCCTCGTCGCCGAAGCGCGTCGCGCTGTACCGCTCGACCGCCTCGCACAGCGCACTGACCCGCGCCTCCACATCCGTCCGCCCCTTGCCGCCGCTGCGCATCCGCAGCCCCGCGCGGAGCGCGGACAGGTCACCCTCCGGCAGCGCCAGATTCGGCCCCGACCGGTAGCAGTGCAGGAACGAAGGGCTCTGCGGGTCGCGCACGACCCGCTCGGTGATCCCGGTGACCGGATCGGCCAGCCGCCCGAACCGCTCCCACATCCGCTCCGCCGAGAGCGCCCGGTGACCGTTCCCTCCCATCACACCCTTCGGCCGGGACACCGGCACCACCGGCCGTCGCGTCCGCTCCGCGACCATCCCCGCGTCCCCGCAGTCCGGGCACTGCGGCCGCGCCGCCACCGGATGATGACCGGCCGTGAGCGTCAGCGTGTCCAGCGTCCACAGCGCGCCCTGGCGCTCCTCGCGCAGCCCCGCCAGCCACTTGGCCGCCTCCAGGGCCGCCGTCTGCAGCCCCAGCTCCCGGGTCGCCGCCAGTGACGCCTCCGGCACCCGCACCGGGACCGCGAGCCCCAGTGCACGCCGCACATGCGACTCACCGCGCCGGTGGGAGCGCAGCCGCACCGCCAGACAGGACCAGCAGGCGCCCGCCGTACCCGGCCGGAACACCGGACCCACCCACAGCTGCGACCCGCACGGCTTCGCCGGCAGCCAGGGCCGGCCGTCCGCGAGCCGCACCGCGTTGAACTCGGCCAGCGCCGGGTCCAGATAGTCGTCGCACACGACCAGAGTGAAAGGCGCGTCCGGGCCGCAGGTCAGCCCTGCCGCACGGCAGGCACGCTCGGCCGCCGCCGCGTCGGCACCGCCGAGCGCCACGACGGACACCTCGCCGCCCGTCGGACCGCCGACCCCCGCCAGATCCCAGTACGCGCCGGCCGCGGCGTCCTGGGGACCCGTATGAAATCCGACCAGACCCGCAGCGGTGAGCCGGTCGAGCATGCCGTCCAGTTGCTCCGCGGGGAACTCCGAGGCCTTGCGCAGCTCGGGCAGGGTCAGCGACCCGTCGAGCAGCGGGGCCACCTTCTGGATGGCGTTGCCGCAAAGAGCGGTCGTTCCCCGGGGCGAGACGAGGTAGACGGCCTCGCCCGGGACGATCTCGGCCCGCAGATGACGCCGGAACCCGATCGGCCGTGTGTCCACACGCATGGCGCGGGGTCCGGGCTCTACTGAGCCGCGACCGCGGCCGGAGTGAGGATGGCGCACCATCCAGTGGGATCGTCGACAGCTCCGGTGGTGCCGTCCAGGTTCTCGATGGTCAGGTCGTCGGCTCTCGGGGTGATCTGCATGGCTACATCGCCTCTCTCGTCCGGTGCCGCGGCTCTCGGTGCCGCGGTGTGGCCCAACTCTCCAACTTGGGCCGTCCGGGCCGCCATGCACCGATTCACCTTCGCCGCGTGAATTCTTCACATCGGAGAGATGTGCAGCTCAGTGGGCAAGTTCCGCCTCTCTCGGCATGCTGGACACCGAGATCGATAGGTGCGATGCCTGGAGGAACGGAAATGTCCGAAGGCCCCAAGAGATACGACCCCGTCAACGTCGGGCAGCAGCCCGGACAGCTGAGCGTCAGACTGCTCGGCTCACTGTCCCTGCATCTCGACGAAACTCCGGTGACGGCAAGCGCCCCCAAACAGCGCCAGGTACTCGCCCTGCTCGCGCTCAACGCGGGCCGGATCGTCACCGTGCCCGCGCTGATCGAGGAGCTGTGGGCAGACCGCCCCCCGCGCAGCCACGCCACCACCTTGCAGACCTACGTCCTCCAGCTGCGCAACGCGCTGGCGGCCGCCGATGCCGACCGCCCCGGCGTGCGGCAGATCCTGCGCACCCGCCACGGCGGCTACCTCCTGGAAGGGGACGCCTGTACAACGGACGTCTCCGTCTTCGAGAACCGGGTACGGGCCGGGCGCGCCGCCTCCGAGGCCGGCGACCACCGCCGCGCCTCCGAGGAACTGCGCCAGGCCCTCCAGCTCTGGCGCGGCCCCGCACTCGTGGACGTCCGCAAGGGCAGCGTCCTGGAGATCGAGGCCGTCTCCCTGGAGGAGAGCCGGCTCGGCGCCCTGGAGCGGCGCATCGAGTCCGACCTCGCCCTCGGCCGCCACGCCGGCCTGCTCGGCGAACTGACCCGGGTGGTCGCCCGGAACACGATGAACGAGAACCTCTGCGCGTTCCTGATGATCGCCCTCTACCGGGCGGGCCGCGTCGGCCGCTCCCTGGAGGCCTTCCACCGGCTCAGGTCCGTCCTCAACCACGAGCTGGGCGTCGAGCCCTGCCCCCGCCTTCAGAACCTCCAGTCGGCGATCCTCTCCGGCGACCCGGACCTGGACGTCTGGACCGTTTCCTGGTCCCCGGAGGAGTTCGCGGCGCACCGTCTCGCACGGGTCTCCTGAGGCCGCACCAGCAGCCCTGCGAGCAGAGACGAGCGCTCCGCCCAGGACAGCGTGCCGAGGCCGAACCCCATGACGCCCGGGGGGACTTGGAGCGAGCAACAGCGGCCGTGCGAGGACGCCGGCAGCATCCCGGCGGTCGCCGCCCGGAAGAACAGCACGAAGGCCTGGAGGGCGGCCGCGGTACCCGGGAACCCACCGCCGCGCCGCCCGGCCGTGGCCGTCCGGCCCGGTCATGGCCGGGCCCGTCCTTCGGCACCGGGCCCGGAACTCGCGCCCGGCACACGGCAAGGAACCTCCCGGCGGCGACCGGGTCAGCTTCCGGAGCAGCGTACGCAGCAGAGGCCCGTGACGAGACCGTCCTCGACACGCAGGGCCATGACGCCTTCGAGCTCGCCCTCCGGGCCGGCGGCCGGCGCCGGCCCGCCGTTGACCACGGCGGGCTCGCAGCCCATCGTCGCCCGCACCGTGCCGGAGCCACCGAGGCAGCACCGGACACCTCCTCCGCACCGCCGGCCGGCCACCGCCCCGAACCCGGCACGAACTGGGTCCCGCTCCAGCCACGACGGCGGCACCCGGGCCGCGGCCGGGGCGCCGCAGACCTCACACACCGGCACAGCTTCCCGGCACAGCTTCCCGGAGGAGGGCGACGGATGACTTCCCCGACGGCGGTCGACGAGGTGGTGGAGCAGCGGACACGGCTCCACTGCCTCGCCCACGCAGGCGCGGGCACCTCCAGCTACCGCCGCTGGCCGGCGGCGGCCGGCCCCGCGGTCGACGTGGCGGCCCTGCCGCTGCCCGGCCGGGACAGCCGACGGCGCGAACCACGCGTCACCGACCGCACCGGACTCCTCGGCGACCTGCTCGGACCACTCCTCGAGACAGCGCGCTCCGGCCCGTACGCGCTGTACGGGCACAGCCTGGGCGCGCTCGTCGCCTACACCCTGACCCGGGCACTCGCCGACGAGGGCGCGCCGCCACCCCTGTTCCTCGCGGTCGGCGCCTGCCTGCCGCCGCACGCCACGGCCGCCCTGATGAGCGCGGCAGAGGCCCCCGACGAGCAACTGCTCCCGCTCCTGGGCGACCTCGGCTCGCTGCCGAAGGGGGCCGCAGACCCCGGGGGACTGTGGCACCGCTCCGTCCTGCCCGTGCTGCGCGACGACCTGCGGCTGGCCAAAGCCCTGCGGCGGGCGGCCCTGGACCCTGCCACCGGAGGACCCGTGAACATCCCCCTGCTCGTCTTCGCCGGCAGCGACGACCCGCTGGCCGCCCCGACCGCGCTCCAGGAATGGCGGCAGTGGACCACCGGGCCCACCACCGTGCGCACCCTGACCGGAAACCACTTCTTCGCGGGGGACGACACGCTGCCCGCCCTGATCGGCGAGGCATGCCGAGCACACATGTCCCGCACGCCGGCCGCCGGGCCGGCCGGGACCCGTACCGCCGACGGCGCGCGGTGAGACAGGACACCGTCACCGCCCCCGGGCACGGTGACCCCGCTGCCCTCGGCGCCAGCGACTTCCGGGCGCTGCCCACCTCCGGGCGCACGGCGGCACGCGCCGGCACCGTCCTGGACACCTCCGGCCACCACCCGCAGCCGGCCGCCGACGCCGGCCCCACGGCCCACGGGTTCAGCCTCACCGACACCGAAGGCCGCGACAGGACCGCACCGTTCACCCTGGTCAGCGCACACGGGACGACGGCCGACAACAGTCCGGCCGACGCCCCTTCACGACCGGCGACCCGCTGCACACCGGCGTGAGCCCGCGCTGCACCACCGGCTGCGCCGCAGGCCTGGCCACCCAGCACGCACTGCTCAGCGACCTCGGGACGACCGGAGCCGTGGACCACGCCGAGGCGGCCGACCACCTGTACGACCACTCCGCGCCGGGCTCGCCCGCGGCCGTAGTGGCCCGCGACCGCTCGACGCCTGGAGCGTGTACATGTCTCCCCGACGAATTCTTCCGGGCCTGCCTCGGGGCGACCCGCCATCCCGGATCACCGAGCGGAACCCCGCCGCGGCCCGCAGGCCGGCCGCCGGCTGCCTCCTTCGATCGGCGGACGATCTGCCGTCGAGCCGGGCCCGAGCGGATCTTGACACCGTGGGGCGACACACCGCGAAGGAGTCGCCCATGTCCGACCAGGAGTTCCGCGAGACCGAGATACCCGTTGCCGGGACGGTGCCGGTCGGGACGGCCCCGCCGCTGCGGCTGGCCGGTGCGGACCACGAGGACGATGCGGAGTTCTTCACCATCGTCCGCGGCATCGACTGACCGATGTCCTCCGGGCCCCGCCGGCCAAGACGTTCGCCGGCCACCTCGCCTTCCTGCCGGATCCGGCCTCCTCCACGGCCGTCCGGGACCCGGGACACGGCCATCAGCCCGCCCCCCACCACATGCGCCACCGACTCCATGTCCCCACGCACGGCGAGGGCTTCCCCGCCCTCCGGAACCGCGCGTACCCCGCCACCGACACCAGCAGCGAGGACGAATCGGAGCCGGACGGACTGCCCGGCGGACACACCCCGTCCGGCGTCGGCGACCACGCCTGCTACGCGACCACCGGCCACTCATCCGACCTGCTCAACGGCGGGAACACCGTCCACTTCCCGCTTGACGACCAAGCCGCCCCCGCCCCGCGGCCGCGCCCGACGGGAGACCGGCTCCGTCACCCATGACCGTCTCCGGACCCACACCACCGCCGCGCTGCGCTGAACCTCCGCCCCCCCGCACCACCCCACAGACCAAGGCCCGCGAAGCCACGGGCCGGGTGCGGCAGCCGACAGCGCCGCGATCGGCGAGTTCGCGGGAGGCGAGAAGCGGAGCCCGGCCGGCTCCGCCCGGACCGGCCCCAGAGCACCCGGACCAGGACCGCTCTTCCACTCAGAACCGAGCCCTGGTTGAGCGCCGGGACCGACCGTTGCGACACACCACCATGACCCTCGGGGAGCAGACCGGTCCGGCACACCGGCGACGCCGACGCGGCGCCGCGGCCCGGTCGCCCCCGTCTCCTGAGCGGAGTGTCCTTGTGAGCAGCGGACGTGTGACTCCACCCACCGCTGAAGCGGCGGGTTCCCCACCCGAGGAGAAAGCCGCCGGGAGACTGATGGAAGTGTGCCTGGTGGGCGCCGGACCGCGCGGGCTCTCCGTACTGGAACGGCTCTGCGCGCAGGAGCGCAAGTCCCCCCGCTGGGACCGCCTCACCGTGCACGTCGTGGAGCCGGACCCGCCGGGCGCCGGCCGCGTCTGGCGGCCCTCACAGTCCCGGCACCTGCTGATGAACACCGTCGCCTCACAGGTCACCGTCTACACGGACGCCAGCGTCAGCATCGAAGGACCGCTGGAAGAGGGCCCGAGCCTCTACGAATGGGCCAGGACGCTGGGCGCCGGCGCCCTCCCGCCCGGCGCCGGCGCACCGTACGACGACGAAACCCTCGCCGAGGCCCGCGACCTGGGCCCGGACTCATACCCCACCCGCGCCCTGTACGGCCATTACCTGACCTGGGTGTTCGGACAGATCACCTCGAACGCCGCCGCGCACACCGACATCCGCGTACACGCCTCGCGCGCCGTCACCCTCGAGGACGCCGACCCCGGCGCCGGCCCCGACGGGGCGCAGACCGTGCTCCTGGAGGACGGCACCCGGCTGACCGGCCTCGGCGCCGTGGTGCTCGCACAGGGCCACGTCCAGGTGCGCCCGACCGGCACGGAGCGGGAGTACGCCGAGTACGCGGCCCGGCACGGGCTGACCTACATCGCGCCGAGCAACCCGGCGGACGTGGACCTGTCGGCCGTGGCCCCGGGCGAGACCGTGCTGCTGCGCGGGCTCGGCCTGAACTTCTTCGACTACATGGCGCTGTTCACGCACGCCCGCGGCGGAGTGTTCGAACGCGCCGACGGCCGCCTGAAGTACCGGCCCTCCGGCCGCGAGCCCCGGCTGTACGCGGGCTCCCGGCGCGGCGTGCCGTACCAGGCGCGCGGCGACAACGAGAAGGGCGCGCACGGCCGTTACCACCCGCGGCTGCTGACCACCGGGTTCGTGGCGGAGCTGCGCGCACGGGCGAACGGCGGCGAGCCCATCCGCTTCGGCACCGAGCTGTGGCCGCTCATCTCCAAGGAGGTGCGCACCGTCTACTACGAGACCCTGCTCGCGCGGCGCGCGCAGCCGGAGGAGGCGGCCGCGTTCTCGGCCGCGTTCCTGCGGGCCGAGGAGGGCGTGGCCGAGGAACACCTGCTGGCCGCGGCCGGCATCGCCGAGGACGAGCGGTGGGACTGGGGCAGCATCGTCCGTCCGTTCGGCGAGCGTGTCTTTCCCGACCTGGCCTCCTTCCGCGCCTGGCTGCGCAGCTATCTGGACGAGGACGTGCGCAGGTCCCGCGAGGGCAACGTCAGCGGGCCGTTCAAGGCCGCTCTGGACCTGCTGCGGGATCTGCGCAACGAGCTGCGTCTGGCCATCGACCACGGCGGTCTGGACGCCGATTCCCACCGCGACGAGTTGGACGGGTGGTACACGCCGCTCAACGCATACCTGTCCATCGGCCCGCCGGCCTCCCGCATCGAGGAGATGGCCGCGCTGATCGATGCCGGGGTCCTCGACGTGACCGGTCCGGGACTGCGGGTGGCTGCCGATGAGCACGACCCCGAGGGCCCGGCCTTCGTCGGTACCTCCGCGGGTGTCACCGGCCTGCGGGTGCGGGCCACGGTACTGGTCGAGGCCCGGCTGCCGGAGATCGATGTCCGGCGTACCGCCGATCCGCTGATGAAGGAACTCCTGCGCACCGGACAGGGGCAGCCCTACCGCATCGCGGGCACGGACGGTTCGTCCTACGAGACCGGAGGCCTGGCCGTGTCCGAACGGCCCTACCATCTGCTCGATGCCCGAGGAGTGCCGCATCCGAGACGGTTCGCGTACGGGGTGCCCACCGAGTCCGTGCACTGGGTGACCGTGGCCGGCATCCGGCCGGGCGTGGGCTCGGTGACACTGGAGGACTCCGATGCGGTCGCGGTGGCGGTGCTGGCCCTGGCGGAGCTGCCGGCCGGGGCAGCCCGGCTGCTACACGTTCCGCCGGCCCCGGCCGGGCCGGCTCCTGCCCGGCCGGGCAGAAGGACAGCCGCGTGAGCCCCGCCGCCGAGCACCACCCCGCCGGAGCGGACACCGGGCTGCTGTCCCCGGTCCGGGCCGGCACCCCCGTCGAGGCCGCCGTCGCCGATACCGCCTGGGTCCAGGCGATGCTCGACGCGGAGGCCGCACTGACCCGCGCCCAGGCACGGTGCGGCACCGTCCCGCCCGCCGCGGCCGCCGCGGTCACCGCCGCGGCCCGGGCCGCCGACTTCGACGTACGGGAACTGGCGCTCGCCTCACGGGAGACCGCGAACCCGGTGGTGGGCCTGGTCAAGGCACTCACCGCGCACGTCGCGGCCCGCTCGCCGGAGGCGGCCGAGTACGTGCACCGCGGCTCCACGAGCCAGGACGTCTTCGACACCGGCGCGATGCTGGTGGCCACCCGCGCCCTGCGCCTGATCATCGCGGACCTCAGGGCCGTGGCCGCCACCCTGGAGAGCCTGGCCGCCGACCACCGGGACACCGTGATGGCGGGCCGCACCCTCGCCCTGCACGCCGTGCCCACCACCTTCGGGCTGAAGGCGGCGGGCTGGCGCCAGCTGGTCCTGGAGTCCGCCGAGCGCCTGGAACGGCTGGAACAGGGCGGACTGCCGGTGTCCCTGGGCGGCGCGGCCGGCACCCTGGCGGGCTACCTCCAGTACGCGGGTGACGAGACCGACCCGGCGACCGTCCTGACCGAACTGGTGGCCGCCTTCGCGGACGAGACAGGGCTGGCCGCACCGGTCCTGCCGTGGCACGCGCTGCGCACACCCGTCGCCGACCTCGGCGCGGCTCTCGCACACACCGCAGGGGCACTGGGGAAGATCGCCGTCGACGTGCTCGTGCTCACCCGCACCGAGACCGGGGAGGTATCCGAACCGGCGGCGGCCGGGCGGGGCGCCTCCTCGGCGATGCCGCACAAACGCAACCCCGTACTGTCGACGCTGATCCGTTCGGCCGCCCTCCAGGTCCCGGCCCTGGCCACCGTCCTCATGCAGTGCCTGCCGCACGAGGACGAGCGGTCCGCCGGAGTCTGGCACGCCGAGTGGCAGCCGCTGCGCGAGGCGCTGCGGCTGACCGGCGGGGCCGCGCACCTCGCGGTGTCGCTGGTCGGCGGGCTCACAATCCACCCCGAGCGGATGACGGCCAACGTGCAGGCCACCGGCGGGCAGATCGCCTCCGAGCGGGTCTGCGCCGTGCTCGCCCCGACGCTGGGCAGGACGGCCGCGAAGGAACTGCTGACCCGCGCGTCGCTGGAGGCGACCAGGACCGGCCGGCCACTGGCCGCGGTGCTGGCCGTACTCGACGAGGTACGGGAAGTGCTGCCCCCCGAGGAACTCGCCGCGCTGCTCGACCCGGCCCACTACACGGGCATGGCCGGCCTCCTGGTCGACCGGGCACTGACACCTCCCGGCCTCCGGACGTGACAACGTGACCGGAGGGAACCGGACCCGGCGGCCCCCACGCCATCCGGGAGCCTGAGCGGGGTCAGACCGGGTGAACGAGGCCGGTGAGCGGGTGCGAAACGGTGTCCTGGGCGGGGCGGGACAGCCGGACAGCGGTGTGGAAATGGCCGTCCGTCTCTTTCCCGCGAGGGTCCTCACCGGCCGCGGTCACCGATTCGATGGCGAACCGCTGCTCCTCGGGAACTGGTGAAGCGGCGCTGGACGAAAGTAAGGGGGGCGGCCTTCTCCGTGACCAGCCCGAAGGAGTCCAGACACTCCGCGATGGGCTGACAGGAGCCCGTACGCAGCACCAACGCCGCTACCCACACCGGTGATTCGGCCGATTCGAGAAGTGGCCGGAAGGTGCGCGACGACAAGAAGCTGGCCCCACCGGTGACAGTGATCAGACGGACGCGCCGCGCCGCGCGCAGGAGGGCGGCGGACGGCGGCGCGACCTCCAGATTCTCTACGTCGTGGGAGATCGACGACGAGCTCTCCGTCACCGTCGCCGACCTGTTCTATACCGGTCTGGGACAGGGCTCCGGGACACTGGACCCGGACCGCGCGGCACACGCGCTGCACCATGCGGTCCGTAGCATCCGTGATAGAAGCAGCCCACAAGCTGCGCAGGACCTGTGAATCGCCCCGGGTTTGATGGAGACATCGAAGACCCGGAAGGATGCCGATCATGGCTGCTCCCCGTAAAGACCCCGAAGAACTGCGTGAGCGCGCGACGCGTCTGGCGGTCGAGGCCCGCAAGGACCCGGTCGGCCGAGCCGGCGCGATCAAGCGGATCGCCGACCAGCTCGACGTGCATCCCGAGGCCCTGCGGGGGTGGGTCAAGCGGGCCGAGACCGACGAAGGCATCGTGCCCGGGACCACCAGCGCCGAGGCAGCCCGCCTCGCAGAGCTGGAACGAGAGGTGAAGGAACTGCGGCGGCCGAACGCGATCCTGAAGTCCGCCTCGGCTTTCTTCGCCGCGGAGCTGGACCGTCCACTGCGATGAAGGTCGCTTACATCGACCAGTACAAGAACCTGTTCGGCGTCCAGCCGATCTGCGACGTCCTCGCCGAGACGGACGCGCCGATCGCGCCGAGCACGTACTACGCCGCCCACAACGGGTATGCAGGCGCTTCAAAGTCAAGATCGCCCCAGAGGCCGCTCTGCGCCTCGCGCACCTCCTCGCTCCAGAGACTCGAGAGCGGCGGAACTAGGCCGAGTCCCCTTGAGGCGGAGCATGTGACATGGTCAGGCAAGAGCGTTGCACTCGTGCCATGTTGGGCTGAAGGAAATCTGTTACTCCGGCGTCGACTGGTGGCCTCTGAGGCGTCGCTTCTTATGGCGTAATCGCTCGTTGAGCTGTGCATGAAGGATCTGTTGAGCGGTTGGTGCCGGGTGGCTTGTGGGTGTTGTTCCGGCGGGTGGTGCCGCCCCCGGAGGTGAGGCGGCCGCAGGGCGGGGGCCGACGTTGGGCTGGTGACCGTGAAGTTCTGGCCGCGGTCATCTTCGTGGCCACCTCGGGCTGCACGTGGACCTTTTGCGCTCCCGGGTCGGACGGAGCACCTGGAGCGAAACAAGGACGTATGACCGGTCACCTCACCCCTTGCGCTCCCGGCCGGACGCGGGCAGCGCCGAGACCGCGAGCGTGCCGTGCTTGCGCAACTTCTCTGCGCGGCCGCGGTCCAGAAGTGCCCGTTCGACCCGGTACCGGCGGTGGCTGGTGCGCGGTGGGTGCTGCCGCACTGGCCGGCGAGGTCCGGTCAAGGATGCTCGTCCGCCCCTTCGAGGGCGAGTACCGGTTTGCCGGGACGGTGCTCGGGGTGGCTGTCCTCCGGGCGCGGCTGCCTCGGGACGGGAGTGGACGGCGCGTCAGCGGTCGGTGCGGCTACCGGATCGGCCCGCCGGAACGTGCGGCTCAGCCCCCGTCCGAGGAACCCGTAGAACCGGTCGGGAAGGAACACGGCGTCGGCGACGACCATGGCGCCGGAGAAGAGCGGCAGGCCCATGAGCACGGCGATGCCCACATGCATGCCAATGAGCAGGGGTAGCACGACGTACTTGACCCGGCTGAACAGCACGAACGGGAAGGCCACCTGAAGCAGGACGGTCAGGTAGCTGGCGACGGCGATCAGCATCGGAAGCCGGTCCACCAGGACGGAGAGCGTCGGCCACGGCCGGAACAGGTCGAGGTTGAGTACGTAGTGGATCGCGGTTCCGTTGCCCCAGAGGCTGCCCTGGACCTTGTACAGCCCGGCGGATCCGTACAGCAGGCAGACCTGGGCCGCGATGACGAACAGGGCGCAGTTGTGCAGCACCGTCGCCAACTGCCGCCGCGCGAGGTCGAGATCGCGCAGCCAGCCCGGTACGGGGCGCCGTGCCGGGACGGCAACCGCCTTCAGCGTTCCCCGCTTCCCGGCCCGGCGGGCGTCGAGGGACCAGCGGCGTCCACAGGCGGTGAAACAGAGATAGAAGGCCATGAGGAGGATGAGGTTGTCCCCGCCGTCCGTCATGAAGATCGAACGCGCATGGAAGGACGCCACCACGACCGCGAAGACCACAGACACGACCCGTGTACGCCATCCCAGCAGGAAGAGTGCGGACGTCACCACGGCGAGGAGGTAGCAGACCTCGAAGTACGGCCGGCTGTCGGACAGCGTGAGGATGCTGGACCAGCCGGTCTGGTTGAAGAGTTCACCGGCCAGCGCGGGTGTCCAGGGGGAGCCGGGCCCCCAGATCTCGTCCCGGTGCGGGAACTCCCGCAGCAGGAAGGCGAGGTAGAGGAACCCGTACCCGATGCGCAGTGCCGCGGTCGCGTGGAGCGAGTGGGGCTGCTCGGTCATGGCGGTACGCAGGGCGTTCATTGTGCGCTGGACACTCGCCTGCCCACGTACCCGCCGACCGGCGTCGACCGGTGGCGGAGAAGAAGGGTACGGATGCGGTGTACCCGGAGCCTGTAGTCCCTGTTCAGCCGGCATACGGGGCCACCTTCCACGTCACTTTCCACCACGGCAGGTACCGGGTGTTGTCCGGCGCGGAGGCGGCAGCGGGCCGGACACCCGCTCCCCCTGCGGACGCCGGTACGGGGCGCACGGTGACCCGTAGCTGGATGTCATCGAACGAGCCGTGCCGGTGCGCGGCGACGCGCTGGGCCGAGATGTTGCTCAGGTACTGCTGCATCATCCAGGCACGGCGCGAGTGGGGCTGGTCGTCCCCGCCGTGCAGTTCGAGGTACGAGGACCACGCCCGGCGCAGCATGTTCTGCTCCGTATGGCTCGGAAAGACACTGTGCCGGACGGCGGAGTCGTCCACGGCGGACAGGTCGAACCAGTCGCTGACCTGCTGCGTGCCGTCTGCGGACGTCCGCATGGTCCGTGCCGAGATCCGGTAGTTGACCGATTCGGGGTTGGGTGCGAAAAGACGCCAGTTCTGCTCGAACAAGGGGTAGACCCAGGCATTGATCTGCTTGTTGTAGCGCTGCGAGACGCTGTTGGCCGGGGCAACGTGCAGAAATACGAGAAGGACGTGGGTCAGCGAGACCGCCAGAAGAAACAGCGTGGCGACGGCGGTAATCGCCTTCAAGATTCTGGTGCGCCTTGGAGTCTCCGTGATCATCTCCGGTGTGCCGGTTTCTTCTCTCGTGATCTGCGGATCCTCTCCGCCCTTGTCACCTTTCGCACCCGGCGCTTTTCCGTAGCAGGTATCTTTGATGCTCATGTGGTTCCGTATTTCATGGTCTTAGGGACTCATGGTTTTCGGTCTTCGGGGCTGGTGAGCACGGTCGCCCGGCGCGCAGAAGGATGTACTGCGCGCCGGGCGGCTCGCGATTCAACTAGACCTTGGCGGCCTTGCAGTCATTGTCCCAGGAGCACTTCTTGTCGTGCTTCTTCGTGTGTTCTTCGGTGTGCTTCTTGTCGTGCGCCTTTTCGTGTTTGGCGGGGTGGTGCTTGACCGGCTTGGGGTGCTTCTCGCACATGCAGGGCTTGGCGTGGTGGTGCGGCTTGGGGTGCCCGGTGGGCTTGGCGTGGTGGTGCGGCTTCGGGTGCCCGGTGGGCTTCCCCGGGTGGCCGCCGTTACCGCCGCCGGTCGTGTTCCCCGCCGTGTTCCCGGAGGTGATCCCTCCCGTGTTCCCGGCGATGTTCCCCGAGGTGTTGCCCACCGTGGTGCTGCCCGTGCCGCCGGTGGTCCCGGCGATCAGGCCGCCTCCAGTGGTACCGCCGGTCAGGACTCCTCCGAGGACGCCACCCAAGGCCCCGGTCGTGGTGCCCGACGTGGTGCCGCCGGTGAGGACGCCGCCGAGGACGCCACCCAAGGCCCCGGTCGTGGTGCCCGTGGTGGTGCCGGTCGTCGTGCCGGTCGTGGTACCCGTGGTGGTGCCGGTCGTCGTGCCGGTCGTCGTGCCGGTCGTCGTGCCGGTCGTGGTGCCGCCCGTGGTGCCGTTGGCGCACGTCGAGCGGGTGATCCGGTTGGTATCCAGGGTCACCGAGCCGTTGCGGGCCAGCGCCCGGCCGTCGATCGACGCCCCGGTGTTGGCTCCGATCGATGTCAACGCCAGGATGTTGCCGACGAAGGTGGTGTCGGTCCCGAGCGTCGCGGAACTGCCGATCTGCCAGAACACGTTGCACGGCGCCGCGCCGTTGACCAGCAGCACACGGCTGGCCGAGGCCGTCGTCAGCGTCGAGCCGACCTGGAAGATCCACACCGCGTTGGGATCGCCCTGCGCGTCCAGCGTGAGCGTACCGGTGAGGCCGATCGAGCTGGAGGCCTTGTAGACACCTGGAGTCAGCGTCAGACCACCGAGGTCACCGGCGATGCTGGAGTCGGGGGCCTGTCCCGCGGCATTGTTGTACGCCGTGGTCAGGTCCGTCTGGGCCTGGAGCGCGGGTGCGTCCGCCGAGTGGATGGCTCCGTTCACGATCCCGGGCGGGAAGCCGCTGACGGCGGTTCCCGGGCTCACACCGAGGTCTCCGGTGATCACGGACGGACCGGTGTTGGTGACCGACTGGCCGGCCAGCACCGCGTAGCTGTCCGCCGTTCCCAGAGGGACGGGGCTCGCGACCGCAAGGGCCTGTGCTGGGGTGAGGGCCACGGCCGCAGCTGCCGCAACACCGGCCGCCGTGAGCCAGGTAGTGATGGCACGCCATGGAAACGCGCCACTGATGTTCGGTTTCATCGAGGGGGCCTACTCCTGTAGGGAATGATGCAGTCTCTTTTCTCGACCCTCAACTGTTCGATGAGCGCTGGACATTTGAGGGTGCATTTCTGCGTCACCGGAAGAGGGGTGCGTGAGGGCGTGGAAATGCCCGAGGCGTACGGTCGTCACATCTACGGACATCAGCGGAATTCGCGCACGCCCTCAAGAGGAGCCGCTACCTCAGGCGCCGCAGGAACGGACCCTACCGGTTCGTGTTTTGCGACACGGGTGCGGAGCGGGAATACCAGAGTGCCCTCACGCCGGGAGCCGGTACCGCCTCCCGGCGTGAGACTGTGAGAAGAAAGGGAAGAATCCTTTCGCCTTGATCATCCGGCCACCGCCGAACGGGTGCTTCGAAGCGTCGGCGAAAGGCAGAATTCCGGGCGTGGCGAAGATGGTGCGACCCGTATCGTCAGGGCTTCGGTGGAGTCGGATAACCCTCTGTTCATGGCGGCCCGTCAGGTAACAGCGGCGAGGCCCGGAACGTGACAGGCGGCGTCCAAGATCATGGAGCTCTCTGGCCTCGCCGTTCCACTTGGGTACGGCCGGCTGGGGGCGGAACACGGAAGTGCCTTCCTGACCTGGGACGATGAACCTGGCCGAGGGGTTCTGTCGGTCCAGGGGGAGGGCACCTTCCAAGGAGGCCTGACCGCTCGGCGGGCCACCGGAGCGCCTGGCCGAACTGAGCCCTGGCCTCATTCTGATGGAGGGCACCTCAATAGGGGCCCTCCATCGCTTCTGCGATCAGCGTCAAATCGGGTTCTGCTCGATATCGATCCGCCCGTAATCGGAATACCTGCTCTTCCTCACAGCCTCTTTAATCGTCACCGCGGCGAACAAGAACCGCATCACAGCATTCATGTGCTGATATTTTTTCCTGGGTTTGACCTGGTCAGCGGGCCCCGGGATCGCAGCAGGTTCAGCTGTGCCGGGGTGTCTACGACGGTTGAAAGCCGGCGGACACCCGTACAGGGCACGGTCTTTCGGGGTGGGCAGTACAGGGCCGGGCCGACGTCTACAGCCCGGTCGTGGACCTCGGGACCATGGTCAGCAAGGCCCTGGGCAGCCTGGACAAGAACAAGAAGGGCTTCTTCCTCGTGGTCGAGGAAGGAGGGCACCGACGAGTTCGCGCACTCCAACGACGGCACGCGCGTCCTCCAGTCCATGCAGCAGCTGGAGAAGGCCGTCGCGGTCGCCCGCGCCTACGTGGCGACGCACCCCGACACCCTGCTCGTTGTGACGGGCGACCACGAGACCGGCGGTCTCGCGGTCGAGGAGAACGACGCCACCGACGAGTCCGGGGACGCGATCTCGGCCGAGGACGGCCCGTTCAGCATCCGCGGCAGCGACCGTACGTTCACCATCGACTGGACCACGTCGGGCCACACCAGCGTGGACGTCCCGGTGACGGTGAGCGGCCCTCTCCCGGACCGCTTCTCGGGCAAGCACCCGAACCACGTACGTGCACGACGTGCTGCGGCAGGTGCTGGCGCCGCGCCGCCGACCAGGCGGAAGCGAAGCCACTGACCAGGCCGAAGCGAAGCAGTACGAACCGCGGGTCCCGGGAACGATTCCCGGGGCCCGCGGCCGTTCCTGGCGCCAGGCCACCGCGAATCCAGGTCGTCGGGAGAAACCGTTGATCGGTCAATTGCCTTGCCTTAAAGTCGCGTTCATCGAACGACCGCCCCCGGTCGGGAGTGCACCACCAGGAGCCCAGCCGTCCCCGGGCGGCGCGAAACAAGGGAGATCCATCATGGTCAAGCACTACGTCAAGTACGCGTTCAGCACGCTCACCGCGGCCATGTTCGCCAGCATGGTCTGACGCTCGGCCCCGGCCTGGACCGGGAAGAAGACCCGGTCCAGGCATCAGGAGGCCCCTTGTTCGGCACCGCCCTCAGTCAGCTCCGGTACGGCATGGCGATCCTCCGCAACCGCCGCATCCGCCCGCAGGACCTGGAACGCATAGCCCGCGACCTGATCGCGACCCTGGCCGAGTTCGGCGAGCCGGGGGCGGACTCGGCTCTGCTCCCCGGCCAGGCAGGGGCTGTCGACCCCGCCGTACGACGGACCGTCACGGAGCGCAGCCTGCGGGCCACCGCGGTGGCCGCCGCCCGGCACACCGCCCACTACCGGCGGACCTTCGACGTCCTTGGACTCGACCCGGGCACCCTCACCCCGGAGACATGGAACCGCGTACCGGTCACGCCCAAAGAAGCCCTGCGCGGTCTGCCGGCCGCCTTCGTGTCCGCCGCCTCCACTCCCGCGCTGATGGCGCTCACCACCGGGACCAGCGGCACCCCCACCGCCGTCTGGTTCTCCCGGGACGAGGTGGAGATCTCGGTTGCCATGAGTACCGTCTCGGCCGTGCTCGGCATGGGCCTGCGGCCCCGCCACACCATGGCGTACGCGGGCTGCTCCCGGGCGACCCTGCCGCTGCTCAACGTGGAGGAGTCGGTGACCCGCATCGGCGCCTCCTTCATCCAGATCGGCACCGTGGACCCGGCCGTGGCGCTCGACCGGCTGGCCACCCCGCTCGGCCTGCGGGGCAAGGCCCCCCAGATCACGCATCTGACGGTTTCCGCGTCCTATCTCTCCGCCCTCGTCCAGGAAGCGGAGAGGAACGGCTGGCACGCGTCGGACTTCGGCCTGGAATCCATCGGCGTCGGCGGTGAGGTGCTCTCCGACCCGCTGCGGGAGCGGGCCGCGGCCGCCCTGGGCGCCCGGATCGCCACGGCGTACATGATGACCGAGAGCGTCCCCTCGGGCGGTACGCCGTGCGCCGAGGGACATCTTCACCACACCACCGAGTTCGGGCACCTGGAGATACTCGACCCCGTGACACACGAGCCGACGCCGCCGGGCTCCGTCGGCATCATCGTGCAGACGCCGTACGTCCCCTACCGGGACTGCACCCTGCTGCTGCGCTACGCGACCGGCGACCTGGTCGGGCGCCCCAAGGTCGAGCCCACCTGCGAGCTGGCCCACCTGCCCGCGACCTCGCCCGTACTCGGCCGCTGGTCGGGTCCGCGAAGCATCGCCGTACCCACCCGGTCGGTGCTGAACCTGCTGGAGTCCGAGCCGGACGTCCCGCTGCCCGCGCGCTACGCCCTGGCCGACCGCCCGGGGGGCTCCGTCCTCCATGTCCTGGTCCGCCAACTGCCCGCCGCCGCCCTCCTCGGCAGACTGGAGGAGCGGGCCACAGCGGCGGGCCTCGCGCTGGAGGGCATCGTGCTCCACGACGATCCGGCCACGCTGCCGCCGACCGGCCCGGTCCGCGCCGACCTGCGCGAGCACACCTTCGAGTCGGCCCGCCCCGCCGCCGTACGCGTCGCGAGCCCCGCGTGAGCACCGCCGTCGCCCTCGTGGGCCTCAACGGCGCGGTCGCCGCGATCACGGCGGCGGGTGCCGTCTACTTCGCGCGCGTCCGGATGCCCCGGCCCCCGGTCGGCAAGTACGAACTGCCCGACGTCGCCGTGATGACCGCCGTCGTGGTGGCGGCTCCCCTGGCGTATCTGGCCATGCCCCGGACCCTGGTGGCCGTCGTCTTCGGCCTGACCTTCTGCGCGGCGCTCCAGTTCACCCTCGCGCCGCTGATCGGCGGCGGGCGGGCCTGGCTCGCCTCGACGGTCTCCGTGGCCGCCACCGCCGCGTGCGCGCTCGCGGACCTGCCGGTCGCCGTGACGGCCCTGACCGACGTCCTGCTCGCCGTCGCCGTGGTGGGAGTGGCCAACATGTGGGCGCAGAGCGGGATGCGCTCTGTCCACGCGACGTGGTTTGCGGGGGTGCTCTGCTGCTACGACATGGTGGCGACCGGACTCACCTCCGTCATGGACCGGTTCGCGGCCCAGGTCATGGGACTGCCGTTCGCCCCGCTGCTGGCGGTCACCCAGGGCAGACCACCGGTGGCGCTCGGACTGGGCGACCTGCTGCTCCTGGTGCTCTTCCCGCTGGTGGCGCTCAAGGCCTTCGGGCGGGCCGCGGGTCTTCTCGCGGCCGGAGTCGGAGTGGCGGTGTCGGCGAGCGTCAGCCTGCTGTTCGGCCTGGGAGTGCTGACGGGGGCGTTCCCGCTCCTCACGGCACTGGGACCACTGATCGTGCTCCAGCACGTGCTGTGGTCACGCGCCAGGTCGGGCGAGCGGACCACCGCCGAGTGGCGAGCGGGAACACCGCGCCCGGCGGCGGCAGACACCCCCACGGCCCCCGACCCGGTTCTGCTCCAGGCCCTCGAACCGACCGGTCTGGACGCGCTGCGGGCGGACCTGTCCCAGGACGACTGGCTCGCGGTCGTCGACGGCCGGGCGGTGGGCAGCGGGAAGTCGCCGGGTCAGGCACGCAAGGACGCCCGGCTGCGCGGCTGTGAATCGGTGCCTGTGGTACGCCAGAACTGAGTCGTGCTGCGGTGCGGTTCTGAGCCAAGGAGATCCGAACTTCACACACGCCCTAGCCGCCTTCCAGCAGTGAGCTCATGTCCGATCTGCCGCTCGGGCGGTCCGCGAAACCCCGTGAGATCGCCGACATGCTGGCCTTTCTCGCCTCGGACCGCTCCGCCTACACCACCGGAGTCATCGTCACCATCGATGGCGGCATGTCCGCCACAGCCGCCTGAACCCCTGACCGAGCAGTGATCCAATCGGTTTTCGCCTCTCAATCGAGAATTCTCATGTCAAGGTCTGATTCGTCACCGGAAGCTCCTGCGGGGCGGAGCACCTCCTCGACAACCGCCTCCACGCACTCACCGCCGACGTGCGGGGCATCGCCATCGCGGTGTGGGTGAACGCCCTGCCCCGGCTCCAGCGCGGCGAGCCCTGGTACGAGATCGGCGTCGACGACCCGGACCGGCGCCGTCGGCGCTACCCCGAGCCCGCCGGCCGCTGACGTCCGGGCCGGGCAAGCCCTTCCGCGCGAGGGGGCTTGCCCGGGGCCCGGCGACCCGGCTACGCCGTGGCGGCGGCCACGGTCTCCAGCACGGCACGCTGCTGCGAGCCGACCGGGGACCGCCGACGGGCGGAAGTGGGAGCGGTAGGTGTCCAGCGCGAGCAGCAGCTGGTCGGGCGCGAAGTGCGAGGCGAACACCTCTCCGTCGTCGACCTCATGCCGTTCCGCAAGGGTGACGAGTGTCGCTCATGGTCCGGGAGGCGTTCGCGGACGAGGCGAGCGCGTTCGCGTTGCGGTGTTCGGCGATCCAGTAGCGGTGGTAGCCGGCGGCGTCGGCGGCCCGCGCCACGGCGAGGGCTCCGTCGAGCGCGTCGAGCAGATCCGCGCCCTGCTCAAGGCGGGCCTGGGCACCGAGGTGATCCGGGAGATCGTGCCCTGCTTCCAGGGGGCGGGCAGTGAGGTGCGCCCCATCGTCGACGCCGAGCTCGTCACCAAGCTCACCCGGGAACTCGCCGACATCGAGGAGCGCATTGACACCCTGGCCCGCAACCGCGACGCCATCCGCTGCTACCTCGCCGAGGCGGCCGGCGGTGAAGGCCGTCACTCCTGCCACCCCGAGGACGAGCAGGCCCGGATGCTGTCCGCGCCCCGACGGCTCGCCGGAACCATGACGGCATGACGCGGCCACCGGACTCCCGGCCCATGCGGGCCGAAGCGCACGCGAACACGCCGAAGTGACCCACCTCAATCCCGCTCGGCTTGACCTTCACATCGATGTCAATTCCTAGCGTGAGTGCCATGAACCAGACAGCAGCCATCGACGTCCAGGGCGACCACCAGCCGCCCTTCTCGAACCACCCCGGTCTGCGCCAGGCCTTCAGCCAGGGGCGCATGACCCTCGGCGTGATCACCCCGCTGGAGGGGTTCAGCGGCCCGGTCCCGGCCCTCGACGACCACGTCGGCCTGATCCAGCAGGCGGAGCGAGCGGGCTTCGCCTCCGTGTGGGTCCGGGACGTTCCCCTGCTCGACCCGACCTTCGGCGACACCGGCCAGGTCTTCGACACCTGGGCGTACCTCGGCTACCTCGCCGCCACGACCGAGCGCATCAGCCTGGGCACCTCCAGCGTCGTGCTGCCGCTGCGCCACCCACTGGACACCGCCAAGGCCGCGTCCAGCATCGACCACCTCTCGGGGGGCCGCTTCCTGCTGGGCGTGGCCACCGGGGACCGTCCGGCCGAGTTCCCCGCATATGGCAGCTGGAGTGCCTGCTCGATCTCCTCATCACCCACCTCAACGGCTCTGGGCGCCAGCTCCTGCGGGTTGCGGACCTCGTCGGGCCACTTCATGGAATGCAGCATGATCGCGCCCTCCCGGATCCGGAGCAGGCCAAGTCGCTCGCGGCCGTGCCAGGCGAACTTCGCGACGGCCACCTTCGAGGACCGCTCCAGGGCTTTACGCAGGAGGGTGTAGGGCTTGGCAGCGACCTGTCCGTCGGCCGCGAGGTAGTAGCTGTCGCTGATGCGGACCGGATCGATGATGCCGGCGTCAACGAACGCGACAATCTCGATCGCCTTCGCCGTCGGCAGCGGCATCTGCTCCAGTTCCTCGTCCGTCACCGTGACGGTTTCGCCCGTGGAGACCTCGTAGCCCTTGCCGATCTCGTCCTGGGAGACGACCTGGTCGTCGAGCTCGCACACCTTCCGCGTCCGCACCCGGCCCATGTCCGCGAGATGGACCCGGTGGAAGTGGACGTCGTGGTCCTCGGCACGGACACGATCTTCACCGGGAATCGTGACCAGCCCGAAGCTGATCGCACCGGCCCACAACGGCCTCGGCATCACGTACCTCCATGCCCAGCGGTTTCGAACCAAGCGGGCCGGACCGCTCGGCGGGGGTGGACCCGGAGCTGCCGTCCGCACTCTCGATCCTCGCCCCCGCTTCGACAGCCCGCACCTCCGCCCGGCTATGCCGGTCCCGGAGGCCGCCTCTGGTCACCGGGGGACCGCCGTGGGCCCTACTGCGGAAGGGTGGAGTGGGTCAG
The DNA here is from genome assembly GCF_007829885.1 of Streptomyces brevispora. Lineage (NCBI taxonomy): Bacteria > Bacillati > Actinomycetota > Actinomycetes > Kitasatosporales > Streptomycetaceae > Streptomyces > Streptomyces brevispora. The sequence continues at coordinate 597,069 of NZ_VIWW01000002.1, forward strand.
TGGGTGATGGGGTGGAGGAGGTCGTGGTCGCGTTCGTAGTTCGCCAGGGCCAGGCCGAGGGCGAAGAAGGTGGGTGCCCATTCGCCGACGAAGATGCCCCACCGGTCGGCCCGCGCGGTGCCGGCCGGCTCGACCTTCATCGATCCGCACCAGGACACGACGGACAGGCCGATCGAGGCGAACGCCGCCGTGTAGGCGTGCTCGGCCTTCAGACCCTTCTCATGCAACATCTTGACGATCATGACGCTCCAAGGAGACGTAGGGATTGGTCTCCCCCCACCGTCGCCTCCGGACACCGGCCCCGCATCTCGGCCGGGTGCGCAGTTGATCGCGTCCACAACCTCGACGTCCCATCGCCCAAACGTCCGTAGCCCTTCCGCCCACCACGGGACCGCTCCGCAACATAGGTGGGGAAACTCTGCCCGGCGGGGCGTGCCGGGCCGGACTGAATCCGTCGGTGTCCCAGTGTGCTGCTGCAGCCCCCGACCGATCGGTTGTCCAGTCCCTCCCGCCCGATATCCCGTCAACGCCTTGTCGGGGGGTGCTCAGCTCGACCTTCGACATTTGCGGCATGACCAGGGCCTTTCACCAGGAGCATCCCGATGCTGTAAGGACGCCAACACGGCCCGGTCATCGCCATTACGACGCGTTGCTACGTCCCGTCGACGTTGGGGGCTCCACACCCAGACCCCCGCCAGGAGCGTCACGGTCAGTAGTGATTTTCCGGAGCCAGATTGATCAACTGGCGACAGTTGAATATGCGAGCCCACCAGTCAAGCGCCGCGTGACCAGCGGTCTGGCTTCGGCCGGTCACGGACCCGCGGCGATCACGCGCTGGACCGGGCCGCTGCGCATCACCCAGTCCGGCTTCGGCGGGCAGAGTGATAAAGACGCGAGAACTGCTGAGTCCAGTCGGGCAGTTGACGGGTTGAGATGGATGCCTGGACATAACTCGCAGGTGCGCGGCAACGGCAAGGACCTATTCTGCCCGCCATGACCGACTGGAAGAGCGTCGAGGCCGCCGACTGTGCCGTGCCCGCTGACCGGCCCATGGATGACCTCGTCCGCGAGCTGTCCCGTGCCCTGGCAGATCCCGATCCACTGGTCCGGGACGGCGCGCCCTACGCCGTCCTCGCGACCTGGATCGCCCGCGGGGCGATCGGGACGTCCCGGCGGCTGGAGCTGGGGAACGAGATGGCCACCCGGTTCACCGACCCCCGGGTCGAGGCCCGCACCTTCGCGCCCCTCGTGCTCGACATGCTGGTGGCCGCGGGGGACTTCAAGGCCAGCTGGGTGGACGCGTTCGAGCACTGGTACCCGGCGGAGCAGGATCTGCGCGGCCACGACGAGACGCTCGGCTGGCTTCACGCGGTGGCGCACGGCGCGGACCTGCTTGCCACCTTCGGTCGCCACCCCGAGGTGGCGCCGGTGCGGATGCTGGACCTTGCCGCCGCTCGGCTGACGGCGCCCACCGACCACGTCTACGACCAGATGGAGGACGACCGCCTGGCCCGGGCGATCGCCCGGGTCCTCACCCGCACCGACCTGAGCGAACGCGACGCCGTCGGCTGGCTGGATCCGATCGCCGACGGCTTCGGAGCCGACCGCATCAGCACCCCCGTGCCCGCTCACATCAGCAACTGCCTGCGCACCCTGCGCCTGCTCTACATCCTCGCCGACCGGGGCGTGCGCCCCACCAGCGAACTGCCCGCGGAACCCCTCCACCACCGCGACGCGGTCAAGTCCGGCATCGCCACCGTCCTCGACCGGATCGTCAGACGCTGACCGACGGCACCCGGTTCGACCGGGCAGACCGGTGGGCATGCCCTCCAGGGACGACGGGGATGGAGCTGATCGCGGACACCGGCCTCGTCCTCCTCTCCGCTCAACCCTCGCCCGCATCGTCCAGTTGACGCTCGACGACGTGTTCAGCGACGGAGAAGCAACGCTTCTACGGCTCGGGGAACCCGCCTCACCCGCCCCCGCACCAGTCGTCCCTGCTGCTGGAGTACATCGCAAGTCGCGACAACATGGACGCCGCCACCAATCAGGCACCCCGCTGGATCTTCCCCAGCCGGCCCGCCCCGACCACCTCCCCGCGCTCATGGGCGGGATCGGCGTCCCGGTCGCAGCCGCCCGCGGTGCCGCCATCCGACAGCAGCTCCTCGAACTGCCCGCCCCGTCGGCGCGGACGCTCTCGGCTACCACGACAGGGGCACCAGCCGCCTTCTCAAGGAGACCGGCGGGACACGGAGCCGTATGCCGCTGGCGATCACACAAGGTCACCAGTCGGTTGGACTCCTCGGAGAACTGGCGACAGTAACTCTCAACAACCCGAGTTACACCGCTCGTTTGACAGACCCTCACATGATGAGTACGGCCGTGACGGCGAAACCAACGAGGAGGAGCAGGACGGGCCCCAGCGGCAGGCCGCGGTCGCGCCGGGGGCTCGCTTCAGTAGGCCGCAGTTCCGGGTGGGCGTGCAGAGCTGAGACCTCCTCGGTCATGTGGACATATGACGGGCGCAGTCGCAGTCGTCGTTCGAGGCGCGGCTCTCCAAGCCCGGCCAGGTGCCAGGTGCTGCCGTCCGTCCGGTGTATCTCGATGCTGCCCTGGTCGGTGTACTCGGCCCTCCGCAGCCGTTCCCACGGGATGTGCCGTACGGTCCAGGCTCCGGTCAGCCACAGACCGGTGCTGTCCGCGGTGGCGCGCCAGTTGAAGAGGAGGGCCGCGAAGTGGATCCATACCGGCAGCGTGAGCAGGGGCAGGAGCAGGTGCCAGTCGAAGCCGTCCGTGGCGAGCAGATGCACGGTGAAGAAGGCCCCGGTCATCACGGCCGCGGTGAAGGCCACCCCGGCGGTGCGGGCCGCAGGGCCCGGTCCCCAGCGCATCGGGCGGCCGGCGGGTGTCAGGGTGGCGGCGATGCGGTCGA